>CALCJD010000095.1 GCA_937960895.1 uncultured Spartobacteria bacterium | reverse complement strand
TTAGGATTTCGCCGCCATGAAAATTGCAGCAAACATCGCCGGGGGCATTCTCGCCCTGATCTTTGCCGGACTGGGCCTTCTTATGCTTCTCGGCCTGATGCCGTCGCCGGAACCGCCGCCGGCGGATTCCCTGGCCGGGAAATTCCTGGGTGCCTTCGGTCCGAGCGGATACCTCACCTTTGTCAAAGTGCTGGAAGTGATCGGCGGAATTCTGGTGGCCATTCCCAAAACCCGCAATTTCGGCCTGCTGGTGCTCGGACCGATCATCGTGAACATCTTTGCCTTTCACATTTTCATCACGCAGGGATTTCAGACCGATCCGGTGAGCATCATCATCATGATCCTCATCGCCGTGCTCCCGCTGTTCCTCCTCTGGCACGAACGCCGTAAATTCCTCGCCCTGCTCAACTAAAGTGCCGGGTTTGGCTTGCCTTTTTCGTATTGCGAAAGACGCTGGCGGCCGAATTCATGCCCGAAAAGTTGATTCACCCGGAGGGAGGCGAGGCTGATGAAGTTGCCAGGGCCATCTTTGAGGCCATCGCGGACCCCATATTCGTCATCGAGCTGACGGAAGACGGGCTCGCTCCTCACTTCTCCTACGTCAACCAAGCAACCTGTCGCATTGTCGGGTATGAGCGGGAGGAACTGATGGCCATGCCGCCGGGGACGATTGATGACATTGATCCCGCGATCCTGGAGGCGACCTTCGAGCAGTTGGTGACCCGGGGGCAGGCGACCTTTGAAACCCATCTCATCGCGCGTGATCGCGCCCGCATTCCGGTGGAAATCCACGCGAAGGTGGCTTCCCTGGCCGGTCGGAAAATGTGCATCGGGGTGGCGCGTTCCCTGAGGGTTCGCAAGGAAATGGAAAGGCGCACCGAGGAGGCGCGCCAGGCCGCCGAGACGGCCAATCGCGCGAAGAGCGAATTTCTGGCCATGATGAGTCACGAGATCCGCACGCCCCTGCATGGGGTGATCGGATTTGCCTCCCTTCTCGAGGACACGGAGGGGTTGCCCGAACGCACCCGGGAGGCGTTGGAGGGCATCCGGTCCAGTTCCCATCTGCTGCTGACACTGGTGTCCGACGTCCTGGATTTTTCCCGCATTGAAATGGGCCAGATTGCGCTCCGTCCCGAGCCGGTCGATCTGGCTTCGCGCCTCGCCCGTCTGCAGGCGTCGTTCAAGCTGCGTGCGGGTCAAAAGGGGCTCGCTTTTCATTATGTGCCGGCTTCCGGCCTTGCGCCCCGCGTGACCGTTGACTGCCTGAGGGTGGAGCAGATCGTGGGCAACCTGCTTGGCAATGCCCTCAAATTCACCGAGTCCGGCTCCATCACGTTCGAGGTCCGTGTCGGAGCCGACGGCCGCGAGATTTTTTTTGTCGTGAGCGACACCGGGATCGGCATTCGCCCCGAGCAAATGCCCCGGTTGTTCCGGCCCTTCAGTCAGGCCGATCCCCTTTTGTTCCAGAAATACGGGGGCAGCGGTCTCGGTCTCACCATTGTCCGCCGGCTCTGCGAACTGATGGGAGGCGCCGTGCACGTGGAGAGCACGTTTGGCAAAGGCTCGGTGTTTACCGCCTCGGTTTTGGCCCCTCCGGCCCGGGAGGAAAACGACACCGTGGTTTCGGCGGGGAAGGCCGGCGGTCTCCCCGACAACCTGCGCATCCTTGTCGCCGAGGACAATCCGGTGAACCGCAAACTCATCGGCCGCATGCTCGATCGCATCGGCTGCACGGCCCGGCTGGCGGTGGATGGCCGGGAGGCCCTGGACCTGACCCGGGAATCCGACTTCGATGTCATCCTCATGGACGTCAACATGCCGGTGCTCAACGGCCTGGATGCCACCCGGGCCATCCGGGAGGACGAGGTTCGTCACGGACGCATCCCCGCCCGCATCGTGGCCCTCACCGCAGGCATCTCCGAAGAGGAACGCAGGGCCTGCGCCGAGGCGGGCATGGATGGATTCCTGGGCAAGCCGTTTACGGTCGACAGTCTCCGCGCCGTGCTGGAAAAGGCGGCCGGCGAGATGGGAAGTGTCCGGCGCTAGCCTCCCCGCTGTGGGGTGTGGTTTTTCGGCTCATGGCCGTCCCGCAATGGGATTTTGCGGAAGGAAAAAACAGCCCGGACGTGCCACGGCACGGATCATGAGCGCCGAAAGGAGGCTGAAAAAATCGACCGGCTCCGGAGAAACCGGCGCCTGGGCCGGGGGGAGGAGAGCCTGGGGAAACGGTGAGCGTGGATCGGGAATGATCGATCTGTAAAACGCTTGGAATGAAAAAGTTAATGCACCCGGCGGGATTTGAACCCACAACCTACGGCTTCGGAGGCCGGCACTCTATCCAATTGAGCTACGGGTGCGTGGAGGGCAGAGAGTCGCGCATTCCGCGACAGGAATCAAGAGCTTGATTTCGTTCTTCTTCAGCGGTGGACTAGGAGCATGAAAAAATTCCTCCTGGTTTTGATGGTTTCCCTGGGTGCAGCTCATGCGCAAACGGAGGAGGTCGTCAAGTCGGCCTACGGGGCGGGCCAGGGGGTGAACGGTGAGGTTTTGGCCCTGGCGGTTCAATCCGATGGCAAGGTGATCATCGGCGGGCGCTTCAGCGCGGTGAACGGCGTTCCGCGGAACAACATCGCCCGTCTCAATCCGGACGGCACCCTGGATCGCTCCTTCGCGGAGAAGGTGGAGAACGGAGTGAACGGGCAGGTGAATGCCCTGGCCGTCCAACCGGCGGGCGGGGTGATTGTCGGAGGACAGTTCACCCAGGTCGGCAATGTGGAGGCCCTGAATCTCGGTCGCTACAATGCGGACGGCACACCGGACAAGAATTTCGGAAACCTGCCCGGACAGGAACCCGGTGCCAATGGCATCGTCTATGCCCTCGCCGTGCAGGCGGACGGAAAAATTGTCGTCGGCGGCAACTTCAGCACGGTTTTTGGTCAGCCGCGTCGGGGCGTGGCGCGTCTGAACACGGACAACACCCTGGATGGCCCGCTTGTTTCGCAGGCGGGAATTCTGGGGCCGGTGCGGGCGCTCGTCGCCACCCCGGATGATTCGTTTGTTGCCGGCGGGGTGTTCACCGTCCAGAACCAGGAGGCAAAGAGCCTCTTCAAGGCCCCGGTGCCGGCGAAATAAAATACCGCCGTTTCCGACACGGATCGCCGCGCGGCGGGGTGGGGGTCACGGTCCCTGCCGCACTCCCGGACGGATTGGCCGGCGTTCCTGCTGCTGTATCTGCTCCCGCTGCTGCTGCTGAATCCGTTGCTGCAGCTGTTCGAACTGTTGCCGCTGTTGGTATTCCCTCTGCTGTTGCGCCTGGGCTTGGGCTTGGGCTTGGCGTTGACGGAGGGCAATTTCGGCGGCCTCCTGTTCCTGTTTTTGCCGGAGGGCGTGGCGGCGGGCCTCCTGTTCCCGCTGGGCGCGCAGGATTTTTTCGCGGGCTGCCGCGGCCTGTTGCTGTCGACGGGCGGTTTCGACGGCTTCCTGCGCCGGCTGCGGCGGCAGGGCGGGTTGCGCCTGTTGGGGGTGGGGCGGACGCGGGCGTTGGGATTCCGCGTTTTGAGCCTGCCGCTGGGGATGCTCAATCCGACGGAGCAGTTCCTCCTGCCATCCACCCGGTGGACGGTTCGCCTGGGTGGGCAGCCCTTCCGGGTTGGGGACGCGGTGGTTTTGCGGAGCCGGGGGATGGTCCGGTGATCTGCGCCGGTCCGTGACAGGCGGCGGAGTGGAGTTTCCCTGACGAAAGGCCTGCCCGGACAGGGTGGGGTTGGACGGGGGCTGATTTTGGACCTGCGTGACGATGGCCTCGTGGGGTTTGCGTCCGGCGCGTTCGGCTTCCTGACGGATCTTTTCCCGATAGGCTCTGACCAGTTCGGGGTTTTGCCCCACGCCTTCCCAGCCGCGATTGACCTGGTTCCGTCCGGCGCGCCCGGCGATGGCCGGGGGACGTCCGGCCCGTCTTTCCACCGCCGGCGCGGGAATTTTCAGCATGTCGCCCTCCAGCCGGTTGCGCAATTGCCGGTCCCGCAGGGCGGTCCGGTCCAAATGCACTTCGCGCTCGAGCCGGGCGCGGCGCAGCGGGGCGTGGGCGCGGCGGTTGATGACATTAATGTCGGGGCCGCCGTTGAAGATGAGGCCCTGGTTCACCTGCCGGATGCGGGTGATGTTCACCGTGTTGGCGATGATGGTGAGGTTGTTTCGCCGGGGCAGGCAGACCGTCCGCAGACGGGGCGCGCAAAAGGAGGCCACCGGACAAAACACATACCAGTCGGGGCCGATCCCGTAGTCGATGTCGACATAGGTGGTGAATCCCACCGACGGCTCCCAGACCGCCTCCGGAGGCAGCGCCGCCCAGCCGATGTAGTCGTCGTTCATCCGCCAGGAAACCCAGGCCGGGCCCCACTCGTAGCCCGGCACCCAGACCCAGCCCCAGTTTTTCACCTTCGCCCAGCGTCCGTAATGATACGTCGCCCAGCCCCAGGGCTCGTTCGAATACCACGTGTAGCCGGCATCCGTGTAAACCCACTGGCCGTCGGTGTAGGGCTGCCAGTTTTCGTCGACGAACGGCCGCCAGCAGTAGCCGTATTCCTCGATTTCCACCCAGTCGCCGTCCGGAGCCAGCGCATCGTAGAAATCCTGGAAGGTGATGCCGGTGTCGGCGTGCCCCGGGCGGGGAAGGACCAGGAGGGCAAGGACGGCCAGAAGGGGGAGGAGCCGGGATTTCATCGCATGGGGGTTCGGGTGATAAACGGTTGTCGGCCGGGATTTATTCACCAAAATCTGCCCCCTTTCGGCCCCGGGAGCAAATTTCTCCGCCGGAAAGGCGTTTTTCATTTTGACACGTGTGGTCGCTTTGTTAGCTTTTCCGTCCCTTCTGTTTCAGGGACGTGGCTCTAACCGCTTTCACGAGGAGTGAATTCGGGTAGGGCGCTGCGCCCTTTTTCAGCCGGGGATAACAGATGCATCCGTTCTTTCAGGCTTCGGCCACATGCGCCCATGTAGCTCAGTCGGTAGAGCACGTCCTTGGTAAGGACGAGGTCACCGGTTCAATCCCGGTCATGGGCTCCATTTCAAGAACGCGCCGCTGTTAAAAACCCTTAAGCAACCCAAAAGATGGCAAAAGAACAGTTCCAGAGAAACAAACCGCACGTCAACATCGGCACGATCGGCCACGTTGACCACGGCAAAACCACGCTCACGGCCGCGATTACGACCGTGCTCGCCAAGGGCGGCAAGGCCCAGGCGAAGAAATACGACGAAATTGACGCCGCTCCCGAAGAAAAAGAGCGCGGCATCACCATCAACACCGCCCACGTCGAATACGAGACCGAGAAGCGTCACTACGCGCACGTCGACTGCCCCGGTCACGCCGACTATGTGAAGAACATGATCACCGGCGCGGCCCAGATGGACGGCGCCATTCTCGTCGTGAGCGCGGCGGACGGCCCCATGCCTCAGACCCGTGAGCACATCCTGCTCGCCCGTCAGGTCGGCGTGCCCTCCATCGTCGTGTTCATGAACAAGGTGGACATGGTCGATGACAAGGACCTCCTCGAGCTCGTCGAGATGGAAGTTCGCGAGCTTCTCTCCAAGTACGAATTCCCCGGCGACGTCATTCCGATCGTCAAGGGTTCCGCCCTCAAGGCCCTCGAGGGTGAGGCCGAATACGAAAAGGCCATCACCGACCTCATGGACGCGGTGGACGAATACATCCCGACTCCGGAGCGTCCGAAGGATCAGCCCTTCCTCATGCCTGTGGAAGACGTGTTCAACATTGAAGGTCGCGGCACCGTCGCCACCGGCCGTGTCGAACGCGGAACCCTCAAGAAGATGGAGGAAGTCGAAATCGTCGGCATCCGTCCGACCGCCAAGACGACCGTCACCGACATCGAAATGTTCCGCAAGCTCCTCGAGAGCGCCGAAGCGGGCGACAATGTCGGTGTGCTCCTGCGCGGCACCAAGAAGGACGACATCGAGCGCGGCCAGGTTCTGGCCAAGCCCGGCTCCATCACGCCGCACAAGAAGTTCAAGGCGGAAATCTACGTGCTGAGCAAGGATGAAGGCGGCCGTCACACCCCGTTCTTCTCCAACTACCGCCCGCAATTCTACTTCCGCACCACGGACGTTACCGGCACCATCAAGCTCCCCGAGGGCGTGGAAATGGTCATGCCCGGTGACAACGTCTCCATCGAGGTCGAGCTGATCACTCCGATCGCCATGGAAAAGACGATCCGCTTCGCCATCCGCGAAGGCGGCCGCACCGTCGGCGCCGGCCGCGTGTCGGAAATCCTGGACTAAAAAAAACGCCATCTTGCCAAAAGGACAGTAGCTCAATTGGTAGAGCAATGGTCTCCAAAACCATCGGTTGGGGGTTCGAGTCCCTCCTGTCCTGTTGGTAGGCGGCTGCCAGGCCCCTTCTTTTTTCTCAAACCATGATCGGAAAAGTTCGCAGCTTTTTCAGGGAAGTCTGGAACGAGCTCTGCAAGGCCCAGTGGCCGTGGGATCCCACCGAAAAGGGATTCAAGCGCTACAAGGAGCTCGTGGACTCCACGATGGTCGTGGTGATTGCGATGGTCATCCTTGGTGGATACATCGCCTTTTTTGATCTTATCCTTATCAATGTCGTCGGGTTTCTGACGCGCCCCTGAATAATGCCCATCGCTCCTCGTGATCAATGGTATGTCGTGCACGTTCTCTCCGGTATGGAGCAGAAGGTGCAGGAAAACCTCGTCCGCCGCATCAAGCTGGAGGAGATGTCGGACTATGTCTATGAGGTGCTGATCCCGACCGAGCGGGTTCAGGAAATCAAGCGCGGCAAGAAAACCGAAACGACCCGCAAGTTCTTCCCGGGCTATCTCATCGTCAACATGCACCTGCTCGATGAGAACAATCAGCTCGTCGAGAAAACCTGGTACTTCATCAAGGAGACGGACGGTGTGATCGGCTTCGCCGGCACCAAGGACCGTCCGGTCCCGATGCGTGCCAAGGAGGTCGAGAGCCTTCTGGCCCAGGTCCGCGAACGCGAGGACTCCGTCAAGCCGAAGATCAGCTTCGAAGTCGGCGACAAGGTCAAGGTGGCCGACGGCCCCTTCCAGAACCAGAACGGCGTCGTCGAGGAAATCGATCCCGAACGCGGCAAACTGCGCGTTTCCGTCACCATCTTCGGCCGCGAAACGCCGGTCGATCTCGAATACTGGCAGGTCGAACGGGCCTGAGGCCCGTCCGCGTCGTTCCCGGATCCGCCGGGAGGAAGGCATTCGAAAATTCCTCCTCCGGGGGCTTTTGCGCACCGCCTGCTTTTTTCGGAGGGCGGGGGTCCGGTCCCCGGGAGAACACGGCCCCGGGGATTTTGTCCGCAGGCCCACTTTTCGCCTTGATCCGGCACGGTTTTCGAAGTCCAATGAACTCAATTCCTTAACCGTCATGCTTTCCCTTCTTATCGCCGGTGGTACCTTCCTTGGGGCAACGACAACGACGCAAGCGACTGAGGTCGACACCTACAACCACACCCTGCGGGGTGAACGGATCCTGGCGAAGGAAGTGGTGTGCCGCAACCGGTGGGGCACCCCGATGCTTCCCGACGGCAAGGGCGGCTACAGTCTCATCGCTCCGATCAATCAGGAATTCATCGAACGGAGCCTGTTTCAGCCTCCGGTTTCCAACGGCGCGCCGTTCCGGCCCGCTTCGCCGACCGTCACCGCGACGATTTCGCTGACGGAAAATTAAAAGGCGGACCCCTGCGGCCTGGCCTCCGGTTCAGGCACGGAAAATGGCCTGGAGACGCCGGCCATTCGGCGCCACCCTATTGCCACTTTCATGAGGAAACTTTTTTTTCTGCTGCTTGCCGTCACCCTGGCGTCCTGTGCGCATCGGGAGGTGTCGGAGACCCCGGTGGATCCGGTGCCCTTTGACCAGCGGCTTTCCCGGTTTGCCGCCCTCCATAACACCCGGCAGACCGAGGCGCTGCGCACCTGCTTCACCAGGGATGCCCTGATCCAGTCGCCGGTGACCCCGCGTCCCGCGGGAGTGGCCCAGTTCCTCGGCGCCCTGCAGGCCGATCCCTACGCGATTTCGTTCTCCAACACCGAAACCATCTATTCGCTGCCCGGTCGGGCCGTCACCCGGAGCGTGGGCTCGGCCAATGCCCCCGGGCGGTTTGCCCTGAAGGAAACCGTCACCGTCGACTGGCGGGTGGAGGATGGGGACTGGCGGATCGCGCGCCTGCGGTTCACCGAATGGCCGGTCATCATCGGCACCTGGCGCAAGGCGGGACGGAAAAACGAAGGATCCCTCGAACTGCGGGTCATGCCCGGCGGCCAGTACGTCATCTACACCGGCGACGATTATTCGATGCCGACCTTCAAGGGACGCTATCGCCTGGAGGGAAATCGGATCACTTTTGCGGACACCTTCGCGGACAATCCGCGCGATTTTCAGCCCGCGGAAGGCACCTATCTCTTCGTGCGTGAAGGCAACGGAGTGAACCTCCGGAAGGTTGGCGACGACAACACCTGGCGCTCCGAGCGGTTCGAAGGAACCTGGTCGGCCCGCTGATCCGGGGCGTTCCGGAGCCAATATCTGCGAAGCCTTTCGCAATCCCCGCCATGCGGGATTGTGCGGTTTGGTGTTTGCTGGGACCGTGACCCAACATACCCGCAACCCGCCCATGTCCCGGCCGCTGCCGGCGCGCCGATTTCTGGGCAATCGGTTTGTCTATTGCGTCATCTCGCAGCGCGCCGGCGGTCTCTCCGTCGGCATCAACATGAACCCCGACAAACGCTGCAATTTCGACTGTGTGTATTGCGAGGTGGATCGCACGTTGCCGGGCGGTCCCCCGCGGGTGCCGGTCGGCATCATGCTCGGCGAGCTCGAGGCCCTGTTGAAGGTGGTTCTGGGCGGGGAACGGACGGAGCGGGAGGAAATTCCCACGGGACTTCCCTTTCGGGAGGTGGCCCTGAGCGGCGACGGCGAACCGACGCTGGCCCCGAATTTCCGCGAGATCGTGGAAGCGGTGGCCGGCCTGCGCGCGCGCCGGATTTTTCCGTTTTTCAAAATCGTCCTCATCACCAATGGCACCGGACTCCATCTCCCGGAGGTGCGGGCCGGACTGGAAATCCTCACCGTGCGCGACGAAATCTGGGTCAAACTGGACGTCGGCAGCCAAGAGTGCCTTGAACGGATCAATCGCACCCGGTTTCCCCTCGAAGCCATCCTCGCCAACATCTGCGAGCTGGGGCGACGGCGTCCCGTGGTGATTCAGAGCCTGTTTCCGCTGGTCGACGGACGGGGACCGGACGACTCCGAAATTGCCACCTATGTGCGCTGCCTGGACGATCTCCGCCGCCGGGGAACCCGGATCTCGCTGGTGCAGGTGTATTCCGCCCATCGTCCGGCCCTCAACGCCCCTTGCGGCCACCTGCCGCTGCGCGAACTCTCCCGGATTGCCCGCGAGGTGCGCGCCATCGGCCTGCCGGCGGAGGTGTTTTAGTCGGGAATATCCCGAGGAATTTGCGAGTGACGAAGGGAGGTTCCTGCGCGATATTACGGGAGTGACCGCGAATCTCATCCAGGCACTGACGGATTCGGCGATCTTTCGTGACTACGAACGGGCTTTCACCGAGGCAACCGGACTGCCGGTTTCCCTGACGCCCGCCGAATCGTGGGAACTGCCGCACCGCGGCAAGAAAAGCATGAACCCCTTCTGCGAGGTCATGGCGCGGAAGAGCTGTTCCTGCGCCGCCTGCCTCCGGACCCAGGGCAGGCTCGCCGAAGGCGCCCGCGAGGAGGCCTGCACCGAAAAATGTGAGTTGGGAATGCTCGACACTGCGGTGCCGGTCAAGCTGGGCAGCGAGCTGCTGGGATTTCTCCAGACCGGACAGGTCTTTTGCGAAAAACCCACCGCCGACCAGTTTGCCCGGGTGGCCCGCCGGCTGGAGGAGTGGGGGATCCCGGTGACCCCCGAACTCGAGTCGGCCTATTTTTCCACCAAGGTCATGACGCCCGAGCAATACCAGGCTCTGATTGAGTTGCTCACCATCTTCGCCCAGCATCTTGCCATCGTGGCCAACCAGGTGGCGGTGCAGAAGGAAAATGCCGAGCCGCCCATGATTTCCCGCGCCCGGGCCTACATCCGGGAAAACCAGGCGGAAAACCTCTCGCTCAGCCAGGTGGCGCGTGCCGTCAACACGAGCACGTTTTATTTCTGCAAGATGTTCAAGAAGGCGACCGGGTTGAGCTTCACCGAATACCTCTCCCGCGTCCGCGTGGAAAAGGCGAAGAACCTCCTGCTGAATCCCAACCTGCGCGTCAGCGAGATCGCCTTCGAGGTCGGCTTTCAATCCCTCACGCATTTCAACCGCGTTTTCAAGAAGGTCACCGGCCAGTCGCCCACCGAATACCGCGCCAACTTGGTCTCCGCTTAAACCCCAACCGACATTCGCACCCTGCTCCCACAGGGGAAAAAGAGCCGCGGCAAGTCGGGGAGCAAGCCTAAGAAAAAAGTGCGGCGCCTGCCCGGGGGACCGGGCAATTTTGGGGATGACAAAATCGGATGGGGGTTCGCCAACCCGCGGGTATCCGGAAACCCGGCTTCATGGGAACATGCCCGCGCAATGAAAAAAACTGAATCTCGAAAGGACTCCGCTGCTCCCCCCACCCGCAATCAAGCTCTTCTCGCCTGGGTGGAGGAGATTCGCACGTTGTGCCAGCCTGATCGCGTCCACTGGTGCGACGGATCGCAGGAGGAATATGACCGGCTTTGTGAGGAAATGGTGGCCGCCGGAACGTTCATCCGCCTCAATCCCAAACTTCGTCCCAACAGCTTCCTGAGCCGTTCGGACCCGAGCGATGTCGCCCGCGTGGAGGATCGCACTTTCATTTGCAGCCGCCGCAAACGCGACGCCGGCCCCACCAACAACTGGGTCGATCCCACGGCCATGCGGCAGACCCTGAACAAACTTTTCACCGGCTGCATGCGCGGACGCACCATGTATGTGATTCCCTTCAGCATGGGTCCGCTGGGTTCTCCCATCTCGCACATCGGGGTGGAGATCACCGACTCGCCTTACGTGGTCGTGAGCATGCGCATCATGGCCCGCATGGGAAATGCCGCGCTCGAGGTGCTGGGCGAAAACGGCCGCTTTGTGCCCTGCGTGCACAGCGTGGGTGTGCCGCTGGAGAACGGTCGGAAGGACGTGCCGTGGCCCTGCAACAAGGAAAACAAATACATCGTCCATTTTCCGGAGACCCGCGAGATCTGGTCCTACGGCAGCGGCTACGGCGGCAACGCCCTGCTGGGCAAGAAGTGTTTTGCCCTGCGCATCGCCTCGTGCATGGCCCGCGAGGAAGGCTGGATGGCCGAACACATGCTCATCGTGGGCGTGGAATCGCCCGAGGGACGGAAGGACTATGTGGCGGCGGCCTTCCCGAGCGCGTGCGGCAAGACCAACTTCGCCATGCTCATCCCCCCGCCGGAATATCGCGGCTGGAAGGTCACGACCGTCGGCGACGATATTGCCTGGCTGAAGCCCGGGGCGGATGGACGCCTTTACGCCATCAATCCCGAAGCCGGTTATTTCGGCGTTGCGCCGGGAACCTCGAAAAAATCCAACCCCAATGCGCTCGAGTGCTGCCGCAGGGACACCATTTTCACCAACGTGGCGCTCACCCCGGATGGCGACGTCTGGTGGGAGGGATTGACCGATGAGCCGCCGGCGGAGTTGATCGACTGGACGGGTCAGAAATGGACCCCGGATTGCGGCCGTCCCGCCGCCCATCCCAATGCGCGCTTCACCGCACCGATGGCCAACAACCCCGCGCTCGATTCCGCCGCGGACGATCCCGCCGGCGTGCCGATCAGCGCCATTATCTTCGGCGGCCGCCGGGCCACCACCATGCCGCTCGTGTTCCAGGCCTTCAACTGGATCCACGGGGTCTATCTGGGCGCCACCATGGGCTCGGAGATGACCGCGGCGGCGGCCGGCCAGCTCGGCCAGGTGCGGCGCGATCCCATGGCCATGCTGCCCTTCGCGGGCTACAACATGGGGGATTATTTCGCGCACTGGCTTGAGATGCGGAAGGAATTCCGCCGCACGCCGAAGATCTTTCACGTGAACTGGTTCCGGAAGGATGAAAACGGCAGATTCCTCTGGCCGGGATTCGGCGAGAACATGCGTGTTCTCAAGTGGATCCTCGACCGCTGCCACGGTTCGGTGTACGCCGAGGAAACTCCGCTCGGCTGGATGCCCAATGCGGAGGACATCTCGATCGAGGGCATGAAGGACTACGACATCGGGAAGCTCCGCGCGGCCCTGTCCATTGACGTGCAGGGGTGGAAACGCGAAGTGCTCCTGCAGGACGAGCTGTTCATCAATCTGAGCGCCGACCTGCCGAAGGAACTTCTCTTCCAGCGGGAGTTGCTGATCTCCCGGCTGTAGGCCTTCCCGCCAGCCCGGCTGCGCGCCACCCGTCGTCTCCATGGCGCGCAGCCGGTGCGAAGGTTCCGTTCCCCTTGGACGAAAGTTCTTTCCCGGGTGCCGCGAGCGGGAAAGACTGACCGAAGGCGCGGAATCTTACGAAAATGAATTGGTTTAAGGATCTGGTGACCGGCGAGTCGATCGCCCACGTCGTATTTGTTCTTTCCCTGGTTGCCACACTCGGACTGGCCATCGGCAGCCTCAAGGTGCGGGGCATCGGCCTGGGCATCGCCGGGGTGCTTTTTTCCGGCCTGCTGTTCGGCCATCTGGGGCTCACCATCCCGCACAGGGTTTTGGAATTCACCCGCGAGTTTGGCCTCATCCTGTTTGTGTATACGATCGGCCTCCAGGTGGGGCCGGGTTTTTTTGCGTCGCTTCGCAAACAGGGCCTGCCGCTCAATCTCATGGCGGCCTCCATCGTCATTCTGGGCGCGATCCTCACCGTGATCATCTGCAAGTGCTTCGGGGTTTCCATGGCCGCCGCGGTGGGCCTGTTCTCCGGCGCCACCACGAACACTCCGTCGCTCGGCGCGGCCCAGGAGGCCATTCGCAGCCTGCCCGGCGCGCCGGCCGTTTCCTCCGCGCTGCCGGGACTGGGCTATGCCGTCGCCTATCCCTTCGGCATCGTGGGCATCATTCTCACCATGCTGGTGCTGCGCGCGGTGTTCCGCGTGAACATCAAGGCGGAAACCGCCGACCTGCTGAGCACGAGCGGCGCCCGCACCTCCAAGCTCGCGCGCATGAACATTCTTGTCACCAACGGGAATCTCGACGGACGCCGGCTCGATGAGATCCCCGTGCTGCAGAGCCTCGGCGTGGTGATTTCGCGCATCTGCCATGAGGGGACGGTGCACGTGGCCAAGCCGGACGATGTCATTCACACCGGCGACACCCTCCTCGCCGTGGGACCGCCGGCCCGTCTGGAGGAATTGCGGCTCATTGTCGGACAGGTGAGCGGTATCGACCTCCACGCAATGGAAAGCAACCTGGTGGTGCGCCGCGTGATTGTGACCAAGAAGGCCATCCTGGGACGCCCGATTCAGGAACTGGATTTTCTCGAGGACAACAACGTCACCGTCACCCGGCTGACCCGCGCCGAGGTGGAAATCAGCGCCACGCCGGAGCAGCGCCTGCAATTCGGCGACATGCTGGTGATCGTCGGCGACGAGGCCGCCATCACCCGTGTGGCGAAGGAGCTGGGCAATTCGTTGAAGCAGCTCAACCACACCGAACTCATCCCGGTCTTTGTCGGCATTGCGCTGGGGGTGTTGCTGGGAAGCATCCCGGTGGCCTTTCCCGGCATGCCGGCTCCGGTGAAGCTCGGCCTGGCGGGCGGACCGCTCCTGGCAGCCATCGTCCTGAGCCGCATCGGCCGCATCGGGCCGCTCCTCTGGTACATGCCCAACAACGCCAATTTTGCCATCCGCGAAATCGGCATCGTGCTCTTTCTGGCCTGCGTGGGATTGCATTCCGGGGAAAAATTCATCGACACGCTGGTGCACGGCGACGGCCTGAAATGGATGCTCCTGGCCTCGATGATCACCGTCGTTCCCCTGTTGATCGTCGGCCTGGTGGCGCGCCTTGCCTTCAGGACCAATTATGTGTCCATCTGCGGGTTGCTGGCCGGCAGCATGACCGACCCGCCGGCGCTGGCCTTCGCCAACACCATCGCGTCGTCCGACGCCCCGTCCATCTCCTATGCCACGGTGTATCCGCTGACCATGATCCTCCGCGTGGTGAGTGCGCAGCTGCTGGTGCTGCTGTTTTTTTAGAGGAGTCCCGAGCTCCCGAATCCCCGGCCATCCGCAGGTCCGGGGATTTTTTTTTGCCGGGCCCCGGATGGTCCGCGCGGCGGCGGTCGTCCCGGGGTCCTCCCGCCCGCTTCATTTCGCAAGATCCGTTCATGTTTGGGCAAGCGGTGCGAAGAGGGAACGAACCGTTTGGTGTTTACTGACGGCATCATGAAATGCGCCACCCTCGATGCCAATGAAGCGGTTGCTTCGGTGGCTTATCGCCTGAGTGAAACCATCGCCATCTATCCGATCACTCCCTCATCCCCCATGGCGGAATGGTGCGACGAATGGTCGGCCAAACAACGCCCGAACCTGTGGAATTCCGTGCCGCGCCTGGTGGAGATGCAGTCCGAGGCCGGTGTGGCCGGGGCGGTGCACGGCATGCTGCAGGCCGGATCGCTCACCACCACCTTCACCGCGTCGCAGGGGCTGCTCCTCATGCTGCCCAACCTCTACAAGATCGCCGGGGAACTGATTCCGTTCTGTTTTCATGTCACCGCCCGCACGGTGGCCACACACGCGCTGTCGATCTTCGGCGATCATTCCGACGTCATGGCCTGCCGGCAGGCGGGGGTGGCCCTGCTGGCCTCCAATTCCGTCCAGGAAGCCCAGGACTTCGCCTGCATCGCCCATGCGGCCACCCTCGCCTCCCGCGTGCCGTTTTTGCATTTCTTCGACGGATTCCGGACTTCGCACGAGATCGCCAAAATCCACCTGCTGCCGGACGAGGTCCTGCGGGCCATGGTCGATGAAAACGACGTGATCCGGTTCCGTCGGCGCGCGCTTTCGCCGGATCATCCGGTGATCCGCGGAACGGCGCAGAATCCCGACGTCTTTTTCCAGGCGCGCGAGGCGGCCAACCGGTTCTATGACCGGCTGCCCGGAATCGTCGCGCGGATGATGGGACGGTTTGCCGATCTGACCGGACGCGAATACGGGCTTTTTGACTACGCGGGACATCCGGAGGCGGATCGGGTGATTGTTGCCATGGGGTCCGGCGCCGAAACAGCGGAGGAAACCGCCGCCGCGCTCAACGGGCGCGGCGAGCGGGTCGGAGTCGTCAAGGTGCGGCTCTACCGTCCGTTTTCGGTGCCGGATTTCCTTCAGGCCCTCCCGCGGACCGTGCGGTCCATTGCGGTGCTCGACCGCACCAAGGAACCCGGCGCCCTCGGCGAGCCGCTGTACCTCGACGTGGTGAGCGCCCTCGCCGAGGCCCGCGCCGCGGGGTGCGCGGAGCTCGAGGTCGATCCGGTGGTGATCGGCGGCCGCTACGGACTTTCGTCCAAGGAATTTGATCCCGCCATGGTGCGGGCCGTCTACGAGGAGCTGAAAAAGGAGCGCCCGCGCCGGCATTTCACCGTGGGCATCGTCGACGATGTCACCGGCCTTTCGCTGGAGGTGGATTCCGCCTTCGACATCGAGAGCGACGACGTGGTGCGCGCGGTGTTTTACGGACTCGGATCCGACGGCACGGTCGGGGCAAACAAAAATTCCATCAAGATCATCGGCGAGGAAACCGACCTCCACGCCCAGGGATACTTTGTCTACGACTCGAAGAAGTCCGGGGCCATGACCATCTCGCACCTGCGGTTTGGTCCGCGGCCCATCGCCGCCCACTACCTGATCAAGAAGGCCAACTTTGTCGCGTGCCACCATTTCCACTTCCTCAGCCGGCAGGACGTTCTGGCCGCCGCCGCCGAGGGAGCCACGGTGTTGTTTAATGCGGCGTTTGCGCCCGGGAAACTCTGGCATCACCTGCCGGAAACCGCGCGGCGGCACATCCGTGAGAAAAACCTGCGCTGTTTCGTGATCGACGCCTCAAAGGTGGCGAGGGAATGCGGCATGGGCGGCCGGATCAACACCATCATGCAGACCTGCTTCTTTGCGCTGGCCGGAGTCCTGCCGCGCGACGAGGCCGTCGCGCAGATCAAGAAGGCCATCCGGAAAACCTACGGACGCAAGGGTGAGGCGGTCGTACAGCGCAATTTCGAGGCGGTGGACGCCGCCCTCGCCGCGCTCTGCGAAGTGCCCGTGCCGGCCGAGGACGGCGGGGTCCTCCCCGATCCGGCGTATCCCCTGGATGCCGCCCCGGATTTTGTGAAACGCGTCACCGCCGTCATGCTCGCGGGCGAGGGGGACCGTCTCCCGGTGAGCGCGTTCCCCGTGGACGGCACCTGGCCGGTGGGAACCTCCCGGTGGGAAAAGCGGAACATTGCGGAAATGATCCCCGTGTGGGATCCGGGCCTCTGCATCCAGTGCAACAAATGCGCGCTGGTCTGCCCCCACGCCTGCATCCGGCCCAAGTTCTTTTCGCCGGACCTGCTGGCCGCCGCTCCGGCGCATTTCCGGTCGGCCGATTTCCGTTCGAAGGACCACCCCGGTCGGCGGTATGTCCTCCAGGTGGCGCCGGAGGATTGCACCGGCTGTTCCCTCTGCGTGCAGGTCTGTCCGGTGAAGGACAAGGCCAACCCGCGCCGCAAGGCCCTCAACATGGAGGCGCAGGCACCGCTGCGCCAAAGGGAGCGGGAGAATTATGATTTCTTCCTCAGCCTGCCGGATCCCGACCGGACCACGCTCCGGGCGGAGGTGAAGAGCAGTCAGTTTGCCCGGCCGCTCTTTGAGTTCTCCGGAGCCTGTGCGGGGTGCGGCGAGACTCCCTACATCAAACTGCTGACCCAGCTTTACGGGGATCGCGCCATCATCGCGAATGCCACCGGGTGTTCCTCGATCTTCGGGGGAAACCTGCCCACGACCCCCTACACCGTCGATGCATGCGGACGCGGTCCGGCGTGGTCCAATTCCCTCTTTGAGGACAATGCCGAATACGGTCTGGGTCAGCGCCTCGCCCTCGATCAGCAGGCCGACTTCGCCCGCGAGCTGCTCCGCGGCCTTGCCCCCGGCCTGGGGGACGAATTCGTTCGGGAAATTGTCGACGCCGACCAGTCGGACGAAACCGGGGTGGCCGCCCAGCGGGAGCGTGTCGCCCGGCTGAAGGACAGGCTGCGTGATTTGACCGTGCCCGAGGCACGCCGGCTGGAGGCGGTCGCCGATGCGCTGGTGCGCAGGAGCGTGTGGATCGTCGGCGGGGACGGCTGGGCCTACGACATCGGCTTTGGCGGCCTGGATCACGTGCTTTCTCTGGGGCGCGACGTGAACATTCTCGTCCTCGACACCGAGGTGTATTCCAACACCGGCGGCCAGCAGTCGAAGGCCACGCCGCTCGGAGCCAGCGCCAAGTTTGCCGTGGCGGGGAAGAACCGTCCCAAGAAGGACCTCGGCCTCATTGCCATGAGCTACGGCTCCGTGTACGTGGCGCGGGTGGCGCTGGGGGCGAAGGACTCGCAAACCCTCAAGGTTTTCGAGGAGGCCGAACGCTTCCCCGGCACCTCGCTCATCATCGCCTACAGCCACTGCATCGCCCACGGCTACGGACTGGCTCTCGGACTGGACCAGCAGAAGCTTGCGGTGGAGTCCGGCGCCTGGCCGCTCTACCGCTTCGATCCCCGCCGCGCCGAAGCCGGGCTTCCGGCCCTTCAGCTCGACAGTGCGCCCCCCAAGGTTCCCATCGCCCGCTACCTCGACAACGAACTGCGCTTTCGCCTGCTCTCCCAGACGGATCCGGAGCGTTTCGAAGCCCTGCAGGCGGCCGCGCAGGAGGAGGTACGCCGGACCTGGCGCCATCTCGAACTGCTCGCGGCGGAAAAAACCGAACCGGAGAAAAACACCTTATGAACCTGCAAACGTCCTATCTCGGCCTCACCCTGAAGAATCCCCTCATGCCGGGAGCATCCCCCATGGTGGATGATCTGGATTTGGTCCGCCGCCTGGAGGATGCGGGGGCGGCGGCCATCGTCATGCACTCGCTCTTCGAGGAACAGCTCCTCATGGAGGAACGTGCGTACACCCGGCATCTTGAGGGATGCACGAACGCCTTCAGCGAGGCGACGTCCTTTCTGCCGGAGCCGGACGATTTTTCACTCTCCTCGGAGCAATACCTGGAGCAGCTCCGGCGGATCAGGGAGGCGGTGGACATCCCGGTGATTGCCTCCCTCAACGGTTCCACGCCGGGCGGCTGGGTGGAAATTGCCGCGAAGCTCGAGGAGGCCGGGGCGGATGCCGTCGAGTTGAATTTTTACGACATCCCCGTCGATGCCTCGATCTCGGCGCGCGAGGTGGAATCCGATGCCCTGCAGATCGTGCGCTCGGTGAGACGCCGGGTTTCCCTGCCGATTGCCCTGAAAATCTCGCCCTTCTTCTCTTCGCTGCCGAACTTCGCCCGCAAGGCCGCGGATTCCGGGGCCAATGGGCTGGTGGTTTTCAACCGGTTTTATCAGCCGGACATCGACATCGAAAACCTCGAGGTGCTGCCCACCCTGTCGCTTTCCGATTCGTCGGAGCTGCGGATGCGCCTGCGCTGGCTGGCGATTTTGTTCGGCATTCCGGGTCTTTCGCTGGGCGCCAGCGGCGGGGTGCACACCGCGGAGGACACCGTCAAGGCGCTGATGGCCGGAGCCGACGCGGTGCAGATGGTTTCCGTGCTGCTCCGGCGCGGCCCCGAGTGGATCGGCCGGGTGTTGCAGGACGTGGTGCGCTGGTTGGAGGAACATGAATACGAGTCGCTCGAGCAGCTCCGCGGCTCGATGAGTCTGCAGAATTGTCCGGATCCCGCCGCATTCGAACGCGCCAACTACATGCGCATTCTGCAGGCGTGGAGGGTTTAGGCCGTGGCGGAAGAAGGCATTCTTGTCATCAATTGCGGAAGTTCCTCGCTGAAGTTCGCCCTGGTGGCCGGTGAGGAGTTCCTTGCGGAGGGACTTTTCGAGCGGTTGGGACGCCCGGAGGCTTCCGTGCGCTGGAGGATCCGCGGCGGCACGCCGGTCACCGCGGATTGTTCCGGCGCCGGACACGAACAGGCGTTGGAACGGCTGATCGGGATCCTCGGGGACCATTTCGACAAACCGCTCCCGGTGCGGGCCGTCGGTCACCGCGTGGTTCACGGCGGGGAGTTTTTCAGTGAGGCGACGGTCATTGACTGGGAGGTTCTGCTGAAGATCGAGCGCTGCCGGGATCTGGCTCCGCTCCACAATCCCGCCCACGCCAAGGGCATCCGGATGGCGCGGAAGTTTTTCCCGGACATCCCGCATGTCGCCGTCTTCGACACCGCCTTCCACCAGACCATGCCGCCGCGGGCCTGGATGTATGCGCTGCCCTTTGAAATCTACCGCCGGTATGCGGTGCGCCGCTACGGCGCGCACGGGACGAGTCATGCCTACGTGGCCGGCAAGGCCGCCCGGCTGCTGGGAAAACCCCTGGAGGAACTTCATCTCATCACCGCCCATCTTGGCAACGGCTGCAGCGCCTGCGCCGTTCGGGAGGGCCGCAGCGTGGACACCACGATGGGGCTGACGCCGCTCGAGGGGCTCATGATGGGAACGCGCAGCGGCGACGTGGATCCCAATATTTTCGGTTACCTGCGCAAGGTTTCCGGAATGCCCAGCGAGGAGGTGACCCGCCTGCTGAACCATCGCAGCGGCCTGCTGGGGGTGTCGGGGGTCAGCAACGACATGAGGGCCGTCCTCCAGGCCGCCCGGGAGGGCTATACCCGGGCCGAGCAGGCCGTCGACCTGTTTTGCTACCGTCTGGCCAAGGGACTTCTGGCCATGTTGGCCGGACTTGATCGTGTGGATGCCATCGTCTTCACCGGCGGCATCGGGGAGAACAACGCGCGGGTGCGCGCCCAGACCCTCGGCCATCTCGGGGTGCTGGCACCCGTGATCGACGAGGAACGCAATGCCGGTCATGGACGCCGGTCGGGCGGGCGCATCACCGCGGACTCCTCGCCGCTCACCGCGATGGTGGTCCCCACCAGCGAGGAGCTCGCCATCGCGGAGCAGACGAAACGCCTTTTGAATTTATGAAACACATCTTTTACCTCACGCCGGTTTCGGCCGGGGCGGGTCTCACTTCGGTGTCCCTCGGCTTTCTCCGCGCCCTTGAACGGCGCGGACTGCGGGTCGGCTTTTTCAAGCCGGTTTCCCAGCATTCCGGAGGCGGCGACGAACCGGAGCGGTCCACCCTTTTCGCCCGGGCCATCTCCGGACAGCGGCCGGCCCTTCCCATTCCGCTGGCCGACGCCGCGCGCATGATGTCGGAGGGCCGGCTGGATGAGCTGCTCAGTCAGGTGATGGAGCGTTTTCACGAGTCCTCCCGGGAGGCGGAGCTCATGGTGGTGGAGGGATTGGTGACGACCCCGGACGATCCCTGCACCGGTCCGCTCAATGCCGAACTGATCCGCACCCTCGGGGCCGAGGTGGTCCTGGTGGCGAATGCCTCGGACGGTTTCGGCGAAACCCTCTTTCAGCAGATCGAATTCGCCGTGCGCGCCCACGGCAACGGGGACGCATCGCGCATTGCCGGCTGCATCTGCAACCGCGTGGCCCTCGGGGAGGGGGAGCCGTTCCACAAGGCGGTCGCCCGCATCCAGGAGGTCTATCGCGCCGGGGGTCGCGATCTTCCCAGGCTGATCGGCATCGTGCCGGAAAATGTCCGGCTGACCCAATGCCGGATGCGCGATGTGGTGCGGCATCTCGATGCGGAGATTCTTTCCGCGGGCCAGATGGACCATCGCCGTGTCCGGGAAATTCATCTGCTGGCGCGCAAGGTGCCGAACATGATGCACACCTTCCGGCCCGGGAACGTGCTGGTCACCCCGGCCGATCGCGACGACGTGCTCCTGGCCGCGTGCATGGCGGCGCTGAACGACATCCCGCTTGCGGGGTTGGTGCTGACCGGGGACACCGAAATGGACGGGCGCATCTACTCGCTGTGCCGCCCCGGCCTTGCGACCGGACTGCCGGTGCTGCGCGTGCGCACCAATTCCTACGAGACCGCCACCCGGCTCAATGCCATGAGCACGGAGGTGCCCGCTGATGACCTGCCCCGCATGGAGGAGGTGATGAATCATGTCGCCGAGCATCTCGATGCCGACTGGATCGGCGAATCCTGTCAGCGGGCTGTCGAAACGCGGATGTCCCCGGCGGCATTTTGTTTCCAGTTGACCGAACGGGCGCGTGCGGCGGGCAAGCGGATCATTTTGCCCGAAGGCGCGGAACCCCGCACCATCCGGGCCGCGGCCACCTGCGCCGCCCGCGGCATCGCGCGCTGTGTCCTACTGGGGAACCCGGAGGAAATCCGGCGCGTCGCGAAGGCCCAGGAGGTCGACCTGCCCGAGGGAATCGAGATTCTCGATGCCGATGCCCTGCGTCCGAATTACGTGGCGCCCATGGTGGAGCTGCGCCGCCACAAGAACCTCTCCGCGCAGGCGGCGGCGGATCAACTCGCCGATGACGTCGTCCTCGGGACCATGATGCTGGCCCTGGGGGAGGTGGACGGTCTGGTTTCCGGCGCAATCCATTCCTCGGCAAGCACCGTGCGACCGGCCCTGCAGCTGATCAAAACCAAGCCCGGCGTGAAGTCCGTGTCGTCCGTGTTTTTCATGTGCCTGCCCGACCAGGTGCTGGTTTACGGGGACTGCGCGGTCATTCAGGATCCCGACGCCGCCACGCTTGCGGAAATCGCCGTCCAGAGCGCCGATTCCGCCAGGCGCTTCGGCATTCCGCCGCGGGTGGCCATGATTTCCTACTCGACGGGCTCGAGCGGATCCGGCGCGGATGTGGAGAAGGTGCGCGAGGCCACCCGGCTGGCGCGGGAATTGCGCCCCGATCTGCTCATCGACGGTCCGCTGCAATATGACGCCGCCGCCAATGCCGAGGTCGCCCGGCAGAAGGCTCCCGGCAGTCCCGTGGCCGGCCGCGCGACGGTGTTTGTCTTCCCCGACCTCAACACCGGCAACACGACCTACAAGGCGGTGCAGCGCAGCGCGAACCTGGTTTCCATCGGGCCGATGCTCCAGGGGTTGCGCCGGCCGGTCAACGACCTCTCGCGCGGAGCCTCCGTCGAAGACATCATCTACACCATCGCCCTCACCGCGGTGCAGGCCGCCGACGTTGACGCATGACGTCTGTGCGGAGGACAGTCGCGGCAGCTTTTCTCGCCGCCGGCCTTTCCGGCATGGCGGCGGCACCGCTGCCGACTTGGACGGAGTGGGCGCGGAGCCCCCGGGGCACCGGCGACTGGGCGGGTTGGCGTCCCCGCCTGGAGGACCAGGGAATCGAATTCCACGGAAACTGGAAATCCAGCTTTTACGGCATCGTCTCGGGCGGGGCGCTTTCTCCGCGCGGGGCCTTTGACGAGGAAATCCACCTGGGCCTCACCGTGGACATGGGCCGGCTGGCCGGCATCGGGGGGCTCACCCTGACCGGCGCTGTGCGTTACCGGGATGGGCGCGGCCCGAATGCCTACGCGGGGGCCTCCCCGACCTTTGCCCCGTCGCGGTATCAAAGCGGTCAGAACTGGCGGTTGATGCCGTTCTTTTTCACGTACATGACGCCGGAGTTGTTCGGGATCAGGCATCTGCTGACCCTTTCCGGAGGCTGGCAGAATGCCTACACGTTCTTTGCCGATCAGCCGGATTCGAAACTTTTCACCAACAATGCCATCGGCACCACCAAGGGCATCGGCGGCAACAACGGCTTCCCCTGGGGCAGCAGCTATGCGGCCTGGGGCGGATATCTGAAGGTTCGGCCCGTCGAATGGTTTTATGCGATGGGCGGGCTTTATCTGGCGGTGCCGGAGGCGTCCGCACGGAACAACCACGGATTGTTTTTTGCCGGTTACGGTCCGGATCCGTCGAGAAACGGCCTGTATTTCCTCGCGGAAACGGGCGTCACCCCGCGCCTGCGCGGACTGCCGGGCAAACTGGCCTTCGGAACCCTCTACTGGGGCCTGGAAAACGAGGGGTTCCACGGGGGACGCTACGACCAGAAACTCACCTTCTACTGGCAGGTCGACCAGACGCTTTACCGGGAAGCCGGACAGAGCGAATCGGGGCGCCAGGGGCTCTCCGCCTTTGCGTTTTTCAACTTTGCCCCGGCCTATGACAACCCGCTGCCGTTTTATTTTCACACCGGCCTCGTCTATTGCGGACTGCTCCCCGGCCGCGACGGGGACCAACTGGGGCTCGCCTTTGGACAGGGCGTTTACAGCCATGCGAAGTTCCGCGCGGAGGCCGACCGGGGGGAAACCGTCCACCAAACCTTCGAGGGCGTGCTGGAGGCCACCTACCGCTTCCAGGTCACCCGCTTCGCGTATGTGCAGCCCTTCTGGCAGTACCTGATCCGCCCGGGCGGCACCGGCCAGACCGCCAACGCCGGCATTCTCGGTCTTCATTTCGGCGTGACGTTTTAAAAATCCATGAATCACCCCGATTCCTTCTCCTCCCGCACGGAAAACCAAAAATGGCTGCTCGACGTTCCCCGCGCCCTCCCGGCGTGCGTGAGAAAACGCGACGGACGTCTGCAGAAATTTGAGCTGCGCAAACTCGCCTCCGCCCTGGCCGCCTGCGGGCGGGCCTCCGGGGAATTCGGCGACCGGAATGCGGAGGCCATGGCCGACACCGTGGCGGCCCGGCTGGCGGCGGACGATCGTCCCCGCATGGTGACGGCCGACCGTCTGCAAAAACTGCTGGAGGAGGAGCTAGCCGCACGGGGATGTTATGATTCGGTGCGGGCGGCCATCGCCTTCGGGGAACGCAAACGCGCCCGCCGCGAGCGCCGCCGGGTAATGGTCGATGCGGTGGCCTCGGTGCAGGAATACGTCACCCGGGCCGACTGGCGCGTGCAGGCCAACGCCAACCAAGGATACTCGCTCGGCGGCATGATTCTGAGCGTGGCGGGCAAGGTCACCGCGAACTACTGGCTGAGCGAAGTGTATCCGGAAGTGATCGGCCAGGCCCATCGCGAGGGGGACTTTCACATCCACGATCTCGACATGCTGTCCGGGTACTGCGCCGGCTGGTCGCTGCGCATGCTGCTCACCGAGGGATTCAACGGGGTGCCGAACAAGGTGGAATCAAAACCGCCGCGCCATCTGCGCACGGCGCTCGGCCAGATGGTGAACTTTCTCGGCACGCTGCAGAACGAATGGGCCGGCGCTCAGGCCTTCAGTTCCTTCGACACCTACCTTGCGCCCTTCGTGCGGGCGGACCGGATGCGGTATGCCGATGTGCGCCAGTGCATGCAGGAATTCATCTTCAACCTGAATGTTCCCTCGCGCTGGGGAACGCAGACGCCGTTCACCAATCTGACCTTCGATCTCACCTGTCCGGCCGACCTTCGTTCGCAACAGCCGCTCATCGGAGGGCGGCCGATGCCGTTTTGTTACGGCGATCTGCAGGAGGAAATGGACATGATCAACCGGGCGTTCCTCGAGGTGATGATGGAAGGCGACGCGCGGGAACGGGTGTTCACCTTTCCCATCCCCACCTACAACGTCACCGCGGACTTCCCCTGGGAGGGGCCGAATTCCGAGCGGCTCTTTGAAATGACGGCCAAGTACGGGCTGCCTTATTTCCAGAACTTCCTCAATTCCGACCTCGAGCCCGGCATGGTGCGCTCCATGTGCTGCCGCTTGCAGCTCGACCTGCGGGAGTTGCTCAAGCGCGGCAACGGGCTGTTCGGGTCGGCGGAGCAGACGGGTTCCGTCGGAGTGGTCACCATCAATGCCGCGCGCCTGGGCTACCTCTGCGCCGGTTCCAGGAACGCCTTCTTTGCCGACCTCGACCGGCTCCTCGGGCTGGCGCGCGACAGCCTGGAGATCAAACGCCGCGTCATTCAGGAGCAGATGGACAACGGGCTTTTCCCCTTCACCCGCCGTTATCTCGGAACCCTGCGGAATCATTTTTCGACCATCGGCATCAACGGGGTGAACGAATGCATCCGGAATTTCACCGGGGACCGCGAAAACATCGCGACACCCTGGGGCTATGAATTTGCGCTGGAAATTCTGGGTCACATGCGGGAGCGCATGGTGAAGTTTCAGGAGGAAACGGGCCATCTCTACAATCTGGAGGCCTCCCCCGCGGAAGGGGCCACCCACCGGTTTGCCCGGATCGACCGGCAGAAGTTTCCCGACATCCTGCACGCGGGCACCCCGGAGGCGCCCTATTACACCAACTCCACCCAGCTGCCGGTGAATTGGACCGACGATCCGTTTGCCGCCCTCGATCACCAGGAGGCCCTGCAGCGCCAGTACACCGGCGGAACCGTTTTCCACATTTACCTGAACGAACGGGTTTCCAGCAGCAGGGCCTGCCGGGAACTGGTCCGACGGGTGCTGCAGCGATTCCGCGTCCCCTATATCACCGTCACCCCCACGTTCTCCATCTGCCCGGTTCACGGCTATCTCGCCGGCGAACATCCCTATTGTCCCCGCTGTGACGCCGAACGCCTGGCGGCCAAACAGCGGGCCGTGGCGGCATGAATTTATGAAAACCAAAACCCCGGTCCGACTCGAGGAACACGAACGTCAACGCTGCGAAATCTGGACCCGCGTGATGGGCTATCACCGTCCGGTCTCGCAGTTCAACCCCGGCAAACGTGCCGAATATGCCGAACGCCTTCTCTTTCGCGAGCAGGCGCGCGCCCGGGAAAACAGGGACCAATGAGCGCCCTGCAAATCGGGGGAATCACCGCAATGTCCACGGTCGATTTCCCCGACCACCTTTCGGCGGTCATTTTTTGTCAGGGATGTCCGTGGAGGTGTGTGTATTGCCACAATCCGCACCTGCGACCGCGCCGTTCGGCCGGGACCACCCGCTGGACTTGGGAGCGCGTGCGGATGTTTCTTGAGGACCGGCGCGGTCTCCTCGATGCGGTCGTCTTCAGCGGCGGCGAACCCACCGTCCAACCCGCGCTGGCGGATGCGATGCGGGAGGTTCGGGCGATGGGATTTCTCGTTGGGCTGCATACCGCGGGCATTTACCCGGATCGGCTGCGGAACCTCCTTCCCCTGGTCGACTGGGTCGGCCTCGACATCAAGGCGCCCCTGGACGCCCGCTACGACCGGGTGACCGGCCGCCCGCGCAGCGCGGTCTCTGTGGAACGCTCGCTCGCACTGGTGCAGTCGTCCGGGGTGTCCCATCAATTGCGCACCACGGTGCACCCGGAGTCGCTCAGCCCGGAGGACTGCCGCTGCATCGAACGGGAAATGCGCCGCCGCCGGGCGGGCCCGGTCGTCTGGCAGCCCTGGCGTCCCCGACCCGTGGGCTGGGGAGTGCAAGGGCCCGGATGACCTCCTTTTGGAGAGGAAAGTCAAAATATGATGATGATCCGGCAAGGGGGGTAATGCCGAATCCGGGCCCGGGGCGTATGGTGGCCTCGAAAAACATCCCATGAAAAATCTGGCCACCACCATCGCAGAACAGCCGTTCTTTCACGACTTCGCACCGGAGTATTATCCGTTGCTTGCCGCCTGTGCGCGTCGTCAAAAGTTCGGAGCCAACGAACAGCTCTTTCGCAAGGATTACGATGCGAACAGCTTTTACCTGATCCTCGAGGGGGAGATCGTCATCGAATCCCCCTACGTCCCCGGCGAGGGAATCATCAAGATCCTCTCGGTCGGGCCCGGCGAGCCCCTCGGCTGGTCGTGGCTCTTTCCGCCCTATCAGTGGCATTTCAGCGCCCGGGCGGTCCGGGACACGGAAGCCCTCGTCTTTGATGCCCACGAGCTCCGCCGGCTGGCGGAGACCAACACCGGCTTCGGCTACCAGCTGGCGGTTCGGGTCGGCGGCATGCTCCTGCAGCGGCTTCAATCGACCCGCATGCGACTCCTCGACATGTGCGAGGCGGGGGGCTGATTCGGAATTTCCTCACCGGCGCGACCGGGAGACCAGTGGAGGGGGAACGTCCGGTCCACCGAAGGATGAAGAGGCAGGCGGAGATTCTCCGCCTGCCTTGTTCTTTTCCCCGGAATCAGGCCGGCCGTCAGTCCTGGTGAGCCAGGCAGGCCGCGATGAATCCGCGGAACAGGGGGTGCGGGTTGTTGGGCTTGGACTGGAATTCCGGATGGAACTGGCAGGCCAGGTACCACGGGTGGTTTTTCAGTTCGATCAATTCCACCAGGGTGCCGTCCGGGGAGGTGCCGGCGATCACGAAACCCTTGCTTTCCATCAGTTCGCGATAGGCCATGTTGAATTCGTACCGGTGGCGGTGCCGTTCCGACACCTCGGTGCGGCCGTAGACCTGATGGGCGAGGGTGTTTTTGCCCAGGACGGTCGGCCAGGTTCCCAGGCGCATGGAGGCTCCCTTCCGGGTCACGTCCTTCTGCTCCTCGAGGATGCAGATGACGGGATGCGGCGTTTCCGGGTCGAATTCCGTGCTGTTGGCCTTTTCAAGGCCGCAGACGTGGCGCGCGAATTCGATCGTCGCAATCTGCATGCCCAGACAAAGGCCGAGATAGGGGGTGCGGGACTCGCGGGCATATCGCGAGGCCTCGATTTTGCCCTCCACCCCGCGGTCGCCAAATCCGCCCGGAACCAGCACGCCGGCCACGCCCCGCAGGTATTTGTCGGCCCCTTCATTTTCGAGGTCCTCGGCGTCCACCAGAACCAGCTCCGCCGCGCAGTCGTGCGAGGCCGCCGCGTGGGTGAGGGACTCGTAGATGCTCTTGTAGGCGTCCTGCAGCTCGATGTATTTGCCCACCACCGCGACGCGCACGCTCTTCTTGGGGTGCACGACGCGTTTGACGAATTTTTTCCAGTCCGTCATGTCCGGCGTGGTGCCCTGCAGGTTGAGGGCCCGGCAGACATAATCGTCCAGCCCCTCGTCCTGAAGGTTCAGCGGAGCCTCGTAAATGGAATGCTCGACGTCGCTGCATTCGATGACGGCCTCCACCGGCACGTTGCAATACAGGGAAAGTTTCTGGCGCACGTCGGCGTCGAGGTGCTGCTCGGTGCGGCAGATGAGCACATGCGGCTGCAGGCCGATTTCCCGGAGCTTGGCGACGCTTTGCTGGGTGGGCTTGGTTTTCAGTTCCCCGGCGGCCTTGATGTAGGGAACCAGCGTCACGTGCATGACGATGGAATTGCCGAGGCCGGCCTCGAGGATGAACTGGCGGATGGCTTCCAGGAAGGGCAGCCCCTCGATGTCCCCGGTCGTGCCGCCGATTTCGGCGATGAGGACGTCGGCGCCGGAATTTTTGCCCAGTTCCCGGATGCGGCGTTTGATTTCGTCCGTGATGTGCGGAATCACCTGCACCGTCTTGCCGAGGTAATCCCCACGCCGCTCGTTGGCCAGGACCGTTTCATACACCTGGCCGCTGGTGATGTTGTTTTCGCGGGTGAGCACGCAGTTGGTGAAACGCTCGTAGTGACCGAGGTCGAGGTCCGTCTCCGCGCCGTCCGCCAGAACGTACACCTCTCCGTGCTGGAAGGGGTTCATTGTCCCCGGATCGACGTTCAAATAGGGGTCGAGCTTCATCATCACGACCTTCAGTCCACGGTGTTCGAGCAACGTGCCAAGGGATGCGGCAGCGAGGCCCTTGCCCAAGGAACTGACCACACCGCCGGTCACGAAAATATACTTCATGGGCGGCCAGTGTAGGGGGATGCGGGAGAAAATCCAGCGCGGGAAGCGGATATCCACCCGGGTTTTTGCGTCGTCGGCTTCGCGACGGCGGCTTCCCCCCCCCGGCGTCCCCTGAGGTCGTCCAACCCGTGGCCTTTGCTTTCCCGGGCTTTCCGGAAAAGGCTTGTCAGGCGAGATTGACGGAACGTCGACCGAATTCTCGGCATTCGGCCCCGCCAACTGGGCCATCGAAAACGCCCGTGATCCGGGAGGAGGAAAATACGCATACTTTTCTCCGAGAACGGCCTCCAAGTGGCGGTGGGTCCGGAGCCGGCAGTCTCCGTCCTCGTTCTGATGGGGGCGTTGGTCCCGGCGATTTGTCGCCGCCGGGGAATGTCTCCCTCGGGAGTATCCGGCTTTCACGAGACACCCCCGAAGCCCTGCCGGGGTTTTTATTCCGCAGGCGCGTCGTGCGTTGGGTGAATTCAGGATCCTCCGGACACCCTGGACACGACATGCTGTTCAAACGTGTCGCAGAAATGGTGTGCGGCCTGTTTGATGACGGTGTCCAAATCCCCGTAGGAATCCGCATACCAGTGGTTCGGATCCCGTGCGATCACCGGCGGGGCCATTTTCAGATTGGGAATTTGCGCGTAAAACTTCCGGGATTCCTCGGCATCGTCCACCAGCCGCCACCAGATGTCCTTTCCCCCCATGAATATGCCGATCCGGTAGGTGCCGGGCGGGAGGGTTGCGACGTCGGCGGGCATGCGGATGGGCAGGGTATCACCGGAGGAATGGAGATCCGGAGTGACGATCACATCGCATGTGAAGGCCCCCGGCCATTTGGTGCTGAACGTGATGACCGCGTGAAAAGCCGTCCCCTTGGAAGCCAGTGTCGAGTCCATCGTGTAGGTGGAGTCTTTCCTGGCCCAGAACACGGGTGTGCAGGCGCCCGGCCGCCACAGGGGGAACCGCTGAAGCTAGTGTTTTTTCAACTCCGACAGGAACGGTTTGCGGAACTTGGACACGCGGAAAAACTAACCGGACGATGCTTCCCGGGGAATAAAAATGCGCGGGGACATCCGGTTCAGGACGGGTTGAAGGACTACAGTCCCTCGCGATGGGTGATTTTTCCGTCCATCATCGTCAGCAGCGCTTTGGTCTTGTGAACGGCCGACGGCTCGATTTCGAACAGGTTCTGATCCACAACCACCAGATCCGCCAGTTTTCCCTTCGTGATGGATCCGATTTTGTCCTCCATCCGGATCTGGCGGGCGGCGTTGAGGGTGTAGCCCTTGATGAGCTCCCCAATGGTGAGACGCTCCTCCGCGGGAGGCCCGACTTCCGAATCCGGGAGCCAGGGAACCTTGCGGGTCATGCCAATCTCCATGGCCAGAAAGGGATCGAAGCTGCTGATGTAGGACGAGGCGGGCCAGTCGCTGCTGAACGTCACATTGGCGCCGGCATCAAAAAATGATTTCGCGCGGTATTGCCGGTAGGCGCGTTTTCCCAGGAGGGGAACGCCCAGATTGCGCCAGTTGGAGTCCGCCGTGGCCCAGAGAATCGTGAACTGCGCATTGACTCCAAGCTTGGCAAACCGCGGGATGTCGGTGTCGTCAACAAGCATCAGGTGGCAGATGGTTGGATTCCACGAGGTGGCTCCGGTGTTTTTCCGCGCCTTTTCAATGGCGTCGAGCGCCATGCGGCAGGTGCCGTCCCCGAGCGCATGAATGTGAAGATCGCAGTCGGCCTCCGCGCTTTTCCGGGCGATTTCATCCAGCTCCTCGCGGGTGAACTTGGTCATTCCATAGTTGGGTTGGGCGGAGGATTTCTTGTCTTCCCCGGACACTTCATACGGCTCCAGCAAGAGCGATGTCTTGGTCTCCACGACACCGTCGAGCCAGAGTTTGAACGCCGCCGGCCAGAGGAGGTCCGAACGATACTGCTTCCGCAGCTCGTTCATTCTGCCGACGTAATCCTCGTTGGCGTTCTCGATGACCACCGATCCCGCCACGCGGATGGGCAGCTTTCCCTCCCGGGCCAGACCATCGAGCATGGCGTAGCCCGCACTTTGATTGGGCAGAACCGGCCAGCCGGCATCGTAAACCGTCGTCAGTCCGGCCCGGGCCGCCTTGGGCAGCCATTCCTCGAGGCAAGCCCGCACGTATTCGCCATCCATGGGATGCAGCCTGTTTTGGATGAACGTGATAAGGGGAACCTCGCGGATCGTGCCGGTCGGATTCCCCTCCGCATCGCGTTCGAAATAACTGAATCCCGGCACCAGATCGGGCGAATTCTTGGTGATGCCCGCCTTTCCCAACGCCTTGGTATTCACCCAGGCATTGTGAAGGTCGATTCCCATGATGATGGCGGGGCGGTCCGGAAAGATTTTGTCGAGCTCCTCCCTGGTCGGACCTTTTTCCGGGAACACATTGAGCAGCCAGCCGAAGCCGCGAATGATGTCCTCTTTGGGAGCCTGACGGGCATAGGCGCGCAGTTTTTCCAGAGTCTCTTCGCGGGTCTCCCCGCGCGCGTCCACACCCCGCGTCATCACCGCGCCCACGAGGGCGTGCGTGTGCGCGTCGATCAGCCCGGGAAGCATCAAACGCCCCCCAAGATCGATCACCTGCGTGTTGGGGCCGACAAAAGCCTTGGCCCCTTCATTGGAACCCACATAACTGATGGTGTTTCCCGTGACCGCCACGGCTTCGGCCCGCGGCTGTGCGGAGTCCACGGTGTAAACCAATCCGTTCGTAAAAACCGTGTCCGCGGGCTGCCCGGAATTTGTGTCCGCAAATATGCCGGAAAGAGGAAGGCACAAGGAAAGAAGAGCCTTTTTCATGACTTCATTTTTTCCTTTTTTGGAAAAAGGGACAATTTTTAAGCGCCTCTTGGAAGCATAAAAATAGGCATAGGGAAATGCCTGTCTTTGCGCATGCTGAAGATCACCGGAAACGACCGCGTAACCCTTCTCGAGTTCGGGGGCACACGCACGGTACCGTGGTGGAGCCGGGTCTCGATCTGCCTGTGGATTTTGTGGAACGCCGCTTTTTCGGGTTCGGCGCGTGCCCGGAGGGACCGGAGGACCTTACGCGCGTTTGCGTGGTTGGAGCACCGCAATGGCCCGGTGAACGTCGTCCGGGGTGTCCACTCCGACGCCGTGGGACTTGGTGGTGATGACCCTGATGGTTGCGCCGTGTTCAAGGGCCCGCAGTTGTTCGAGTTTTTCCGTGGTTTCGAGGGGAGTGGGTTTCCAACGGACGAACTGGGTCAGAAAATCGCGCCGGTAGCCGTAGATCCCGATGTGCCAGAGCGGGTGGACGCGTCCGGTTTTGTCCCGATCGAAGGGGACGCGACTGCGGGAAAAATAAAGCGCCCGACCGTCCGGGGCGGTGACCACCTTGACGTTGTTGGGATTGAGGGCTTCGCTTTCGTCGGGGAACGGGCATGCCGCCGTGACCATTTCGAGGCGCGGGTTTTCCTTCAGTGTCCGGGCGAGACGGTCGATGAGACGGGGATCGATGGCGGGTTCATCGCCCTGAACATTGATGACGTGTCTGACGCCGCGCAGGCGGCCTGCGACCTCCGCCAGGCGGTCGGTTCCGCTGGGGTGTTTTGGAGAGGTGAGGGAAACCTCGGCGCCGAAGTTGAAAGCCGCCTCGGCGATGCGCATGTCGTCGGTGGCCACGATCACCTGCGACACCAATTTGGCGCGCAGACAACGTTCCCACGTGTGCTGGATGAGCGGTTTGCCGAGGATGGGGAACAGCGGCTTGCCGGGAAAACGGGTGGAGGCCCAGCGGGCGGGAATGACGGCGACGATCGACATGACGCCAATGTGAGCGCAGAGCGGTCCGGTCGTCGAGGCGAAGTGCGGGATTAATTCGGTCCGTCCGGCAGGGTGCGCAGGGGGTCGTTTTCGCGGATCCAATACTTCGCGGCGGACTTCAGTTCGGTGGCCCGGTGAAATAGGACGCGGGCGTCCGCGATGCGTCCGGCGGCGCTGGCATAGCAGGCCAGATTAAACACGATGATGCCATTGTCGGGATGTACGGTGTGGGCCATTTCGAGGATCTGCTCCGCCGCTTCGAGGGAGATGGCCCTGCGGGCGCAAAACGCCCACCCGATCCAGGGAAAGGCCTCATCCGGCTGTTTGAAGACGAGATTGCGGGCCACCCACTCCCCGCGCTCGTAGTCGCCTGCGGCAATGAGAACCTGCAGGCGAAGGGCGCAGACCTCGCTCAGGGATTGGGCATCCGGGGGAATTTGGTCCAGCTCAAAGGCGGCTTCCCCGATCATGTCCAACTCAAAATAACCCTCGGCCGCCATGAGATGCATCTGCCAGTGGGAGGAAGTGTTCATGACAACAGGGAATCGATGGCGGATGGTTTGTTGGACGTCCGGAGGGCGGGCGAAATGGACGAATCCGATACGGGCGGATTCCGGATTTTCCCATCGGGTGAGGTTTCGGGAGGGGGCGAACCGGGGATCGGGGGGGAAACGAAAGGAAGGGCTTTTCAGTCCTTCGGGACGGTCTCAGACTGGCCCGCGATGCTCCGCTTTGCCGCGCCCCAATGGTTTCTGCTGCTGCCGGTGTTTTTGCTGCTGGCCCGGTGGGTGCCGCGGGCCCGGCTGACCCGGCCCCTGCGCGCCGCGTGCTTGGGGCTGCTGGTGCTTTTTCTGACCCGGCCCGAGGTGCGGCGTACCGCTTCGGGTCTGGATCTGTGGGTCTTGATGGACCGCTCGGCCTCCTGTCAGGACGCACTCGATCCGCGGCGCGCGGAACTCGAAAAACTCCTGGAAAACAACCGCGGATCCGACGACCGGATTTTTTACGTGGATTTTGCCGCCGCCCCGGTTCTGCGGGACGCGGCGCAGTCCTTTGAGGTGAGTCCGGCCGAATCGCGCCTGCGGCTCGCGGCGGAGTTTGCCCTGGCCCGTCGGGAGAAAAATCGCGCCGCCCGTCTGCTGGCCTTGACGGATGGCTACAGCACGGAGGATCTGGACGGGCTGGCCGGCAAGCTGCGTGAGGCGGGCGTCCCGCTGGACTTCCGATTGGTCCGGCCGGAATCGGGGCACGACTTCCGTCTGGAACGCCTGCGCGCTCCGCAGCGGGTGCGTCCGGGGGAGGGATTTGTTCTGGAGGCGCGGGCGCGCGGAACGCAGGACGGTGATGTGCCTTATGAAATCCTTTGCGACGGGGTGCGGGTCGGGGAAGGCGTGCTGACCTTTCGCAACGGACAGGCCCTGCTGCGCGCGGCGACGCGTTCGGTGGAGGCCGGGGCGCGAAAATACGAGGCGCGCCTGCTGCCGGCAAACGATGCGCGTCCGGGAAACAACGCCGCCTGGTGTTGGGTGGAGGTGAACGAAGGTCAGAGCGTGCTGTTGGTGACCTCCTACGCCGGGGATCCGCTGGCGGAGGTTTTGCAGGCCCAGGGCGTGCGGGTGCAGGTGGTGACGGAACCGGGCCGTCTGCATGCCGGGATGCTCGCGGGCGCCCGGGCCGTGGTGATCAACAACGTTCCGGCGCACCGGATTCCGGCGGAGTTTCTCGAGGCGATGGATTTTTTTGTCACCGCGCAGGGGGGAGGACTCCTCATGGCGGGCGGGAAATTCAGTTTTGGCGCCGGCGGATATTTCGAATCCCCGCTGGACCCGCTGCTGCCTGTTTCCATGGAACTGCGCCAAGAGCACCGCAAGCTGGCCGTGGCCATGGCCATCGCCCTGGATCGGTCCGGCAGCATGGCGGCCGCCGTGGCGCCGGGGATCGCCAAAATGGATCTCGCCAATGAGGGGGCGGCCCGCGCGATCGAACTGCTCGGTCCCTCCGATGCCGTGGCAGTCTTTGCCGTCGACAGCACGGCGCATCCCGTGGTTGCGCTGACCAAGGTCGGTGGCGACGCCCGCAAGATCGGCAGCCAGGTCCGGCGCATCCAAAGTGCGGGCGGCGGCATCTTTGTTTTTCAGGCTCTCCAGGCCGCCTGGAAGGAATTGAAAAAATCCCCCGCCGGCCAGCGTCATGTCATCCTGTTTGCCGATGCCGCGGATGCCGAGGAACCGGGAAATTACCGGGAACTCCTTGCCGAAATGACCGCGGAGGGCGCCACGGTGAGCGTGATCGGCCTGGGCTCCGAAACCGATAACGACGCGGAATTTCTCAGGGATGTGGCGGCGCGCGGCAATGGCCGCATCTTTTTCAACGCCGATCCCGGTCAGCTTCCCGCCATCTTTGCACAGGAGACGGTGGCCGTGGCCCGGTCCGCCTTCCTCAGGGATCCCGTGCCGGTGGTCGATGCCGGCGGGTGGCGCGAAATCGCGGCCCGCGACCTGTCCTGGCCCGCCCGGGTGGACGGATACAACCTGAGTTATCTCAAACCCGGGGCGACGGTGGCGGCCCTCAGCGGGGACGACTACCGCGCTCCGCTGGTTTCCTTCTGGCAGCGGGGAACCGGGCGCACCGCCGCCGTCTGTTTTCCCCTGGCGGGGGAGTATTCGGAAAACTTTCGGGCCTGGCCCCGGGCCGCGGATTTCGAAAGAACCCTCATTCGCTGGCTGCTGCCGGAACTCCCCCCTCCCGGCGCCGGCCTTCGTGAACGCATTGTCGGCGATCTGATTGTCGAGTTGCTGCATGATGAAACCTGGACCCGCCGGTTGGCGGAAAATCCCCCGCGCCTTCTCATGGCGGCGGGCTCCTCCGGGGAGCCGTTCGAAGTGACATGGGAAAAGATCGCCCCGGGCCGGTATCAGGCCCGCGTTCCGCTGCATCCCGCCGAGTGGCTGCGCGGCGTGGTTCAGGCCGGCAGGGAGCTGTGGCCCTTCGGACCGGTGTCACCCGGACTCGATCCCGAATGGAATTTCGCCTCCGAACGCCTCGGGGAGCTCCGCGTCACCAGTCAGAGCTCGGGCGGAAGGGAAATCAACGACCTGCGGGAGGTGTGGACGGCCCCGCGTCCGGCGGAGTTTGCCGGGGCGGGCAACTGGCTGCTGGCGGCCCTGCTCGCCACCTTCCTCGCGGAGGTCGCCGTCACGCGCTGGCGCGGCAGGGCGTAAGACACGCGGGACTTTGCCGGGGATCGGCGGCAGGGGACATATTCATGACTATAAAGTCATGTAACATGATTCAGGTCGGCCGGCGGTCGGGGAGCTGAAGGCGGGGGGGCCGAAACTTTTCGACGCGAACTGCGGATCTACCGGCCGGATGTTCGTTTGAGAAACTTCCCGCGTCCCACCGTGCCGACAAATCGGCCGTCACGCGCGGCCATCTCTCCGCGGACGGTGACGACGGCCGGCCGCCCCTCGATCTCCCAGCCTTCGTAGGCGTTGTAATCGACGGCCATGTGCTGGTTCGCGGCGGAGAGTTTGCCGCGATAGTCGGGGTCGTAAACCACAAGGTCCGCGTCGGCACCCGGCTGGATCGTTCCCTTGCGCGGGAAGAGGTTGAAAATTTTCGCCGCATTGGTGCTGGCCACATTGACCAATTGGTGCAGGTCGAGTTTTCCGCGTTTGACGCCGTAGGTGTAGAGCAGGTTGATGCGGTCCTCGAGCGCGGGGATGCCGTTGGGGATTTTGGTGAAGTCGTCCCGGCCCATCGGTTTCTGTCCGGCAAAATCAAAGGGCGCGTGATCCGTGCCGACGGTGTCGATCAGGCCCTGGCGAAGGCCGTTCCAAAGCACCTCCTGGTTTGCCTTGTCCCGCAACGGCGGGGACATGACGTATTTGGCACCTTCAAAATCCGGCAGCTCCGCATGCGTCTTGTCGAGGGTGAGGTATTGGATGAGTGTTTCCACCCGGACGTCCACCCCGCGCAGCCGTGCGCGCACCGCCTCCTCCAGGGCCTCGCGACAGCTGAGATGGACGATGTACACGGAGGCGCCGGTGAGGCCGGCGAAACTCATCAGATGATGCACGCCCTCGGCCTCCACGTGGGGCGGACGGCTGTCGTGGTGTCCCTCCGGTCCGGTCACCCCGGCGGCGAGCAGTTCCTTCTGCCGTTCGGCGACCAACGTTTCGTTTTCGCAGTGTGCGGTGACCACCACGCCAAGGTCGCGGGCGAGGCTCAGCGTGCGGTAGAGCTCGGTGTCGTCGATTCCGAAGGCGCCCTTGTAGGCGAGGAAGATTTTGAACGACTGCACGCCGGACGCGACGATTTCGCGAAGCTGTTTTTCGGAGGCGTCGTCGAATTTGGTGACGCCCATGTGAAAAGTGTAGTCGCAGGCGGCCTTTCCCTCCGCGTGGGACTGCCAGGTGGCGAAGCCTTCGGAGGGTTCCGTGGCGCGTGACGGACAGCACATGTCAAAGATGGTGGTGGTGCCGCCCGCGACGGCCGCCTTTGTGCCGGTCTCGTAGGTGTCCTTCGAATACGTGCCCATGAAGGGCAGGTAAATGTGCGTGTGCGGATCGACGAATCCGGGGAAGACATATTTCCCGGTGGCGTCAATCACCTTCGCGCCGGCCGGCGGGTCGATGTTTTTGTCGATGCGGGTGATGGTTTCCCCCTCGCACCAGATGTCGGCCACGTAGCGGGAATCCCCGGTGACAATCTCGCCGTTTTTGATCAGAAGGCTCATGGGAATGTGGAATGCGGATTTCGGAACTGGGAATGAAGGGGTTTCGGAAAGGCGGAGAAAATTTGAACCGCGGATTTCACGGAGGGGAGTTCAGCGAACGACGCGCCTCCGGCCGAAATTGTGAGATTTTTACTGCGCCCGGGCTTGAGGGAGGGCGGCACCTTCATGGCGGCACCGAAGATTTTTTGGCTCAGGGCGGCTGGAATCATCCGTGGCGATCCGTGAAATCCGTCATTTCCTCCACACGTCGCCCACCTGGCCGTGGAACCAGCGGGTGGTGACGACCTTTTGGCGGGTGTAGAACAGGACGCCCTCCTTGCCCTGGATGTGCAGGTCGCCGAAGAACGAGGCGTCCCAGCCGGTGAAGGGGAACATGGCCATGGTGGCGGGCACACCGACGTTGATGCCGACCATGCCGGCCTTGACGCGGTGTTTGAATTCGCGCGCGGCGGCTCCGCTGTTGGTGAAGATGGCGGCACCGTTGCCGTAGGCGGAGGCATTGGCCCGGGCGATGGCCTGGTCGAGATCCTCCATGCGCATGACGTTCAGCACGGGCCCGAAAACTTCCTCGCGGGCGATGGTCATTTCGGCGGCCACCTGATCGACAATGGTGGCGCCCATGTAGAACCCCCGAGGCGCCTCGGGAACCCGGACCCCGCGTCCGTCGCAGACAACCTTTGCGCCTTCCTTTTCGCTCTCCGCGACGAGACCAAGCACGCGGTCCCGGTGGACGGCGGTGATGAGCGGGCCCATGTCCGGCTGGGCGGGACGGTCCGTCGGACCAACCCTGATCGCTTTGGCGGCTTCGATCAGCGGAGGAAGAATGCGGTCCGCGGCGGTGCCGACGGTGAGGGCGGTGGAGCCGGCCATGCAGCGTTCCCCTGCGCATCCGAAGGCGGCGGTGGACAGCGCTTCGACGGTTTTTTCCACGTCGGCGTCGGGCATGACGACGATGTAATTCTTCGCGCCGCCGTTGGCCTGGACGCGTTTTCCGTTCCGCGTGCCGGTTTCATAGATGTATTTGGCAATTGGGGTGGATCCGACGAAGGAGACGGCCTTGACCTCCGGATGGGTGAGGAGCGCGTCGACGGCCTCGCGTCCGCCGTGCACGAGGTTGAGCACCCCCTTGGGCAGGCCGGCTTTTTCGAGAAGCTCGACCAGCAGGATGGCGCTGAGCGGAACCTTTTCACTCGGCTTCAACACGAAGGTGTTGCCGCACACGAGGGCCAGCGGGAACATCCAGAGCGGCACCATGGCCGGGAAGTTGAAGGGCGTGATGCCGACGCAGACCCCGAGCGGCTGCAGATGCGTCTCGCAATCGACATTGCGGGCGAGATTTTCCAGCGTGTCGCCCATGAGGAGGGTCGGCCCGCCGCAGGCGTATTCGATGTTTTCGAGTCCGCGATAGACGCTCCCCCGGGCCTCGGCCAGCGTCTTGCCATGCTCCCGCGAGACCGTCTCGCAGATGCGGTCGAAATTTTCCTCGATGAGCTGACGGTAGCGGAAAAAAATCCGCGCGCGCTCGACGGGCGGCGTTTCGCTCCAGGAGGGAAAGGCGGCCGCCGCCGCTTCAACGGCGGCGTGCACCTCGGCCGCGCCGCCCAGCGGACATTGGGCGATGACCTCGCCGGTGGACGGATTGTGAACCGGCGAGGTGGGCAGTCCGTCGCCGGACTTCCATTCGCCGCCGATGTAGGACGGGCAGGGGAACATGGTGGAAAAGCGGAAAAGCTAAAATCAATCGCCGCTGGCCAAGGCGGCGGATTGTTTGACGAATTCGTCGCCGCTCCATTCGCCGTCGGCTTTGACGACCATTTTTTCCGCCGCGGCCTTTTGGGCGGCCTTGCGTTCCTTTTGCAGGCGCACGAGCTCGGCGTGGGTGGTGAAGTAGGGCAGGCTGTGGCCCTTGAAATCGGCGATCGTTTCGAACTTGTGCTTCTCCATGAAGGCCAGCAGCTGCTCGCAAAGCGGCTTCACCAGTTCGTAGCCGAACTTCATCACGCCGGTGCAGACCTGCACGGTGTCGGATCCGAGCAGGATGAACTGCGCGGCGTCCTCGCCCGTTTCCACGCCGCCCATGCCCGAAAGGGTGCGTCCGGGAAACTCGGATTTGATGAGCTGCGCCAGTTCCATGCACATGCGCAGGGCGATGGGTTTGACGGCCTTGGAGGAATAGCCGCCCGGGGTGGTGTAACCCTCCACGCTCGGTTCGGGGCGCAGGGTTTCGAGATTCACCCCGATGACGCTGCGGATGGTGTTGATGGCGGAGATGCCCTGACATCCGGCGGCGAGCGCCTTGCGGGCGGGATCCTCGATGTGCGTGATGTTGGGAGTCATCTTCGCCCAGACCGGCTTTTTGGCCGCGCTCATGACCCAGGTGCAGACCTCGCCGAGGATCTCGGGGTTCTGTCCCATGGCCGCGCCCATTTTCCGCTCGGGCAGGCCGTGGGGGCAGGAAAAATTCAGCTCAAAGCCGTCGACTCCGGCGTCCTGGCACCGCTCGACGATCTCGACCCACGCGTCCTTCCGGTATTCCTCCATGATGGACGCAATGAGAATGCCGTCGGGATGGGCGTCCTTGCATTTCTTGAACTCCTCGATCCAGATCTCCAGCGGGCGGTCGCTGATGAGCTCGATGTTTTCCCAGCCGATGACCTCCTTTTTGTCATTGGCGTAGAGCTTGCCGTAGCGGGGCGTGACGTTGATGACCTTGGAGGCGTCGAGGCTGACAGTTTTGGCAATCACCGCCCCCCAGCCCTCGCGGAAGGCCCGGTTGATCACGTTCAGGTTGGTTCCCGGAGGTCCGGAGGCGATGATGAACGGATTCTTGAGCTTGAGGCCGTCAACGGTGGTGGCGAGTGTTGGCATACGTCTCAGGGGTTGCGTCTTCCGATAGTTTCCTTCTGTTTCGCGGAAAAAACAGCAATTTTGGGGCCAGCCGGCCGAAAAGGGGAATACGGACCGGGCGCCGGCCCGCCGGTTTTTCCCGGCGGGCGCGATTTCCGGTCCGAGGCGGCGTGTGGGGACGCTAGTGCTTTTTGTTCATGGCGGCCGTGAACCAGTCCACATTGCCGAATCCTCCGCCCCGGTTGCCGGCGGAGTGCCTTTGCACGTCCCGCGGGCCGCCTTCGCGGCGCTCTCCCGGCTTGGAGCGCGGCGCGCCGACCTCGGGCTTGCTCTTCATGGAGAGGCTGATGCGCTTGCGGGCGAGGTCGACCTCCATCACGGTGACCTGCACCTTCTGGCCCACCTTGACCACGTCGGCGGGGTTTTTGACGAACTGGTCGCTGAGCTGGCTGATGTGGACGAGTCCGTCCTGGTGCACGCCGATGTCGACGAAGGCGCCGAAGGCGGTGACGTTGGTGACGATGCCGGGCAGCTTCATGCCGGGCTGGAGATCCTCCATCTTCTCGACGCCCTCCTGGAAGCTGAAGGCCTCGAACTGCTGGCGCGGATCGCGTCCCGGCTTGGCCAGTTCCTGCATGATGTCGTTCAGTGTGGGCAGACCGACCTCGTCGGTGACGTATTTCTTGAGGTCGATCTTCGCCCGCTTGGCGGAATCCCTGAGCAATTCCTGCACGGTGGCGCCCGTGTCCCGGGCGATGCGGTCCACGAGTTCGTAGCGCTCCGGGTGCACGGCGCTGGCGTCGAGCGGATGAACGCCGTCGCGGATGCGCAGGAAGCCGGCGGCCTGCTCGAACGCCTTGGGTCCGAGGCCGGGCACCTTGCGCAGTTCCTCGCGGGATTTGAAGGGGCCGTTGGCGTTGCGATACTCGATGATGTTGAGGGCGGTCCGGGAATTCAGGCCGGACACATAACTCAGCAGGTGTTTGCTGGCGGTGTTGAGTTCCACGCCCACGCTGTTCACGCAGGAAATGACGACGTCGTCGAGCGAGCGCTTGAGGGCGTTCTGGTCCACGTCGTGCTGATACTGGCCGACGCCGATCGACTTGGGATCGAGCTTCACGAGTTCGGCCAGCGGATCCATCAGGCGGCGGCCGATGGAGACGGCGCCGCGCACGGTGACGTCATGGTTCGGGAATTCCTCGCGGGCGGCCTCCGAGGCGGAATAGATCGACGCGCCGGATTCATTGACCACCACGATGGGGATGGACGGCGGGAGCTTGATCTTGCGGACGAACGCCTCCGTCTCGCGGGACGCGGTCCCGTTGCCGATGGCGATGGCCTCGATGTGGTGTTTTTTGACGAGGGCGTGAAGAACCTCGGCGGCCTCGATCTGCTCGCGGGTGCTTTTTTCCGGATAGATGACCTCGTGTTCGAGGAGCTTGCCCTGACGGTCGAGCACGACGACCTTGCAGCCGGTGCGGAATCCGGGATCGATGGCCAGGGTGGCCTTCTGTCCGAGCGGCGAGGCCAGGAGCAGTTCGCGCAGGTTCTCGGCGAAGACGCGGATGGCCTCCTCGTCGGCCTTCTTTTTGTAGAACATGCGCGCCTCGGCCTCCATGGCGAAGCCCAGCAGACGCTTGTAGCAATCCTGAATGGCGAGCTTCACCTGTTCGGCGGCGGCGGATTTGTTCTTGAGGATGAGGTTTTCGATGATGGCGAGCGCCTCGTTTTCGTCGGGGGTGAGGCGGGAATACAGGAAACCCTCCGCCTCGCCGCGGCGGATGGCGAGAATGCGGTGTGAGGGCGCCTGGGCGGCGGGTTCGCTCCAGTCGAAGTAGTCCTTGTATTTGGCGCCCTCCTCCTCCTTGCCCATGGCGACCTTGGAGCGGAGCACGCCCTTGGTGATGTAGAGGTCGCGGAGTTTGGCGCGGACGGCGGCATCGTCATTGATGCGTTCGGCGATGATGTCGCGGGCTCCGGCGAGAGCCTCCGCCGCGTCGGCGATGGCGGCCTTTTTGCCATCCACCTCGTATTCGCGTCCGGCGTAGGCCTGGGCTTCGGTTTCGGGATTGGTGGCGGGATCCTGGGCCCAGAGGAGATCGGCGAGCGGCTCGAGGCCCTTTTCCCGGGCCACGGTGGCCTTGGTCCGCTTCTTCGGGCGGAACGGGAGGTAGATGTCCTCGAGGGTGGCCATGGTCTCGGCGGCCTCGATCTTGGCCTGCAGTTCGGGGGTGAGAAGCTTGCGCTCTGTGAGCGAGGAAACGATGGCGTCGCGGCGTTTGTCGAGTTCGGTGAGCTGCTCGATGCGGTCGCGGATGGCGGTGATCTGAACTTCGTCCAACTCGCCGGTGCGTTCCTTGCGGTAGCGGGCGATGAACGGGATGGTGGCTCCCTCTTCCAGAAGCAGGGCGGTGGCCGCCACCTGCCGCGGCTGGAGGTTGAGCTCCTCGGTGATTTTTTTGATGTATTTTTCGATCATTCGGAGAGTGGCGGGGAATGATGCGGAGAAAAAACGGGGAGTCAATGGCCGAAGGTCCGGCCCCGCGCCGAGGCCCTGAACATCAGGCCGAAAAATGCGGGGAGGGTTTCCCCGCCCGACCGGTCCGGGCTTCCGGATTTTTGGGGTCCCCCGGGGGACGCCCCGGCCCGATTTCCGGCTGGCCGCCGGTCCGGCCGCCGGGTATGGGTGACGTTTCATGAAACTCTCCACCATTGCCTCCCAGCCCTCCTGGTCGATTTCCTCGGATTGTGTCGACGCCGCGGTGACCCGCCTGGGGGGACATTTGGCTCCGGTGGAATTCCGGGTCGGCCGCCGGCGTGTGCAACCCTTCCAGATCGCGCCCTGGGCCAACGAGGGAATCGGCCCGAAATTTCCGCCCCTGCTGCAGGTGCTGCGGGGGGATTTTTTCTGCTTCCCCTTTGGGGGAAACGCGCGCCCCTGGCGCGGGGAGAACCATCCTCCCCACGGGGAAACGGCGAATGGACGCTGGAGGTTTGACCGTTTCCTGCAGGACGGCGCCGAAAGGCAACTGCATCTGCACATGGACCTGACCGTTCGCAAGGGGCGCGTGGACAAATTGATCCGTCTGGTGGACGGCCATACGGCGGTCTATTGCCGTCATGTGGTCAGGGGCGCGTCGGGTCCCATGCCCTTCGGGCATCACGCAACCCTGAGGTTTCCGGAGTCGGGCGGCCGCATCAGCACGAGCCCGATTGTGGGCGGACAGGTGTATCCCGGAATTTTCGAAAAGCCGGAGGAAGGGGGTTATACCTCCCTCAGGCCCGGGGCGCATTTTCGGACGCTGGCGCGGGTGCCGATGGCAAACGGCGGGTTGGCCGACCTGACGCGTTACCCGGCCCGCGAGGGTTTCGAAGACCTCGCCATGGTGAGCGCGCGGCCGGGGGATGATTTTGCCTGGACCGCCGTGGTTTTTCCCGGTGAGCGTTACGTCTGGTATTCGCTCAAGGACCCGCGTGTGCTGGCGTCGACGGTTCTCTGGCACAGCAATGGCGGCCGCCATTACGCCCCCTGGAACGGCCGTCATCGGGGCGTGCTCGGACTGGAGGAAATCACTGGGCACTTTCACGACGGACTGGCGGAATCCGCGGCGCCCAATGCCGTGGCGGCGCGCGGCATCCCCACCGTGGCGCGGCTGAGTCCGCGCCGCCCGCTCGTGGTCAGTGTCATCATGGGGGTGGCCGCCGTGCCCGACGGCTTTGAAACGGTGACCCGCATCGACCGGAAGGAGGGCGGAATCGTTCTGCGGGGGAAAAATCGCGCGGAGGTGGCCGTTCCCCTCGACTGGGCGTTTCTCCACGGGGCCTGACATCCGCGGTCGACCGGTTGACAAAAAGGATCGCCAGTCCGGCGGAGACGCGGTATGGGGAGGGCCATGTCGGAAGAACTCGTCAGCCCTCAACTTCCCGCCGTGGGCCTGGTTGCCCAGCTGTCCAGGGAGGACCGCGACACCCTCAGCACCTATGGAGAATTTCACCGTGCCGACCGCGGCGAAGTGCTCATCAAACAGGGCGAGTCGCACGGCAAACTGTTTTACGTCCTCAGCGGCCTGCTTCATGCGGTCCGCCACGACGGTTCCCGTGATGTGCTTCTGGGCACGATTCAAAAAGGGGAGTGGGTCGGCGAGGTCGACCTCTTTGATCCCGGCAGCGCGGTCTGCTCGGTGGTGGTCATCGAACCGGCGCAATACTGGGTGGCCACCCGCGCGGACATCGAACAATTCATCAGCAACTATCCGGTGGCCGGCGCCCAGATCGTTATCGGCGTGGCGTCCATGCTGAGCCGACGGCTGCGGGTCGTGACCCGGAAATTGATGGACGAGGCCGAGATGGCCGAAGTGCGCGCCGCCCTGCTGAGCCGGCTGCAGTCCGAGTAGCGGGCTGCGAAGGTTGGCGGGAGGAACCGTTTGCCCGGTCAGGATTCCCCGCCGGATTCGCCCTTTCGTCCGCGCAGTTCAAACGCATTGACCTCGCGGGCGACACCCTTGACGCGCTGGCCGCCGTGGTGGGCCACCTCCCAGGAATTGGCGATTTTTCCGGCGATGCTTTCCGTGGTGAGGCACCGGGTGGACAGGGTGCGGTTGAGCGTTTCGAGACGGGAGGCGAGGTTGACCGTGGAGCCGATCACGGTAAATTCGCAGCGGGACTCGGATCCGATGCCGCCGACGATCATGGGTCCGGCGTGGAGGCCGAGGCAGAGCTCGAGGTTTTCCTCCGCGAGCACGGACGCCATTTCCTGCTGCAGGGCGACGGCGGTTTTGGCGGCGGCCTCCTCGGCGTCGGCGAGCTCGAGGGGGACGCCGAAGACGGCGAGAAATCCGTCCCCCATGTATTTGTTGATCACGCCCCCGTGGCGCTCCCCCACATCGGCGGCAATGCTCCAGCAGGTTGAGAAAATCGGCGACCTGCTCGGGAGTCCGGCTCTCCGAGAATTTCGTGAATCTTTTGAGGTCGGCAAACATCACGACGGCGTCCCGCCGGGCCGGCCGCATCCAGTCCTCGTTCTCCAGGATCTGACGCGCCACCTCCGGCGCGACGAGCCGCCCGAAGGTGCGCTCGAGCAGATCGATGCGTTTCCGGTCGTCCGCGGTCTCTTTCATCTGGGTCCGCAGCGAACCGGCCGCCACCGCGCAGGCTCCGCCGATGGCGAAAAGAACCACGCTCCGGCCGACTACGGACGGCCAGCTGAGCAGCGGATTGTGGTGGAGGACTTCCGGGGTGAGACCCGGCCGCATGGCGAGGCCGTACGCCAGGGCCAGACCGGCGGCCGAGGCGAGTCCGGCGAAGATGCAGAGTCGCGGATCGAGCCGGAAGGCGGTGATCGCGATGGCAAGGCAATACATCATCGGCAGGATGGTCGAGAGGGCGAACTCGGCGCCTTTTTCGCGTCCGGCGATGGCCAGAAAGAGGGAAAGCAGGGTGATCTGGATTCCGCTGTTGAGGAAGGGCAGGGCGGGATGCCACCAGCTGCGGCGGGCGAGCAGGGCCAGGACCGTGAGGGTTCCGATGAAGAGGAGAAAGGTGACCTGAATGACCGGCAGCGCGGCAAACCCCCGGATGAATCCGAGCGCGGAGACCATGCCGAAAATGAGGAAGGCCGTGCTGCAGAAAATGGCGCTGCTGGTGAATTCCGCCCGCGCCTGGCGAGGCACAAGGTGTTCGCGGAGCGCGGCGTCGAGGGTCGAGGATGAGGTGGAGGACATGATGTTACGACGTGATCCGGTGGCCGTGCACCGCCAGCCAGACCGTGGGAGGTTCCTGCGAGGTCGATTCGACCCGGTGTTTCCGGTGTGCCGGAAGCAGGGCCCAGTCGCCTTCGGCAAGGCGGAGGGTTTCGTCCGGATCCCGAAGGCGCAGCGTCGCCGTTCCGCGCAGGACCATCACCCATTCGTCCCAGTCCTGATCATACCAGAATCCCTCCGGCGAACTCTGGCCGTTGGAAACAATGCGCTCGATGCGAAATCCGGCGGCCTGACAAAGCGTTTCAAACCGCTCGTCCCGGGAGGCGTCCGGAAGGTTGCGAAAAAAGGCTCCGTTCATGCTTTGCGAAAAATCCGAATCGCGCCTTTACGACATTCGATGTCCAGAGGCCACAATTCCTTTTCGGGATGTCCGTCCAGATGCACGGGCAGGGGACGCGGACCGGAGATCCGGAGCTTGCGGACGCAAAAGGCGACGGTCGTCGGGCGGTATTCCCGCCGTCCGTGGGCGATCGACAGAAAGTGCCACCAAAGCTGCAGCTTGCTGTAGCGGCTGAACACGGTGACGGTGAGATGGCCGTCGTCGGGACGCGCATGCGGGGCGACGTGGAAGTTCATGCCGAAATACGGTCCGTTCGAAACGACCACCATCAGCGCGGACAGCAGAATCTGCCCGCTGCGCTTCCGCCTCAAAAGATGCACGAGCCGGCTCTCGTTGGGCGCACCCCGCACAAGGGCCTCGCGAACGGGGCGGTCCAGGGTCAGTTGGAAACGCTGACGCCGATACCGCCAGGCTTTGCGCAGCAGGTCGATCCAGCGGTCCGGCCGGCCGGATTTGATTTCTTCGCCCAGCGGATACAGTGCCGCGTCGAGTCCGGATCCGAGGCATTCGAAAAAGGGTTTCCCGTTGGCGAATCCGACGTCGGTGGGCGTGGGGCGTCCGGTCCGAACCACCTCGCAGGCCTCCGCGGGATCGGAGGGGATGCCGAGGCTGCGGGCGAGATTGTTGTAGGTGCCGGCCGGAATGATTCCCAGGGGGACGTCGGTTCCGATCAATGCCGCGGCGATGCTTTCAACGGTGCCGTCGCCGCCGGCGACCGCCACCCACGCGGCTTGCCGGGCACGCGCTGTCACGTCGCCCGCTTCGTCGACCGCGAGGACCTCGGCGTCCGGGAGCGCCGCGGTGAGGACGGGCAACAGTCCGTCGGTATGGCTTCCCGCCCGGGGGTTGTGGATGAGGAGCCCTTTTTTCACGCGGTGGCCCGCACGATAGCGCTCACGCGCCGGTTGCGCAAAGGGCGAAAGTCTCCGGTTGTTGTCCGGCGGAAAACGCGGGGGCAATCACCTCCGCTCGCGCGGCGTGATCCAGAGGTGTTCGATCCGGCCTTCGCGCAGGACGGTGAGCCTTGCCCGGGCGTCGATCCCATCGCCGACGAGCAGACGGTGCAGGTCGTGCACGGACGAGACGATTTCGTGGTTGAACCAGAGGATCAGATCGCCGGGTCGGAGACCGGCCTCCTCCGCGGGCGAACCGCGCAAGACCTCCTGCACACGAACGCCGGATTTCTGGGTCAGCTTGAGGCGCCGGGCGAGGGGTTCGTAGACCGGGGCGTCCTGGCCGGCCACGCCCAGGTGTCCGCGCCGGATGCGTCCGTCCTTGATCAACCAGCTGGCGACGAATTCCGCCGTCCGGGAGCCGATGGCAAAACAGATGCCCTGCGCGGTGGCGATGATCGCCGTGTTGACGCCGATCACCTCGCCCCGGATGTTCACAAGCGGTCCGCCGGAATTTCCCGGATTCAGCGGCGCATCGGTTTGAATGACATTGTCGATGAGGCGTCCGGTTTTTGACGGAAAGGTGCGGCCCAGGGCGCTGACGATACCGGCGGTGACGGTGCTCTCAAAGCCAAGCGGATTGCCGATGGCAATGGCGATCTGTCCGACGCGCACGTTCTGCGATTGGGCGAACCGGACGTGCCGCAATCCGGGCGCGTCGATGCGCAGAACGGCGAGGTCCGTGTCGGGATCGTCCCCCACCAGGTGGGCCGGCACACGGCGGCCTTCGAGGGTCTGCACCAGAATCCGCCTCGCGCCATGAATGACGTGGCTGTTGGTCATGACAAACCCGTCGGGGGACAGCACAAAGCCGCTGCCCGATCCGGCCGGGCCCGAAAATTCGGCCTGCACATGCACCACGGCCGGACCGGCCGTTTCCACAGCCCGAACCACGGCGGCGGAGTAGGCGTCCAGAAGCCCGTCGTCCTGCACCGCCGGCACCGCCGCCGGGGCGGGAGGAACCCCGCTTTCGTCGACAATGGGAACGATTTTCATACCGAACGGTATGTCATGACGGACGGAATGCAAATCGGGGCCGTCCGGCGGATGGGGTGTCCCTGGTCAGGAGGCGTTGGGTTCCGCGGAGAATCTTTCCGGATGCAGGGCGCGGAAGACGGCCTCCGGGGTGGCCGGAGAAGCCAGGGTTTCCCGGCCGACGGCGTCGCGGAGCGCCTCGCGCACGGAGAGGGCCAGCATGAAGGGCGGTTCGCCGACCGCCTTGCTTTGTCCGATGGTGCGCGGTTGCCCGGCCTCCTCGAGCAATTGCACGCGGAAATCGGCCGGCGCATTGCCGATGGCGGGAATCTGATACGTGCTGGCGCTGTGGGTGAGGAGTTGTCCGGCCTTGCCCCAGACAAGTTCCTCGCAGGTGAGCCAGCCGAGTCCCTGGACGAAGCCGCCTTCGATCTGGCCGCGGTCCACGCCGGGATTGAGCGAGCATCCGACGTCGTGGAGAATGTCGACGCGCCGCACCTGCATCATGCCGGTGGCGCCGTCGACTTCGACTTCGCTGACCGCCGCTCCGAAGGCGAAATAATGAAACGGGCGTCCTTTGCCGACATTCCAGTCCCAGTGGATGAGGGGCGTGCGGTAGTAGCCGGAGGCGGCGAGGCTGATGCGCTCCAGGTAGGCGCGTTCGGTGAGATTCTCAAACGGGATGGCGACGGACTCGTCGACGGCCCGGCAGGCCCGGCCGTCTTTCCAGACGATCTCGTCCTCGCGCACCGTGGACCCGGCGCGGGCCTCAAGCATTTTTGCGGCAAGGGGCGCGAGGCGGGCGAGAATCTGCCCGCAGGCATCGGCCACCGCGGCGCCGTTGAGGTCCGATCCGCAACTGGCGGCCGTGGCCGAGGTGTTGGGCACCTTGTCGGTGCGGGTGGGCATGATGCGAATCCGTTCGGCGGGCAGCCCGAGCGCCCGCATGGCGATGCCGCGGATTTTGGCGTGCAGCCCCTGGCCCATTTCGGTGCCGCCGTGATTGATCTGCACCGTGCCGTCGCGATAGACGAGCACGAGTGCGCCGGCCTGGTTGTAGGGCGTGAAAGTGAAGGAGATGCCGAACTTCACCGGCGTGATGGCGAGTCCGCGTTTCACCGTGCGATGCGTCGCGTTCCACGCATCGACCTCGGCGCGGCGGCGGGCGTAATCGGAGTCCTGCAGGAGTTTGTTCCAGATTCGCTCGAGGCGGTTGTTTTCGATTTCCTGTCCGTAGGGGGTCGTGTTGGTTTCGCCCTCCCCGTGGTAAAAATTGCGGCGCCGCACCTCCTCCGGGGGCAGGCCGAGCCGGCGGGCGATCCGGCCGAGGATTTCCTCGATGACAAGCATGCCCTGCGGCCCGCCGAACCCGCGGAACGCGGTGTGCGACACGGTGTTCGTTTTGGCCACCCGTCCGACAAAATCGACGTGCGGAATGTAATATGCGTTGTCGAGGTGGTAGAGTGCGCGGTCGTTGACCGGCTGGGAAAGGTCGAGCGACCAGCCGCCGTCGGAGACGAGTTCGATGCGGGCGGCGAGCAGTTTTCCGGTGTCGTCGTAACCGACGTCGAACTGCGCAAGGAATGGATGGCGCTTGCCGGTGACGGTCATGTCCACGTCACGATCGAGCTGGATGCGGACGGGCTGTCCGGTTTTTTGCGCGGCCAGCGCGGCGAGGGCCGCCCAGAGATTGCCCTGGGTTTCCTTGCCGCCAAATCCCCCGCCCATGCGCGGCGCCTCGACCACGACCATGTTCCGGGCGATGCCGAGCACCTCGGCGACGACGGCCTGGATTTCGCTCGGATGCTGGGTGGAGGAGACGACATGCACGCCGCCGTCGTCGGTGGCCTCGGCCCAGGCGGCGTGGGTTTCCAGGTAAAAATGTTCCTGTCCGCCAAACTCAAACGTTCCCGTGAGACGGTGCGGCGCGGCGGGCAGGGCGGTCCCGACATCGCCGCGGCTGAGGCGGTGGGGATCGGTGTGGTAGGAATTCGCCTCCATGGCCTGCCGGATGCCGAGCAGGGGTTCGAGCGGTTCGTAGTCGACCTTGATGGACTGGGCGGCGCGGCGGCAGAGGCGCTTGTCCGTTCCCACCACCATGGCGACAACCTGTCCGTGGTAAAACACTTCACCGTCGGCGAGGGCCGGTTCGTCGTGGCGCACGGGACCGACGTTGTTCTGCCCCGGAATGTCCCGGGCGAGCAGGACGCAAGCAACGCCGGGAATTTTCTCCGCTTCGGAGGTGTCGATGTTTTTGATGAGCGCGCGGGCGAACGGGGAAAGCAACGGCCACATTTCCAGCATCGGCCGGCGGAGCGCGGTATCCTCGACGTATCGGGCCTCGCCGGTCACATGACCCACTCCGCTGTCGTGCGGCAGGGAACGTGAGGCGTCGCCGACGGTCCAGGGCGTGGTGGGATGGAAGGTGACCGGCTCGTCGTGCGCGGCGCCGGGTTCGCCGCGGACGAATTTTTCCCAGAGACTCGGCACCAGCGCCGCGCGGTAGGCGGCCGAACCGCGCGCGTCGGTGAGTGGACGGAACTCGCGTTCAAGAAGGGCGCAGACGTCGGTGAGGGAGTCCTCCAGCCTTCGCCCGAGGACCATTTTCTCCGCGGCAAAGACCCGGCGCGTGGTGGCGGCGACCCCGCCAAAAACAATCCTTGCCTCTGTGACGAGGCCGTCTTGGCAGACAATGCGAAAGGCCCCGGAGACGATGCTGATGTCCATCTCCCGGCGCTTGGAGACCTTGTAAAACGCGCTCTGCGAATCCTTCCGGCGGGGAATTTCGACGCGCAGGATGATCTCCCCGGGCTGCAGCACGGTCTTGCGGTAATCGGGGAAAAACTCGTGCAGGGGAAGGGAGCGTTCCCCCTGGCGGGAGGCCAGGACGATCACCGCGTCGAGCGCCATGAGCACCGGGGCGCTGTCGCCGATGGGGGAGGCGGTGGCGAGGTTTCCGCCGAGGGTGGCGCGATGACGGATCTGCCGCGACGCGAAGAGGGGCAGCATCTGATCCAAGGCGGCGAATTCCCCGCGCAGCGTGTCTTCGATCCGCGTGAGCGGAACGGCCGCGCCGATGCGCCAGGTGTCCGGGGTGGCTTCGATCCGGAGAAGTTCGGGCACGGCTTCGGTGCTGATCAGAACCGGAAACTCCCGGAACAGCTTGTTGATGGCGACGCCGATTTCCGTGGCTCCGGCGACCAGACGGCCTTCGGGATGTGTGTCCAGAAGGTCGAAGAGTTCGGTCAGCGAGGTCGGACGGAAAAACCGCCCGGACCCGGCGGCGTAGGCCAGCGGAGGGAGCGGGTTCGGCTCGGCGGTGGCGGATGCGGGCGCGGGCGGACAGCGGTTCTTCCCGAGAAACAGCTCGCAGGCGGCGTCCCGGATGGACCGATATCCGGTGCACCGGCAAAGATTGCCGCAAAGCTGGTCGGCGATGCGGGCCGGGGAGTCGAGGTCGTCGCGGTGGTAACCTTCGTAAAGCGAGGCCACGAATCCCGGGGTGCAGTAGCCGCACTGCGACCCATAGTGTTTCACCATGGCTTCCTGCACGGGATGCAGGCGGCCGTTTTCCGACAGGCCTTCGACGGTGCGGATTTCGCGTCCGGCCATGGCGGGCAGCAGGGCCAGGCAGCTGTTGACGGACCGCCAGGCCGGCCGGCCGGCGGCATCCCGGTCGAGCAGAAGGACGGAGCACGCGCCGCAATCGCCCTCCCCGCAACCCTCCTTGCTGCCGGTCAGGCCGGAGCGGCGAAGGAAGTTGAGGAGATTTTCGTTCGGTGAAACATCCCGGACTTCGACAAGTCGGCCGTTGACGGTGAACGTGAAGGCGGGAGCCGGACAGCCGTTCCGCGGATTTCCCTGATCGTTAAACGGCACCCCCAACGCGGCAGGACGGTCTGTTTTTCCGCTCATGCTGCAGCGCGGGCCAGGACGTCGGCCAGAACGGCGACGCCTTTTTCGATTTGCTCCGGCGAGCTGTATTCGTCCGGGCGGTGACTCCAGCCGTTGCGGCAGGGAATGAAAATCATCACGGTCGGCGCGAGCCGGGCCATGAACAGGCTGTCATGGTAGGCCCGGCTGATCAGGCGCCGCACGGTGTATCCGCGCGCCTGCGCGGACGCCTCGATGGCCTCGACCAGGGCGGGGTCGCAGGTGGCCGGAGGGTCCTGGTTGATCGGGGAAACGGACGTCTGCAGGTTCCGCCGTGTGGCGGTTTCCTTCAGCGCCGCGGTGGCGCGGTTCCAGGTGGCGGTGCGGGTGTCCGGCCGGATGTCGCGCAGGTCGATTTCCATTTCCACGCGGGCGGGAATGCTGTTGATGGCGCCGGGGAAAACGCGAAGCGCCCCGGTGGTGGCCACGGTGTCAGGCGAGCCGGATTCCTTTGCCGCCTGTTCCAGGGCGAGGACAAATTCCGCCGCGCCGCACAGGGCGTCGTGGCGGTCGGGCATGAGGACGGCGCCGGCGTGGCCGCCCTGGCCGGTGATTTCCACCCGGTAAGCGGCCGGGGCCGCGATATGCGTCACCGCTCCGATGTCGATGCCCTCGCGTTCCAGGATCGGCCCCTGTTCGATGTGGAGTTCCACGAAGGCGTGGTAGCTGTTCGCGCCGAGGGGAAGGGCCGCCCGGTCGCCGCCGGCGTAGGGTGTGGAATCGAGCCACGACTCCAGCGTTCGCCCGTCGCGGTCGGTCAGAGTGAGGGCCTTTTCCCAAGTCAATGATCCCGACAGCAGCCGGCTGCCCAGACAGCCGATGCCGAAGCGTGTCGGTTCCTCGCTCGTGAAAACGATCAGTTCGATGGAACGCCGCGGACGCATCCCGGCCTGCTGCAGCGAGCGGATGGCCTCCAGACCGCCGAGAACGCCGACCACCCCGTCGTAGGCCCCGGCGTTGGGAATGGCGTCGATGTGCGACCCGGTGGCCACCGCGGGCAGGTCGGGATCGGCGCCGACCCAGCGGGCAAACAGATTGCCGACCGCATCCTCGCGCAGTTCCAGTCCGGCGGCGCGGCAGAGGCCTTTCACCTGCTCGCGGGCCGCCAGGTCCTGTTTGGAAAAAATGACACGGGTCACCGCCGGCGGGTCCATCTCGGAGATCTTGGCGAGGGAGTCGATTTCCCCCTGCAGGCGCGAGATGTCGACGGCGGTCATGTCAGGTCAGGCGGTTGACGTTCTTGTAATAGAGGTAACTGGCGGGGGTGTCGCCCATGGCGACGAACCATTGCGGGCAATGCGGCGCCATCCAGATGACGTCACCGGCCTGCACCGGATAGTAGGATTCCTCCAACCGGTAAATGCCCTGACCTTCCAGCATGAGGAGGCCGTGCTCCATCACGTGGGTTTCCACAAAGGGCAGGGTGGCGCCGGGTTCGTAGGTGAAAATGTTCATCGCCAGATCGTAGCGAAGGTCTTCCGGCGGGATCAGGACCTTGAGCCGTGCGCGCGGGTTGCCCAGAAACGGCTGACCCTCCACCTGGTTGGCATCCCCGAAAAGCGACGGCGGGGAATCCCAACCGGCGAGCGGTTCGAAAATCTTGCGGAAGCAGGTCACCTCGGTCCCTTCCGCCGCTTCGGAGAAGGAGATCCGGGTTTCGGAGGGACAAAACGCAAATCCGCCGGCGTTCAGCAGCCGGCGCTCCCCTCCGATCTCCACCACGCAGGAACCTTCCCGCACGTAAAGGACGGTTTCGGTTTCGTCGGCGGGAAATTCGGCGGACCCGTCCGCCGCAAAACGGATCATCACCTGCGTGAGATCGGCGCCCATCGCCGGGGTGATGAGGAAATACGGTGTCGCGCCCTGGAAGCCCGGCAGCGCGCTGGGCACATGGCCGTCGGGGGTAATGAGAGCGTGTCGCAGACTGACCCTGGTCCGTGTTTCCCCAAAAATTCCTCTCATTACGGACGTTACTTATGATCCAAGGGAACCCGGTAATCAAGGACCAGTTGGGGATCGGCCCACGGGCGGGACCTTCCTGCCGCACCTTCCCGTCCGGATTTTCCGCGGCGCCGGAAAACGCCGGCCTGTTTGGACGGTTATTCCTCCAAGGTGAATCCCACCACAACCGTCACCTGCCAATGGGCGACTTTGCCGTCCTCAATGTGGCCGCGGGTCTCCTTGACCTCGAACCAGCGCATGTTGCGGATGGTTTTTGCGGCGCGCGCCAGGGCGGTTTTGACGGCGTCCTCGATGCTCTCGGGGGACGAGCCGACCAATTCGATCTTTTTGTAAACATGGTTGCTCATGAATGGAACCCTACCCGCAGACCGGCGGAATGACAATCGTCCAGGGTTTGGAGCGAAAACCGGCGGAAAAAACGACCGATGCATCGTTTTGCCCGGAAATCCCCCTTGACTTCGAAGGCGGCATCCCGTGCGCTGTGGACTGTAGATTTTTAGACACCGATGCCGAAACAAACCATTCTCCTCGTTGACCGGGAGACCGATTTCCTGGAGTGGGCCGCCCACCAGTTGGAGACGGCCGGTGTGCGCGTGCTGACCGAAACCACCGCCGACGCGGCCTACAAGACCTTCTCGATGGAGGCCCCGGATCTGGTCATGGCGGAGATGAACCTGCATCCGTTTTCGGGATTGGAACTGCTGGCCCGCATTCGGAAACACTCCCCCAATGCTCTGGTCATCATCGTAAGCGCCTTCGGCACGAATCAAAACGTGATCGAGGCGATGAAGATGGGGGCCTTCGATTTTGTCCGGAAGGAGCAGCTTCCCTTCAATCTCAAGATCGTGGCCGATTCGGCGCTCAAGGCCGCGGCCGAGCTCAAGGCGGCCAACACCTTCAAGCCGGTGCTTACCGTCGAGCAGCACCAGGACGAGATCGTCGGCAAATCCGACGCCATGCAGCAGGTCTTCAAGATGATCGGCCGGGTGGCCGCCAGCGACGCCCCGGTGATGATCACGGGCGAAAGCGGTTCCGGCAAGGAGCTCGTGGCGCGGGCCATCCACAATTACAGCACCCGCAGCAACAAGGCCTTCCTCGCCATCAACTGCGCGGCCATCCCGGAGAATCTCCTCGAAAGCGAACTCTTCGGCCACGAAAAGGGCGCGTTCACCGGCGCACACACCCAGCGCATCGGCCGGTTCGAGCAGTGTGACAACGGCACGCTGTTTCTCGATGAAATCGGCGAGATGCCGCTGCAGGTGCAGAGCAAAATCCTGCGCGTCCTGCAGGAGGGCGAGTTTTCACGCGTGGGCGGCAACCAGACCATCCGCACCAACGTGCGCATCGTCTGCGCCACCAACAAGCATCTCGAGGAGGAGGTCGCCAAAAAGACCTTCCGCGAGGACCTGTTTTACCGGCTCAACGTGGTGCGCATCCACCTGCCGCCGCTTCGCTCGCGCGTGGATGACATCCGGCTGCTGGCGGAGTATTTCCTGCAGAAGATCGCCCACGCCAAACACCGTCCGCTCCTCAAACTCTCCGAGGAGGCCGCCCGCGTGCTCGAGGCCTATCCCTGGCCGGGCAACGTGCGCGAACTGGAAAACACCATCCAGCGCGCGTCCGTGCTGGCCACGGCCGACGTGCTGCTGCCCAAGGACATTCCGCTGGGGCAGGTTTCGCTCGCGCCCGAGCAGCCAACCGGCGCTCCCGTGCCCGACACCGCGGAGAAGGCGGTTGAGGTGCTCTTCGCCGCCGCGGCGGCCGATCCCAACATCCAGCTTCTGCCTTGGCTCGAGCGGGAGTTCACCCTGCGGGCCATGGAAAAGACCGGCAACAATCAGGTGCGCGCCGCCAAGCTGCTGGGCATCACCCGCGCCACGCTGCGCAAGCGTCTCGAACGCAATGGCGCCCTGGGCGGCGCGGACGACGAGTGATCTGGACCCTCCGGGACGGAGCCTTCGCGGAAGGCGCCGCCGTGCCGGTGACGGATCGCGGCTTCCGTTACGGCATGAGCGTCTTTGAAACCATCGCCGTTTTCGAAGGACGGTTGTTGTTTTGGGACGAACACCTCGTCCGCCTGCATCGGGCGGGAGCCGCCGCGGGGTTTGCCGTGCCGGAGATCCCGGCCTTTCCGCGTCCTCCGGAAAAAAACGGCCTGTTGCGCATTTATGTGACCGCCGGCGACGGGGCGCCGTCCGCGCCGGCGTCGGCCCCGCGGGTGTTTGCCCTGTTTGACGAGGCGGAATTTCCCTCCCGGGCGGATCGTGTCCGCGGTCGCCGTCTGACCCTTTTCCGGGCGCCCGTGGCCCCCGTGCTGGGCGGCTGGAAAACCGGCTGCTACTGGCCGCAGGTGCAGGCGTTCGCCGAGGCGCGCCGGGCGGGATTCGACGAGGCGGTGGTGAGCAATCCGCACGGCGGGGTGATGTCCGCGTCCATGGCCAACCTCTTTGTCGTGCGGGACGGCCGCGTCCTCACTCCCCCGACGGCGGAGGGCGCGCGCGACGGCGTGGTGCGCGCCTGGGTGAAACGCCGCACGGCAGTTGAAGAAATCCCGCTGATGGTGGAGGATCTGGAGACGGCGGAGGAATGCTTCCTGACCAACAGTCGCCTGGGCGTCGTCCCGGTGGCTGAAATCGAAGGGCGTGCGCTGCCCTCGCGCGCCACGGGAGAGCGTCTCGCCGCTTCCTATGGTGAAGAAGTCCTTCGACAGTGAGACGCTTTTTGCACGGGTGGCCCGCGCACTGGAGGGACGCCTCGAAAAACCACGCGCCTTTGGCGCGGTGGCGGAGGCGGCGCAGCCCTTTCTCGCCGCGCTGATCGTCCGCGCGCATCCGGGCCGCCGCTTTTGGGTGGAATGCCCCGACGTGCGCGCCCAGGAAAACTTCGCCGCCGAACTGGCCGCCTGGTGCACGGGGACGCGGATCTTTTCCGAGATGGACCTGCCCGTGGCGGGCGAGGCCCTGCCGGATCCCGAAACCGCCGCCGAGCGCCTGGAGATTCTCCGCGCGCTGGGGGGAAGGGAATTCTGCGGTCCGCTGGTCATTCACCGGGCGCAATGGGACCAGGAGGTTCCGGCCTCCGAGGCCCTGGCCGGCGCCCTCCTGCGCGTCGCGAAGGGGGACACGCTCGCCCTCGAAAGCGCGGTGGAAACCCTGACCGCCAACGGATACGAACGCGCCGGACAGGTGGCCACCCGCGGACAGTTTGCCATCCGCGGCGGCATCTTCGACGTCTTTTCCTGGCAGGCCCCCCAGCCCTACCGCATCGAACTCGACGACGAGACGGTGGATTCCATCCGGGTCTTCGACCTGCACACCCAGATCTCCACCGGGGAGCGCACGGAGGTGGAAATCCTCGCCGGCCGCATCGATCAACGCCTGGCCCCGCTGGCCAAATACCGGCGCCGGGAGGATTGGGTCATTTCCGTTGGCCCCGCCGACGAACCGGACGACGCGATAACCCGCCGTTCGCCGTCCATCCGGCTCGCCGAGGGCGGCGACGATCCCGGGGCGGAGTTTTTTCCGCAGCCCTTCGCGGACTTCGGCGCCGGCGACCTCGTGCTCGACGCCGTGCGGCGCGACCGCTTTTTCCGTCAGCTCGACCGGTGGCGCGCGGACAACTGGTCGGTGGTCATCGCCGCCGCCAGCGAGGGCGAGATCGAGCGCTTTCGCGAACTCGCGGAGGAACATGAATGCGAGGTTTCGGCGCTGGAGTTTCTCAAGCTCCCGGTGGCGCGCGGCTTCGTGTTTCCGGCCGCGAAGCTGGCGGTGTTGTCGGACGCCGAGTTGTTTGGACGTTCGGCGGTCATGCGGTCCCGCCGCCTGGCCCTCCGCCGCGAACGCGTCCTTTCCGGACGGGCCGCGGTGGACTTCACGGAGTTCGAGCCCGGCGACTACGTCGTGCATCTCGAGCACGGCGTGGGACGTTTTCTCGGCCTGCAAAAACCGCCCGGCACCGACGAGGGCGAGGTGCTTGCGCTGGAATACGCCAATGACGCCCGCCTCTACGTGCCGCTCGACCAGGCCTGGCAGGTGGCCCGTTACGTCGGCCTGGGAAAAAAACACCCCGAGCTTTCCGATCTCAACGACGGACGCTGGCAGCGCGCGAAGAAAAAGGCCCAGCAGTCGATCTTCGACTACGCCGCCCGCATGCTCCGTTTGCAGGCCGAACGCGACACCATCCCCGGCCACGCCTTTGCGCCCGACACGCGCTGGCAGCAGGAATTCGAGGACGCCTTTCCCTACGAGGAGACCCAGGATCAGCTCCGGGCCATTGCCGAAACCAAGGCCGACATGGAGTCGGAGCGTCCCATGGACCGCCTCATCTGCGGCGACGTGGGGTTTGGAAAAACCGAGGTCGCCATCCGCGCCATTTTCAAGGCCGTGATGGGCAGCCGGCAGGCCGTCCTTCTCGCCCCGACCACGGTGCTCGCCCAACAGCATTACCAGACCCTGCGCGAGCGCATGAGCGACTATCCGGTGCGGGTGGAATTGCTCAGCCGCTACCGCACCGCCGCCGAGCAGCAAAAGGTGCTCAAGGGACTGGTCACCGGCGAGGTCGACGTGGTGGTCGGCACCCACCGGCTGGTTTCCCCGGATGTGGCCTTCAAAAACCTCGGCCTGGTCGTCATTGACGAGGAACAGCGCTTCGGCGTGAAACACAAGGAAATGCTCAAGGAGCGTTTCCGCCAGGTCGATGTCCTGACGCTCTCGGCCACGCCCATCCCGCGCACCCTTTACATGGCCCTGATGGGCGCCCGCGACATGTCGGTGATCGAAACCCCGCCGGCCAACCGCCAGCCCGTCGAAACGATTGTCTGCGCCTACGACGAACGCATTTTCCGCGACGCCATCCAGCGCGAACTGGCCCGCGGCGGACAGGTGTATTTTCTGCACAACCGCGTGAGCACCATCGAAGGGGTGGCGGCCCGCATCCGGGAGCTCTGTCCGGGCGCGCGGGTCGTTTATGGCCACGGCCAGATGAGTGAAAGCGAACTCGAGGCCGTCATGCGGACCTTCGTCTCCGGCGAGGCGGACGTGCTGGTGTCCACGACCATCATTGAAAGCGGCCTCGACATCCCGAACGCCAACACCATCATCATTGACCGCGCCGATTTGTTTGGACTCGCCGACCTGTATCAGCTGCGCGGACGGGTGGGCCGGTCCCAGGTCAAGGCCCATGCCTATCTCATGCTGCCCCGCGATCTGATGGCGGGGGCGGCCCGCAAGCGCGTTTCCGCCATCAAGCAGTATTCGGACCTCGGATCGGGATTCAAAATCGCCATGCGCGACCTGGAAATCCGCGGCGCGGGCAACCTTCTCGGCACGGCCCAGAGCGGTCATATCATCGCCGTCGGCTTCGACCTCTATTGCAAGCTGCTCAAGCATGCCGTCGACACCCTCAAGGGGGTGCGACAGGGGCCGCGCGTGCCGGCCGGCCTGCGCCTCGACTTTCTCACCACGGACGAGACCCAGTGGCGGAGGGAACCCGGGGAAAGGGCCGGCGCGTTTCTGCCCACGGCCTACATCTTCGACCCGCAGACCCGCATCGCCTGCTACCGTCGCCTGGCCGAGGCGCCGGATCGCGCCGCCATCGACGCCCTCCGGGCCGAGTGGCGGGACCGGTTCGGTCCGCTGCCCGTTCCCGCCGAAAATGCCCTGATTTGCGCCCTCATCCGCCTGGAGGCGGCCCGCCGCCGCATTACCATGGTCGAGTCCCGGGACGGCCGGATCATGCTCACGCAACGCCGCGAACTCCTCCAGCCGGGGGGCAGGTTTCCCCGCTTGACCTCGCCGGACCCGGATTCTAGGTTGCGCGAGATTCTGACCCATCTCGATTCGATACCTGTTCCATGAAACGCCTCGCAGTTTTCACCATCCTTTTGCTGGCTTTGGTCGGCGGCGTTCATGCTCAAAGGGCCGAGGTGATCGACGGCATCGCCGCCATCGTGAACAACGACGTCATCACGATCTCCCAGGTGCGCGACCTCGTGGGCAGCCGGGAGCAGGCCCTGCGTCAGATGTACCGGGGGGCCGAACTTCAGGAAAAACTGAAGGAAATGCGCCTCTCCGCGCTCAAGGATCTCATCGACCGCCAGCTCATCCTGCAGGAATTCCGCAAAATGCAGGAAAAGGGCGCCAACATTCCCGATTACGTCGTGGATGACCGGGTGCAGAGCATCATTCGCGAGGAATTCGGCGGCGACCGTTCCGCCTTCGTCCGCACCCTCCAGGCCCAAGGTTACACCCTCACGCGCTTCAAGGAGATCGAGAAGGAAAAGATCATCGTGCAGGCGATGCGCCAGTCGAAGATGAGCGACAACTTCGTCATCTCGCCGACCCAGATTCAGAATTATTACAACAAGAACAAGGCCAAGTTTGCCACGCCCGAGCAGGTTCGCCTGCGCATGATCATCATCCGCGAAGGCAACAGCGGGGACATTCCCGCCGTCGGCAGCAAGAAGGAGCTGGCCCGGGAAATCCGCGAAAAGATCGTCCAGGGCAGCGATTTTGAAAGCATCGCCCGGATGTATTCCGAGGACGACACCCGCGACGTCGGCGGCGACTGGGGGTGGGTCGAGCGCGACATGCTCAACGAGGAAATCACCAAGGTGGCCTTTTCCCTGCGGCCCGGGGAGATCAGCCCGGTCGTCCAGATCGGCGATTCCTATTACATCATGATGGTCGAGGCGAAGAAAAACGCCACCGTCAAGCCCATCAGCGAAGTCCGCGAGGAAATCGAGCGCAACCTCACCCAGCAGGAGCGCCGGAAGGCGCAGGACCGCTGGCTCGACAGCCTGCGCCAGAAGGCCTACATCAAGATCCTGTCGTAAGCTTCCGGCGACGCCGCGCCGCGCCGCCGTCGCCTCCGCGCACGAAATGAAACCCGTCATCGGCCTCACCTGCGGCGACCCGGCCGGCATCGGCCCGGAGGTCATTCGCGGCGCCCTCGTCTCCGGACGCCTGCCCGAGGGGTTCGGCTACCGCGTTCTGGGCGAAACCGACCGGTTTCAACCCGGACATCCCACCCGCGAGTCCGCCCGGCATGCCTTCGAAACCCTGGAGGAAGCCGTGCGCCTGGCGAAGCGCGGGGAAATCCAGGCCGTGGTCACCGGTCCCATCTCGAAAAAATCCATGTATGAGGTGGGGTTCCGGTTTCCCGGACAGACCGAGTTTTTTGCCGATCGCACCGGCACGCAAAACTTCGCCATGTGTCTCACCGGGGGGGCGCTGACGGTGGCCCTGACCACCGTACACGTGCCGCTGAAGGATGTTCCCGCCCTGCTGAGCCGGAAGGAAATCGTCCGCGTGGGCGGACTGCTCGTCGAGTTCCTCCGCCGCCGGAAATGGGAGTGTCCGCGTGTCGCCGTGGCCGGACTCAATCCGCACGCCGGGGAGGAGGGCGAAATGGGCCGCGAGGAAATCGAGATCATCGGGCCGGCCGTGACCGAGCTTCAGGCGCTCTGGAAATCGCGGGCGCGTATTTCCGGTCCTTATCCTCCGGACACCCTCTTTCATCGCGCGGCCGGCGGGGAGTTTGACGGGGTCCTCTGCATGTACCACGACCAGGGGCTCATTCCGTTGAAACTGCATGCCTTTGACGAGGGGGTGAATGTCACCCTCGGACTGCCCTATCCCCGCACCAGCCCCGACCACGGCACGGCCTTCGAAATCGCCGGGAAAAACCTCGCCCGGCCCGACAGCATGATCGCCGCCATCCGGCTCGCCTGCGAGATGGTTTGACGGGTTCCCGGCCCGCGCCGTCGCGTGCGGACGGGGCCGCTCGTCAGTTCGATGTCGGGGCGGGCCGCGGAGGGAGTGGACGTGTTCCAGGGCTTCCAGCAGGGTGAAGGCGGTGGGCATGGGCTGTGCCCAAGGGCGCGGGGACCGCAGTCGGCGTCATTCGTTTAAGAATTCAAACATTAGAATCTTTCCCCTTGACCGGCACTCCGGCGCCTTCGAGCATGCCCCTTCGGCTTATGGCAAGAGTCACCATCAAACAGGTGGCCGCCGAGGCGGGGGTGCATTTTTCCACCGTGTCGCTGGCCCTGCGCAACGATCCCCGGCTTCGACCGGCCACGCGGGAGAGGATCCGGCAACTGGCCGAGAGGATGGGGTATGTGCCCGATGCGATGATGCGGGCCCTGTGCGCCTACCGGAGCGCGACCCGTCCGAAAGACGTGCACAGCGGGCTGGCCTATCTTGTCGATCAGGAGATGAAGCCGGAGTCGCTGGCCTCCATCGTCCACCGGAGTGCCGCCCGGCAGGCGGAACGTCTTGGATACCGTCTGATCCCGTTCAACCTGAGGGAAAAAGGCATGAACATCGGGCGGCTCCAAGCGATCTGGCGAAACAGCGGCCTGCGGGGCGTGCTCATCGGCCCCATGCGCAATCCGAACACCGTACTGGACGGAGACTGGGGCCCGTGGATCACGGTGGCCTATGGATTTTCCGTCAGTCAGCCGAGGTTTCACCGGGCGGTGTTTGACCATTTCCAGAACATGCTGGCGCATCTGGAGGAGTTGCGAAAACGGGGGTACCGGCGGATTGGGTTGAGCCTGCCGCAAAGGGCCAGCGAAAACACGCGCGGCATGCTGCATGCCGCCTATTTGCTGGACCAGAGCCGCAACGGTCCGGAACGGCCCATCCCGATTTTCAGCGGGGACCCGAAGCAGGGAACCGCCTTCGAGCGCTGGGTGCGCCGGGAAAAACTTGATGTGCTCATTTCCTATGCCTCCGAGTATGACGTGCTTGTGGAACGGGGATGGAGGATTCCCGGGCAGCTCGGCTTTTCGCTGCTGTCGACGTGGTCCGTGGTTAAAAGGGACCGTGAGGAACTGTTTGCCGGATTCGACACCAAGGTGGAAACCCTGGCCTCCAACGCGGTGAACTTTCTGGTTTCACTCATTCACGAACAGGCGTACGGCGTGCCCGACACGCCGCGATCCACCATGATCACGGGGGCCTTTCGCGACGGCCCGACCCTCCGCCCCGCCGGGCCGGAGGTTTCCCCGTCTCTCGGCGGCAAGCCGGCGGAGCGCCCATCGCCGCGGCGCGCGGGAGGGCGTTCCCGGATTGCCGCCTCCCGATTGTGATCCGTTCCAGAATGAAGCGGCCCATGCCGCTTCGTGCCCCGTACATCACGATGATTCGAAACGGGAAAGTATGTCGCCGGCGGTTTCATCGAAGGTCGCCTCGTATCCGGGAAACTCCGGAAGGCCGCAGGCGAAAGTGGCTCCGGATGCGGTGCGGGTCAGTTTGAAATTCAGCGTGCAGGTGGCATCGCTTTCCAATCGGGGAACCGGAAGGATGCCAAAATTCGAATGTTTGAATGAAGCTTTCCGTGATCCCCGGGAACGTCCGTGCCATAAGGACCCTATGCAGCCCCTGTCATCCGGCACCCCTTATGTTTCCGTCTTCGATTCCGTGTTTGATGTGATTGTCGTGGGAGGCGGTTACATCGGCTGGGCGGCGGCCCGGGAATTGGCCGCGGTCGGTCGGTCGGTATTGTTGCTGGAGCCGAGCGGCCAGTTGCTTTGGGAATCGACCCAGGCGCTGCAGTGTGTATTGGCGGGCGGGGACGGGCATCCCGCCTGGCGGCAGTGGCGGCAATCCCTGCCCGTGAAGAATGACGCCTTTCTGGACATTGCCGCCACCGAGGTCCACGCCGCCTGGGAGATCGCGACCGGGAAATCGCCCTTTCGGGTGTTGTTTTATGCGATGCCCGCGGCCCTTTGTGCCGTGTCCGGCGGCATCCACTCCCTCACCGTGGCGACCAAGGCGGGATCCCGTCGGCTCCGGGCGCACCATTGGGTGGATGCCTCCGAGAACGGCGTGCTTGGCGTGTTGTGGGACGAGGGGAATCGGACGGAAAGGAGAACCGCGAGGATCATGCAAACCATCTGTCTTCAGTCGATGGTCTGGGACCGGTATGACGCTCAGCTGGCGGAGTTCTGCCGCCAGGAGGGGCTGGAGCTTTCCCGATCCCTGCGGGCGACCGAGCGGCGTCTCAGCTGGGTGGATGCGGGGGAGCCGTGGCACAGGACGGTGATCGGAATTCTCGGACGGATGCGGGAGGCGGTTTGTGCCACGCCCGAGGTGATTGTGAGCCAGTGTTCCACCCGGGCGTTTCCGTTTTATGAAGGCGAAACCGGGCGCCCCCCGGTGCTCAACCGGCCGGACAACCTTCTGAATCTCAGTCCGGCGTTTTCGTCCGGCTCCTTTGCTTCGCTTGCCGCGAGATTTTCCTGGGGGTCCGACCGGGCCGCCGCATGGCTTCGGACGGGGGCTCCGTCGCGCAGCCCCGGGAACGTCCCGGAGGCTCCGGCGCCCGCCCGGGGCGCCCGGAGTCTGCGCTGCGAGGTGGCGGTGGTGGGAACCGGCACTTCGGGAGCCCTTGCCGCCCTCGCGGCCGCCAGGCAGGGGGCGGATGTTCTCGCGCTGGAGTTCGCCTCCTTTCCCGGCGGTGTGGGCACCGGCGCCGCCATTTCCGCGTACTTCCACGGTCTCGAGGGGGGGCTGCAGGTGGAAATCGACCGGCGCACCTTTGCGATGGATGTTCTGCTGCAGGGGGAAGCGAAATCCAAGCATCGCTGGCATTACGAGAGCAAGAAGCTGGCGATCCTCGAAGCCTTCCAGGAAGCGGGGGTGCGGTTCTTGAACGGCATGCTCCTCTGCGGAGTCGAGCAGGGTCCGGAGGGCACCCTTGATGCCATTGTGATGGCGGGCGATGACGGGCCGGTCCGCATCGAGGCCGCCACGTTCATTGACTGCACGGGGGATGGCGACCTGTGTGCGTTTGCGGGGAACGCATACCGGAGCGGACGTGCGGGGGATGGGCGTCCGCTGGCTTATTCGCAGCCGGCCCTCGTTTTCCGGACGGGCGATGACCGGTTGATTGTCAATACGGAGAACTTCGATGCGGGGTGGGTCGATTCGACCGATCCGGAGGACCTTTCCCGCGCCCGCCTGGAGGGAGTCTCCCAGTATGCCGGGCGTCTCGCGCCGAACTGCAACCTCTTTGCCATTGCGCCGCTGATCGGTGTCCGGCAATCGCGTCAGATCGAGACCGATTACATTCTGACCTTCTCCAATCTCGTGAACCACACTCCCTTTCCGGATACGATTGGTCAGGCGGGGGCGATAGCGGACACGCATTCCATCGATTACGAGTTTGAGGACGACGAGGCGATTTTCTTCTACTGGGTGTGTCGGCTGTTTCGACATCCTTTGAAGGCCCACCTGCCTTACCGCATGCTTCTGCCGAAAGAACTGCAGAATGTGTGGATCGCCTGCCGGGCTTCCGGCATGGAGGTCACGGCATCCTATGCCGTGCGCATGCAGCGGGACATGCAGCGGTTGGGGGAGGCGGCCGGCGTGGCCGCGGCGCTGGCGGTCGGGAACGGAGGCCGCTCGCGGGAGGTTGATCTTTCCGAACTGCGGTCGCGGTTGGACCGCGACCCCGCGGGTCCTTCCCGCGCCGAAGTCCCGGAGCTGTCGGTCGGGGAGGCCGCCCGTTTGCTCGGACAGGGGCGTCCCGGCATTCATCTCTGGCGGATTATGCAGGACCGGGAGCGCTACGGCGGGATCACGCGGGACGCCCTCCGGCATCCGTCCGCCACGGTCTCGTTTTACGCGGCGACCGTGCTGGCGATGTGGAATGACACCATTGCGGAGCCGCGCCTGGTGCAGGCCATTGCGGATCGCGAGGAGGGGCTTCCCCCGTCGAAGGACAACACCGGAGCGCACGGCCAGGAAATTGACATTCCCTTCTGGCTGCTGGCGGCGGTGTTGCTGCGGCGCTGCGGGACGTCGCGTTGTCTCGGGCGGCTCCGGGAGCTGGCCGATGATCCGTCGGCCATTCTCAACGTGCGCACCGCGCTGGCGCTGACCCTTGAGCGGCTCGCGCTGGCCGGGCGCATTTCCTTCCGGGAGGCGGCGGAAATCGCCGACCTTTTGATCAGGCATCCGCTTCCGGACCGGCTGCTGGAACCCTCGCGGTCCATCTGGAGAACGTTGCGGAAGGAGAAGCCGGTCGAACTTCGCAATCGCACCGGCATCGAGGTGCGCGAGGATCATTTGTGGCAGTTGCACCTCATCATCTGCCGGATCCGGTCGCGCCTCGGACAGCCGTTCGACGATCTGGCTGGGGCCTACAGGAATGACGCCCGCGCCATCGTGCGCCGGGCTTTTGCGAAACTTGCCGCATGATGAGAAGCGTGTCGACCGGGATGGCGCGTCCCATCCCCCGGAGGGCCGGTGGTTCCCGTCCATGAAATCCTCCATCGCCCCTTCCGACCGCGTGCCCGCGCTGCAGAAGTTCGCCTTCAGTGCGGGATATTGCGTCGACTATCTCGCGTCGAACATGACGACGAGCCTGCTGTGGATGCCCTTTTTCAACATCGGCCTGGGCGTGGCGCCGGCCGTGCTGGGCACCGTGCTGATGATCCTGCGGGCCTGCGACGCCTTTGTCGATCCGGTGCTGGGCAACATTTCCGACAACACGCGGACCCGCTGGGGACGCCGCCGTCCCTACATCTTCGCCGGCGGGGTGCTCACCGCCGTTCTTTATCTTTTGCTCTGGCGGCTGCCGGTCGGGCCGGACTCCACCACCGCGCTGGTTGTGCTGAGCGTCTTCGGCTGCATTTATTTCACGGCTTATTCGGTCTGGGGGGTCAGTTTTTACAGCCTCCAGATGGAGCTCACCCCGAGTTACGACGAGCGGACGAGGGTGGCGGCGTGGGTGGCCTTTGCCGGGAAACTTGTCTATTTCGCCGGCGGCTGGGTGCTGGCCATCGCGACCTCAAGCTGGTTCCTGAACCCGGAAACCGGCAAGCCGGATGTGGTCGAGGGGGTGCGCGCCTGCAGTTGGGGGATCGCGATCCTGATCCTGGTCCTGGGAATCCTGCCCGCGGTCTTCGTGAAGGAACGTTATTACGAAAAGGCGGTGATCGCTCAAACCCGCGAATCGATCTGGAAAAGCCTTGCGGAATCCCTGTGCTGTGCCCCGCTCTGGAGTCTCATCGGTATCAGTTTTTTCCTTCTTCTGGGAAACGCCATCAGCAGCACCCTTGGTCAGTATGTGAACATTTATTACGTCAACCAGGGGGACACCGCCCGGGCCTTCATCATCGGCGGCTGGAAATCGACCCTAGTGATGATTTTCGGCATCCTCGGCATCCCTCTCTGGACATGGCTGGGTGAGCGTCTCGACAAGAGGATCATTGTCGCCCTCATGTTGTCCGCGACATTGGGCGGGCATCTGCTGAACATCGTCTGCCTGCGTCCCGACATGCCGTACCTCCAGCTGCTGCCGGCCGTCTTCGAAACGGGCGCGATCGGTGCGATCTGGATGTTCATTCCTTCGATGAAGGCCGACGTGGCGGACTTTGACGAGGTGCACACCTCACGGCGACGGGAAGGTTCGCTCAACGCCGTGTATTCCTGGTTTGCCAAGGTGGGATCGGTGGCGGGAGCCGGCATCGGCGGCTGGGCGCTGCAGTTCTCGGGATTCAACGTGAAACTCGCCGCCCAATCGCCGGAGATTGTCGGGCGTCTCAAGTGGGTTTTCATCACGCTGCCGCTGGTGTTCTGGCTGGCGGCGCTCGTGCTCATTCTCTTTTATCATCTTGGCCGCCGGAGGATGAACGAGATCCGCGGAATGCTGGAGGCTCAGCGCGGGGCGGTTTGAAACGAAACGCTCCATGAGGCAAGCATGCCCGACGGTTTTGGTCCGGCGCCTTCCTGCCGCGTCCGGCGGAACGTCCTCCGTGCTGGCCGCCCTATTGAAGGCGCATCCGCGGTATTTTCCGGGAGACGCTCACGGGGGGCGTCGGTCTGGGTTTCCTGCTGTGCGGGCCGACCAAGGCGTTCGCGGCGGACGGGAAAAATCGCGTTTGCATACCCCTCGTATCGGGCGTCGGGGCAGACGAAGATCGGACCCTGCCGCGTGTTGTTCTTTTCGACGCGGGGCGGCAGACACGGCAGAATCGCCTTCTTGTCCCCGTTGATGGCGCTGCCGTCCCCGGCGGTTTCGCTGGTGGGGGGGAATGGCCGTCGTGATCGGCCGCATAAAACCGTGAACAGCCGGAAGTCCGCACGGCCGGAAGGAAACCGTTTTTGAACGGTCTCTTCATTCAAACATGCATTGCCCTTTTGCGGGGGGGCATCCCCCCATTTTGGGGAATTGCCGCGTTCGTGGGGTTTCGGTGGGATGCTTTCATGAGCGTCCTTTCCCGGATGGTCCGGTGGTTTTCACGGCGTCGCCCCGAGCCGCCCCATCTCCTGCTGGGCCGGAGGGGCGAGCAGGCGGCGGTCGACTACCTTCGGCGTCACCGCCACAAAATCCTTTACCGCAATTTTCGCGCCCCGCACGGCGGGGAGGTGGACATTGTGTGCCGGGACAAGGCCCACAACGAACTGGTTTTCGTGGAGGTGAAAACCCGGAGCGACGAGGAATTCGGCCGTCCGTTCTCCGCGGTGGACCGCAAAAAACGGCGTCTCATCCTGCGGGGTGCGATGACCTGGCTGGAGATGCTGGACATGCCGGACATCACCTTCCGGTTTGACGTGGTGGAGGTGGTGATGACCTCGCCGCCGGAGATCCGCCACATCGAGAACGCCTTCCAGTTGCCGCGACACTACCTGTATTGAAGTGGATCCCGTGGAAGGGCGCGTCCGGCCCGCATCCCGCGGGTCACGGCTGGGACATGAGTTCCCCGGCGAATTTTTTCTCGAGGATCAACTGGGTTCCGCGGGGGCGGGGATTGTACAAAACGATGTCGAAGGCCTGTTTGATGATGTGGACGCCGACTCCTCCCGGGCGGACGTCCTCCAGGGCGCGGCTGCGGATTTTGCTGGGGTCGCAGGATTTTCCGTAATCGCGCAGCACGAAGCGTACGCGGTCGCGCAACCGTTCCATCTGCAGGCGGATGGGATGGCATTCGTGGGAATAGGCGTAGCGGATGATGTTTGTGCAGGCCTCGTCGAGCGCAAGAATCAGGAGCTCGGCGGCGCATTCTTCGAATCCGCATTCGGCCAGGAACGCGCGGGCCTCGCGGCGCACCTCGGCCAGTTGGCAGGTGTCGCTTGCAAAGGTGAGTTTGCGTTTCATGTCAGGCCTCCCACCAGAATGGTCAGGTCGTCAAGCCGGCGGCCGTTGCCACGATGCGCGCGTTCCGCCTCCACCAGGCGATCGATGACGTCCTGGGGGGATGCGGATGGGAGACCGTCCAGCGCGGAGAGAATCTTTTCCTCGAAGAACATTTCCGATCCGGGGTTGCGCGATTCGGAGAGTCCGTCCGTGTAGCAGATCAGCAGGTCTCCGGGAGCCAGGTCGATCCTGCCCTGACGGTAGGCCACCTTCGGCAAAATGCCCAGCGGCAGGGCGCCCTCCGTTTCGACCTCGCCGGCGCGGCCGTCGGCCCGCAGCACGACCGGCCTGCAGTGTCCGGCGCTGGCAATTTCGGCGCGGCCCGACCCGGGGGTCAGCCGGCCCACAAGGGTGGTGACAAACATTCCCCGTACAATCCGCTCATTCAGCGTGGAATTCAACTTGACCAGTGCGTCGGCCGGGCTGGTGGTGGCGGCGAAAACGAACTGCATCGCGCTGAGCGTCTGGGCCATGAGGAGGGCCGCCGCAATGCCCTTGCCGGAGACATCCCCGATGGCGAAGTAGATCTCGTAGGGGTTTTTGACAAAGACGTTGTAAAAATCCCCGCCGACGTTGGAGGCGGCTTCGTTGAAGGCCGCGAAGTGCGCGCCCACGATGTCGGCGGGAATGGCGCGGGAGAGCAGCTCGCGCTGGATGTCGGAGGCGATTGCGAGGTCGCGCTCCACCCGTTCCTGCGCGCGCATGCGCTCCACGGAACGCAGTTTTTCAATCGCCGTGGCGGTGAGGTTGGCGTAGGCCGTGAATCCCTCGAGGTCCTCCTCCTCGAAGGCGGGCTTGTCCCGCGGATTGAGGATCTGCAGCACCCCGATGACCCGGCCTTCGAATTTCAACGGCGCGCACAGGATCGATCGCGTGCGGAAGCCGGTCTGCTTGTCGGCGTCCTTGTAGAAGCGGTCGTCCGCGTAGGCATCGGGAATGAGAAGGCTCTCTCCGCGTTCCGCCACCCAGCCGGCAATGCCCCGGCCCCGCGGCACGCGAATCTTGGGCTCGGCAAACTGTCCCTCGCAAAATGAGGCGATGGCCAGGTTGAGATCGCCCGTGTCGTCGACGAAAAACAGGGACGCCGCTTCCGCGAGGACCACCCGCCGGGCCACGTCGAGAATGGCCCGCAGAAGTTCGTTGTAATCGGTGATGGAGTTGATGAGCCCGCTCACCTCCACCAGACCCTTGTAGATCTGGAGGGATTTGCGAAGCGATTCGACTTCCGCAGGCATCGGGGAATTTTCTCATCTTCCTCCCGGCGAAGCCAGCGGGATTTTCCGGCGCGAGCCGCGGCGGGCGGGGTACCCGGGGGAGACGGAGGTTTCATCCGGATCACGGCCAAACCGACGCGCATAAAAAGCCTCCCGGGAATTTTGTGCCGCGTCGCCCGGGGGGATGGGACCTGTGGGTCTTGAATAGGTTCTATGGGTCCATGGGTCATATCCCCACGGCGTCCGGATTGAAGCTGGCGGCGGGAATCCCGGCGTGTTAAAAAGGAGGGAATGGCAAGATTCCCTTTTCGCCCTGCGGGGGCTTTTCTGCGGTGCCGTCCCCTGGTCCTTGCGGCCTTTTTTACGTTGTGTTTCGGCGGGGAATCGGCACGGGCGGGGGAACAGGTCATCGACCTGGCGTCCCTGAAGGTCACCGTTCCCGCCGACCGGGGAGCCCGGGCGGAAGTTGTCACCGAGGAACCCGACAAAATCCCGGTGCTTCGCCTCCAGTTTCCCGATGAGGCCATGGAAGCCTGGCGCAGCAAGCTGAGAGCGGAAATTCCGTCGGCGGTTCCCGGAGAAAATGTGCTGAGCTTCCTGGCCAGGGCGGAGCCGGGCGACTGCACGATCAGTGTGCGGGTCGCGGATCCTTCCGGACGCGAGGTTCTGGCCAGCAAGTTCTTCACCCTGGACGGGGACTGGAAGGAATATGTGGTGGAATTCACCGTCAAGGACGGCGAACCCGCGACCCTCGGCCTCCAGTGGGGCAATCTGGCCCGGCCCGGCAGAACCATCTCCATCCGGGACATCAAGGTGACTCAGCCCTGACGCGGGAGCGCCGACGGGAAGGGACCTTCCGGGAAAAGGCGGAAAATTCCGTGGAAAATCCGCCGCTCCTGCATGATCATTTGCGCCGATGAAACGAATCCTCGTTTTCCTTTCTTTCCTCGCGGCGGTTTCGCCCGTGCGGGCGGACGGCGGTCCGGCCCATCTGGCGATCAATACCGCGCAGAAGGTTGTCCGTCCTCCGGCGGCGCTGGTGGAGGTGATCGGTGAGCGGGGCGAGCCGCGTCCTTCGGAATGGAAGGTGATTTACAGCGATCCCGGCGCCCGCGGCGGGGTGAAGGAGGTTGTGACTTCGGGCGACGTGATTGTTTCCGAACGCACCCCGCTTCGGGGATATCCCGGCGTGGCCGGGGCGCGTCCCATCAATCTGGCCCGTTTCAAGATTGATTCCGACCGCGCGTTTGACATCGCCAACCGCCAGGCTGCCAACCGGCGCATCGGCTTCAACTGGCTCGATTACACGCTGCGCACCAACAATGTCACCGGCGCCCCGATGTGGATCCTGCGCCTTTACGACAACATGGGCGCCCAGGTCGGTTCGATGCAGATTTCGGCCGAGGATGGTTCCATCATTGCGCCGTTGCGTCCGTCCTCCGCCGTTGTCCGGCAGGATGTCGAGGAGGACGTGGAGGAGGAGGTTTCCAGTGTCGAGCGGAGAATCGGCGGGGTGATCGGCGCCGTCGGCGGCACCGTGGAGCGCACCGCCCTCAAGGTGAGGGATGCGACCCTGCGCGCCGTCGGCACGGTGCAGGAGGTTTTGACCGGCGAACGCACCATCGGTCCCCAGGACGAATGATTTGATGGGCGCGTTTGAATCGATTCTCCTTCTCAGCCTGGTGGGATTTCTCCTGCTGGCGGCGGAGGTTTTTGTCCCGGGTCTGATTCTCGGACTGCTGGGCGGGTTGTGTCTGGTCGCTGCGGCGGTGGTGGCGTTCGGCGCCTATGGATTTTTCGGGGGCACGCTCGTTGCGGTCGCCCTGGCCGTACTGACCGGCGTGGGGCTGGTGGTCTGGATGTTTGCCTTTCCCCACACGTCCCTCGGACGACGCATCACGCTGCATCCTCCGTCGCCTGCGGGGCGGCAGGGAACGTCGGCGGCCCGGCTGCTCGGAAAGGAGGGCCGGGCGCTCACCGCCCTGCGACCGGCCGGCACGGCGGTCATCGAAGGACGCAAGGTGGATGTGGTTTCGGAAGGGGATTTTGTCCAGCCCGGGGAGCCGGTGGTGGTGGTCCGGGAGGAGGGCTTGCGCGTCCTTGTGCGAAAAAAGGTGTAGCCGATTCCCGAAGCAAGGGTAAGGTAGCGGGCCAAATCCTGTTGCCATGGGGACTCTCATCACCTTCGGTCTATTGGGAATCGTGGCCGTCATCGGCCTCGTTTTCTTCATCGTCATCATCAATTTCTTCGGGGTCTGGCTGCGTGCCAAGCTGGCGGGAGCACCGGTCGGGTTTTCCCGGCTCATCGGCATGCGCCTGCGCCGGGTGCCGGTGGGACTGATCGTGGACAGCCGCATTACCGCCATCCGGGCGGGCCTGGACGTGAGCACGGATGCCCTTGAGGGGCACTATCTCGCCGGCGGCAATGTCACCCACGTGGTTCTCGCCCTCATTGCGGCCGACAAGGCCGGCATTGCGCTCGACTTCAACCGCGCCTGCGCCATCGACCTCGCCATCAAGGGCACCAGCAAAACCGTGCTGGAAGCCGTCCGCACCAGCATCAATCCCAAGGTGATCGACTGTCCGAATCCGGCCTCCGGAAAGACCACCATCGATGCGGTGGCCCGGGATGGCATCGGCGTCAAGGTGCGCGCCCGCGTGACCGTCCGCTCGAACCTCGACCGTTTTGTCGGCGGCGCCACCGAGGAAACCATCATCGCCCGCGTCGGCGAGGGCATCGTCACCTCCATCGGCTCGGCCGTTTCCTACAAGGACGTGCTGGAAAACCCGGACCGCATCTCCAAGACCGTCCTGGCCAAGGGACTCGACAGCGGCACCGCGTTTGAAATTCTTTCCGTGGATATTGCCGACGTGGACATCGGCGAAAACGTCGGCGCCAACCTGCAGGCCCAGCAGGCGGAGGCGGACAAGGTGGTTGCCCAAGCGAAGGCCGAAATGCGCCGCGCCGCCGCCGTCGCCAGCGAACAGGAAATGAAGGCCCGCACCCAGGAAATGCGCGCCAAGGTGGTCGAGGCCGAGGCCCAGGTTCCGCTCGCCATGGCCGAGGCTTTCCGCAGCGGCAACCTTGGCATCATGGATTACATCCGCATGAAAAATTTGCAGTCCGACACCTCCATGCGCGAAGCCATCGCCGGGGCGGAAAAGGGAGGCTCGCAGGGCTGACGGGCGGCGCCGCCGTCGGGCGTCGGACCGCCGCGCACCTTCATTCATGAACCGGGATTAGCCAATGGATCAGCTCGTTCTCATCCTGATCATTGCTCTGATCAGCTTCATCAATTGGCTGATCCAGAAATCCGCCGAGCTCCGGGAACGGCGAAAACTCGAGCGCATGCAGCAGCGCGGGGAAGCCCCGGAGGAATTGCCGGAATCCGCACGCGAGGAGGTTCCGGAAGCCCCCGCGAATCCCGAGGAATCCATGCGGCGGCTGATGGAAGCCCTGGGATTGCCGGTCGATTCCGAACCGCCCCCGGTTCCGGTCCGGCGGGAGGAAACGGTCCCTGAGTCGGCCGTGCAGACGCCGCCGCCCGTCCTGCGGCCCCCTCCGATCCCGAGGACGGAAATCCCGCAGACTCCCGTTCCCGCCATGCCCGCGGTGTCGCGGATCGCCCCGGCCGTCCGGGAGCCCGCCCCCACGGTGACCGCTCCGGAAGCCCCGCGGGTGCGCGAGTTGCTGTCCACTCCCGCCTCGTTGCGGAAAGCCATCATCCTCGCCGAAATCCTCGGTCCTCCCAAGGCGTTCAAACCCTGAAATTCCCGCCTTTTTCGCTTTGTGCGGAGAACCAAATGCTGCAACATTGGGCTTCTCCTCGAAGCCGGTGTGGCGGAATTGGCAGACGCGCGCGACTCAAAATCGCGTTCCTTCGGGAGTGTGGGTTCGAGCCCCTCCACCGGTAAATTCCCTCCCCTTCGGAGCCCGAAGGAGACTCAGCGGACGGTTGAGGGGTTCCGGGCCGGCCTCCCGCCGGGCGGCCCCGAGGCTTCGGAGGTCCTCCCGTTTTACTGAACGAATTCAGTGAGCCGGCATTTGGTCCGGGAAGGAATTCGGTTATGCTTCGGCCGTGGAGTTTCTCTGTTGCGAGATCGTTTTCCCCGGCTTGTAGAAGGCGATCCCTGCCAGAGTCTCCCTTGATCGAAGTAATTTCCACCGATTCCGATGAAGCTCCCCCGCACCACCCTGTCCGTTTCCGAGCGAATGATGCGATGCGTCCGCGTGCGGGGATTTTCGTTGGTGGAAATGCTCGTCACGATTTCCGTGCTGGGACTCCTGGCGGTGTGCACCAGTCCGGCCTTTCACGCGCTGACCCGGTCGCGGACGATGACGCAGGGGGCCTACGAAATTGCCGGACTGCTGGAACTGGCCCGCAATGAGGCGGTGGCGCGGCAGACGTATGTGTGGGTGGGTTTTCAGTCGACCAATGTGTCGGGTTTCCCGGAGATCCATGCGGCGGCGGTTTGCTCCCTGGACGGCAGTGGATCCAATACCAACTCCGCCAATCTTTCGGCCCTGACCCGCGTGGTGAAGGTCCGGGGCGTGGCCCTTTCCGACTGGAACTCGCTGAAAGACGACACCCGCAGCCTTCTGCCGCCGAACCGCACCACGGCGAGCATGGCCACGAATCAGGCGGGGATCGCCTTTGCCGTGGGGGGCACGAGTTTCCAGGACCGTCTTTCGGTGACCTTCACGCCGCGGGGTGAGGCACTTCTTCAGGGAGTCGTCGGGCCGAACGACGGTTACGACCGCCTGATTGACATCAGCCTTCGGGAAATGCGGGGGAACACGGTATCTCCTTCCGCCGACGATGCCGCCCTGATTGTGGAAGGTTCGACTGGCACCGTGGACATTCTCCGTCTGCAATGAAGGATTTTTCCCCGTACCGGTCCCAATTCGACAGGGCCTTTTCCCTGGCCGAGGTGGCCCTTGCCATTGGCATCGCCTCCTTCTGCCTTCTTGCGGTGGTCGGACTGCTCCCCACGGCGCTGGCTTCGGTCCGTGTCACCCGGCAGGAGGAGGGGGCGACGCGGTGTATGGAACAGATCGCCCAGGCGATTCGCGCAGCCACAAAAACCGATCCCGCCCAATACGCGGCGGGCAGTCCGTATACCAACCTGACGTGGACCGACACGGCCGGGTCGTCGGTCACCCTGGAGGATCTCAACCTCGGGGGGCTCCCATCGGCGTCGGTTCCGGACCGGCATTTGGTGGCGCGTGTGGAAATCCAACCCGCCCAGGGCGATTCGCCGACGCGGGCCGCCCTGGTCTCCGTCGCTTGGCCGAACGCGGCGATCTGGAACGCGGATCAGTCCCGTTGGGTCAACGCCCAGGGCTCCGTGTCCACCTGGGTCGTTTTTCGGTCACCGGAATAACCTGCAACCCTCCCGATCGGAATGCCGGACCGTCGCGGATTCACTCTCATCGAATTGCTGGCCGCCGTTGCGGTGTTTGCCCTGGTGTTGATTCTGCTCTCGCAGATCGCCAGTCACACCCTCCAGACCACGCGGACGGTGACGCAGCAGATGGATGCCACGCAGCGCGCGCGGGCGGTGCTGGACGCGCTTGCCGTGGACCTTGAGGGACTGGCTGCGGAAAACGGGCTGACGCTTTTTGCCAAAACGACGGCTTCCAACACCGAACTGGCCTTTCTCACCCAGACCCGGGGCCCCTCCGGGGTGGCGGGCTTCCGCAACATGGCGGTGGTTTACCGGCTGGAAAACGGGGAGTTGGTTCGCCGCGGGGCGGAGGTGACCTGGGAGCAGAGCGACCTGGTCAACCGGATCGTCGGCGCGGCGTCCTCACCCGACCCGTCGGTCATTGCGCCGGGTATTCTGCGGTTTGAAGCTGTTGCGGTGCTGGAAAACGGCGATGTGGTGCCGGTGACGCAGGCGGGAACGGGCTCCCTTTTTGGCCGGGCCATCCCGGACGGGTTTGTCGGACTTCCCCTTCATCCGGCGGATGCCCCGTCGCGCGTGGTCGGCCTCATTGTGGCGGTGGCCGCCCTGGATTCCCAGTCGCTGCGCCTGCCAGGGGCCGCGGAGATCGGGGCGTTGCTTCCGTCGCCGACCGTCGGCGAGACGCCCCTGGAAGCGTGGACGAAGGCGGTCTCGGCGGGAGAGTTGGGCGGCATTCCCCGGCCGGCGGTTTCCGCATTGCAGATCGCCCAGCGAAGCTTTTCCCTCAAATGATGCCGCGCCGTTCCTCCCCCTCCTTCCGGTCTTCACGGCGCCTGCTTTGCCGGCGCGGCATGGTGCTTGTGGTCGTGCTGGCGTTGATCGTGCTCATCACCGTGGCGACGGTGGCCTTCTTTGCACATGTCACCGCCAACCGGAACATCGAATCCAGCCGGGTGCATCGCACGGAGGCCGAATTGCTCGCCCGGACCGCCGGCGAGTATGTGACGGGGCTCTTTCTGGAGGAAATCCGGGACCCGGCCCATTCCCTTTCCGAAACGAACAACGGCAGGGTGGTTTATTTTCCACGGGCCAATACCAATGCCGTTCCCGCGCGTCGGGTTTTGCCGGCGGTTTCGACAAATGCGAACTTTTTCAACCTCATCCGCCAGAGCGTTCCCGGAGTCGATCCCCGGGCCTCCGAAGACGGCACCGGGCAGCCTTCGCGCAATCGGCGGCAGGTGGGCGTCAATCGATGGAATGTCCCCATGCTCCTGTCCGGTTCCGGATTGACCGGGACGGATCAGCTGCCGCATTGGATCTACATCAGTCGCACGGCCGGTCCGGTCGCCGAGGCCTCGACGAATGTCATCGGCCGTTTTGCCTATCAGGTTTATGACATCGGGGGCCTGCTCAACGCCAATGCCGCCGGATACCCTCCCGGTCTCGGCTCCGCCTCGGTCAATGCGCTGAAGGGCTCGCAGGCCGGCGCCGACCTTTCCGCACTGAACATCCCCGGCGGGGATGTCTCGGATTTCATTGCGTTTCGCAATTTCGCCCTTTCCGCCGGCGCGCCCTACCCCGGGATATCCGCCGCGGCGGTCCGTTCCGGCCTGATGTCCCTGGTGACAACCAACGCCGGGGGAGGTTCCCAGACCTACACCAACAACTATTTCCACAGCCGGCAGGATCTCATCCGATATGCCACGGTTCAGAACACGGGGTTTCGGGATGCCCTGCCGTTTCTCACGCACTTCTCGCGCTCCCTGACCGCGCCCTCCTGGAGTCCGGAGGAGCCCACCCCGGCCAATCCCAACCTCCCGTCCGTCCGACTGACGGTCGGGGGAGCCATTCCGCATTACCGGGATGACGGAACGAAGGAGCCCGCCCGGATGGCGGAGGCCGGGGAGCCGTTGCTGGTGCGGCGGTTTTCGCTGGCAAAGCTCGCGTGGCTCGGTCCTTCCGGCCCCAACCCGGCCGCCTTCGATCCATCGCTTTCTCCGGAGAATCGTGAGGAGGCCATTCTTGCGTGCTTCGGACTGAAGTGGAATCCCGTTGAGGAACGGTGGGATTATTATGGTTCCGACGGCGCCGCGGTACCGCAGCTGTCCATCAAGACGCTTGCGGAGGTGGCCGCGGCCCGGAGAGAGCCGAATTTTTTTGAGATCCTGAAAGCCGGGCTCCTCTCCGGTTCCCTCGGACAGCATGCCGAACAAACCACGCTGGCCGGTTCCAACAACCAGACCTACAACGAATCCATCAAGGACCTGCAGATTCTCCGCATCGGGGCGAGCATTGTGGATCAGGCCGACAGTGACAACTATCCCACCATCATTGCGCTGGACGGCGGCCTGGAGGTGGCCGGGGTGGAGGATCTGCCGTATTTTTATCAGATCGCGATGGTCGCGCCGCGTCAGACGGACACTTCGGTTACGCCCAACAAATTGACCGCCGCCGACATGATCTGGGCGCCGGTGTTTTTCAACCCGCATGCGCCTTCGACGCCGGCATCCGGAGAGAGTCCGGCGTCCGTGGAGGTGAACATCGCCCGGGGAACACTCACCGACGTCAGGGCCAGCAGCAACACGGAACTGGTTCGCACGTTGAACAAGTCCCTTGCCGGGCTGCCGCCGATTGTTCTTCCGTCTGCGGCATTTGAATCCTACAGGGAGAAGCCCATCGCCGCCAGCGACGCGGGGGCCGCCAATCGGTTCGGCGCCCTCGTGCCGTATGCGACGGCCAACAAGGACATCCAGGTCTTTTCCCTTTATTCCTATCAAAACGAATCCCCGCCGGGAACCTGGCCGGACGACCGGCCGGAGAAGGACGCCGCCATTTTTCGCGTGACAGTGAACGACCTGATCATCCGGCTGCAGTATCGCACGAAGACAAACCGGCTGAAAACCTATGCGACCTTCGCCGGAAACGAGGGCATCACGGGGTCGGGATTGATGGGAACCATCGGTTTCGGTCCGAGCTTTGCCTCCGCCGCGCGGCTGCAGCACAGTTCGCTGACCCTTTGTTATTTCGCCGCGCTCTGGGATCCGCGGACCAATCGTCTGGGGCCGAGCATGGGAAATTACCGCGCCATCACCGATCCTCCGACCTGGACGAACACCAACGACCGCATCCAGACGTCCACGCCGTTCCCCTACACGAACTCCGCCGCCTCGCCCATCTTTCCCGCGCTTTGGCCGCAGGGCGGCAGGAGCCAGAGCAGTGCGGTTGGACACTACATCAACTTTCCCGATCCGGACGGCATCTACCGTCCCGCGGACGGGTGGCTGGACGACTCCGCCAATCCCTATCGGGATCTGAGCGCCGCGGGATATTCCCGCCGGCCGGTCATTTTGCAGCGGCCGTTCCAATCCGTGGGCGAACTCGGTTATGTGTTCCGCGACACGCCCTGGAAGAGCCTCAGCTTTTTTGATGAAACCAGCGGGGATGCGGCGCTGCTGGATCTGTTTTCCGTCGTCGACGAACCGGCGGTGACGGCGGGACGCCTGAGTCTGCAGAGTCGTCAGCCGGCCGTCGTTCAAAGCCTGCTGCAGGGGACCGCGCAGGATCCCGCCGGCGGCCTGCCCCTCGCTGAACCCGCCGGACTCAGCCAGGAATTCCTCAGCTATTCCTTTGCTTCGGGCCAGCCGACGGCAACCGTGCCCCGCAATGTCTCCGACCTCGTGAATTTTCTGTCCTCCGGCGGTGTCGGCCTGGACCAGATCAAGTCCCACCGCGAGGCCGTGGTGCGGGCGCTGGGTTCGTCCACGCAGACCCGTACCTGGAACCTCTTGATTGATGTGGTGGCTCAAAGCGGACGTCTGGTGGGCGGGACCTCCGGGGAAAACTTTGTGGTCGAGGGGGAGAAACGGTACTGGCTCGCAATCGCCATCGACCGCTATACGGGCCGGGTGGTCGATCAGCAATGGGAGGCTGTGTATGAATAAGTTTGTGTCTTTCGTTTTGATTCTCGCGGCAGCCCTGACCGCGGTGATGGCGCAGGACCAGGTGCCGCCTCCCAAACCACCCCTGGTTCGCATGCCGCCGGCCGGCTCCGAATGGAGCCTTGAGATCAGGAACCCCACCGCGCCGCGCGGCGAATCGCCGGAGTCCTCGTCCGGTCGGGTGGTTCCCGTGCGTTTTGAAATGCGCATCGGCCGAAACGGAGTACAACAGGGAACGACCCGGTTTTCGGACGGACACACGCAGACCTTCTACGTCGTCGAGGATCAGATCCTTCAACAGCACGACAATGCCGGGGATGTGGCCGTTTTGGCGCCCCGGGACGGAGCCCCCCTGGACCTTTTTGATTTTCGGGTCAGGTCGTTTCCCGCCCTGGGCTGGATCAGCCTCCGCAATTACGTCGGGGTCGAGACGCTCGGAAAACAGCCCTGTCACAAATACCAGCTTCAAAACGTCGCGGAATTTGAACTTCCGGAAAAGGACGTCCTTATCGCCTGGATCCGGGCCGGGGACGGCTTCCCCCAACGGGTGCAGATCGGCGAGGTGGTTTACGAATTTTCCGAAGTGCGGCCGTTTTCCGGGGAGGTCTCCTTGCCGGCACTCTTCCAGGCCGCGGTGGAAAAACGCCGGGCCGAACAACGGCGCCTCAACGCATTGAAGGCCGCCAACAAATATTAGTTCTTTGTTCCCGGAGGCCGGATCGGAAACCGCCCCGCTGGCAGCCGGCGGGAGCGGCGTGTCGGTTCCGAGGTCGGAAAGGCCTGCCGGGGAAACGGGATCACTGTTTTCTTGAACGATTCAGTAAAATGGCGGTCGTGGCGGTCACCGGGTTGTGGAATGGTCCCATGAATATGAAAAAGGTTGTTTCTCCCATTTTGAGTGTCGTTCTGGCCTATCTCGCCGGTTCGACAGGACTTTCCGCCGCCGTTCTGGTGGTGACCAATCCCGGCACCTTTACTGGGTCGGAAGCCATCAATCCGCTTGGACGGACGCTCACTGTCGCCTCGGGGGCGACCCCGGAGTCGACCCTGGAGGCCCTGCCGGGTTTTTCTGCCATCCACGATTTTGCATTTTCTGGAAATCAGTCGACGGCCAACGAATACGTCTTTGACTTCACGTCGATCAATGCGGTGGACGTGCGGCTTCGGTATACCGATTCGCCGAGCACCGGCCAGACGGTGGGGGTGTCCAACATCACCTACTCCACGTCGTCCAGCAGCACCTTTCGTATTGCCGCCAACAACAGCACCTCGACGGTCGGATTGCGGATCGATTTCGGAACCTATGATGCGGATCTGGATGTCTTCACGGCGGACAAGGCCGTTCAGGCCATGGCCTTCACCCTTCCCACCGGGTCCGCCACGGTTCCGGTGACCATCCAGATTTCCTATTTCGACGCCGCCAACACCCTGCTGAGCACCCAGTCCTTCACGACCTCAACCAGTGGCAACACCTATGGATACACGGGGTATCAGAGCACGGGGGCGCCGATTGCCTACGCCCTGTTGTCCTACACCACCGCCGGAGCGGTGCCGGTTGTCACGCTGGATGACCTTTCGTTTGCCCCGGTTCCCGAACCCCGGATTCCGTTGCTGCTGGTTTCCGCGGCCGCGATGTTCCTTTTCTTCCGTCGGAGACCGTCCGCGGCGCGGGTGTCGTGACCTCCGGGTCCGGGCGGCTTTTTCTGGACCCGATCGCCTGATCAGGGGGCTTTCCTGTCGAGGTTTCGGACCAGGTAGCGGGTGCTCCAGGAATAACTCTCCCCGGGGGGGAGCTTGATTTCGGAGAAGAGTTCCGGACTCAGGGTGCGGTCCGTCGCAAAGACCACAAATCGTTTGGCCGGTGCGGAGGAGGTCACTTCAACCTCGAGGCCGGCCTTGGTGTTGGAAAGACAAAAGGTTCCGCCGCCCTGGTGAAGGACGCTGAACTGGAAATATTCCGCGGGGTCGAGGTCCCGAAGAAACCGGCAGACGCCGCGGAACACGCGGACGGGCGATGAGGTGCCCCCCAGCCGTTCCAGCGGGCAATCCGCGGGCATCAGGATTTGATAGTTCCGGCCCACGGGATCATCGGCGATGCGGAAGAAATTGTGGCCGTAGTGCTCGGTGAACAACTCGCGGACGCCGGTGTTGACGAGGGTTCTTTCGATGCGAAACGCCCCCGCCTCGGGGCCCAGAACGATGCGTTTTCTCAGTTCGTAGGCGACACCCCGGACGGGCCCCGCGCGGTGCCGGAATTCCACCCAGTCGGTTCCGCGGGTCACCTTCCATTCCCCCCCGTCGGCCAGTTCATACCGGGTGTCGCTGGCGTAGGGCGATCCGGAGTTGTGACGCAAAATTCCCACGCCGATCTTCAAAAATTCCCCGCCTTCGGGGGCGAAGGTGGAGGGTCCGGAATGGTCAAATTCCTCCGCCGTTCCCGCGATGCTGTCCGGCCTTTCCGGATCGCGCGGCAGCCGGAACTCGCCGAATATCGGCACTCCCTTCCAAGTGGCTTGGCAGATCACTCCGGACCAGTCAAAACGGGTGCTTCGGTAATACCCCGAGTCGCCGTCCGGCAGGGCGATCTCAAGCCGGAGTCCGCCGTTTTCGAGAACGACGTGCGGCCAGCCGGATTCGGGGGGTTCCGCGGGGACCGCCGTCAGCATCACCGGCACCAGCGCCGGAATCACCCATAAGGACGGGATCCGCATATCACCCGTTCTCCTTCAATCCGGGAAAGGAGGGTCCGGGCACCCATTTGCCTTTGATGGCCGTCATGTGGGGAAATTTGGGGAGGCCGAGCTGGTTGCTTTGCAGCAGCGACAGCATCAGGTCCACGGCGGCGTGTCCGACCTCCGAGGTGCAGGGATCGATGCCCGCGAGATCCTTTTCGCCGCGTTGCAGGAGGTTGATCAGCTTCACGTCCTCCGGCACGCGGTACCCCTCCGCCTTCAGCCAGGAATACACTTCGTTGCCGGTGATCAACAGCGCTTCCGGCCGGTGTTTTTCAAACCAGGCCATGAAGGAACGGCGTTCGAGAACATGGTTTTGGCACGGCGCGAAGGGAACCCGGTCCTTCACCGGAATCCAGCGCTGGTAATGGAGAAAGCGCGACGACCAGCTGTAGTCGATGTTGGCGTCGAGTTCATCGGGCACGGCGAACCCGATGCGGCGCCCGCCGGATTTTTTGAACACCTGCAGGGCGAGATCGATGTCGTGCGTGTAGTCGGAGACGATCTGATGAAATTTTGTCCAACTGGAATGGAAGCCGATCAGGACCACGGCAAAATGCTTCCAGTCCAGCGTGGGGTATTCCTGATGCTTGGGCCCCCCGGGGAAGAAAATCACACCGTGTATGCCCCTGGTGATGAGAATCTGGCTCAGCCGGTCATCGGCCAGCGGCTCTGCGCCCAGGGCAAACACATCGATCTTGAATCCCAGCTCGGCACCGCGCTCGTGGATCGCCTTGTAGAGGATGGTGTAAAAATTGGCCGGGGAGGACTTGTCCAGGTGCAGTCCGGCGCGCGTGACCAGCGCAATCGTCTCCAGATATTTCCGCCGTTTTTTCTTCAGCTGGGTCATCAGGGCGGTGATCAGGGGATTGGGACGGTAGGACAGCGCGACAGCCGCATCCTGGATTTTTTGCCGCGTTTCCGGAGGGATGCTGGGATGGTTCCGCAGGGCCATCGAGACCGTGGACCGTCCGTAGCCGGTCCGGTCGGCGATATCCTGGAGGGTGGCGGGGGATGAGGACATGCGGCTCATCGTGGGTCGTGCCGTGAGACTAGGAGGTGGGGGAACGTTTGGCAAACGGCGAAGAGCTGAACGGGTTCAGTTCCCTGCAGTTTGCGGCGAAAACGGGTGCTTTTAAAGTGCGCCTCATGATCAGTTCGTTATCACCCGGACGGGTCCTGGAGGCCGACGTGGTTGTGGTCGGTCTGGGACCGGCCGGTTCTCTCGCGGCGCTGGCTGCAGCCCGGCAGGGTGTTCGGGTGATCGGCATTGAAAAGGATTTTGCCCTGGGCGGCACCGGCACGCGGGGCGGGGTGCATTCCTATTATTACGGGGCCCATGGCGGAATGCAGGAGGAGATCGACGCCCGGGTGAAGGATGTGGAAAACATTCTCGGGGCGCGCGGGGGCAGCTTTCATCCCGAGGCGAAGCGTGCGGTCCTGACGGATCTGCTGAGCGAAGAGGGGGTCCGGGTGCTTTTTTCCTGCATTCTCTGCGAGGCGGAGGTGAAGGACGGAACCATCCGCAGTCTGGTGGTTTGCGATCAGGGCGGGCCGATGGTCGTGCGGGGAAGGGTTTTCATCGACAGTTCCGGGGACGGCGATCTGGCGGCGGCCGCCGGGGCGCTCCATTCCTTTGGCCGCGGGTTCGACGGGGCTTCGCATTCGTATTCCTTCGTCCCGCGAAACATTCTCCAGCGCGTTAAGGGCGGACGCTGGGAGGTGAGCTTCGACAACTACGACGCCGGATGGGTCGATCCGCGTGACCCGTGGGATTTCAGCCGGGCTGTGATCGAAGGCCGCCAGCAGATGCAGGATTATTTTTCCGAGGAGCCCGGACGCACGGTGGAGGTCATCGGCACAAGCAGTCAGCTTGGGGTCCGGGAAGGCCGGCACGTGGTTGGCGACCATGTGATGAGTTTTTCGGATTTTCTGGAGGGCCGGAGTTATCCGGATGTGATCTGCACCGCCTCGTCGCACTACGACAATCACACCCGCGATCTCGCGAACGAACCCCTCTTCTGTCAGATGTGGCTGACGGCCCTGGCCATGTATCGGAAGGGGGTCGATTGCCAGATCCCCTACCGGTCGATTCTGGCCAAGGGTCTCAACAACCTTCTGGTGGCCTGCCGGGCGCTTTCCGTGGACCGCGAGGTTTCCATGGCCGTTCGCATGCAGCGGGACATGCAGAAACTGGGGGAGGCGGCCGGCACGGCGGCGGCGCTGGCCGTAAAAGCCGGGGTTTCCCTCCGGGAAATCGACCTGCCCCGCCTGCAGGAAATGTTGGTCGGGAGCGGAGTCATTCAACGCAGCGATCTCTCCACCGACGGGGTGCCGACGTATAATTTCACCCGGGGGCCGCTGGAGGGGCAGCGCCTGGTTTGCGCGCGGGTGCTGGCCGATGCGGAAGAGCGGCGGCGGGTGCGCAAACTCCTGCCGCAGTACCTGGGAACTCCCGACGAGGGGAAGGCGATGTTCTGGCTCCGCCTCTTGAGGGAGGAGCCCCGGGACGACCTGCTTGCCCTGCTTTCCAGCCCGGACTACCGGCAGCGGCGCAGCGCCGCCTTTGCCCTGGCGTTCATGGGGGATGTCTCCGCGGAGCCGGTCCTGATGGAATGTCTGCGGAAGCGGGATCCCGAGTGTCCTCCGCCCGACATCAAGACCTATCCGCGCTGGGTGGCCGCGCTGATCTTTTTCCGCGCGCTGGCTCTGCCTTCGGCGTTCGAGGAGGCGCTGCAGATTTTGCGTGAGGGAACGGACGACCGCTATCTGTCCTTCGTCCTTGCCTACTTCTGTGAGATTTTGGACGCCCTGGATTCCGGACAGAGGGAACGCCTGCTGGAAGCGGTCAAAACCATGCAGGGCGAGCCCCGTGTCGGGCGGCAGTATTTGGGGCAGGGGGGGAGCGGGAAAAAACTCGATATCCGCTGGAACATCGATCTCTGGACGGCGCGTCTTTACCGGGAACTTTCCCCCGCCGATCTCGAGGAACTCTCGTTGCGCTACGCGGCGGACCCGAGACCCTTCGTGCGCGCCGCGTGGAAGCGTTTTCTCTCCGGGGTGGCCGCGCCCGTCCTGTCCCCGACGAACTGATTTTTCCTCATGGCTCATCCCAACAATCTGAATCTGCCGGAGAGCGAAACCTGGGACTATGTGATTGCCGATGGCGGGCTGGCCGGGGTGATTGCGGCCGGGGAGCTTGCCCTCAACGCACATGCCGTTCTCATCGTGGAGCCGCGGACGGCCCTGGGGCGGGAAGGCACCCGTTCCCGATGCCCGGTGGGCTCCCTGCTGACGCAGCCCGGGCGGGGCGCCTTTCTCCGCAGGGTCGAACAAACGGCGAAAGCAATGGCCCGTCGCCCGGAGGATCTCGGGAATCCGTTTCTCCTCGAGATCGCCCTGGAAAAGGCCTTTCTGGAGGCCGGAGGAAAAATCCTCTACGGGGCGACACCCTTTGCCGTGACGACGACCGATGCCGGCTCGGTTTCCGAAATCGAGGTGGCGACCAAAAGCGGAAAAATTTCCTGCGCCGCCTCCCGGGACATTCTGATGACGGCGATCCGACCGGGATCCGAACGGACCGTCGTCCACGGAATCCTGATCATCGGTGCCAAAAATCCGCTCGAATTGCGGGGCGAATTTTCCTTCCGGGGAAGAACCCTGAGCTATCGGGCCCCCGCGGCCGATCCGTCCGGACGCACGCAGATATGGCTTTCTTGGGAGGTTCCGGATTTTGACCTCTGGGAGGTCGAAAAGGTGCTGGGTCAGAGCGTGGTGTCCCTGATCCGGGACATTCGCTCCCGTCATGACACCCTGAAGGATGTGGAAATCGTTTACTTTTGGGACGAGCCGCTGGGGTTTGTGGACGGTGGCTACGCCGTCGAATTCCGTTGGGCGCGGAATTCGGAGAGCGTTCTTCCCGGGCCAGCCGACGGGACGCGCGTCCCGCCGCTGAATCAAATTGAGGACCTGGTCCCCCGGCTGGGCCTGTTGGGTTCGACCTTGGTGCCTCACCCCGGCCGGTCGGATTTGCCTTCCAAGGAACCCGTCCCGGGAAGAGAAATGTCCGGCAGAACCCCGCGTTGATCTCCCACCATGATGCCTCCCCTTTGGAACAATTCTGATATTCCCCTTCACCCGAAACATACTGGCGGAACCGGGCCGGACGACGCCGTCCGTTCCGTAACCCGTGAATCCCGGTGTTTCCCCAATCCCCATCTTATGAAAAAGACCCGTTGTTTCCTGTTTTCCGCCTGTCTGCTGGGAGTTTTCCTCGGTGGCGGGGCGTTTCTTGCCGGCCCGGAAACCGCCCGGGCGGAGCTCATTGCCGAGGACGATTTTTCCAAATACACCGTGGGGGCTCCGCCGGAGAGCATCGGTGGCAAGGGATGGAAAACGCGCTGGAGCATCGGACCGGAGGCGACGGCGGTCATTGAGATGGCTCCGGGCCTTGACGGGGTTTCCCAAAAATGTCTCCGCATCGGCGGCAAAAACACGATGCGGGCCCTGATTCGGCGGATCGCGGATCCCAAGTCCTTCGCAGGCCAGCCCATCTATCTCCGCGTGGTCTTTGAGATTGTTGAAGGCTCCTCCGACTCGGCGGATCTGTTTTCGAGCTGGATGTTCGCGAGTGATCCCGCCTCGCTCTCGGCCGGAGTGACCACGGGGGTGAAATATCCTCCCACGGCGAGGATCGGAGAGTCCCGCAAGGCCCTCCGGAAGGCACTCGAGACGGGTCGCGTTTACACGCTCATCGCCCGTCTGAGCGGATGGGATCAGGCGGCCGGACAATACACTGAAACCACGCTCTGGATCGATCCGGCGGCCGATGCGGGTGAGACCGGACAGTCGGAGGAGGCCCGGGTGGTGGGCGCAGCGGGTGCCGGTGTTTTCGAACTGCTCGTCTTCCGCATTTATGAGCTGGAGGGCGGCGCCTATCGCCTCTTCGACGTGCGCCTGGCGACCACGTGGGACGAAGTGGTGCAACCCCGGTGAAGTTTTTTGGAACCGTTGAAATGATGACTTTCTCCTCCCGTCTCCCGCGCCTGCTTGCCTGGGCGTGTCTCCTGTCCCTGAACGCCTTCGGCGGTTCGGGGGAACCCCCCTCCACGTTTGCCGCGCAGGTCGACAATCTGAAGAAGCTGGAGGGACCCCGGCGTGACCAGTTGGAAAGCATCCTTGCGGAGGCCGGACAAATCGCCGAAGAGCCCATTCTGGCCCGGGTCTTTTCGGTTGCCGACATGGGACGGGTGGCGGACGGGAAACGCTACCCCGACACGCGAAGCAAGGCGGAAGCCTATCGCGGCCGGCTTTCCGACGAACTCGCGGAGCAGTTTGCCCTCGCCAGCAGCGACATGGCGGCGGCCCGCGAGACGCTGGACCGACTGCCCTTTCTGGCCGCGGCCTACCGGCTCAATCAATCGGAGTCCATCCGGAAGCATCTCGTCGCCCAGCTCGAGGAGATCTGCACCTGGGCGCCTTATCAACGTCCGGGATGGAGCCTTCCCCACCGCCGGGGAAAACCTCTTCCGGAGGGCGGTGACGGAGTCTGGCTGGCAACCGGGGCGCTCATCCAGGCGCTGGCCATCACCCTGAACGTCCTGCCGGACGAGGCCCTCCCGGCGGATTTGCGGGAAAAACTCCTGCAGTCCCTGGAACGCGAAATGAAGCAGATCGAGGCGGACTGGAACAGTGCGCGCCCCTGGTTCGTGAAACAATCCAAGGCGGAATCCAATCAGTGGATCGTACCCTCCAGCGGATTGGTGATTGCGGCCTGCGTGCTGGGACCGGAGAAGTTTCCGGAGGCCTACGCGCTGGGTGTCAAAAACCTCTCCATGAGCCTGGAAATGTGCGGGGCGGACGGCTCCATGAGCGAAGGGCACATCTACGCGTTTTCGTGGAGCAGCATTTCCCTCATGCTGGCCGACCGCTTCATGCGGATGAACGGCGACACCCGCTTTGCGGATCATCCCTTCTTCCGGAAGTTCCCCGTCTGGATGGCGGCGTATTTCCAGCCCGGAGGGTATGTCGTCAATTCCTTCGACGGATTCGGGGCGACCCGACGGTATGGAGTGACGGCCGTGGATTCGGAACTCAACAGCTTCGCCGCCATTTCCGAGGATCCCGGTCTTTGCTGGCTGGTGCAGCACGTGGCCGGCGGCCCCACCCGCGATCTTTTCGGGCTTCTGACCCTGGCCCTGCTCAACGACCGGCTGGAGCCCCCGCCGCTCTACGGATTGTTTGAACGGTCCCATGCCTTCTTCTGGCGGAGTTCGTGGGACTTTGCCGCCTCGGGTCTTTGGTTGCGGGGCGGGGACCGGGCCGATTTTCACGACCATGCGGACCGGGGCCATCTCAATCTCATCCAGCACGGCAAGGCGGTTTTGATCGAGGCGGGCACGCCGGGATATTCGAATCCCAAGAAGGCGTTGCATTACGATTCCGTGGCGGGTCACAACGTGCTGCAGGTGGGCGACACGCCGTCATCGACCAAGGGCGCGGCCGCGATTCAGGTCGATCAGGTGAGCCCGGAGGGGGGCGTGATCCGCGTTTCCGCCGGGGCCTCCCACCCCCAGCTTTCATCCTGGAATCGCACGGTCAACTGGAATGTCGGCGAAGCGAAGATTGTTGATGAGGTCAAAGTCTCGGAAGGAAAACAGAAGCTGCTCTTCCGGTGGCATCTGGGGACGACCGAGGCGGCGGAGATTTCGGGGAGCGGCGGGGAATACCGCATCAAGGTGCCCGCCGGCCGCATGGAATTTCCCGGCTGGATCGGATCGTGGAACCGCCGCGGCACCCCTCCCTCGGAACCGGACATCGTGGAAACACCGGAGATCGTCCTGAACATCACGTCGGACCGCCCCGTCCGCGTTTCCCAGGAACAGGGGCTGGATCACCTCTTCAAATTCCGCATCCAGGAACACCGCCATACCACCATCGTCGTCGAGGTGGAGGAGCCCGCCGACTCATGGCGGGTGGAAACGGGGGTCACCTCCGTGTCGCCCTCTCCCGCTCCGTGAGAGGGCGGCGGCGCGCCGGTCGGATTCCGGACCGGCGCCGCAACGTCACTTCCATTTGATGGAACAGCCGATGCTCGGCTTCTGGACGGCGGGGGCGCCCAGTCCGGCGAGCACGGCGTCGAGGGCGGACCGCATTTCGCGTCCGGTGACGGGCAGTTTGTTGCCCGGGGTGCTTTCGTCGAGGCGTCCGCGGTAGGCCAGCCGGCGCCGGGAATCGAAGAGGAAAAAGTCCGGCGTGCACTGCGCATCATAGGCCCTCGCCACCTCCTGGCTTTCGTCGTAAAGGAGCGGGAAGGGGAACCGGTGTTCGACGGCCATTTCCCTCAGTTTGTCGGGCGCGTCGTCCGGATAGGCGGCCGCGTTGTTGGAGCAGATGGCCACAATCTGAAGGCCCTTGGGCTGATAATCCCGGGCGATGCGCAGGATTTCCTCGCGCACGTGGACGACGTAGGGGCAGTGACGGCAGATGAACATGACCAGCAGGGCTTTGGACGGAGGCAGCTCCGCCAGCGAGACCGTCTTTCCGGTGACGACGTCGGGAAGCGAAAAGTCGGGAGCGGGAGAGCCGAGAGGCGTGGAATTTTGAACTTCTGTAGCCATGGGCGCATGTTGGCGGCGCGGGGCGGGCTTGGCAATAGTCTCGCGTGGCAAAGGCGGAGTTGACCGTGGAAAGAACTTTCGTGCAGCTTGCTGGACGATGAGCAAGATTCACATCGCACGCGACAGGCAGTTGCTCGGGCATTTTTATCCTGCCGAGGTGGCGCTTGGATTGCGGACGGGGAGATTCTTGCCCACGGACCTGGGGTGGCAGGATCCGATGGAAACCTGGAAGCCGCTGTCCGAATTTGCGGACCTGCCGGTGGTCGAATCCTCCGGACCACCACCGCTACCGCAGGAGGAGCCCGCTCCTGTGGAGGTGGAGGAACCCGCCTGGGAGCGGCGTCAGACCGAGGGGATGGTCTCGTCTTTTCTCAAAACGATCAGCCAGGTCTTCTCCCAGCCGGTGACCACGTTCCGAGCCCTCCAACCCGGGAAACCCGGAGGGGCCGCGCTGGCCTATTTTCTCCTCCTGGCGACGGGCGCGACCTGGGTCATGCTCGCCTACCAACTGGTCTTTCTCCTGATGGTTCCCGATGTCCTCAAGGCCCAGTGGGGAGGGCGGGTGACGCTCCCGATGCTGGTTGCCGCGACGGTGTTCAACATGCTCTTCACCCCGTTTTTCCTGGCGGGGCTGGCCATGATCTTTTCCGGGATCGCGCATCTGCTGCTCACGCTGCTCGGCGTCGTGCGACCGGCATTCGCCATGACGTTGCGCGCGTTCTGTTACGCCGTCGGCACGGCCTACATCTGCCTGCTGGTGCCCATTTGCGGACCGCTGGTGTTTGTGCCCTGCGCGGTGGTTTATCTGGTGATCGCGCTGAAGGAGGCGCACCGGATCGATGCGTTTCGCTCCCTGGCCGCCGTGATGATCCCGGTCGTGCTGCTGGCCGTGGGTTATCTGGTTCTGCTCGCGCAGGCCGGAATGCTCAAAAACTGATCCGCAGCGCCGCGCCGGTCTGGTCGGGGGCCGCGCAGCAGATGGAAGCACCGTGGCCGTTGAGGGCGCGGCTGACGCAGTCGAGCGCCAGTTCCGGCGAATTGCAGTCCCGGCTGAGATGCCCGAGGATCACATGATGCAGCGGCGCCTCGAGTTCGGTGAGCACCCCGGCGGCGGCGGCGTTGGAAAGATGCCCGTGGCGGGAGAGGATGCGTTGTTTGACCGACCACGGACGGCGGGGATCCCGTTGCAGCAGGTCCTCGTCGTGGTTCGTTTCAATCAGAAGGGCCTTCACCCCCCGCAGGGCTTCGAACACGACCTTCGTGGCATAACCGAGATCGGTCAGGACGCCAAAACAACCGTCCGCCGAGGAAATCCGGAAACCGACCGGATCGGCCGCGTCGTGGGGCACGGAAAAGGCCCGCACCGTGAAATTTCCCAGGGAAAATTCCGCGCCATTCTGAAACAGACGCCAGTTGGCGTGCTGCAGTCCGCCATCCTGCAGCGCGCGGGCGGTCATGGCATTGCAGTACACCGGCAGGTCGTAGCGCCCGAGAAGCACCCGCAGGGAACTGGTGTGGTCGCTGTGCTCGTGCGTGATCAGGATGCCGGCGAGTTGGTCGGGAGTCACCCCGCAGGCGGCCAGGCGCTCGCTGAGCTTTTTGGCGCTCAGACCGGCGTCGACCAGGATGGACGTGGAACCGTCCCGGACGAGGGCGGCGTTGCCGGAGCTGCCGCTGGCCAGCGTGATGATTTCGAGCATCCGTCCATTATGGCTCCGCGACGTTTTCTTCGCGACAAGGAATTGCAGCCGGACCGCAAATCATGGACCGTATCGTCCACCTATGCAGCAATACCACCGCCTGCTTCGCCTCGTGCTGGAACACGGCCGTCCAAAATCCGATCGCACCGGCACGGGCACCTATTCCGTCTTTGGCGCCCAGGAGCGTTTTGACCTGCGCGAAACGTTTCCCCTGCTCACCACCAAGAAGCTGCACCTGCGTTCGATCATTTACGAGCTGCTCTGGTTTTTGCGGGGCGACACCAATGTGCGCTACCTCCAGGAGAACAGGGTGACCATCTGGGACGAATGGGCGGATGAAAACGGCGACCTGGGGCGCGTGTACGGCGCGCAGTGGCGCGACTGGCGGAAGCCCGACGGCGGCCGTGTGGACCAGATTGCGCGGCTTGTGGAGGACCTCAAAAAAAATCCCGACAGCCGGCGCCATATCGTCAGCGCCTGGAATCCCGGCGAACTCGACCAAATGGCGCTCGCGCCCTGTCATGCGCTCTTCCAGTTTTATGTGCAGGACGGCGAGCTCAGTTGTCAGCTCTACCAGCGCAGCGCGGATCTCTTTCTCGGCGTGCCCTTCAACATCGCGTCCTACGCGCTCCTCACCCTGATGGTCGCCCAGGTGTGCGGTCTGCGTCCGGGCGAGTTCATTCACACCTTCGGCGACCTCCACCTTTACTCCAACCATCTCGAACAGGCCCGGGAGCAGCTCCGCCGAGACCTCCGTCCGCTGCCGCGGATGCGGCTGAACCCGGAGGTGAAAAACCTGGAGGATTTCCGCTTCGAGGATTTTGTCCTCGAGGGATACGACCCGCATCCCGCCATCAAGGCACCCATTTCCGTATGAAGGCCATCGTGGCCATGTCCCGAAACCGCGTGATCGGTGCGGACGGCAAAATTCCCTGGCACCTTCCGGAGGATCTGAAGTTCTTCAAGCGGACGACCCTGGGGCATGTCGTTCTCATGGGACGAAAAACCTACGAGTCCATCGGCCGTCCGCTCCCCGGCCGCGAGAACTGGGTGGTGAGCCGCTCGGCGGATTTTCCCGGCGTGCGCATGATTCGCGACCTGGCGGACCTGAGGGAGCCGGAGGATGGGCGCGAACTCTTCCTGATCGGTGGCGCGGAGCTTTACCGGGCCTTGCTGCCGCGGTGTTCCGAGGTGATTCTCACCCTCGTCCCGCGGGAGGTCGAGGGGGACGCGTTTTTCCCCGCCTTCGAGTCGGATTTTGTCGAGGCGGAAACCCTGCTGGAAACGCCGGAAATGCTGGTGCGCCGTTTTGTGCGCCGGGAGATCCCGACCGGGGCGGCCTGAAGGGAGGCCGCGGACGGGATGATCGCCCCTTCGGGCCGGTTACGGGGCCGGCGCGCCTCTGGCGCCCGGCGGGGTCGGACTGACGCCCGGCCGGGATTAGCTGAACGTCAGATTCTTGACCCCCGCGGCGGCCGCGGCGTTGAGCACGTCAATGATGCGCTCGTGGCGTGTCTGGGGATCGGGTCGGATGATGACGGGATCCTTGTCGCCGAATTTGTTGATGGTGTCCTTCAACCACGCGCGCAGCTCCTGGAGCTCCCTGCTGTTCGGCGTGTCGTACACCTTGTTGTTCATCTGCACCGTTCCGTCCGGAAAGATGTCGATGATGATCGGTGTGGGCGGCGGGCCCGGCTGGGAGGACGACCGGCCGCTCGGGAGGTTGATGGTCAGTTCCTTGGCAATGATCTGCGACCCGGCCGAAGCCATGAAAAAGAGAAGGAGGACGAATACCACGTCCACCATCGGTGCGATCTGAAAGCCTACGTCGCCGTCTTCGTTTGTTCCACCGCCTGCCATGGGATGTTAAATGGTTCGGGTTAAGATTGGGTTTGCTTGTTGCCTTCCTTGTCCACCACGGAAAAGGTGACGTCACCGACCCCCGCCTGGCCGATGGCCTCCAGAAGGCTGCGCAGAAACTCGTAGCGGACATTCTTGTCGGCCCGCATGAGCACACGCATTTGGGGATTCCGGGCCACCTTGTCCCGCAGAATGGCGGTCAGTTCCGGAAGGCTGAGGATGCGTTCGTCAACCTCGATGGCCGTCGTGTTGGTGGTCAGGGTGTAAAGGACGTTCACAATCACCTGGCCGCCGGTATCCTTTTTGGGATCCTTGGCGTCCCTCGCGACCGGAAGATCGACGTTGCGGCTTTGCTGCAGCACTTCCGTCGAGCTGATGGACATGAAGAAGACCAGCAGCACGAGCAGAATATCGATCATCGGAGCGATCTGAAACTCCGGATCGGCCTCGGGGTCCGGCTTGCGGTGCTTTTTCTTTCCCGGGAGGGGACGTCCTTCTTCAGACATGGGAGGAGAATTGCGGATTGCAAATTGCGGATTGCGGAACGGAACGGAACCCGAAGGCGGCCGGGAGGAACCCCCGGCTCCTGGACGATTCCGAATTCCCCAATCCCGAATTCATCAGGCCCACTCGAGGGTGGCTCCGCAATGCGGACAGGGATTCAGGCCGGGCTGAATCGCGCCATTGCACACGGGGCAGTTGGTGGTGAGGGTCATGGACACCTTGCGGGAACGTCCGGCTCCACTGATCGGAGCGCCGGCACCGGCGTCGAAGTTTTCGCCGATCTTGATGCCGGCGATTTCGTCGAACGGAATGTCCTGCACAAGGCGGTTGAGCTTGTCGTCCGCGTTCACCACAACGATCGTGGCCCGGTTGCGGAAGTAGTAGTAGAAAATGAACGCCGGGATGGCGATGAAGAGACCGCTGGCCGTCGCCATGAGCACTTCACCGATGCGGAGGGCCAGCTGGCGCGGGTCGGAGACACCGGACTGACCCAGAACGGCGAAGGCGCCCATCATGCCGATGACCGTACCGAGCAGACCGATCATCGGTGCGATAACCCCGATGACGGAGAGGTAGCTGTTCTTGGTCTTGATTTCCTGGGCCTCCCGCATGCCGTGCTCGATGAGCGCGGTTTCGACGGCTTCCTTGCCGCGGCCGAGGCGTTCCAGCGCGCCGCGGAGCACCTTGGCAATGTAGGCCTTGTTGGCACGGCAGATTTCCCAGGCTTCCTGGTAGTTGCCGGCCTGGATGGTGGTGCGAAGGGATTCCTCGAGGGCCTTGGGCGCCAGCTGTTCGTCACGAAGGTTGATGAAGAGCTGGATGATGAAGGTCACCATGACGATGGAGGTGGCCAGGATGGCCAACCAGATCATGATGATGAGCGGTCCGCCGTGGAGAATCGTCTCCAGGATGCTCATGGACTTCGGTGCGCCGGCCCCTTCACCCTCCGCCGCCCACAGCGCGGCAGGACTTGCAGTGAGCAACAGCAGGCAGGTCAGGAATCGGTGAAGGATGGGGTGGGATTTCTTCATAACAATTGGCGGAGAATGGATGGGTGGGAATTTAAGGTACGATGACTTTCTGTTCGATGAGAACATTGGCGCGTTCCTGGGCCTTGGCAACGATGGCTTTGTCCTCGTGGAACAAGGTGACCGCGCTCAGGTAGTCGCGCAGGGCCTCGGGAAGGAGTCCCTCGGATTCGCGAACCATTCCCATCAAATAGAAAGCCTGTCCGTAGGCGGCGCTTTTGCCCGCCGGGGCGATGACGACGTTCTCCGCTTCGGCGACGATCGGGGCCAGCTTGGCCTTGGCCGTCGCGTAGTCCTTCTTGTTGACGGCGAGGCGGGCGAGGCCGATGTCGGCGACGGCCCCGGCGTTCGGATACGCCTTCTGGAAGGCGGCAAAGGCGGCTTCGGCGGCCGGAATCTGGTCCAAGGCGAGATAAACCTCTCCGAGCATCGCGCTGGCGCGCTCGGCCCACGGGGTGGGCAGTCCGCGGAAGGTGTCCACCACGGACTTGATCAGGGGAAGCGTACGGTTGGCATCGCCGGACTGCCAGGCCGCCAAGGCGTCCTCATAGGCCTTGGGCGGGGCCTTGATCACGCTGGCCACGTTCGACATCGGAATACCGGTTTCGGCGGGGCCGACCTTGATTTTCAGGGTGCCGTCCGTGACAGAGAGAATCTGCCCTTCCCGCCGCTGGTTGTCCTTTTGAATGACGACATCCTGCGTCCACGCAGGGTTCGCAAAAAGGAGACCGGCGCAAAGACTCAGGAGGAATGCGGGGGACGCGCTTGATTTCATTTTCTATCTGCTTTAATCACAACAGCCCCGCAAATCAACAGTTTCGGAGCCCTTTTTCAATGATCAATATATTCCGCCTCCACCAGAAGAAGCTCTTGCTGGTGATCACCATCCTCACCATCATCGCCTTCATCTGGCTGTACAACCCCTCCAATCTTAAGGAGATCAACGCCAACGAGGTATACACGGCGTATGGGAAGGAGTTGACGCAGGTGGACATCCAGCGGCAGGTGAACCGGTTTTTCCTCGCCCGGGACCTGCAACAGCTTGAGTTGATCGCCGAACTGGGAGGGATGGCGCAGACCGAGCAGCAGATGCTCGATTCCTTTGTTTGGAACCTTTTTGTCCTTCAGCACGAATGCGAACGCCTGGGGATCGCACCCACCGACGCCCAGGTGGCGGAGCGCATCCGGGCGCTTCCCGTTTTCCAGACCAACGGGCAGTTCGACTACGCCAAATACGCCAAATTTGTGGAGGACAAACTCGGGCCGAGGGGCTTTACCGAGGTGCAGCTCGAGGGGGTCATCCGGGATTCGCTGCGTCTGGAGACCCTGCTCAAGGTCATCGCCTCCCCGGTGGCGGTGTCCGAGGCTGAGGTTGCGGAAACCGCCCGCCTGTTTCGCAAGGTGGACGTCCAGACGGTGAATTTCCCTCTGGAGGCCGCCCTGGCCACGGTGACGGTGACCGAGGACGAAATGCGGAATTTCTACAACCAGTACCAAAACTCCCCCTATCTCGTCCTGCCGGAAACCCGGGTGGTCGAGGTGGTGGAATTCAGGTTGCCGGAGGGGGCGGAGTCCGCCGGGGGCAACAAGATCGAGGCGCTGCAGAAGCTGGCCGAGGAGGCGGTGGACTTTGCCGCCAAGGCGTCCGCGGGGGATTTTGCCCAGGTGGCGTCCGCGGCGGGCCGGACCGTGACGACATCGCCGGAGTTTGACCGTCAGGGCAGGGTGCGTTCGGGAAGCGATGCCGGCGGACTGGACTTTTCGGCGCTTGCGCCTGCGGCCTTCCTGCTTTCCTCTGATCGTCCCGTCAGCGACCCCATTCAGGTCGGCGAGGAGAAATTTTACGTGGCCCGGCTGGTGACGGCCAATCCGATGCGTCCCATGACGTTTGAGGAAGCCCGTGCGACGGTGGAGGTGCAGTTGCGCAACATGAAGGCGGCGGAGGCCCTGCGTCGCAATGCGGACGAAACCATCGCCAGGATCCGCGAGGCTCTGGCGGGGGGGAAGTCGTTTGAAGAGGCCGTGGCCGCTGCGGGGCTCAAGGTCGAGACGATCTCCGGGGTGGCCCCGCTGGGGGCGACCCCCGATCAGGCGGCCGTCCTGCGGACCACCCTCATGATGGAGCCCGGACAGCTTTCCGGCTTCGTTCCCGCCTCCCAGGGCGGCTATGCCGTCTACCTGGCGTCCCGCGCCCCGCTCGACGAGGCGGAATTGGCGAAGCAGAGGGAGCAGATTGTTTCAGGCATCCAGGAGGGTGAGCGCAACCTGCTCTTCCAGACCTGGCTGGCCTCCGCCCGCGAAGCCGCCAAAATCGGACGTCTCCAGCGCAGGGAATAACGCGATGGCCGACTCGCAAAAGGCGGTCGAGATTTTCGAGGAAGCCACCGGGGACATCGCCCTCGGGGACCTGGAGGCCGCCGTGGCCAAATATCGCGAGTGCGTCCGTCTGGATCCGGACTACTTCGAGGCCTGGCATGCCCTGGGCATGGCGCTCATGAAGTCCGGCCACTATCCCGAGGCCATCGAGGCCGGGTTGAGGGCGGTGGAACTGAATCCCAACGACCAGCTTGCCTGGTCGAGCCTGTCCCTGTTTTACGTCCGCAACAACCAGATTGCGGAAGCGGAGGCGGCCGGCGCCAAGGCGCGGATTTTGTCCTGGGGAGGAAAAATCCGGAAGGACGACCCGGGTTCGTCTCCGGAAAAATCATGACCCTCCCGCCGCGAAGCCGGCGCGGATTTGTGCGCGGCGCGCGGCAAAGGCCGGCATCCGCCGCCGTCCGGGGAGCCGATGCCCCGGGAAGGACGGCCGCCATGCAAGTTTGACTCGAAGTCCCGGGGCATCCCGGTTACATCAGACAAAAAAACCATCAATGGATCACGGCACGGTCCGGGAGATTTTTTCCGGGCTTGTCGGTCGTGAAGTCTCTCGAACCAGCACAATGGACTCTGCCACCGAATCAACTTCCCCGTCGCGCCCGCTGTCCTCCTTTTTCATCACGACGGCCATCGACTACACCAACGGCTCGCCGCACCTTGGTCATGCCTACGAAAAGGTCCTGGCCGACGTGCTGGCCCGCTATCACCGCCTGAAAGGGGACAAGGTGTTTTTCCTCACCGGGGTGGATCAGCACGGGCAGAAGGTCCAGCAGTCGGCCGAAAAGCAGGGGGTGCCGCCGAAACAGTTTGTCGACGGGGTGACCGCCCGGTTCACCGCGCTGTGGGAAAAGCTGGACATCCGCTTCGACGGCTGGGCGGCGACCACCGACGAACGTCACAAGGAATGCGTGCGCCGGATCCTTTTCCGGCTCAACGCGGAGGGGCAGATCTACAAGGACAGGCGCGGGGGATATTACAGTGTCCGGCAGGAACAGTTTCTGACCGACAAGGAACGCAACGAGAACGGCGAGTTCGGACCCGAGTGGGGCGAGGTCGAGTTTCGCGAGGAGGAGAATTATTATTTCCGGCTCGCCGAGCACAAACAATGGCTGCTCGACCTGATTGACCGTCGCTCCGCCGCCGGCACCCCGCTGGTCATTCCGGATTTCCGCGTGGCCGAGCTCCGCAATGCGGTGGAAAAACTCGAGGGCGACCTCTGCATCTCCCGACCCAAGGCCCGGCTGGCCTGGGGCATCGAGTTTCCCTTTGATCCGAATTTTGTGACCTACGTCTGGTTTGACGCGCTGGTGAACTACATCAGTTTTGCCCCGGGATATGATCCTGCCGCCGGCGCCGATCTGACGGAGTTCAAAACGTGGTGGCCGGCCCTCCATGTGATCGGCAAGGACATCCTCATTCCCGCGCACGGCGTCTACTGGCCCATCATGCTGAAGGCCCTCGGATTTGCCGACGACGAGATTCCGCCGCTGCTGGTCCACGGCTGGTGGAACATTTCCGGCGCCAAGATGAGCAAGAGTCTCGGCAATATCGTGGATCCCGCCGTGCTGGCCGAAAAATACGGCCCCGAGACGCTGCGGTATTACCTCATGAGCGACATCGCGACGGGACGCGACGCGGATTTTTCCGAGGAGCGGCTCGTGCAGCGCTACAACACCGACCTCGCCAACAGCCTTGGCAACCTGCTCAACCGCACCCTCAGCATGGCCGCCAAATACCGCGGCGGGGTGCTGGCCTTCGGGGAGGCGGAGACGCGGGCCCGTGGCGAAGCCGAAAGCGCCAACCGGGTCGCGGCCTACACCGCCGCACTGGACCGTTTTGCCCCGGATGCCGCCCTGGAGGCCGCCGGCGCGCTGGCCTCGTGGTGCAACGGCCTGGTCGAGGAATCCGCTCCCTGGAAGCTGGCGAAGGATCCGGCCCAGGCGGACCGGCTCGACGCCGTGCTGTACACCCTGGCGGAGTCGCTGCGCATTCTGGCCATCCTCATCTCGCCGGTGCTGCCCCGCGCGGCGGCGGGCATTTTCAGCCAGTTGAACTGGAACAAGGCGTTTTCGCTCGCGGACACCCGGTGGGGCGGACTGCCCGGCGGCCACCAACTCGGCAAGGCTTCGCCGCTCTTCCCCCGCATCGAGGCGAACGCGGAGGCGTAAAAATCCGCGGCGAGTGTCGACGAGGATTGCATGACGCCTGAGCCCCGTCCCACCCTGAGGCATTGGCTCGAGTATGCGGGCCTGACGGTTGCAGTCTGGGTCGTCGGGCGCCTGCCCTACGGCGCGCTGCGCCGGATTGCCGTCGTCTTGGGCGCGCTGGTTTATTGCCTGGATCACCGCGGGCGCGCCGTGGCCCTGGCGAATCTGGATGCGGCCTTCGGGGACAAATTTTCGCCGGCGCGCAAAAGGCGGATCGCGTGTGCCAGTTACCAGACATTCGCGCGGTCCATGCTCGAACTTTTCTGGTCGCCCAATCTGACCCGGGAATTCGTCGACAGGGTGTTCCGGGTGCGCGGGGTCGAGCACGATTCCTGTCATTCCGACCCCAAACAGGCCGTCATCTACGTGTGCCTGCATTACAGCAATTTCGAATGGCTCAGCCAGATGGCCGCCTTCTACACCGGGCACCAGCCCGTGGTGACACAGCGGTTCAAAAACCCGCTGGTCGGCCGGATCTTCAACCGCCTCCGCAGCAGCACCGGCCACACGATCCTGCCTCAGGAACGCGCCATGATCCGCATGCTCAAACACCTGAAGGGCGGGGGGAAATTCAACATGCTGGTCGATCTGAATCTCGACCCGAAGGAACCCAGCGTGATCATCGACGAATTCGGCGGACTCAAGACCTGCGTGACACAGATGCATGCCGTGCTCGCGGAGCGCTGCAATGCGAAGCTGGTGCCTGCGGAGTGCCGGCCGCTACCGGATGGCACCTATGAGATGCGGGTGCATCCGCCCCTGAGGTATCCGCCCGACGCGACACCCGCCCAGATCTGCCAATTGTGCTGGGATGTGCTGGAGCCGTCGATTCACGAGCAGCCGGAATGCTGGCTCTGGTCCTACAAACACTGGCGGTTTCGGCCCGCCAACGACACCTCCGGCCGCTATCCGTTTTATGCCAATGTCGCCAAACGCTTTGACAAACTCCTGAAATCCCATGTCTGAACTCCCCGCCTGGATTCCCCTCTGGCCCGAAGGGGCCCCGCTGGCCCGCGGCACGGCCGACCACGACGTTCCCGCGGTGCGTCATTTCCCGCCCACAACCCCTCCCAACGGCGCCGCCATGCTGGTGTTGCCGGGCGGGGGATACGGTGCGCTCGCCGCGCATGAAGGGGAGGCCTTCTGCCGGTGGTTTGCCGGGCTGGGATACCACGCCTACGAATTGCGCTACCGGCTGGCCACCCATGGATACCGGCATCCCGCCATGTGGATGGACGCCACCCGCGCCCTGCGCACGGTGCGCTCCCTGGCCGCCAAGGCGGGATTCGTCCGGGAAAAGGTGGGCATCATCGGCTGTTCCGCCGGCGGTCATCTGGCGGGGCATGTGACCGTGAAAAATGACGCCGGCGACCCTGCATCCGCCGATCCCGTGGAACGCGAAAGCTCCCGGCCCGCCCTGGCGGTGTTGTGTTATCCGGTCATCACCATGTCGGCGGAATATACCCACGTCGGTTCCCGCACCAATTTGCTCGGAGAAAACGCTCCGCCGGAATCCTGGCGGGAAATGTCCCACGAACTGCAGGTCACCCCGCAAACGCCGCCCTGCTTTCTCTGGCATACCGTCGAGGATCAGGCGGTTCCCGTGGAGAACAGTCTGGCCTTTGCCTTGGCCCTCCGCGGGGCCGGGGTGCGGTTTGAACTGCATCTCTACGAAAAAGGCCGTCACGGCCTCGGCCTGGCCAACGGGCACCCTTGGACCGTCGAGTGCGCCCGCTGGCTGAAGGAGACGTTCGAGAGCCTGTAGGAGGAACCGGGCGCCGGCCGGCGGTCAATTCCGCTTCTTCCGCTCGCCCTTCTTTTCGTCGGATTTTTTCTCCCGGTTTTCCTGCTGCGACCGCTGCCGGATCTCCTTGCTCTGGGGACGCGCCTCCTGTTTTTGCGGCTTGGCGACCTGACGCTGTTGACCCTGGCGCTGCGGCGCCTGACGTTGCGGGGCCGTCTGCGGGCGGCTCGTCTCAGGCCGTTTCGCGGGCCGCTTCTCCTGAAACTGCTGACGGAAGTCCTGCATTTTGGGCCGCTGCTGCTGCTGGAGCTGGGGACGGGCTTGCTGCTGCGGACGGACCTGCTGCTGGGG
>CALCJD010000094.1 GCA_937960895.1 uncultured Spartobacteria bacterium | reverse complement strand
AAACAGAAGGAAGCGGTCGCGGTTTAAGAAGAATGCTTCCCCAAGCCGCCCATTCGGTTTAAGAAGAATGCTTCCCCAAGCCGCCCATTCTTCCGGGAATGGGCGGCTTTTTCTTTCCACGGACGCGCCGCGGGATCCGATGCCCGGGCCGGACCGTTCCCCCTCCCGGGGAGGCGGATTTTCCCCTCCGCCGGTTTGTCTCAATACATCCGAGCTCGCTACTTGCACGATTCCCCCGGGGACTGTTAAGTCTCTCCGTCTCGCATGGCCGCCAATTCTTCAACTCCGAACCGCTGGTTTTCCACCCTGCTATGGGGAAACTCCATCGCCCTGTCCTGGACCTGGGGGCTCGGATTGTTCTTCTCCGTTCAGTTCACCCTCCAGTTCGGGCTGTTTGGACTGTTGACCTTCGCCATTCCGAATGCCATCGGACTGCTGGCCTTCGGCCTGGTCACCCACCACATCGCACGTCGGGAAAAAGGCTCCGAGTCGCTCGCCACCTTCTTCACGAACTGGTCGCGGCCGTTCCGTCTGGTGTTTTTCCTCTACCAGCTCCTGGCCATCACGCTGACCATCTTCGCCTTCATCCGCTACGCGTGGCAGACCCTGGGCTACGAGCCGTGGATCCTCTACATGCCGCTCACCCTGCTCGTGGTGCTCGCGGCGGCCATCCTGTTCGGCGAGGAATTCGACATCAAACGCATCAAGTTCAGCCACGGGGTGATGGCCATCCTGCTGGCCGCCTCCGTCGTGTGGCTGCTGATCAACACGATCGGCCGGGGGAACGGCGAAATCGCCGCCTTCAAGCAGCCCACCGACGACTGGCATTTCTGGGGCTACGTGGTGCCGATCATCATCGGCTTTTTGGTCGGCCCCTGGCTTGACCTGCAGCAATGGCAGCGCGCCATCCAGATGCATCGCGAGCGCGTTTCCATCGCCGCCGCCTACTGGGTCGGGGCGCTGGAATTTTTCGGCATCCTGATCTTCCACGGAACGCTGACCCTCTGGGCCCTGAGCCGCGGAGCCGGACAATGGATCCACGAGGGACTGGGCGGACACCTCTACGGGCACAATGTGGTGCTGCGGTTGTTTTACGAGAATGCGGCGGCCGCGCCGTGGACCTTCACCGCCTACTGCGTCTTCCTCTGCGTGTGCATCCTCACCACGCTCGACAGCGGCTACGTCGCCCTGAAGTGGACCTTCCAGGAGGGCGTCGCCCGGTCGAAAAACCCGCTCCTCACCTTCCTGCCCAAGCGCCTGCTCATTTCCCCGATCCCGGTGTTCATCCTGGCGGGTCTCATCGCCCTCGTGGCCGCCGTGCTCCATCTCGAGCTGGAGTATTTCATGATCTTCTACGCCACGTTCTTCGTGGGGTATTCCGCCCTCGGCATCGCGCGCTGCTACATCATCAGTCCGGCCAACGCCATCCCGCAGGTGAAGATGTTCTGCATCGGCAGCCTCGCCGTGGTGATCTGCGCCTTCGGCTACTTCCTGCGCTACCCGCTTTTCATGATCCTGGGTTCGCTGCTCCCGCTGGCCTCGATCGCCTGGCTGCTCCTGAAGCCGGGCGCGGGCGAGGATTTTGTCAGCGACTCGGAGGAACTGACCGCCACCGCGCCGGAATCGCCGGTGTCCCCGAAGGGCATCATCGGCGCCGCCAGCCCGGAATCGGGTCCTCCGGCCACCCAGGCCTCCCACCACGTGGGCGGACATTTCGAGGACAAATGGTTTGTGCACTCTTTCGTGGCGACCTACGCGGACACCAACTCGGTCGGCAACGTGTATTTCGGCATGTATGCCATGTGGGTCGGCAAGACGCGTGAACTGTTCTTCAACCAGGTCATGCCGAAGTTCGACCTGAAGAACACCCCGTTCTACATCCTCACGCGCTCATTCGAGCACAAGTTCGTCCGGGAGACCCGCGAGTTCGAAACGGTGAGCGTGCGCATCCGCATCGCCAACTACAACCGCAAGTTCGTGACCCTCGAACACGAGGTCTACGACTCCGCGCAGAAACTCCTCGGTCACGGCAAGCAATCCCTCCTCTTCGTCTCCTCGGCCGACTACAAACTCATCGACGTTCCTCCCGAGGTCGCCACGGCATTCATGCGTTACACATGAGACCGGCGGGGATCCTCATTCTGCTTTGCGTGGCTTTGGCGGGATGTGAACGTCCTCCCGGTTCGTTGCTTTCCACGCCGACGCCCTCGCCCACGCCGGATTCCCCGCCAAGCCCGACGCCGGTGCCCTCCCCCGCGGTGGCCACTCCGACACCGGCCCCCACCCCGCCGCCCACGCCCACCCCGGAGCCCACTCCGCTGTTGCCCCGCAAGCCGGTGGAGATCGGAAAAATGTTCAACGGCATCACCTACAAGACGCGGTTCGTCACTCCGGAAAGCGAAAACCTGGCGTCGCTCATTCGGACCAAGGACGACAGTTTCGAGGTGGAGATCACCTTCACGGCAAAGATTCCCCGTCCGAGCCTCACGCTGGAGGATCTCGCCTCCAACGACCCCAAACTGCCGCACGTCCTGAACAAAATGCCGGAGCTTGTGGCCTCGGCGAAGGTTTCCCCCTTCTTTGAGCGCCTTTACAAAATCAAGGTCGCCACCATTCGCAATCAGCTCTTCGCCCTCGACGCGGTGCTCTCGCGGCACAATTTCTACGACTGCGAGACCATCCTCGAGCTGGAGGCGCCGGAAACGGGCCGCAAGGCGCTTCTGATCATCGGCGACATGGACGTGAACGTCGACGGCTCCGACGGCGACCGCAATGTGGAGGTGGATGACTCCGGACGCTTCTTCCAGCCCCAGACCAGCTACCGCTGGCCCAAAACCACGGATCGCGTGAACCCGCTGCTCCCCAAGACGCTGGACCGCATCGCCGCCCTCCGCGCGGAAGCCGCCGCGCCGGGCACCTCGGCGGCGCGCAAACGGGAAATCCAGGAGGCCCTGTCCCATCTCCAGCGGACCGCCAACGACCTCAAAACCTCGAGTTTTCTCGTCTCCGCCGTCGACCCGTCCATCGTCGTCCCGGGGTTCCTGCTCAAGGAAAAATCCCCCTTTGCCCCCCGCATCGGCGACTACGCGGCCGTCATTTACGACGGGGTGGTCTACCCCACCATCGTTGGCGACGCCGGCCCCTCGGCCAAGGTGGGGGAAGCCTCGCTGCGGCTCTGCCGTCAGATCAACCCCAAATCGTCCGCCAACTCGCGCTCCGTCAGCAACATCAAGGTTGCGTATCTGATTTTCCCCGGCACCGCGGAAAAATTCGGTCCGCCCAACCTCGAACGCTGGCGCGAACGCGTCCAGACTTACCTCGACGAAATGGGCGGCATCGCCCCCGAGCTCTTTGAGTGGGAGGACATCGTGCCTCCGTGGCCGACCCCGACCCCCACACCCACGCCGGAACCCACGCCCGTTCCCGAATCGCCGTCGGCGCCGGAAACCTCTCCGACACCCGACGTGCCGCCGGAAGCCGCCCCGTCTCCGGCGGCGACCCCGACCGCGGAAATCACCCCGCAACCTCCGGCCGTGCCGACGCCCGCCGACAGCCCGTCACCGGAATCCACACCGTCCGTGTCCCCCGGACCGGCGGTCATCACCCCGGCGACACCGTGAGTTCCCAGCCGGAGATCTTTCGCGAACTGCTCTGCGACCTCGGAAATTTCATCCGGGACCGTCTGCTGGCCGGACGCTCCAACGCCGGCGACCTTTCCGCCGTGGCGACGCAGACCGCCGCGGACACCATTTACGCCATCGACAAAATCAGCGAGGCCGCCATTGTCGAGTGGTTCGAAAGCCGATGGCCGACGGCCGAACCGGTGGAAGTGGTCATGGAAGGCGTCGAGGACGACGCCCTGTGTTTTCCCCGCGGCACGGAGGTTTCCCAGACCCGCTGGAAATGCCTTCTCGATCCCATCGACGGCACGCGCGGCATCATGTACGACAAGCGCAGCGCCTGGGCGCTCGCCGGTCTCGCGCCCCAGGAGGGACCCGACACGCCGCTTTCAAGGATTTTTGTCGCCGCCATGACCGAACTGCCCACCTCGAAACAATGGCGGGCCGACCAGATCAGCGCCGTGCGGGGCCGGGGACTCCGCACGGAAAGCGTCAACGTGCTCGACGGCACCCCCGTCCCCCTCACCCTGCAGCCTTCACGCGCCACGGATTTCCGGCACGGATTTTCCTGGATGGCAAAATTTTTCCCCGAGGGCCGCACCCTCACCGCGCAAATCGAGGAACGGATCTGGGACGAACTCGTCGGCATCGGCCGCGATGCCTCCCCGGTGGTCTTCGACGACCAGTACATCAGCACGGGCGGCGCGTTTTATGAACTGCTCGCCGGGCACGACCGCATGATCGGCGACCTCCGTCCGCTGGTTTACGCGACACTTGACCTGGAATCCTCGCTGGTCTGCCATCCCTACGACGTCTGCGCCGCCCTGGTTCTTGAGGAGGCCGGCGTCGTCTACGAACATCCGCTCGGCGGGTTTCCCGATGCGCCCATGGACACCACCAGCGGAATCTGCTGGATTGCCTACGCCAACCCCGCCCTCGCCGCCCTCGCCCGTCCCGTTCTGCAAAAGGTGCTTTCGACTTTTCTGGCATGACACGTGAATCCTTTCTCGCCGGCCTCGCCGTCTTCATTCTCCGGCTGCTCTTTGCCACGATCCGCCTGAAGGTCGACGACCGCCCCGGCCTTGGCAAAAACAGCATCAGGGGGCCGGTCATCATCTGCTTCTGGCACAACCGCATTCTCGGCATCACCGTCGCGTTCCTCCGCCGGTATCCCCGGGAACGCCGCGGGGTCACCGTCCTCACCAGTCCGAGCAGGGACGGGGAAATCCTCGCTCGCGTGGTCGGCGGTTTCCGCATGGGCGCCGTGCGCGGTTCCAGCTCCCGCCGGGGGTCGCAGGCCATGCGCGAACTCATCACCCTGGTCGAGGACGGACGCGACATCGCCATCACGCCCGACGGTCCCCGGGGTCCCCGCTACAAACTCGGTCCGGGCGCCGTGTCGCTCGCCCAGCTCACCGGCGCCAAAATCGTTCCCATGCACGCGAAATTTTCCCGCTGCGTACGCATGAAAACATGGGACGGGTTCATCATCCCGTTGCCTTTTTCCACCGTCTCAGTCACGGTGGGAGACCCCATCTCCGTGCCGCGGGAATTGACCGCCGAGGAATTCGAGGCGGCGCGTCTGGGACTGGAAACTCTTTTGAAAAATGAAGCGGATTGACGGCACAGCCATTGCCCAAAAAGTTCACGAGGAAACCAAACAGCGCATCGCCCATCTGGCCGATCGCGGCATTCGCCCCGGTCTCGCCGTGGTGCTGGTCGGGGACGATCCGGCCTCCCGCGCCTATGTCCGTTCGAAGGACCGCAAGGCCGCCGAGCTCGGCCTGCATTCGGTCAAACACGAACTGCCCGCCTCCACCACGCAGGAGGACCTCGTCGCCCTCGTTCGCCGGTTGAACGCCGATCCCGCCATACACGGCATCCTGGTCCAGTCTCCGCCGCCCCCGCACATCGACGAACAGGCCATTGTCGAAACCATCGATCCTCGCAAGGACGTCGACGGATTTCATCCCGTCAATGTCGCCAAGCTCGCCCTCGACGATCCCTCCGGATTTGTCCCCTGCACCCCGCTCGGTTGCATCCGCCTGATCGGGGAAAGCAGCCTGGACACGGCGGGCGCCGATGCGGTGGTCGTCGGCCGCAGCATGATTGTCGGGAAACCCATGGCCCTCCTGCTCATGCGCCGCGGCAAGGGAGGCGACGCCACGGTCACCGTCGCCCATTCCCGCTCGCGGGACCTGGCCGGCATCACCCGCCGGGCCGACCTGGTCATCGCCGCCATCGGGCGTCCGCATTTTCTGGGAGCCGAACACATCCGCGAGGGCGCGGTGGTGATCGATGTCGGCATCAACCGCGTGGAGGATCCCTCCTCGCCCAAGGGGTATCGCATCGTGGGCGATGTCGATTATGACGCCGTCGCGGAGAAATGCGCCGCCATTACGCCGGTGCCGGGCGGAGTCGGTCCCATGACCATCGCCATGTTGATGGCCAACACGGTGACCGCCTGCGAGCGCCTCTGCGCCTGACCCCGACGCCCGGCCCCCCGCCGGGCGCCTTTTGTCCGTCATTTCCCCGTCCCGCGGAGACTCTTCCTCTGGACGCTGGAACCACATTGCAGTAAAAGGGCTCCATGTCCGCGGTGGCCGCCTCGCTTCTGCCCAAGCCGTTTCTGGCGTATGTACGGAAGATTCGCGGCCCGCGCATCCAGCAATGGGCCTTTGGGATCTGGACGGTGGCGGTGTTTGCCTTTCTTTACATCCCCATCCTTCTGCTGATCGTTTTCTCGTTCAACGATTCGCGGCTCGGACTCGCTTGGGAGGGCTTCACGACCCGCTGGTACGAACAGCTCTTCAGGAACAAGGTCCTGATCGGCGCCTTCAAGAACAGCATGATCATCGCCACGGTCACGACCGTCCTCTCGACGGCGCTGGGCACGATCGGCGCGTGGCTGCTGTACCGCTATCGCTTTCCCTTTCAGCGGGCGATCGGTCTGCTGATCTTTGTTCCCATGGTCATTCCGGAAGTGCTCATGGGTGTGAGCCTCATGGTGCTCTTCAGCAACCTGCTCAACATCCCGCTGGGTTATGCCACGGTGATCATCGGCCACACGACCTTCTGTTTCCCCTTTGTGCTGGTGGGCGTGCAGGCCCGGCTGCAGGGCATTGATCCGTTTCTGGAGGAGGCCGCCATGGACCTCGGGGCAACGCCGATTCAGGCCTTTTGGAAGGTCATCGTGCCGTACCTGATGCCCGCCATCATCGCCGGCGCCCTGATGTCCTTCACCCTGTCCTTCGACGAATACATCGTCACCGTCTTCACGTCCGGCGCGGGCTCCCAGACGCTGCCCCTGCAGGTTTACGGCATGGCCCGCAAGGGCCTGGATCCCCAGCTCAACGCGCTGAGCGCCCTCTTTGTTCTGGGAACGATCATCCTTGTGCTCTTCAGCGAGCTCATCAAAAAACGCACCTGAAACTCATGAAAACCAAGACACCACTCGCGGCCCTCGCCGCCTTCACCACAGGCATCCTGCTGCTGGCCGGGTGCGGGAAACCCACCACCACCACCTCGTCGGAAACCCCGGAGGCCACGCCCTCCGCGGAGGCCACCCCGGCTCCCAACGAGGAGGAAAAGGTCCTGAACCTCTTCTGTTGGACCGAATACGTCCCGCAGAGCGTCATCGACGCCTTCACCCAGGAGACCGGCATCAAGGTCAACATGCAGAATTACGAGAGCAACGAGGAAATGCTCCAGAAGCTGCTCTCCGGCGGAGGCAACTACGACCTCATCCAGCCGAGCGATTACATGATTGAAGCCATGGCCAAGGCCGGCTACCTGCGCCCGCTCGACAAGGAGGCGATTCCCAACCTGAAAAACATCGCCCCCGAGTTCCTCGACAAGTCGTTCGACCCGGGCAACAAATATTCCGTTCCCTGGATGGCCGGCACGGTCGGCATCGTCGTGAACACGGAGCTCGTGAAGGACGAGATCAAGGGATACAAGGACGTCTTCCAGGAGAAATTCAAGGGCAAGATCATCGTTCTGGATGACGCCCGCGAACTGGTCAGCTGGGCGCTCGCTTCCGAGGGCATCGACGTCAACGAAATCACGCCGGAAAACCTCCAGAAGGCCCGCGAGGTTCTCGCGGATTGGATCCCGCTCGTGGCCGCCTTTGATTCCACCAGTCCGAAGGACGCCCTGTTGAAGGGCAACGTCGCCCTCGGGGTGGTCTGGAACGGTGAAGGCGGATACATTCTGCGCGATGACCAGAGCGGCAAGTTCAAGTGGATCCTTCCCGAGGACGGCACCCACCTCTTCATCGACAGCCTCGCCATTCCGAACACCGCCAAGCATCCGAAGAATGCGGAGCTCTTCATGAACTTCATCCTGCGTCCGGAAATCAACAAGATGATCTGGGATGAATTTCCCTATCTGAATCCGAACGCCGAGGGCCGCAAGCTCCTCACCCCCGAACAGCTTGCCAATGCCGCCGCCTTCCCGCCGGATGACGTCGTCGCCAAGATGCCGATCTTCAAGGACATCGGCGACCAGGCCGGCGCCGTGGATGAAATCATCAACGAGCTGAAGGTTCAGTAACACCCGATGCGGCGCGACATGTTCAGCCGACCCGCCTGATGGCCGCCGTTCCCACCGCGGCCCCGGTTTCGAGCCACCATACACGCCGGCCCGGATGGGGGGCCTGGCTGTTCATGTCGCCGCTGCTGCTGTGGCTGCTCCTGTTCGTCATCGTTCCCACGGTGATGATCGTCGTCTACAGCTTCGGCACCAAGACCGCCCTGGGGGAAATCCGGCTCGGTTTCACCTGGGAGAACTACCGCAAGGCGCTCGACTGGGACAAACTGCAGCGCCTGCCCCGGGATTTTCCCGACAATGTCCGCGCCGCCACGGCCGAAATCGTGGAGGAGGAAAGCCCCGGATCCCCCGCCACTTGGTGGGAGAGCACGCGCGGATTATTGGGCGGCATCGCCAAAACGTTCAATTCGTTCCTCTGGCTGAAGATCTTTCTTCTTTCGATCTGGTACGCCTTCCTCACGACCGTCATCTGCATGGTCGTCGGCTACCCCGTCGCGTATTTCATCGGCCGCGCCCCCCCCGGCGCCCGCAATCTGCTTTTGACGCTGGTCATGATCCCGTTCTGGACCAGCTTTCTCATCCGGACCTACGCCTGGATCTCGCTGCTCAGCCGCGACGGGCTCCTCAACGGCCTGTTGATGTCCCTGCGCATCATTCCGGAGCCGCTGACGCTGATGTACACGCCCTTCGCGGTCGTCCTCGGGCTGGTCTACAATTTCCTCCCCTTCATGATCCTGCCGATCTACACAAGTGTCGAACGGCTGGACAACGCCATGGTCGAGGCCGCCTACGATCTCGGGGCCGGACCGGTGCGGGCGTTCTCGCAGGTGATCATCCCCCTCACCCGGCCCGGCATCGTGGCCGGCGCCCTCCTGGTCTTTGTACCGTCCATCGCCATGTTCGCGATCACCACCCTCATGGGCGGCGGCAAGGTGCCCACCATCGGTGAAGTCATTCAGAAGCAGTTCACCACGGCACGGAATCCTCCCTTCGGTTCCGCGCTTGGCACGATTCTTCTTTTGATCTTCATTATTTCCCTTTGGCTCACTCGTCGCCACAGGGAGGAATAAATCCTGCTCACAGTCTCGGGACATTCCTTCCGCGGACCCCCCGCGGGAAGTCGGATCCTTTTATCATCACCATGCGAAAAACCAAAATCATCTGCACCCTTGGACCCGCCACGGAGTCCCCGGAAAAACTGCGCGCCCTCATTCAGGCGGGAGCCAATGTCTTCCGTCTCAACATGAGCCACGCCCCGCATGACTGGGTGCGCCAGGTGGTCAAGGATGTCCGGTCCATTTCGGCCGAACTGGGTGTGATGACCGGCATTCTCATGGACACCCAGGGCCCCGCCATCCGCACGGGGGATCTGCCCGCCAAGCTCAACCTCAAGCCGGGGGAAATCTTCGAGTTCACCGTCCGGGGCGAGGCCAGCGAGGATGTGCACTCCGTCGATGTGAATTACGAGGGCCTCGTCAATGACATCTCCGTCGGCGACACCGTTCTGGTCGACAACGGGGTCATCCACATGAAGGTTCTCTCCAAGGACCATCACCGCATCCGCTGCGAGGTCCTCACCCCCGGCGTGCTCGGTTCCCGCCGTCACATCAATCTGCCGGGCGTCAAGGTGAACCTGCCTCCGCTCACCCAGAAGGACCTTGCCGACATTGAACTGGGCGTGTCGGTGGGCGTGGACTATGTGGCGCTGAGCTTCTGCCGCGAGGCCGCCGACATCGAGGCCCTCAAGAGGGTGCTTGGCGAACTTGGCAGCACCGCCCGCACCATCGCCAAGATCGAGGATCAGCACGCGGTGAGTGTGATTGAGGACATCATCCACAAGGCCGATCTGGTCATGGTGGCCCGCGGCGACCTTGGCATCGAATGTCCGATGGAGGAACTGCCGATCATTCAGCGCCGCATCGTCAAAAAATGCATCCGCGCCGGCCGCCAGGTCATCGTGGCGACCCACATGCTGGAGTCCATGATCGAAAATCCGATCCCCACCCGCGCGGAAATCACCGACGTGGCCAACGCGTGCTTCGAGCAGGCGGACGCCATCATGCTGAGCGGTGAGACCACCGTCGGCAAATACCCCGTCGAGTGCGTACGGGTTCTCGACCGGGTCGCCCGACGCATCGAACGCAGCGGCGGCGCCAATTTTGCCGAACTGGCCGATTTGCACAGTCCGCGCCACAAGACGGTGAAATCCGCCGTGACTCTGGCCAACTCCCTTCCGGGCAGCAAAATCGTGGTCTTCACCAAGCGCGGTTTCATGGCCGACCATGCCAGTCAGTTGCGGCCCAACGAGGCGCCGATTTTCGCCTTCACGCCGACCGAGGAGGTCGCGCGCCGGCTCACCCTCAACCGTGCCACGCTGCCCATCGTCATGCCCTTCGACCTCAATCCGGAGCACACCGTCGCCTCGGCGGAAAAACTCCTTCTGCAACGCGGCCTCATTTCGGTCGGCGATCAGTTGGTCGTTCTCACCGACACCGTGGCGGGCGGCGAAAAGTTCGATTCCATCCAGCTCAGGCGGGTTTTGTAAGCCCGCTCTCGAAGGCCGTTCTTTCCGCAGGGGATGCGGAATCCCCTGCGGGCTTCTCCGTCACCGCGGTCAGAACTTCCAGTTCAGGCCGCCGCTGATCGAGTTGCCGAAGTAGTCCTGACGGCCGAAGTCCACGTTCCAGTAGAAGAACGCGTTCCACCGTTCGCCGAACTGGGCGTTGAGACCCGCTCCGGCAAACACGCTGTCCCGCGCCGGGGCGCTGGTTTCGTAGCCAAAGGTCGGTCCGGATCCGTTGTCCCGCGCCGTGCCGATGTTCCGAGGCAGGGAAACTCCCCCTGCCGAAATCCGGACGTCGACCCAAAACCGCCAAAAAAACGCTCCTTTGACCGTCGGCTTTCGACATCTTCGCAGGGCGGGGCCCGCACACTCTCCCCCGCCGGCGGGAGCGGGATCCCCGCCCGATTTCCGAGGATTGACAATCTCCCTAGCGTCCGCGGCGCGGGCAGGGTAATTTCCGGAGCCGTGCCCCGCATTGCCGAAGAAACCATCCAGCGCGTCGTCGAAGCCAGCGACATCGTCGAGGTGATCAGCGACTATTTTCCCCTGCGCCGGGCCGGCACGACCTATCGGGCGCTCTGTCCGTTTCACCGGGAAAAGACCCCGTCGTTTCATGTCAATCCGCAGCGCCAGTCCTACAAATGTTTCGGCTGCGGGGCGGGCGGGGACGTCATCCGCTTTGTCCGTGAATATGAACACCTCGATTTTGTGGAGGCCGTGCGCAAGCTGGCGCGGCGGGCAGGCATTCCCATCATCGAGGAAGAGGGTGATCCTGGTGAAGGACGGCGGCAGGAGCTGCGCAAACGGCTGCTGGCCCTGCATGTTGAAGCCGCCGCATGGTTTCACCATCATCTGCTGAAGAGCCCGGACGCCCAACCGGCCCGCGATTACCTCAAGTCCCGCGGAATCAACTCCGACATCGCCAAGGCCTGGCAGCTCGGTTATGCGCCCGATTCGTGGGATGCGCTGCTGGAATTCCTGCGCGGGAAAAAGTTTTCCGTCGAGGAAATCGCCCGCAGCGGATTGGCCTCGTCCCGTCAGGATAACGGGACCGCCAAGCCCCGTCTGGAGGACCTATACGCCCGTTTTCGCGGGCGGATCATGTTTCCCATCCGCAGCGATTACGGCGAGGTGATCGCCTTCAGCGGGCGTGTGCTGGATCCGGACGCCAAGACGGCGAAGTATGTCAACTCGCCGGAGACCCCGCTTTTCACCAAGGGCCACGTTCTTTACGGCCTCGACAAATCCAAACGCGCCCTCATCGAAACCCAGACCGCCATCGTCTGCGAAGGTCAGTTGGATCTCATCAGCGCCTTCGAGGCCGGCGTGCAAAACATCATTGCCCCGCAGGGAACCGCCTTCACCCCCGAACAGGCCCGCCTGCTCAAGCGTTTCGTGGAAACGGTCGTGCTGTGCTTCGATTCCGACCGCGCCGGTCAGGAGGCGGTCACCCGTTCGCTGCCGGCGCTGCTGTCCCACGGACTCGAAGTGCGTGTCGCCCGCCTGCCCCAGGGCGAGGATCCGGACTCCCTCATCCGCTCCCAGGGACCCGAGGCCTTCAAGGCCGTCGTGGACCGGGCGAAAAACTTCTTCGACCACGCCCTGGACCTCCTCGACGAACGCGGCACGCTGGACGACCCCACGGGAAAGGCCGCCGCCGCACGCCGCCTGGGTCCCTACGTGGCCCACCTCAAGGACCGCGTACTTTTCGACGCGACCTGCAAGAAAATCTGCGCCCGTCTGGCCATCCCGGAGTCGGCCTTTGCGCAGCACATTAAGGCCACGCCGGTCTCCACCCCGGAATCCGAAGAACACCGTCCGCAGATTCTTCCCCTGCCCCTTTCCGAGGGGGTGCGTCAGCTTTGCCGCCTCGCCCTGTTGAATTCCCAGGCCCGCACCTGGCTGGCCGCCCAGGAATCCCCGCGGGCGGAGGACCTCGGCGAAGGAGGTGCCTTTCTGGCGCGCATTCTCGCCTCCCCGCTGGCCCTTGAGGAACCCGGCGCCCGGGCCGCGTTTGCGGCCGGACTCAGCCCCGCCGAGGAACTGACCCTGGCGTCCATCGACCTCGACCGGCCGCCGGAAAACGGTCTCGTCCTTGCCCAAAACCTCTGGTTGGGCCTCGCCGCCACGCACTACCGTGCACGTCGCGACGCCGCCACCGCGCAACTCCGTCAACCGGGCCTCGACGGGGCCGAACGCGTGCGCCTGCAAACCCTCATCGCCGAGGCCAGCAAACAAATCCTTGACCTCCAAACCCGCGTGAACGAAGCTTAAGGGCTATTCTCGAAGCACCCAGGCTGCGTTGAAAACTACCAAAAAATCCACCAAGTCGAAGTCGAAACCGGCCGCAAAATCCAAAGCTGCCAAAGCTGCCAGCCAACCTTCCGCCAAATCCCGCACCTCCAAGGCGGCTCCCGCCTCCAACGGCAGCGGGGCCCCCAAGGCGTCGGATGCCAAGGCGGAAAAGGCCGCGCTTTTTGCCGATCGTCCGGCCGCTCCGTCCGCCTCGCCTCAGGACATTCAGAAGGTCCTGCAGGAAAAGGTCCGCGAGCTCATCAAGCTCGCCAAGGAACAGGGCTACGTCACCTTTGACGATCTGGACGAGGCCCTGCCCGAGGGCATCAACGACCCGGAGAGCATGGAGTCGGTCATCGCGCAACTTCGCGCGGTGGAAATCGAGATCATCGACTCCTCCGACGTCGACCGCGTCAAGGAGGGGCGCAAGGACGGGGACGGCGACGAGGAGAAGGACGAAAAAGCCGACAGCAAGCTCGACATCCTCGACGACCCGGTCCGGATGTATCTCAAGCAGATGGGCCAGGTGCCGCTCCTCACCCGCGAGCAGGAGGTGGAAATCTCCAAGCGCATCGAGGAGGCCGAGCTCAAGGTGCAGGAGATTCTTTACCAGTTTGGCTTCATCAGCCGCGCCCACCTAGACCTCGCGCAGAAACTCATCGACATGCGGGAGCGTTTTGACCGCGTCATTCTCGACAAGAAGATCGAGAGCCGCGAGCGTTACATGAAAACGCTGCCCCGCCTCTGCCAGCAGGTGCGCAAGCAGGCGGAGGTCGTCGGCGAAATCTACCGGGACAACATCGCGGGGCACAAAAACCCCAGCGAAGCCTCGGTCCAGAAATTTCAGAAGGCCCTCTCGGCGCTGCAGAAACTTTATCCCAAGTTCTACTTCAAGCAGAAGGTGGTGGAGGATTTCGTCACCCTCGCCGACGAAAACCTGCGCGCGCTCCACACCCTCATGCACGAGCATGACAAGCATGCCAAGCAGCCCGATTCCAAGATCCGCAGGCACCTCGCGCAGCAGATCAAGGACATGAACCTGCGGAACTGGATGACCGCGGAGGAACTCGGGGAAAAGCATCGCGAGCTCCGCGAGTGGCACCGCAAGGCGCTCAAGGCCAAGACCGAGATGGTCGAGGCCAACCTGCGTCTGGTCATCTCCATCGCCAAGAAGTACACCAACCGCGGCCTCTCCTTCCTGGATCTCATCCAGGAGGGCAACATGGGCCTCATGAAGGCGGTGGAAAAATTCGAATACCGCCGCGGATACAAGTTCTCGACCTACGCCACGTGGTGGATTCGCCAGGCCATCACCCGCTCGATCGCCGATCAGGCCCGCACCATCCGCATTCCGGTGCACATGATTGAGACGATCAACAAGCTCATCCGCGTACAGAAGCAGCTTGTGCAGGAATACGGCCGCGAGCCCACCCCGGAGGAAATTTCCGAGGAAATCCAGCTTCCGGTCGAACGCGTCCGCGCCGTGCTCAAGATGGCCCAGCAGCCGATTTCACTGCAGGCGCCGGTGGGCGATTCCGACGACACCAGCTTCGGTGATTTCATCGAGGACAAGGGTGCGGAAAACCCCGCCGACCAGGCGGCGATCGTGCTTCTCAAGGACAAGATCAAGGACGTGCTCGACACGCTGACCGAACGCGAACGCCAGGTGCTCGAACAGCGCTTCGGACTCGTCGACGGCTACAGCCGCACCCTCGAGGAGGTGGGCCGCCAGTTCAAGGTCACCCGCGAACGCATCCGCCAGATCGAGGCCAAGGCCCTGCGCAAGATGCGCCACCCCACCCGCATCCGGCAGCTCGAAGGATTCCTCGAGCCGCAGGACTGGTAGGAAACTGCGGCCCGACGGAAAACCGGATCGGCCGGAGGAGGTTTCCGGGCGATCCCCGGCTCCGCCAGGGCCGCGGGAGGCGTCAGAGGGTCTTCAGCAGTTCCTCCGTCGTCGGAACATCCTTGATGATCTGGCTGCGCAGCGGGCCCACCCCGATGTAGCGGAGGTTCGGCAGCACGGCCGGACGGTTGTCGCCGTAGGCGACATCGATGATCGCCTTCATGACCTCCGCCACATACCGGCGCGCGGCGGCGGGCAGGTCGGCGAATTTCCGGATGCCGGAAAGGTCTTCGCTCCAGCCGGGAAGTTTCTTGTACACCGGCTTCAGCGTCCGGCGGAAGGCGTCGTCGCGGGGCACATGGCGCACCCGCGTGCCATCGGGCGCCTCATAGGCCACGCAGATGGCGAGTTCGCCCCCGGTCCAATCCCCGCCGTAGGAAAGCGCATCGAGTTTGTTGAGCACGATGTCCTGGTATCCGCCGTAGCGCAGGGCGTCGCCCTTTTCCACGGCGTCAAACCATCCGACCATGCGCTGGCGTCCGGTGGTCGAACCGAATTCAATGCGCCGCAGGGTGCGGCCCAGAGGGTGTTCGTCGGTGAGTTCGGTGAGAAAGACATGCGTACCCACCTTGGTGTCGTAGGCCTTGCAGCAACCGATGGTGTGTACGGGCTGCACGGGAATGCCCGCAGACTGGAAAAATTCCGGCGTGAAGGTGTGGGAGGCGGTGACATTCGGCGGGAAGCCGTGGCGTTTGTCGAGCCAGTAGGCCTGACCGAATTCCCCGATGATGCTGCGCCCTTCCTCGAGGTTCTGCAGCACGATCTCCCGCACGTCGGTGATGCAGGACAGCAGTTTCTGTCCGGCCTCCCAATAGGTGTCGATAAGGAGGTCGACGTTGAGCGTGAAGGGTTCGGGTCCGGCAAAGCGGGAAAAATCAAACTCCTCCGCCGGGAAAATGCCGGCCTGCAGGGTGTCCTGGTTGGCCCGCGTTTCGGCCTGGGTGAGCGTCGCAAAAAGCTCCGTCCAGCGCTCCGGACGAAGCTGGCAGACGTATTGGATCACCCGCACGGCCCGGTCGATGCGGTGGCGCAGTTTGCGGGCAAAGACGGCCTTGTCCGACCGGAAGTCGGCATAGGTGATCTGCATCTGGGTGATCTCGTCGGTGTAGGCCGGCGTGATTCCCCGTCCGGTGGAACCGCGGGGCTCCTCCCTGAGGATGTGCACGCGGTAATCCTCCCAGGCAAGATCCAGGAGACGGTGGGACAGGTCCGAAACCAGGGTGCGTTCATCGATGCGCAGGCGGCGAAGGGTTTCGTGACCATGCTGTTCGGCGTAGGCGATTTCCCAGAGGAATTTTCGGGGATCGGCCACCACGCCGCAGCCGATGAGCAGATGCGGCAGGGTGGCGTCCACCACGCCGCCCGGAATGAGGTTCAGCTTCACATTGCCGACGGAGTGGCCGGAGTTCGACCCCCCGTTGACCTTCATGACGGCCGCCACGGCGTCCGGATTCCCGGTGGACTCGCGCAGTTCGTCGATGATTTCAAGAATGAGGCGTCCCTTGCCTTCGTCCCCGGTGGAAATTCCGGTGTCGGCAATCAGGAGGCTGGAAAAAGGAGTGAGGGCCATGAAAAACGCAATGGGAATGGGTTGTGGAGCATGAAGGATGCGGAAGGCGGAGTCCAGTATTCAGGAATCCCCCCTTCCCCACTTGCTCCCGCTTCTGCACCTGCTCCCGTCTCACGGAATCCGGGCCGAAGAAGGAGCAAGGGCAGGTTTAAGGGTAAAAGGAGTTTCTCTACTCGCCTTCCGACTTGGCCGAAGCCTTCACGGTGATGACATCGTGCGAAGCCGCCTCCTTCTGGCCGGCCGGGCTCACCCGGATGTAGCGCGCATTTTTCTTCAGCGCCGCCAGATCCTTGGCGCCCAGATAGCCCATGCCGGACTGGATGCCGCCGATCAGTTCGCGCAGCACGACATCCAGCGGCCCCACCGATTCCTTGAGGGCTTCGATACCTTCTGGGGCGGCCTTGGACACGGCGTCCTTCTTGTCGTGACCGTAACGCGCCGCCGATCCCTCCTTCATGGCCTCGCGGCTGCCCATGCCCCGGTATTGTTTGTAGAGCTTGCCGTTGATTTCCATGATGCGGCCCGGTGCCTCGTCGCAGCCGGCGAGGAGTCCGCCGCAGATCAGGCCGTCCGCGAGGGTGAGCGCCTTCACCATGTCGCCGGACTTGGTGATGCCGCCGTCGGCGAGAACGGTGACACCGAACTTCGCCGCCGCCCGGGAGGCGACATAGAGGGCGGTCATCTGGGGAATGCCCACCCCGGCGACGATGCGCGTCGTGCAGATCGAGCCCGGACCTTGGCCGACCTTGATGCAATTGGCTCCGGCCTTGGCCAGGAACTCCACCCCTTCGGCGCTGGTGACATTGCCCGCGATGAGGGTCAGGTCCTTGAACTGCTCACGCAACAAGCGGACGCTGTCCCCCACCCCGCGCGAAAACCCATGCGCCGTGGAAACCGCCACGGCATCGACCCCCTCGTCGACCAGCCGGCCCACGTGGTTGACAATGCGGTCGGCGTCCAGCGAGCCGTCGGGTTTGCGGTGTGAGGCCACGGCGGCGCCGCAGACGAGACGGAACCGCGTGTCACGCGCCGGTTTCACAATGCGCGTCGCCTCCTCCTCGATCCGCTCGATGTCGCTGAGGGTGAAAAGTCCGCAGAGGCGGTCCTGGTCGTCCACAATGAGCAGCTTGCTGATGCCGATGTGCTCGGTGAAAAATTTGTCAGCCGTTTCGATGGGGTTCCGGCTGATGGCGCTCTCGGGCAGGGTGTAAACCGCCTCGCGGGGCGTCATCGCCTCGCGCACCAGGCGCTCGCGGTAGCGTTCCTTCACGCAGCTGCTGGAAAGCAGGCCCACGAGGTGGTTTTCTTCGTCGACGACGGGGAAGGTGCTGAAGCCGAAATTTTTCCGCGCGATGCGGTCCAGAACGTCGCCGATTTTCTGGTCGGCCATCACCTTGATCGGCTCGCGGATGAAGCCGTGGATGTGATTCTTGACGCGGGCGACCTCCTTCACCTGCGCCTCGTCGCTCATGTTGTAGTGGATGAGTCCGAGTCCGCCGTTGAGCGCCATGCGGATGGCCATCTTGGACTCGGTGACGGTGTCCATGTCGGCCGAAAGGATCGGAATCTGCAAATGCAGCGTCGGCGAGAGCGACGTCGCGAGATTGGCGTCCCGCGGCAGGATGTCGGAATACTGCGTGGCCAGCGAAATGTCGTCAAACGTGAGGCCGACCGGCAGATTGCGGGGGAAGAAGGTATCGGCGTCCGTGAAAAAGGCGGAGAGGTCTTCCATGGGCAACCTTCACCGAAGAATTGCCGGGAGCTCAAGCAGATTTTGCAGGAGGAATGACCAAAGATTTTCCCGCCTCCGGGGGGGGGGACCGCGCCCCTCCCCTTGCGCGGTCCGCGGAACCGGCGTTTTTTTCCTCATGTCCCGGATCTTTGATCACATCGACCTGCGCGTGCCGGACCTGGCCGCCGCGCGGAAATTTTACGACAGGCTTCTCCCGCGGCTCGGCTTCACGGTGGAACAAAAAATTCCCGGCTGGGTCAGCTACCATGCCCCCGGCGAGGGGCCGACGGAGTTTTTCGGCTTCATCGAATCGCGCGATTTCCGTCCCAACGAAAACCGCATCGCCTTCCGCGCCGATTCCAACGCCTCCGTGGACGCCTTCCCGCCCTTCCTCCGCGAAATCGGCGCAAAAAACATCGAGGGGCCCTGCTTCGAGGAGGAGGGTTATTATTACGCCATCTTCTTCGAGGATCCCTTCGGCAACCGTCTCGAGATCTGTCACCGGCTGCACAATTAACCTCCGGGCGGCTACCGGGGCGCGGAGGCCCTCCGGCAGGCGGCGCCGCTCCAATTCTCCTTGCCAGACGAACGATCAGACCCGATTCCGGAGGGATGGAATTCACGCATGTCACCGCAGTCGCCAAGGCCAACATCTATTTCGACGGCAAGGTCGTGTCCCACACCATCCTGCTGGCCGACGGCTCGAAGAAAACCCTGGGGGTCATTTTCCCGGGATCGTATCATTTCAACACCGACGCCGCGGAATTGATGGAAATCACCGATGGCACCTGCGAGGTCGTGCTCGACGGACAGACCGCCTCCACCCGTCATGAGACCAACGGCAGCTTCCGCGTGCCCGCCAAATCCGGTTTCACCATCACGGTGAGCGGCGCGCCCTGCCAGTATATCTGCTCGTTTCTGCCCTGAAAGGCGGCGGACGCCCGTTTCCCCTTCCCGCCCGGGGCGGGGCGGGTTAGTCTGAGGCTGTTCCCATGAAACTCTCCAAGCGCGGCGAATACGCCCTGCGCGCCCTCATTGATCTTGGCCTTGCCCGGGAAGCCGGGCGGGAGCTTCTTCAGGCCCGCGAGATCGTGGAGAAGGAGAACATTCCGGAACCGTTCCTCGAGCAGATTCTGGCCCAGTTGCGGGAGGCGGGGTACGTGGACGCGCGGCGCGGCAAATACGGCGGATATTTCCTCGCCCGCCCGCCGGAAACCATCGTCCTCGGCGCCGTCGTGCGCCTGATCGACGGCACCCTGGCTCCCATCGGCTGCGTGAGCCGCAGCGCCTACGAACGCTGCACCTGTCCGGACGAGGATCACTGCGGTCTGCGCATGCTCATGATGGATGTCCATAATGCCGTGGCCGAAATCATGGACCGGCACACCCTCGCCGACCTTGTCGGCATCACCGTCCGGAAAATCCGGCGGGACCGGCTTCCGCTGCCCTTCGCGCAAAAGCCGACCGCGTGACCCGCGCGCGGAATTTGACTTCTGCAAAATCAAAGTTTACTGATTTGGTAAACTTTCCCCCGTCATGAAATCCCTCACCGACCAGCAGATCTGCCATCAGTTTGAATCAGGCGCCCAGGACGTCGACAGCCTCATTGCGCCCCTGCGGCAGCTTGCCGAGGAATCGTCGTCCCTCATCCTTGGCTACGGCACGCCGCAGGCGGGGGTGCGGAAAAACATGATTCCGTATTTCCACATCTGCGGGACCGAACCGGTACAGGTGCCGATTCGCGCACTCATTCTCGGTGGTTGGGTGGGAACGGAAAGCATCACGCCCTATGCGGTGGCCCGCATGGTGGCGGCGCTGGAGGACCGGCTCCAACTGGTCAACGGCCTGGAAGTGACGGCGTATCCGGTGATCAATCTGGAGGCGCATCATGCCCGGGTGTTTCTCACCGAAAAACAACAGCTCCACGGCGTGGCCTGCTGGGAGGACTCGCCCTGCAGCCACATCAAGGTGCTGGAAAACGAGCTGCGCCGCTACGAATACGACCTCATCATCGTGCTGCGCGAACACGTGCGTTCGCATGACGCCGACGTCGAGGCCTGGCTCGCGGAGGACGAGCAGAAGGCGGTGCTTTCGGACTGTCTGGCGCGCCATGCCGCGGTGAGTTCGAATTTCCGCTGGCGGGTCAATCCGGTGCGGCCCACCTATGCGCGTGCCCTCACCCCGATTCCCCAGGCCAACCGTCAGCCGGCGGAAATTGTCATCGGTCTGCCGGGCGCCCTGCCGCCTAAGGCCCAGGCGCAGGAGGCCCTGATGCTGGCGCTGACCCTTTGTCATGCCGCGCGTCAGGGACGGGAAGAGGGATTGATGTAAGGGACGTCTCTCCGCCGCCGTCCGCGCGGCGAAGGCGAAGCCCCGGCCGGGAATTTTTCCGAGGATTTTCCGACGGCAAAAAGTTCGCCCTCCGCGTGATCTTCGGCCTATGGTGCCGGCCTCGTGAGCACCGGGGATCCTTCCGTTTCACCTTCCTTTGCCAGCGCGGCGCGCTTCTGGCTGAAGCTTGGATTCTTGAGTTTTGGCGGGCCCACCGGGCAGATCGCCATCATGCATTCGGAGCTGGTGGAAAAGCGGCGGTGGATCGGCGAGGAGCGGTTTCTGCATGCCCTGAACTTCTGCATGCTCCTGCCGGGACCGGAGGCCCAGCAGCTGGCCACCTATGTGGGCTGGGTACTGCACGGCACCTGGGGCGGCGTGGTGGCGGGTGCGTTGTTCGTTCTGCCGGGTGCGCTGCTTCTCTGGGCCCTGAGCTGGCTGGCCATGGCGGGCGGGGATCTGCCGGCCGTCCGGGCGATCTTCCACGGCCTGCAGCCCGCGGTCATCGCCATCGTCGCGGTCGCCCTTTTGCGCATCGGCGGCAGGGCCCTGAAACGTCCGCTGCACTGGCTGATCGCGGCGGCGTCCTTCGTGGCGATCTTTCTTCTCCATGTTCCCTTTGTCGCCATTGTGGCCGGCGCGGCCGCCCTCGGGTTCCTCGTCGGACGCCTGGCTCCGAAGTTTCTGATCCCGGCATCCGTTGCGAACGCCCCGGATCCGGCCTCCCTGGTCGGAAAACAGAACACCCGGCGTGTGGTTTGCTGCTGTCTTGCCCTGTGGTTTCTGCCTCCGGCGCTGGTCGCGCTCTTCTGCGGGACGGGAGACATCCTCTTCCGGCAGGCCCTGTTCTTCAGCAAGGCGGCGTTGGTCACCTTCGGCGGAGCCTATGCCGTACTGCCCTATGTCGCCCAGCAGGCGGTGGAAAAGTTCGCCTGGCTTTCGACCGGGGAAATGATGAGCGGACTGGCCCTGGCGGAAACGACTCCCGGACCGCTCATCCTCGTGCTGCAATTTGTCGGTTTCGCCGGCGCCTGGCATCACCCGGGCTCCCTGCCGCCCCTGCTGGCGGGAACCCTTGGGGCGGCGATGACCACATGGTGCACCTTCCTGCCGAGCTTTCTGTTTGTCCTGGCCGGCGCCCCCCACGTTGAACGGCTCCGGAGCATCCGCCCCCTGTCGGCCGCCCTTTCCGCCATCACGGCCGCGGTGGTGGGAGTGGTGCTGAACCTGGCCGTCTGGTTTGCCCTTCACGCCCTCCGTCCCCCGGGCGGAGGGTGGGACGGCTTTGTCCTCGTCGGGGCCGTGCTTCTTTTCCTCGCGCACGGAAAGGCCCGCTGGGGCATTCCCGTCGTCGTGGGCGCGGGAGCCGCGGCCGGACTGATCTGGTCATGGCTTCCGGGATTTTGACGGACGCCCCCCGCAAACGGACTGCGTTCTAGGCTGGTCACTGCGCGGCGCGCTGCGGTAAACCCAGACGCTCGATTCCATGCCGCACGACATTTCCCTCATCTCAACCATCGCCGTGGGTTTTGCCCTGGCCTTCGTTTTCGGCACCATCGCGAACTGGTTCCGGCTTCCCCCGCTGGTCGGTTACCTTGTTGCCGGCGTGGCCATCGGGCCATTCACGCCCGGGTTTGTCGCAGACAGCGCCATGGCGTCCCAACTGGCCGAAATCGGCGTGATGCTCCTGATGTTTGGCGTCGGACTGCATTTTTCGGTGCGCGATCTTCTGGCCGTCCGACGGATTGCCATTCCCGGCGCCGCGGCGCAGATCCTCATTGCCACCGCGGTGGGCGCGGCGCTGGCCATGACCTGGGGCTGGCGCTTTGGGGAAGGACTCATTCTCGGCCTGAGCCTCTCGGTGGCCAGCACGGTGGTCCTGCTGAAGGCCCTGGAGGAACGCAATGGCGTGCAGACGCCCAACGGCCGCATCGCCGTCGGCTGGCTCATTGTGGAGGATCTGGCCATGGTGCTTGCCCTCGTCCTGGTTCCCGCCTTCGCCCCCGCCCTGGGCGGACACGTCGAAGGCGACGGGCACGGGGCCTCTTCGGGCAATCTGTTCGTCACCCTCGCCATCACGCTGATCAAGGTCTCCGCCTTTGTGGCCATCGCCCTGCTCATCGGGCCGAGGGTGATGCCGTGGATTCTCCGCCAGGTGGCCCGCACCGGCTCGCGCGAACTCTTCACCCTCTGCGTGCTGGCGGTGGCGCTCGGCATCGCCTACGGCTCGGCGAAACTCTTCGGCGTCTCCTTTGCACTGGGCGCGTTCTTTGCCGGCATGGTCCTGAACGAATCCGACCTCAGCCACAAGGCCGCCACCAACTCGCTTCCGCTGCAGGACGCCTTTGCCGTGTTGTTTTTTGTGTCGGTCGGCATGATTTTCGACCCCAGCGTGATCGTGCGCGAGCCGATGATGGTCGCCGGCGTGCTGGCTCTCATCATGGTGGGCAAGGCGGTGATCTCGCTCTGTCTCGTGCTGGGGCTGGGTTATCCGGCCGGCACCGCGCTGGTCGTCTCCGCCGCACTGGCGCAGGTCGGCGAATTTTCCTTCATCCTGGCCGGTCTCGGCATGGAATACGGCATCCTGCCCAAGGAGGGGCTGAATCTGATCCTCGCCGGCGCCCTGCTTTCCATCACCCTGAATCCCCTCGCCTTCGGCATCGCCGACCGCCTGTGCCGGTGGATCGACAAAAATCCCAAACTCCACCGTGCGCTGGAGGAAAACCGCGCCAAGAAATTCGCCGCACTCCAGGCCGAACTCGACGCGGCCCGCAAATACGCCGAGGAAAAAAGCGCCGCGCACAAAACCTTTTCGCCCGAGGAACTGGTCGATCGCTTCCCGCTCTTTGCCGGACTCACCCCCGAACAGCGCGAGGTGCTGGTTCTGCATTTTGAACCGCGCGAAGCGCAGCCCGGCGAACGGATCATCCGCAAGGGCGACGCGGCGGACGCCGTCTATTTCATCTCCAGCGGGGAGGTCGAGGTGGACGTCTCGGGACGTCGCATCAAACTGGGTCCGGGCGATTTCTTCGGCGAAATGGCCATCATCAGCGGACAGCCGCGCTCGGCGGATGTGACCGCACTCGACTACAGCAAGTTCGCCACCCTCACCCAGCGCGACTTCCGGAAATTCCTGCAACGGTATCCGCAGATTTGCGAGCAGATCGCGGAACTCGCGCGTCAGCGCGGGGAAATGAACCGCCAGTTCCTCGAGGAGGCTTCCGCCGCGGAAACGACCGCGGCTTGAGGCCGCGCGAAGTCCGCCGTTTTCAGCGCTTCACAATCACCGGCGTGCCGAGATCGACCGCATGATAAAAACGGCGGGCCTGTCGTTCCGGCAGCCGCACGCAGCCGGCGGAGGCCGGATAGCCGGGCACCACGCCGGCATGCAGTCCGTAGGGTCCGTGAAAACGGAGAAAATAGAACATGGGGGCGCCGTCAAAGGTGGCCCCGGGCGGCTTCGGCATCTTGCGCACATCCACGCCCCGTTTCACCACGCGGCCGTTGCGGACGTAGTTTCCGTAAAGGTTGGAGCGATGACGGGCGTCCTTTTGGATGACCTTGTAGCGTCCCGGCGGGGTGTCGTTGCCCTCGCGGCCGGTCGAAACCCGGCTGACCCCGATGACCGTGTCGCCGCGGTACAACGTCGCGGTCTGCCGGCTCAGATCGACCTCGATCTTTTTGTCCCGCCGTCCGGTGTCGACATAACGGCTCACCCACCGGTCGGCCGTGTCAAATGCCAGGCCGGCTTCCGGCACGGCGGAGCACCCGGTGAGGCCCAGCAGAATCGTTCCGCCGAGCGCCAGAAATCCCCGGCGGAGCGCCCTCCCCTTCACGGCGGGCCCGTCCTCCGTTCTCAAGCCAGACGACACCGGATCGGATTCCGCCGTCACCTCAGACCGCCCGGACCCTCGAGCCGTAATACTCGAAGCTGTCGGTCAGCGCCCGCCAGCTCGCATCGATGATGTTGTCGGAAACCCCCACGGTGCCCCAGGAGTCGTGTCCGTCCGTCGAAACGATCAGCACGCGCGTGCGGGCGGCCGTGCCGCGGGCTCCGTCGACGATGCGAACCTTGTAATCGCTCAGGCGCACCTGATCGATCCAGGAATAAAACGGACGCATCGCCTTGCGCAGGGCGGCGTCGAGGGCGTTGACCGGACCGTCCCCCTCCGCGACGGTGTATTCGGGAACGCCGTCCACCAGCAGCTTCACGGTCGCCTCGCAGGGATCCGATCCGTCACGACCGCTGTAGCGGTAGTGGCAATGGTATTCCTTGAGTTCGAAAAGCGGACGATATTGTCCGAGCGCCCGGCGCACGAGGAGCTCAAAGGAACCCTCCGCGGCCTCGTATTCATACCCCTCGGCCTCGGCCTCCTTGACCTGGCGGAGAATGGCGGCGACCTCCGGCGAACCTTTTTCCAGCTCAAATCCCAGCGCCCTGGCGCGCATGAGGATGTTGCTCTGGCCGGACATGTCGGAAATGACGATGGTCTGGCGGTTGCCGACGAGGGTGGGATCGATGTGTTCGTAAGTGCGGGCGAGCTTCTGCACCGCGTGCACGTGCAGACCGCCCTTGTGCGTGAAGGCCGCCGAACCGACGTAGGGCGCGCGGATGTCGCGCGGCACGTTGGCCAGTTCGTCCACGAAGGCGGACAGGTCGTGCAAACCGGTGAGATCGGGCACGACGGGCAGGCCCACCTTGAGCTGCAGGGTCGGAATCACCGTGGTGAGATTGCAATTGCCCACCCGTTCGCCGTAGCCGTTGATGGTGCCCTGCACCTGCGAGGCGCCGGCCTGGATGGCGGCCAGGGCGTTGGCCACGCCGAGTCCGCTGTCGTTGTGCGTGTGAATGCCGACGGCCCGCCCCAGATGCGCGATGGCGCGGGTGGTCACCTGGGCGACAAAATCCGGCAGCGATCCCCCGTTGGTGTCACAGAGCACGACAAGATCCGCCCCGGCGTCGGTGGCGGCCTTGATCGTCGCGAGCGAGTAGGCCTCGTCCTCGCGGAAGCTGTCGAAGAAATGCTCGGCGTCGTAAATCACTTCCCGGCCATGCTTCTTGAGATAACGGACGGTGTCGGAAATCATCGCCAGATTTTCCTCGAGCGACACGTTGAACACCTCCGTCACATGCAGCGGCCAGGTTTTTCCCACGATGGTCACGACCGGGGTCTTCGCATCGAGAAGCATCTGAACCTGGGGATCCTCCTCGACCTTCATGCGTCCGCGCCGGGTCATGCCGAAGGCGGAAATTTTCGCATATTTCCACGTCCGCTTCGCCGCCTCCTCAAAAAACGCGGCGTCCTTCGGATTCGAACCCGGCCATCCCCCCTCGATATAGTCAATGCCGAAGGCGTCCAACTTCTCGGCGACACGAATCTTGTCGAGCACCGAAAAGGAGATGCCGGTACCCTGCGTGCCATCACGCAACGTCGTGTCGTAGAGAGTGACTTTCTTCATGGGAAAAAGGGAAAAATCTACGAGGGATTTTATCCGGGATCAAGTGCGGCGAAGGTCCGCCGGTTTTCGGCTCCGTGAAGAAACGGGAGGGACACCCGGCCGGTCCTCCATCCGTTGGAGTTCACGCTTCGGCGTGTTCCTTCCGTTTCCGCCTCTCCCGTTCGGTGGAAAAGGACCGCGAAATCTCCGCCGACTTCCGCCTTGTTCCGGCCGACAGCTGCTGTTTACTACCCCAATGCAAATCACCGAACGCAAGGAAGGCCCGCTTCTTGTCCTCGCTCTGGAAGGACGCCTCGACCACGCCGGCGCCGGAATCTTTCAGGAGTGCGCCTTGAAACACATCACGAATGGCGTGCGCTCCTTGGTCGTCGATTTCGGCGGCACGGACTTTGTGGCCAGCACGGGGATTCGCGCCGTCATGCTCCCGGCCCAGGAAATGTCCCGCGCGGGCGGACGGTTTGCCCTCGCCAATCTCAGCCCCCAGCTGACCCGTCTGTTTGAGGTTGCGGGACTTCTCCAGGTCTTCAAGGTGTATCGCACCGTGGAGGAAGCCGCCGCCGATGGGACGTGGAATTAAGCTGCGCGGTCACGTCCCCCGTCCGTCTGCTGGCCGGATCCGCCTGAAGGCGGTCTTCCGGCGCGGGCTTTTCGCCGCGGCTCTGCTCGGAGCGCTCACCGGGGCGCCGGCCCAGAAGATCGACGGTTCCGTCAAACAACTCATTGTCTCCGTCGCCCCGTCGTGGACTTCCTCCTCGGGAAAACTCCAGCTCTTCGAGCGGGACGGCAAAACATGGCGCGCGGCGGCCCCGCCGGTCCGTGTCCTCTATGGCCGCAACGGCCTCGCCTGGGGCCGCGGGGTGTTGCAGGGTGAGAATGGCCCCCAAAAGGTGGAGCGGGACAAGCGCGCGCCGGCCGGTGTCTTTGCCCTCGGCAAGATCTACACCTATGACACCGCCCTGCCGGACGGAGCCGACTATCCGTTCCACACCATCACGGAACGTGATGCGTGGATCGACGACCCGACCCTGCCGGAATACAACCGGCATGTCATCATCGACCCGCGCAATCCCCCGCCCTGGTTTGAGAAGCAACGGATGCGACTCAACGACCCTCCGCACCGCTGGCTGGTGGAGATCCGGCACAATGCCGATCCGCCGGTGCCCGGCGCCGGCAGCGCGATTTTTTTCCACATTCAGCGCGGACCCGACCGGCCCTCGGCGGGCTGCACGGTGATGAGTCAATCGTCCATCATCCAGCTCATCCGCTGGCTGCGCGCATCGGCCAGGCCGCATTACGTGCTGCTCCCCGCGGATGAATACCGTGCCCGCTGGAAGGTCTGGGGCCTGCCCTCCCCGGAAGAGGCGGCCGCGTTGTTTTAGTCCCCGCGGCCTCCCCAGCCTACTGAGGCTCCCCGCCTTCCAACAGTCGGATCAACCGGGGATACACCCTGTCGACCTGCTGGTTGACCTGACGCGGATCGATAAAATCGTGCGGCACGTTTTCCTCTTTCGGAAATTGATACGTCACGACCGCCCCGGGTTTCCGCATCTTCCAGGCCGAGACCAGACGTTCGGTAAAGGCATTGCTGACGGCCGCATCGGCGGCGGTTGTCACGACGACAATCGCACCGCAGACGGGTTCCCGCCGCCGGGCCTCGTCATACACCTCGGAACCCAGGCACATCGTTTCGCCGATCACCCGCGTCGGAAAACGCGGATAAACAAACGGCGGCCGCGGCATTTCGGCCCGCCGGCGGGCGTCCCACCAGAAAAACATGTTCGGCAGGCGCAGGAGGAGACGCTCAAGCGGTCGGGCCGCCCACAGGGGAAGCCCCGCCGGGGCCAGGAACGGGGAAAGAATCACGGCGCGGTCGAGGTCGGGCCGGTTTTGGGCCAGCCAGGCGCAGGCGGTTCCGTTGAGCGAGAGACCGGCCGCGGTGACATTTCCCCCCAACCCGCGCGCGAGATCCACCGCACGGTTGGCGGTGTCCAGCACGTCACCCGCCGTCAGGCGCGCCCAGTCCCCGGTCATCGGGTTCCGGTCGCCGTGATACGGCAGCCGGGGAATCAGCACGTTGTGACCGCGTTGAAAGAGCTCCTGTCCCAACTGCAAGAACTGCCCCGGATGATTCGACAGTCCGTGCATCAGAACGAACACACGCTCCGTGGGACGGCCGTGGTCGAGCAGGATGGTGCGGGCCTCCTCCGCGATGTTGCCGGGAGTCGACGCGATCTCGCGGCGGATTTCCCGAACCGCCGCGGCAAAGTCGGATGGCTGGTCTGGCGGAGCGTGCATGAGGGGCGAACGCTGAAGCGGAATCAACACCAAACCTCCCACGAGAAGGAGGGAAACGCCCAGCAAAATGAACGCCGCGGCCGCCATCCGTTTTCGGCGACCGGACAAGTCACTCACCCCGGTAGATGCACCGGGCGGTCGGCGTCTCATGAAGAACAAGCTCCGCCAGACCGGGCAGCTTCGGCGAAAGTTGTTCCCAGAACCAGGCGGCCATCATTTCGATGGTGGGATTTTCCAGTCCGGGAACCTCGTTGAGATACTTGTGGTCGAGCAGCTCGAGAAGCGGCTCCATGGCCTGGCTGATCAGGGCGTGATCGTAGACCCAGCCGGTTTCCGGATTCACCTCCCCCTCGACGATCACCTCCAGCTTGAAACTGTGACCGTGCATGTTGCGGCATTTGTGGCCGGCGGGCACCTTGGGAAGCGTTTGCGCGGATTCGAAGAAAAAATCTTTGGCAAGGCGGGCTTTCACAGCGGTCAGTTTGCCGCAGCGCTCCGCACAGTCGAGCGAAAGCTTGGGAATTTTCCCGCCTCCCCGCGGGTCTTCACACCCCGCGCGCCCGGGGCTCCCAGATGAACTTGTGCATCTGGAGCTGGAAACGCGCCGGGAGCCGATCCTCCAGCATCCATTCCACGATCTGACGCGGTTCGATCTTGCCAAAAACCGGACTCAGCAACACCGCCCGCACCCGATCCCCCAGCTCGTGGGTCCGAATCTGTTCGCGCGCCCACTCGTAGTCCTCCCGCGAACCCAGGACGAACTTCACCTCGTCCCGTTTGGTGAGATGCGTGATGTTGGAAAAAAGATTGCGCGCGACCTCGCCGCTGGAGGGCGTCTTGAGGTCCATGATGCGATGAACCCGGGGATCGATGCCCGAGATGTCGTGCGCCCCGCTGGTTTCGATGAGCACGGTCCGCCCCGCGTCACAGAGCGCCGTCATGAGCGGCAGAACATTCTTCTGCAGGAGCGGCTCGCCGCCGGTGACCTCCACCAGCGGACAGCCGTAGGCCATCAGGGCGTCGAACACTTCCGCCACGGCGCGCTTCCGTCCCTCATAAAAGGCGTACTCCGTGTCGCAGTAGGTGCAGCGCAGATCGCAGGCGGTCAATCGGAGAAAAACACACGGCAACCCCGCCCACGTGCTCTCCCCCTGCACGGAGAGGTAGATTTCGTTGACTTTCAAATTGCCCGTCAGGGCCGGTTGCTGCGTCTGTTCCATCAGGCGAAATCCGCACCATAAGGGCGAAATTCCCACTTTGCCACCGCGAAGAACACTCTCCCGGCTTGAGTTTTCCCGGGCGTCCTGTCAGGCATACGTGGCGTCCATGCCGGTCCACATCACCCATCGAATTTCCAGGATTCCCCGCATCGTCGTCCCCGGGAAATTCGGTTCCCGGCCCCTCGTCCGCTGGGGACTCCCGCTTGTGGGGCTGGTCCTGCTCTGTTCCTGTTCGTCCGTGCCAAGGACGGAAACCGTCCCGCCCCAGCCGGCGCCGGCTTCCGCCCCCGGGGCGGACAAAAACAAAGTGGACAGGCGCAAGAGCATCCCGGTTCGCCCGACCCGCTCCGCATCCGTTTCTCCCGTCGTCCCCGCCGCCCGGGTCACCCCCTCCACCCCGACCCCTCCCCGTCTCTCCGCGGAAACCCCGCCGGCGCCGCCTTCCCGGGCGGAACAAATCCGCCGGTTGGTGCGGACCGGGGTTCTCGTGGAGGCGGACCGCGATTCGCTGGTGTTCAGCACCTCGCGGACAATCCAGACCGCCCCGGGGGGACTCTTTGAGGACGCCATCGTGCTCAACCGTCTGCGGGGCCAATTGAAAAAGATCCCCGGACTTCCCGAATCCGTGGCGGGCACGGCCACCGTCCAAGGCGCCCGCGCCCACCTTCGGATCGACACCAACCTTTCCGCCGAACTGGCCGCCCGCGCCATCGAGGCCGCCCTCAGCACCGACGGCGTCGAAGTCGTGCAGGTATCCTCCTCCCCGGCCGCCCGGCTGTAAAACCACCCCGCCTTTCCGAAAGCCCCGGTTCGTCGCCATTTTCGCCAGCACGCGAACAGAGCCGCCGTTTTTCCATATTCTCTCATTCGCATGCCTGCATTCAAAACAGACAAATCCTCTTCTTCTCAGTACTTGACGCTATTCATTCATACGCGATCATGACGCCATGGCAGCACAAACCCTTGGTATGCGCATTCGCGAACTGCGTCAGGCCCGCGGCTATTCCATGCGGGAGCTGACCACCCGGGCGAAGTTGAAATCGGTGGCGTTCATCGCCGACCTCGAGCGGGGTTACCGCAATCCTTCCCCCGAGGTTCTGGCCAATCTGGCCGCCGGTCTTGGGGTGCCGTTGGAGGAGTTGCGGGCCTATGACCGCCGGGCGCCTTTGCATGAGATTGCCGCGCTGACGGAAAAGGATCCCGCCTGGGCGCCGGTTTTCCGGGCGATTGTCGATGCGGCGAATGCCGGCAAGCTGACTCCGAAAAAGCTGCAGAAGCTGCTGGAGACGCCCGCCAATCCGGAGCCCGTCACCCAGCCTCTTTTCAATCTCTAGGGGGGCGCGACGGCGCCGATCGGTCGTCGTCCGCTGTTCGGATCACCCTCCCCAGACCAACCGGCTGAGGGCGTGAAGGGTCAGTCCCACCAACCCGCCCACCACGGTGCCGTTGATGCGGATAAACTGGAGGTCGTTTCCGACCTGGCTCTCCAGTTTTTCGGCCACTTCGCGGGCGTCCCACGCCTCGACGGTTTCCCGGATCAGGTTGCCAAACTCGTGACCGTGGGCGTTCACCAGACCGGTGACGGCATTTTCGATCCAGCGGTCGAGCCGCCCGCGAAATGCTTCGTCCTCCTCCAGCGCGGTGCCGACCTGTCGGAACGTGGCGGTGAGTTGCCGCCGGATGCGGGAATCGTCCAGCGCCAGATCGGCAAGCAGCTCCGTTTTGAGGGCGGACCAGAGGGCGTCCAGCGAGGACAGGAGCGTCGGATTGGCGAGAAAACCTTCCTTGAACTGCTCGGCCCGGGCGGCCATTTCCGGCGAGTTCCGAAGCTGGGCGACAAAATCCTCCAGGCGTTCCTCGAACTGGGCGCGCACCACATGGCACGGGTCGGCCAGGATGTCATCGAGGGTGCCCTGCACCTTTTCGACGATCTTGCCGGCCAGGCTGCGGCAGACGGCGATCTTGATTTCGGCCACGCCGGGAAAGTCGGGAATGACCGCCAGTTCCTCGGCGATCTTTGCGGTGATAAACGGTTTGTTCTGCCCGACGGAGTGCCGGGCGATGCGCAGGGCGTGGTCCAGGATTTCTTGGTCGCGCCCGTTTTCGGACAGGATGCCGAGCAGCCGGCCGGTCAGCGGCGCCAGCGGAACCCGACGGATCTGCGTCACCGCCTGCTCGCGCAAAAAATTCCGCATGCCCTGTTCGTCGAGGGCGTCGATCAGCCCGGGAAGTCCGGCCGTAAACCTTCGGGCCAGTCCGTCCGCATTCGCCTCGCCGGCCAGCCAGGCGGCCAGGCGGCGGGAAAGGTCCGCCCGGCGGACGCGTTCGAGGATTTTGTCCGCGGTGAGAAAATTGTTCTGCACGAAGGCGGCGAGGTTTCGGGCGATCTCGTTTTTCCGGCGGGGAACGATCGCGGTATGCGGAATGGGCAGGCCGAGCGGATGACGGAACAACGCCACCACCGCAAACCAGTCGGCGAGCGCGCCCACCATGGCGGCCTCGCAGAAGGCGCGCACCCAGGACAGGACCGGAACCGTCGCCTCAAAACTGCGGGCCACCGCAAAACCGAAGGCCATGAGGGCAAGCAGGCCGGTGGCCAGAGTGCGGGTGCGGGGTGCGGGCATGTTGGTGGTTGTGTCGGGTAAAGAAGCGATGATACCACGACGGAAATGCCAAGCGCCAATTCCCGCCATCCGTCCGTTGAACCCTCCGCGCCGTCCCTGCGTCGCGGTGCGGGGCGGGGTTCGTATTCCGCGGGGGCGGAGCATGGCCTCCCGAAAAAAAACCGGCCGCCGGGACGTCCCCGGCCCGCGGGGAGTGTGTCCGACCGTCATGCTTCGTGAACTGCGCCTCCGGGATTTTCGCTGCTTTGAGCAGAAGGAATTCCGCCCCTCGCCCGGGCTGAATTTCCTCATCGGCCCCAACGCCCAGGGAAAGACCTCGCTGCTCGAGGCGGCCTGCGTGTTGCTGCGGTTGCAGTCCCCGCGCACCAACTCGCTGGGCGACGCGGTGCGTTTCGACCAGCCGGGGTTCGGGCTTGACGGCTACTGGAACGGGCGTCACCTGCACGTGAAATACGCCGGCGCCCTCAAGGCGTTCGCCCTGGATTCCAAACCGCAGTCGCGCTCCGCCGACTATCTGGCGGTGGCGCGGGTGGCGTGGATTTCCAATGACGACCTGCAGCTGGTCCGCGGGGGCGGTTCCCAACGCCGGCGGTACCTGGATTTCCTCGGCGCGCAGGTCGTGCCCGAGTATCTCCGGAATCTGCGGACCTACGAGCGCGCGCTGCGCTCGCGGAATGCACTCCTGAAAAACAACCGTCCGCGCCGCGAAATCGCCTCCTTCGACGGCCCGCTCATCGAGTCGGGCCGGAAACTGCTGGCCGCCCGGGCGGAGCTCTGCGAAACCCTGCGCCCCCTGGTCACCGCCGCCGCCCGGCAGATCTCCGGCCGCAATGAAACCCTGGAAATCGCCTACCGTCCGGGCAGTCCGCCGGATTTCGCCGCAGCGCTTGAGGAAACCCGGGAGGAGGAAATGCGCCTGCGCTCGACGGTGACCGGTCCCCACCGCGACGATGTCGAAATCACCCTCGAATCCCGCAGGGCCGCGAGTTTCGCCTCCGAAGGACAGCAGCGCACCATCGCCCTGGCGCTCAAACTCGCGCAAGCCCGCGCGCTGGAAGCCGCCGCCGGCACCCCGCCCCTTTACCTGATCGACGACGTCTTCGGCGAACTCGACGGTCTGCGCCGCAACAACCTCCTCGCCGCCCTGCCGCCCTCCGCCCAGAAACTCATCACCACAACCTCCCTCGACTGGCTGGAAACGCCCCAGGACGCCGTGCGGCACGAATTGGGAAAACGGTAACCGCCCCCCTCCCCGTGCACTCCGGTGGGGTCGGCTCATTGGGGGACGATACCCAATCGCCTTCCGGACCGGCAAAATTTTGCGGGCCAACCTCCCCGGGGGGGATTTTTCCCAAAAACGGCATAACCCCCTGCAAATCCGGAACCTCCGGACGGACGCGCCTTCGTCCCCCCGGCCGGCCGGCTCCGGCCCGGACCGACTTCTCCTTGCACCGAAAGGGAAAGCCGCTAAAGCACACCCATGACCGACACCGAGGCGTTTGTTGCGCTGAACATGCTGCCGCGCATTGGCCCGGTGCGGGTGCGCCATCTGCTTCGGTCCTTCGGATCGCCCCAGGCCGCCCTCTCGGCAAAGGCCTCCGACCTGCGTCAGGTGCAGGGACTCAGCGCCGACGCCATCGATTCCCTTCTCAACTGGCGGAAGCACGCCGATCCGGCGGCGGAAATGGACCGCGCGGCCGCCTTGGGGGCCGGCATCATCACCCCCGCCGATCCGGAATACCCCCCGCTGCTCGCGGAAATTCACGATCCGCCCATCGTTCTCTACGTGCGGGGGGAACTGCCCCGGACCACCGCCATCGGAGTGGTCGGCACCCGGAAACCGTCCCACTACGCCCTGGAGTGTGCCAAAAAACTGTCCTACCAGCTCGCCTACGCCGGTCTGACCGTGGTCAGCGGCCTCGCGCGGGGCATCGACACCGCCGCCCACCAAGCGGCGCTGGCCGCCAGGGGAAAAACCATCGCCGTGCTGGGAAGCGGACTCGCCCGGCTTTATCCGCCGGAAAACGCGGAGCTGGCGGACCGGATCGCCGCGGACGGCGGGGCCGTCGTTTCGGAATTTCCCATCGAAACCCAGGCCGACCGGCAGACCTTCCCCATGCGCAACCGGATCATCACCGGCCTCTCCTCGGGGCTCCTCGTCGTGGAAGCCGGCGTCACCAGCGGCTCGCTGATCAGCGCCACCCAGGCGGGGGAGCAGGGACGCTCCCTTTATGCCGTTCCCGGACGAATCGACCACCCCCAGGCCCTGGGCTCCAACCGCCTCATCCAACAGGGCGCCAAGCTGGTTTTGAGCGCCCAAGACATCCTCGACGACCTCGGATTGCTCTTTCCCAATCCGCCGTCCCTGGCCCCCCGTCCCCCGGTTCCGGGGCTCAGTCCCATCGAGGAGGCGGTGCGCAATGCCATCGGGGAGGACGAGACCCCCATGGACGACATCATCGCCAAATGCGGGTTGCCAACCCCCCAGGTCTCTTCTACGTTGCTCGCCCTTGAAATGCGGAAGCTCGTCAAACAACTGCCGGGCGGACGCTTTCTAAAGATCCAGTAACCCATGTCCAAAGCCCTCGTCATCGCCGAAAAGCCCAGTGTCGCCGCCGACCTTGCCCGGGTGCTCGGCAAGGTGCCCAAGCAAGGCGACTTCTACGAAAACGACGAGTATGTGATCACCTCGGCGATCGGCCACCTGGTCGAGCTCTGCCTGCCGGGGGAAATGGACAAGAAGCGCGGCAAGTGGAGTTTTGCCAACCTGCCGATTATTCCGCCGAAGTTCGAACTCAAGCCGATCGAAAAAACCGAGGCCCGGTTCAAGCTGATCAAGCGCCTGCTCAAGCGCGCGGACATTTCCGAGGTCATCAACGCCTGTGACGCCGGACGCGAGGGCGAACTCATTTTCCACTACCTGGTCACCCTGGCGGGGAACAAAAAGCCGGTGCGCCGCCTCTGGCTGCAGAGTATGACCCCCGAGGCCATCCGCGCGGCCTTCCAGGAGCTGCGGGACGGCTCCGAAATGATCCCGCTCACCGACGCCGCCGTCTGCCGCAGTGAAAGCGACTGGCTGGTGGGCATCAACGGCACGCGCGCCATGACCGCCTTCAACTCCAAGGGCGGCGGGTTCCAACTCACCCCCGTGGGCCGCGTGCAGACCCCCACCCTGGCCATCCTCGCCGAGCGGGAAACCCGGATCCGGAATTTCAAACCGCGCACCTACTTCGAGGTGTTCGGCGATTTCGCGGTCGAAGCCGGTTCCTATCGGGGCCGCTGGTTTGACGAGGCCTTCAAGAAAGGCGCCGACGAGGACGCGCGCGCCGAGCGGCTCTGGGACAGGGACCGGGCCGAGGCCATCGTGGCCAGATGCGCCGGCAAACCCGGCACGATCGAGGAGGAAAAAAAGCCCGCCACGCAGATCGCCCCGCTGCTTTACGACCTCACCACCCTCCAGCGGGAGGCCAACTCGCGCTACTCGCTCAGCGCCCGTCGCACCCTCCAGATTGTCCAGGCGCTTTACGAAAAGCACAAGGTACTCACCTATCCGCGAACCGACTCGCGGTATCTGCCGGAGGACTACGTCGGCAACGTCAAGGCGGTCTTCACGAAGTTCGACGACCCCGGCCTCGCCGAACACGCCCGCAAGGCGCTCGCGGCGGGCTGGGTAAAACCGAACAAGCGGATTTTCAACGACGCCAAGGTCAGCGATCACCACGCCATCATCCCGACGGGGGTCTCGCCCAAGAACCTCGATGAATTCGAGCTGAAAATCTACGACATGGTGGCCCGGCGGTTCGTGGCGGTCTTTTATCCCGCCGCGCAGTTTGAAATCACCACGCGCATCACCCGCGTCGAAGGGGAGGCCTTCAAGAGCGAAGGCAAGATCATCGTGGATCCGGGCTGGCTGGCCGTTTACGGACGGCAGGCCGCGTCCGACGACGAACAGACGCTTTGCGCGGTCCGCGCCGGGGAAACCGCCCGGACGACCAACGTCGAGATCAAGGAAAACCAGACCAAACCGCCCGCCCGCTTCACGGAAGCCACCCTGCTCTCCGCCATGGAGGGAGCCGGCAAGCTGGTCGACGACGAGGAACTGCGCGAGGCAATGAGCCAGCGCGGACTCGGCACCCCGGCCACGCGCGCGCAGATCATCGAAGGACTTCTTCTCGACGGCTACCTCAGCCGTCAGGGGCGCGAGCTCATTGTCACCCAGAAGGGGCTCTCCCTGATCAACCTGCTCCGCGGCATCGGCATCCAGGCCCTCACCTCGCCGGAAATGACCGGCGAGTGGGAATTCAAGCTCAAGCAGATGGAACAGGGGGCCATCCCCCGGCCGCAGTTCATGGAGGAGATCCGGCGCTTCACCGAGGAAATCGTCGAAAAGGCGAAAAACTTCTCCGGCGACAGCGTGGAAGGCCAGTTCACCGACCTTGAGGCCAAATGCCCGAAGTGCCACACCGAGGCGGGCTTCAAGGAATCCTACAAGGCCTACGAGTGCAAATCCTGCGGTCTCATCGTCTGGAAGAACATGGCCGGACGCGAACTGGAGCGCGAGGAGGTCAAGACCCTCCTGGAAACCGGCAGCGTCGGTCCGCTCGACGGTTTCCGCAGCAAACTCGGACGTCCCTTCTCCGCGCCGGTGAAACTCGACGCCGAATTCAAGCAGGTCTTCGATTTCGGCGAAGCCGCCAACGGTCCGCAAACCCTCGACTTTTCGGTCCTGCCCGCCGTGGCTCCGTGCCCGGCCTGCAAGACGGGAACGGTTCACGACACCGGCAGCGCCTACCAGTGCAGCAACACCGGCAAGTGCAAGTTCCGCATGGGCAAAACCATCTGCCAGCGGGAGATTCCGCGCGAGCAGGTGATCAAACTCATCGAAACGGGCAAAACCGACCTCATCCCGCGGTTCATCTCGAAGAAGGGCAAACCGTTCTCCGCCTTCCTCAAGTTGGAGGGCGACAAGGTGGGCTTTGAGTTCGAGGAGCGCAAGCCGGCCGCCCGGAAGGGCGCCTCCAAGCCGCCGGCAGCCTCCGCAGCGGCCTGATCCCGCGGGACCACGGGCACCCCGGCCGCACCGAAGGTCAAAATCACGCCCGTCCGTCCTCATGGGCTGGACATTTTTGACCAGCGGTGCTTTTCTGGGGTTTTAGTCGTGAACGTTCTTCCATGACCCGCCCTCAGGCCAGTCATCCCATCCGTTCCGGAATGGGCATTCTGGTGGGGCTCATTCGTCAGCACCCGCGCATGCTGGCCGCCATTTTCGTCCTGGGATTTCTTTCCACCCTGGTCAGCGCGCCGACGCCCTACCTCGCCAAAATCATCATCGACGACCTCATTTTCCGCGGCGGCGCCGCCACCGGGCATGAGGTGAACCAATGGCTGGGCGTTTCGCACACGGTGTGGATGATCTTTGCCATCGTCCTGCTCGGGGTCCTGCTCAAGCTGGTGGGCAGCCTCCTCGGCGGCTGGCAATGCCACTACATCCTGCGCATCACGCGCAACGCGCTTTACGAAGTGCGGCTCGACACCGCGCTCCGCCTGATGGGCGGCCGCCAGCAAAAGCTGGAAAAAATGGAAGGCAGCCGCATCGCCTCCCGCCTGGCCTTCGACGTCAACCAGATGGACACCGCCATCTTCGCCATCCTGCGCCACCTGCTCTGCAGCGTGTTCATGGTCGTGGTGGTGGTCGGCTTCATGCTCTTTCTGGATGCTTGGCTGACCCTGATTGTCCTGGCCACCATGCCGCTGACGGCGGCCTTGAGCGTCTATTCCTACCGGAAACTTCGGGCTTTCAGCCGCGAGGAATCCGACCGCGTGGCCGACCTCACCACCACCGCCGCCGAGACGTTCGGCGCCCTGCGGGTCATCCGGGTTTTCACGGCGGAACCGTTTTTCCTCGACCGTCTCCAGAAACGCTGTGAGGCGCTGCGTTACGAAGGGCTGCATCACTGGACCCGCCACCATGCGCTGAACCTCATCCTCATCATGCTGAGCAGCCTGGGCGCGGACATCTTCCTCCTCGTGGGTGGCATCCTGGCCATTCAGGGACAGATCACCTTCGGGGAATTTTTCGCCTTCTACGGCTACCAGGCCATGCTCTGGGGTCCCATCGGCATGCTGCTCAATGCCGGCCAGACCCTGCAGACCGGCACGGCCAGCGCGGAGAAGGTGGAATCCATCAACGAGATGGAACAGGAACCCTATCTGCTGGAACGCCGGCCTCCGGCGGAAGGCAAATTCCGGGGCGAGGTCGTCGCCCGCAATCTGACGTTTTCCTACGATGGCGAGGAGGACATCCTGAAAGACATTTCCTTCACCATCCAGCCCGGATCCATGGTCGCGCTGGTGGGACAGTCCGGATCCGGAAAAACCACGCTCGCCAATCTCATGCTGGGCATGTATCTGCCCACCGGCGGCGAGTTTTTGGTGGATGGCGTGGACATCCGGAAGTGGGACCTGCGGGCCCTGCGCAGTCACATGGGGGTCGTCCTGCAGGACGCCACCCTGTTCAACGACACCATCCGCACCAACGTCTGCATGGGACGCAAATATCCGGAGGAACGCATCTGGGCGGCGCTGGCCGCGGCCCACATCGACGACTACGTGCGCGCCCTGCCCCGCCAGCTCGACGAACCTGTCGGAATCAGCGGAACCCGGCTCTCCGGAGGCCAGCGCCAGCGCATCGCCATCGCCCGCGTTTTCCTCAAAAACCCCTCCTTTCTCATCCTCGACGAGGCCACCAGCGCGCTCGACAGCGAGACGGAAAAGGCCATTCAACGCTCCTTCGACGCCCTCATGGCCGGCCGCACCTCGGTGGTCATTGCCCACCGGCTTTCGACCATTTACCAAGCCGACCAGATCCTCGTCCTGCATCAGGGCCGGCTGGTGGAGGCCGGCACCCACGAGGAACTTGTCAGCCGGCCGGCCGGCCACTACCGGGAGCTGTATGAAGCCCAGGTCGAAGGCATGATTCCCATGAGCGGCGCCACCCGGCGGCCCTGGAACCGTCCTCCCCGAAGATGAACGCCAGCCTGCCCGTTTCGCTTCGGAAAAACTCCCCGCTGTGCACGGACAACTACCGGGCTCCCCTGGCGGACCTGCGCCGGGCCAAACCGCCCCGCTGGATGCGGAACAGCATCCTTTGGGGATCCGTGCTCACCGTGGCGGTCACCGTCCTCACCCTGCTCAGTCCGATGGACGAATACGTCACCGCCCCGGGGGTGGTGCGTCCGGCGGACTACACCTATGTCTTCAGCCGGGCTCCGGGACTGATCGAATCCATCGACATCCTCGACGGCGAACGGGTCACCAAGGGCCAGGTGCTGGCCAAACTCGACGGATGGGAAATCCGCAAGCAACTGACCCAGATCGACGGGGAAATTGCCCAGACCGAGGCGGAACTGGCCATGGTCCAGGCCACGGCCCGCAAGGTTTCCGCGGCACCCGTGCCGCCGGAATTCCTTTTCAGCGAGGTGGAAATGGAGCGTCAGAAGGAAATCCAGACCCTCCAGCAGGATTATCTTCGCCGCCTGAGCGAACTGCAAAAATCCGGCGCCGCCTCCACCACGGAAACCCTCAACCTGCGCCTGCAACTCATCGCCTCCGAATCCCTCCTCAAGCGCAGCCAGCAGGCCTACGAACTTTTCAAGGGCGACTACGGCGCCGCCGCCCAGGCCGAGGCGCTTGAGCGCGAACACATGATCCGCGCCCGGCTCTCCGCCCTCCGCGCCAAACGCGACCTGGCGCTCGCCGATCTCAAGCGGCTGGAAATTGTCGCCCCCGTGGACGGGGTCATTCTCGCCACCGCCCGCCGGTTCCCCGGCGAAAAAATCGAAACCGGCACCGCCCTCTTCAAGATCGCCGACGACACCCGGACCGAACTCCGGCTCTTTGCCTCGGAGGACCGTGTCAATCTCATCCAACCCGGACAGCTGGTGCGCTTCCGCGCCAACAACAACCCCGACCGCCTCGCTCCGCTGGGCATCGGACGCGTCACCCGCGTGGCCCGGGACCGCGACCTTTCCACCTCGGAGGACACCAGCACGACCAGCACGTATCGCGTGACGGTGGAAATCGAAAAGGAACCGTATCCGCTGGCGGTCGGCGCCACCGTGGAAGCCGAAATCGTCTTGGAACGGCGTCCCTTCTGGCGGTTGCTCTTTCTCAAACCGTCTCCGCGGGACATCATGTAACCCCTCCGAAACCGCAACCGGTTTCTGCAGAATTGACTTCCCTCAGGCGTGGGGTCTTATAGGCCGCCATGCGTAAGAATTTCCTTCCAGGTCTGCTGTCGGCGCTGGTTCTGCTGTCCGGCGCGGCCTCCTCTCCCGCCCAAGTGCTGGCCTACTGGAGTTTCAACGACAAAAACACCCACACGGACATTGGCACGGCCTCGTTGAGTTCCACCTGGTTCGGCCTCGGACCGGGCACCCTGGTTTACGCGACGGGCACGGAACTGAATGCCCGGCCCGGCTACGAGGCGGGATTTGCCCTTGGGTACGTCGACATTTTCACCATGCACTCCAACCACCGTCTTCAGATCACCGGGCTGGATTTTTCGGGGCTGACGGACGCGGAGCTGGCGTTTGCGGTCACCACCACGGAGCTCTTCGGCATCGGGGAAAGTGCCCACGTTTATTACAGTCTCAATGGCGGGGGCACCTGGGAGCATTTTGGCGAAATCGCCCTGCCAAACAGTTTCTGGCGGATGGACACGATCCATTTCGGTGACCTTTTTGACGGTCAGGCCGATGTGGCCATCCGCATCGACTACTTCGCCGCCTTCGAAACGGGCAGTTCGCTGCGCTTCGACAACGTCACCATTTCGGCGGTGCCCGAACCGGCCTCCGGAACGCTTGCGCTCCTTGCGCTGGCCGGACTGGCCCGGCGCCGCCGCAGCTCTCGCGCGGAGTGACCCGCCCCTCCGGGAAATGCACGCCGCCCGCAAAATGAGGTGGCCAACCCTCCCGGACGGCGCTATGGACATCGCGGCCCATGTTTTTTCTGACCCCGCGCTACATCAAGGAAGCGAAGCATTACCGGCACGCTCTCAAGCGGATCATCCATTACAAGGAAGACATCCTGCCTGAGGCCGACCTCGCCACACTGCGCGGCCTGCTGGAGGACCTGAAAGCCGCCATCAGGGCCCGGAATCGGGAAAAGCTGGCCCGGATCCGCGAGGAAATCGACAGGGCCACCAACCGCATCGTTCCTCCCCCGCCCGATGCCGGCCGGCGGGAAAATATCGAGGTGATCCTCGTGGCCATTGTCATTGCCGCCGGGGTGCGCGCCTATTTCCTGCAGCCGTTCAAGATTCCCACCGGCTCCATGCAGCCCACCCTGTATGGCATCGTCGGAACCCGCACGGAAACGCCTCCGCCCAACCTGCTGGTGCGCGCCTTTCAGATGGTGTGGCTGGGCCGCCATTACATCGATCTGAAGGCGAAGACGGACGACGTCATTCAGGAAGTCTCCGAAAAAACCTACGCGAATTTTTTCACCTTCAGCACCATCCGCGGCGCCCGCAGCAGCTACACACTTTTCGCTCCCGCCGCGACCCTGCGGGATTATTTCCGGGTGTTTCCCGGGCGCCGGTTGACGGCCGGGGAGGTCATTGCCCGCGGATACATCGACACCGGGGACCAGGTTTTTGTGGACAAGATGAGCTACAATTTCGTCCCTCCGGCCCTGGGGGACGTCTTCGTCTTCAAGACCATCGGCATTGAGCGCATCCAGGAAAACCTGCCCCCCAACGTGGATTCGCAGCATTACATCAAGCGCCTCGCCGGCATGCCCGGACAGACCCTCCGGATTGATCCGCCCAAACTCTTCATCGACGGCCAGGTGCCGCAGGAGTTCGTTTTTCGGCGGGTCATGAGCATGGAAAACGGTTATCAAGGGTACTCCAACTGGCCGGCTCCCCCGTGGCCGGGCATGGAACCGCGGCCCTTCCCCATTCTGGGCAACCCGTCGGCGGAATACACGGTGCCGCCCCATCACTATTTCGCCCTCGGCGACAACAGCTACCATTCCAGCGACAGCCGGTATTGGGGGCCCGTGCCGGAGCAGAACGTCGCCGGGCGCGGATTGTTCGTCTACTGGCCGTTCAGCAAACGCTGGGGGTTCATCCGCTGAACCGTCATTTCTCCGACGCCCGCCGCCTTTTCGCCGCGGGATAGTCGCGGGAGTTCGTCCTGCGAACCGGACCGACTTGGGTTGACTTGCCCATCCCGGTCGATAGGGTTGGTCACATGAAGACCGCCCGATCGCATCAGCCGGACCGCAACCGCGGCGCCCGCAAGCGTGGCAGTCTGCTCTCCCTGTAGCCCCGGACGCGTCGCGTCCGCTTCCGTCCTTTTCCCGCCCGTTCCCGGGCCTCCGTGCATGTCCCTTCTTTCCCAAGCCCTGACCGAAAACCGCCGCACCCTCGCCCTCGCCGTGCCCATCGTGGCGGGCTTTGTGGGTCAGATGGCCATGGGCTGGGCGGACACCATCATGATTGGACGCGTCGGCGTCGTGCCGCTGGCGGCGTGCGCCTTTGCCAATACGGTGTTGATGGTACCGCTCGTTTTCGGGTTTGGCGTCCTGTCGGCGGTCAGCGTCCGGGCCTCCCACGCCCATGGGGCGGACAACCCCGCCGAAGCCGGGGAAACACTCCGCGCCGGACTCGTCCTGGCGGCCGTTCTCGGACTGGGAGTGGCCCTGCTCGTGCAGCTTGGACTGCCTCTGCTGCCCCTGTTTGGACAAAAACCGGAGGTCAACGCCGCCTGCGGGAATTTTCTCCTCCTCTGTGCCTGGTCGGTGATTCCGGTCTATCTGACCACCGCCCTGAAAAGTTTCTGCGAGGCCCTTTCGCGTCCCTGGGTGCCGTTTTGGATCGTACTGGGCAGCGTGTTTTTGAACATCGGCCTGAACTGGCTGCTCATCTATGGAAACTGGGGATTGCCGGCCATGGGACTGGATGGCGCGGGACTGGCCACCCTGCTGGCGCGCATCGCGGCCACGCTGGTGCTCTTGGCGTATCTCCTCACTTCCAAAACCCTCCGCGCCCATCGTCCGCGGCGTTGGACGGCGCCCGGCGTCGGACCCCACGTCCGCACACTGACCCGCATCGGCCTGCCCGTGGGCGGCCTCCATTTTTGCGAGGTGAGCGGGTTTGCCTTCGGATCCCTCATGATGGGCTGGATCAGTGTGAATGCGCTGGCCGCGCACCAGATCGCCATCACCTGCGCGGCCACGACCTTCATGCTGCCGCTGGGCCTTTCCCAGGCCGTCAGCGTGCGCGTCGGACAGGCCCGTGGCGCCCGGCAACTTCCGCGCTGCCGCGCGATCGTTTACGGCGCGCTGGGCGTCACGGCGGGGCTGATGGCGTTTTTTGCGCTGCTTTTTGTCACCGCCGGCCGCTTCATCGCCGGATGGTTCCTGGCCGGCGACGAAATCCTCACCCTCGCGAGCCAGCTCCTGCTCATCGCCGGCGTGTTCCAGTTGTTCGACGGCGTGCAGATCGTCTCCTCGGGCGCCCTGCGGGGCTTCGAGGACACGCGGGCCCCCATGGTGATCGGCGCGGTCGCCTACTGGGTGGTCGCCCTGCCGCTCTCCGCCCTGCTGGCCTTCGTCCTCGGCTGGGGTGCCCCGGGAATCTGGAGCGGATTTGTCGCGGGGCTTGCCGTGGCGGCGGGCGCATTGTTTCTGCGGGTGCAAAAACGCCTGAGCGTCCCGGCTTGATCCCGGAAAAAATCCGGATAAAATTCACGGTCAGGAGGCGCGCGCGTTCCCCGGAATGCGTGATTTTGATTGCGCTCAGGTTTGAGTAGGCTAGAGTGCGCCTCCGCTTGCGGGACGTAGCTTAGCTTGGTAGAGCGCGTGAATGGGGTTCACGAGGTCGCAGGTTCGAATCCTGTCGTCCCGATTTTTTCTTCGTCAGAGCGGCCGAATCCCCCGGCCGGGGCATCAGTCTTTCCCACTCGCCTCCCTCCCTTCAAACAGGGTGCAGCACATCCGGCGCAGATGATTGCCGGCATTTTCGGTGATCCGCCCCCTCCGCAAAATCGCCGAACGTCCGGCTGAGCGCACCGTCACGCGACAATGCGGACAAAGGGGAGCCGGGGTGACGGGCGCGCGCTGCATCACAAAACCCGGGGCATCCCGCGGAAGTTTCTTCCCCCCAGCACAAAGCGCCCAGATTTCGCCTTTGAAAAAATTTCTCCGTCAGATGTAGGCTGGGCGCATGACAAACGTGGCCATCGTCGGCGCAAACGGATATTCCGGGGAGGAACTCTGCAGCATTCTCGCCAGGCATTCCCGGGTGCGCATCGCCGCGGTCACCTCACGTCAAAACGCCGGCAAACCCGCCTCCGCCGTCCTGCCCCGGCTGGCCGGCCTGCCTTCGGTGGCCGGATTGAAATTTTCCGAATCGACCGTCGAAAACATCCTGTCCAGCGGCGCCGAATTCATTTTCCTCGCGCTGCCCCACGGCCTGGCGGCGGAGTTTGCCGCGCCCCTGGTCGAAGCCGGGCGGCGGGTGATTGACCTGAGCGCGGACTTCCGGCTGCGGGACGCGGATTTGTACAAGGAGTTTTACGGCGGGGACCACGGGGCGAGTCATTTGCTGCCGGAGGCCGTCTATGGCCTGCCGGAATTGCATCGGGACAAAATCGCCTCCGCCCGGCTGGTGGCCTCGGCCGGCTGTTATCCCACGAGCATTTTGCTGCCGCTGGTGCCGCTGCTGAAAACCGGGCTGGTCCAACCCTCCACCCTCATCGCGAGCAGCGCGAGCGGCGTGAGCGGCGCGGGACGCAAGGCGGACCTCGCGTATCTTTACGCGGAGTGCAATGAAAGCCTGCGCGCCTATGGCATTCCCAAACACCGGCATCTTTCCGAGATCGAACAGGAACTCAGCACGGCGGCCGGGGAGAAGGTCGCCATCACCTTCGTACCGCACCTTGCGCCGATGACCCGGGGCATCCACACCACGATCTTCGCCGCCCCGGCGAAAGGCCGGCACGCCGCCGACGTGAAAGCCTGCTGGGAAAAGGCCTTCGCCGACGAACCCTTCGTGCGCCTTCCGGACTCCCTGCCGGACGTCAAGAACGTCAACGGCACCAATTTCTGCGACATCGCGGTCCGGGAGGACTCCCGCACGGGCCGGCTGATCATTCTCAGCGCGGAGGACAACCTCGTGAAGGGCGCCGCCGGCCAGGCCGTGCAGAACTTCAACATCATGGCCGGCTTCCCGGAGACCGAAGGACTTTTATGATTAAAAAAATCAAGGGGGGCATTGGCGCGCCCTCCGGCTTTGTCTGTGGCGCCGTTTCGTCAGGCATCAAAAATCCCAGGGCCCCCCGTCTGGACACGGCCCTGGTGGTTTCCGAAGTCCCCTGCACCGCAGCGGGTACGTTCACCACAAACGCCGTCAAGGCCGCCCCCGTGCGGGTTTCCCTGGAACACCTGCGCACCGGCAAGCCGCGCGCCGTCATTCTTAACAGCGGCAATGCCAACGCCTGCACCGGCCGGCAGGGCCTCGAGGATGCCCGGGCCATGGCGGCTGCGGCCGCGGAACGCGCCGGACTCAAACCGCGCGAGGTCATGGTCTGTTCCACCGGGCGCATCGGGGTTCCGCTGCCGATGAACCGCATCCTCAAGGGCATCGCCTCCCTGCCCCTTCACCGCAAATACAGTCTCGATTGCGCAAAGGCCATCATGACCAGCGACACCTTCCCCAAGGAAATCGCCCTGGAGGTGCGCACGGCCAGGGGGAGCTTCCGCATCGGTGGAATCGCCAAGGGGGCCGGCATGATCGATCCCAACATGGCCACGATGCTGTGCGTGATCACCACCGATGCCGCCCTTCCCCAGCCCGCCCTGCGCAAGGCGCTCAAGGCGTCCGTGGAGGTGTCCTTCAATCGCATCACCGTCGACGGCGACATGAGCACCAACGACACGGTGCTTCTCCTCGCCAACGGCGCCTCCGACGTCACCCCGCCGGCCGCGAATTTCCAGGCGGCCCTTGACACCGTCACCCAGGCGCTGGCCCGGATGATTGTGAAGGACGGCGAAGGGGTGACCAAATTCATCGAGATCGAACTCCGCGGCGCGGCCAGCGCCAAGGACGCCCGCCGTGCGGCCGAGGCGGTGGCCAATTCCACCCTCGCCAAATGCGCCTGGGCGGGCGGCGACCCCAACTGGGGCCGCATCATGGACGCCCTCGGCTACTCCGGCGCGAAGATGCGGGAGGAAAAAACCGCCATCTTCTACAACGACCTGCCCATTGTGGAAAACGGCGTCGTCGCAAAAACGCCCTGGTCGAAACTCCGCGCCATCGCCGCCAAACCGGAATTCCGCATTGTCATCGACCTGAAGGTCGGCAAATTTTCCCACACCGTCTGGACCACCGATCTCACCGAGGAATACGTCCGACTGAATCTCGGCGAATAATTTCCATGCTCACTCCCGAAGCCCGTTCCGAAAGCCTCATCGAGGCCCTGCCCTACATCCAGCGTTTCCGCGGCCAGACGTTTGTCATCAAATACGGCGGCGCGGCCATGGAGGAGGAACACATCGTCGAACGTTTTCTTCGCGATGTCGTCTTCCTGGAAGCCGTCGGCATCAATCCCGTGCTGGTTCACGGTGGCGGCAAGGCCATCACCGCCAAGATGCGCGCCGCCGGACTGAAGGCCCGTTTTGTCAACGGCCTCCGCGTCACCGACGCCCAGTCCATCACCATCGTCTCCGAAACCCTCGACCGGGAAATCAACCCGAAGATCGTCGAGACCATCGTCAAATACGGCGGCAAGGCGCGCGGATTTTCCGGACGCCGGGTCTTCGGCGCGAACCGCATGGGACCGCAGGAGGAAAACGGGGAGCCGGTGGACATCGGTTTTGTGGGCGAAGTCTCCTCGATCCATTGCGACGAGATCGCCGCCACCATCCATGAGGAGGTCGTGCCGGTGATCAGTCCGCTCGGCGCCGCGGAGGACGGCACCGTGCTCAACATCAACGCCGACATCGCCGCCGCCGCCCTTGCCGCGGCCCTCAACGCCTCCAAGCTCATCTACGCCAGCGACGTGCCCGGCATTATGCGCGACCCGGCCGACCGCGAGTCGCTGATTCCCACGGTCCATGCCGACCAGATGGACACGCTCATCAAGGAAAAGGTCATCGGCGGCGGAATGATCCCGAAGGTCCAGTCCGCCGTGGCGGCCCTGCGAAAGGGCGTGGAAAAGGTGCACCTGATCGGCGGCAACGTGCAGCACTGCCTGCTTCTGGAAATCTTCACCAACGCCGGCATCGGCACGGAAATCATCGCCTGATTCCATGGTTCCCCCGGAGCGCCACCTGCGGATCGGAGCGCTGATTTTTCCGGCCCTGGACCAGCTGGATTTCACCGGTCCGTTTGAGGTCCTGAGCCGCACGCCGAATTCCACGTTTCACATCTTCGCCCGAACCGCCGATCCCGTGCGCGACACCCGCGGACTGGTGCTGACGCCCGACAAGACGTATGCCGACGTCCCCGCCCTCGACGTCCTGGTGGTTCCCGGCGGGCGCGGGGTGAACGCCCTCATGGAGGACGGGGAAACCCTCTCCCTGTTGCGGCGCCTGGCGGGCGGGGCGGCATGCGTTTTTTCCATCTGCACCGGTGCCCTGCTGCTGGGAGCGGCCGGATTGCTGAAGGGCCGGAAGGCCACCACGCACTGGGCGAGCCACGATCTCCTGCCGCAATTCGGCGCCATCGCCGTGAATGGGCGGATTGTCGTCGACGGCCCTCTGGTGACGGCCGCCGGCGTGACCTCCGGACTGGACGCCGCCCTGCGCGTGGTGGCCCTCCTCCGCGGCGACGAGGCCGCGCAGGCCATCCAGCTTTATCTGGAGTATTCCCCGGAACCCCCGTTTGCCTGCGGAAGCCCCTGCTCCGCCCCCCCGGCCATTGCCGGCAGGGTCCGGGAGGAACTGCGGGAGATCACCGAGGAACGCCGAAAAATCACCTCCCGGGTCGCCCAACGACTGGCTGACCCCGGGTAACGCCGGCCCGACTTCACCGGCCGGCGGCGGATTGTTTTTCCGCCCGGCCAATCGCCGGCCTGCCAGAAAAGGACGGCGGAGCCCCGCGGCACCCCCGCCTTAAAATCCGCCGCGGAAGCCCCGTGCATGGTACTCGACGGACCCGCGAGGTTTGACGTAGGAATGTGCGTTTCATTCCAACGCCCCTTTCCATCCTCCATGCCCAGATCTTCAGAAAAAATCCTCGTCACCGGCGGCGCCGGTTACATCGGATCCATCCTCGTTCCCGCGCTTCTGGACGCCGGATACTCGGTGACGGTCCTCGACAATTTTCTCTTCGGTCAAGCCTCCCTTCTGGACTGCTGTCATCGGGAAGGATTCGAAGTGGTGCGGGGAGATTGCCGGGACGAACGGATTGTCGCTCCTCTGGTCAAGGAGGCCGATGTCATCATTCCCCTGGCCGCCCTGGTCGGCGCCCCCCTTTGCAACGTGGATCGCGTCGGCGCGGAAACCATCAACCGGGACGCCGTCCTCATGCTTTGCCGCCTTGCGTCTCCCGCGCAAAAAATCCTCTTTCCCACCACCAACAGCGGCTACGGCATCGGTGAAAAGGGCAAGTTCTGCACGGAGGACACCCCGCTGCGGCCCATCTCCCTGTATGGCACCACCAAGTGCGAGGCGGAGACTGCGGTGCTCTCGAGAGAAAATGGACTCAGTTTCCGATTTGCCACCATCTTCGGGCTCTCGCCCCGCATGCGCCTGGATCTTTTGGTGAACGACTTCGTCCACCGGGCGGTCACCGACCGCGCGGTGGTTGTTTTTGAGGGACACTTCAAACGCAACTACCTCCACATCCGCGACGCGGCCCGGGCGTTTCTCCACGCGCTCGCCAACTTCGACACCATGCGCGGCCGTGCCTACAACGCCGGCCTGGAGGACGCCAATCTTTCCAAACTCGAACTCTGCGAGGAAATCCGGAAACAGTTGCCCAATTTCGTCTACCTCGAGGCGCCCATCGGGGAGGATCCGGACAAACGGGATTATATCGTGTCAAACGCCCGACTTCTCGCCACGGGGTTCCGGCCGCAGTTCAGTCTGCAAAGCGGCATTGCGGAGCTCATCAAAGGCTACCGCATTCTTCGCAATTCCCGGTACGCCAATGTCTAGTACACCAGCGCCCCCGGCACGATCGGAACGGGTCATTCCCCCGGAACCGATTTCCATTGTCATGCCCGTTTGCAACGAGGCGGAGGTCATCGAAGAGGTGATCGAAGAATGGGTGTCCGAAGTCATCCGCTGGCTTCCCCAGGGATCCGAGTTGCTCATCGATGAGGCGGAAAGCACCGACGGGACACGGCAAATCCTGGAGAGATTGCAGGCGAAGCACCCCTTCCTGCGGGTCGAATACCATGAGAGAAAGGAAGGGTTCGCCGCGGCGGCGCGAAACCTCTACCGCAACGCCCGCTGTCCACTGATCTTCTTCACCGATTCCGACGGCCAGTACGTCGCCTCGGAATTCTGGAAACTTACCCCGCATGTCGGCAAGTTCGACATCGTGCACGGCGCCAAAATCGGCCGGCAGGATCCGTTTTTCCGGAAGGTTTCGTCGGCGTGCTTCAACCGGCTGGCCCGCTTCATCTTCGACGAGCATTATTCGGACATCAATTCCGCCTTTCGGATCATCCGACGCGATGTCGTGCTCGATCTGCTGCCCCGCCTCCGTTGCATGCCCACACTCCTCAATGCCGAATTGCTCCTCCGGGCGGAATTGGAAAACTACAGCATCAAACAGGTGCGGGTCATCCACCGGAAACGCCAGCACGGAACCAGCCGGGGACTCCCCTTCAACCGGTATTTTCTGGAATGCCTCCGGGCCTACCAGGGGCTTCTCGCATTGAAGGCCGAGTACAAAAGGTAACGCCCCCTTCCCCCCCTGACAGCGTTCAGGAAGTTTTCCGGGCTCCGCCGTCCCTCCCTTGGCCAGCGGGGGAGAGGCGTCAATCTTCGGAAGATGGCGATTTCCGCGGCGGTTCCACCCGCCGAAAGATATAGATCGCCTCGACGTTGCCGTCAAACGACTCAATCCCCGTGAAGGAACGCCAGATCAACTCGGGCCGGTAGACGTCCTTCCAGAATTGTTCGATCGACGCGACGAACTCATAGCGCACTCCGTTCCCGGCCCACCGCTGCAACATGGGCAGCAGGGACTGAACCACCGGTCCAAAGGCGATGATATAGTCCGGCGGGACTCGCCCTTGGAAATAAATCGGCGCAAAATCCTTGAATTGCTCGCGGGGAGGCCAGTCGAGCTGCCAGGCGTACAAGGGATCCGGCGCATGGTACATCAGGGGGTAGGTCATGTAATCCGGCAAAACCCAGACACTTTCCTTCGGCCTGATATTGTCGCGAATCCAGCGCGCCGTCACGGTGTAGGGATCCGAGGGGGGATCGGCCAACTCGCCGGCATATTTCAACCAGGTGGATTCCACCCCCTGTCCCGTGAGCAGAGCACCCCCGAGAAGGTTCGTCCCAAAGGCCAGCACCCCCAGGGGCACGGCGACAACGGGACGAGTCGGAAGCAGGGCCACAAGCGTCTCCACGCCAAGAAAAATGAACAGCGGGATCAGGGGGACAAGATAACGAACATCGGCCACCGACGTCATGGACACCGGTTGGGGGGAAATGGCCGTGATGATCAGAATGTAAACCCAACCGGCCGCGCATCCGCGCAAAAGCAGTTGATTTCCCCTCCACCACCCCACGAACGGAGCGGCCAGCAGCAACACTCCGACGCCAAACTCGCACAGAACCAGATCCCGAAGGTTCCAGAACAAAAGGATGAAACGCTCGGCAAGATTGGAAAAAGGCAACGCATGCCGCGCATCCATGCCAAGGGGGTTCCAGATGGAGGCACAGATCAGAATGACGACCGATTGGGGAACGATGACCGTCAGCCAGTCGGCGACACCGAGTTTTTTGCGGTGCCGTCCCCAAAACAAATAATCGACGAAAACGGTGACGTAAAAGGCGATAAAGTTCAGATAATTCGCCAGATAAAGTCCCGCGGACACCAGGGAGAACCACAAAAGCACGTTCCGCCGGCCGTTCCAATGGGTATAGACATAGGCCAGCAACAATGTCAGCGTAATGGCGAGCGCGTAATACCGGGACTGACGGAAATAGAGAAACAGGGAGACATTGCCGAGGATGGCCAGGCCCAGAAGCGCAAACTGCCACCCTTCCTGATACCGCTGTCTCCCCCAGTACAAGAGCAGCACGATTCCGATCAGGCCCACCAAGGCAAACGGCAGGCGGGCGGCGAAGGCGGTGGCTCCCAGCAGGCCCACAAAGGGGGCGGCCACATAGGATTGCAGGGGCGGCTCAAGACGCTCATGAAGGTCGCGCAGGTTCACCCCGCGATAGGTCGCCACGATGTTGTGATCCAAAATCGCCGTGGTATCCCCCGTGCGCCAGACCCCCAGGGCATGAAGGGCCGTCGCCGCCTCATCGTCCCACAGGGCATATTGACCGAGCCGAAAAAACAATAGGACCGATGCGGCGAGAACAATCAGTCCCCCCGGCCACCAATGGATCCCCTGCCTCTTGAAAAAACGGTTTTCAGCATTCATTGGGTTTCACCCCGTCGACCGCAAGTTACCGTCCTCCGGGGATTTTCCTTGGTGAAAGAAAGCCCGCCGGCAGCCGGATGATTCCGGATATTCATGGGTTGGGATTCCCGGAGGCCTGCGAAAGATAATACTCAACCGTTTTTCGCAGGCCCGTTTCAATGGGGGTGAACGCGAAATCAAAAAGCCGGCCTATTTTCGAGGCGCTGAGAACCTTTTTCGGGACCCCGCTAAACCTGGTGGTGTCGTAAATGATCTCCTTCGCCTCATAACCCGTGATCCGGCAGATCATTTCCGCATACCGCCTGATCGTAAAACCTGTCCCGCTCGCCAGATTGAGAATTTCCGCGTCCGGCCTTTCCACCGCCATCTCCATCAGCCGAACCGCATCGTCCACATAGACAAGTTCACGGACCTGGTCGCCGGTCCCCCACAGGACGACGGGGTCCCCGTTCCTCCGGCCCCGGACAATTTTCTTGATGAGGTCAAAGATAAAATGGGAGTCCTCCTCGTCGAAACGCGGACCGTAAAGGGTGGAGGGAATGAAATAACGAAACCGCATGCCAAACTGATGTTTCAAGGCCAGGAGGCCCGTATACAGCATCCGTTTGGTCATGGCATAGGTGTAGAGGTCCCGGTCGGGCTCTCCCACCATGTAATTTTCCTCCCGCAGCTCCAATTCCGGCGGGTAGGCGCAGCTCGTTCCCATCGCGATCATCAAGGCCGACGGCTGGTATTCCCGCCAGAACCAGAGGACATTGGTGTTGATCAACTGATTGATGATCCACTGTTCCCCCTTGTGATGAAGGCAAAAGTCGCCGGCCTTGGTCCAGGCGGCCAGATGATAGATCCGGTCAAACTTCCTGTCCTTGAACTGCAGCAGATTCGACCGGTCCCGGAGATCACAGTTCCGGGAGTTGATGACCTCGACCTCCCAGCCCCTCGCGAGCAGGGTGGGCACAAGATGCCGGCCCAAAAATCCGGTTCCCCCGGTGACCAGTACCTTCACGACGCCGAGCGGTCGGGATCGACCGGGAAGTAAAACTCAACTCCTTCGGAGCTGAGTTTCCGGTTGTTCTCGAGGATTTCCCTTTTGAAATTCCACGCCAGCACGAAGTAAATGTCCGGCGGGCGCTCCAGTTCGTCCTCCATGACGACCGGCAGATGGCTGCCCGGCGCAAACAGCCCCTTGCGCAGGGGATTTTTTTCCACGAGGCACCGGATCAGATCCCTGCCGACCCCGAAATAATTGAGCATGGTGTTGCCCTTGACCGGGGCTCCCATCCCCATGACCACCCGGCCCTCCTCGGCCGCCTTCCGCAGATAGGCGAGGTTCTCCTCCTTCATTCTTTCGATCCGCCGGGCGAAATCCCGATAGGTCTCGATGCGGTTGCTTCCCGCGGCGTCCTCCGCCGCCAGCATGGCGCGAAGCTGCTGCGATTCCGTCCACCTTCCCTTGTGCCCCACGTAGGCGACAATCGACCCTCCGTGAATCGGCTCGAGCCGGGCGTCGAACAACTCCAGTCCGTGCCGTTTCAGCAGGACACTGATCGTGCGCAGATTGTAATACAGGAGATGTTCGTGATAGATCTGATCGAAGGCGCCGTTCTCCACGATCTTCTTCATGTAGAGGAACTGCACCACGAACACCCCGTCGTCCTTCAGACACTCGCGGATCCCCTCGGTGACCGAATGAAGTTCTTCGAGATGGAAAAACACACCCGCCGCATTGATGACGTCGAACCGGCGCCCGAGGCCCCGCGCCACTTCCCCGTTGAAAAACGCGTTCAGCGTGGGCACCCCGGCTTCGTTGGCGATGGCCGCCGTTTTTTTGGAGGACTCCACGCCCAGCACGTCATATCCCAGTGCCTGGAAGTGTCGCAGCTGGGTCCCGTCATTGGAACCGATGTCCAGCACGCTCTTGGCCGTCCGGTGCGCGAAAAATCGCGCATCGACCGACCGCGCCACATTGGCAAAGTGCTCGCTGAGGGAGCGGGTGACCCCGGAAAGATAGGTGTGATCGCCGAACATCACCTCCTTGGCCACCGTGTAGTCGAGTTGCGCCGTCGAACACTCCCGGCAGTAAACAACCCGGAGGGGATAAAACGGCTCCCGGCCCACCTCCTCCGCGCGAAGAAAATGATTGCACCAAGGCTGCCGGCCCAGGTCGATCACGGGTTCCAGTTCCGGGGAGTCACATACACGGCAAAGCATATCAGGTCAGCAGGCTCGGAAAAAATGGCTCCGACTGCGCCCTCGAATAGTCCTCCGGTACGCCGATATCAATGAAAAACCCGGAACAGATCACATGATGCACCCGGCCCCGGACGCACAAATCCGGAAGAAAATCCCTCTCGAAGGAAAAGGCCCCCACCGGGCGGTTGCCAAAAAGTCCCGGCGAGGTCAGATAAACCCCGCCATTGATCAGGGCCGCACCTTCCGGCTTCTCCTGTCCCGGGGAGAAGCGGCTCACGCGGGCCCCGTCACACACCACGCAGCCGTATCGCCCGGAATCATCGGCCCGCTTCAGGGCCATGGTGAGATGCGCGGCCCCGTGCGCCCGTTTCATCGCCGCATAATCGAGATCCAAAAGCGAATCGCCGTTCAGGACGAAACATTCCGTTCCGCGAATCTTCTGCAGCGCGAATTGAATCGCCCCCCCGGTTCCCAGCGGAACGGTTTCCACCGCATAGGCAATTTCGAGGCCCTCCCAATGCTCCCCGAAATGACGCACGATGACGTCCGCCAGATGACCCACGGAAAGGACCACCCGGCCAATGCCCTGGCGGCGCAGGTGGATCAACTGCCACTCCAGCATCGGGCGCCCCTGAACGGGAGCCATGGGTTTGGGGATGTCGCTGACCACGGACCGCAGGCGGGTCCCCGCGCCGCCGGCAAGGATGATGGCTTCCACAAATTGAAAAGGCTGTCTATAGGAGCGGCGTGATAATTTCAAGATCGCCCCTGCGCCTGTCCTTTTTCGGGGGAGGCACCGATTATCCGGACTACTTCCTTCGCAAACCCGGCGCGGTGCTTGGCACGACCATTGACAAGTACATCCTGGTGACGATCAACCGGGGGTCGCCGTTCTTCGAGCATCGCATCCGGGTCAGTTACGCCAAGGCCGAGGCGGTTCGGCGCGTTGAAGAAATCGAACACCCCAGCGTTCGGGCGGTCCTGCAGGAATTGAAGCTGGACGACATGCTGGACATCCACATTTTTGCCGATCTGCCCGCGCGTACCGGCCTGGGGTCCTCGTCGGCCTTCACCGTCGCCTTTCTCAACGCCTGTTACGCCTATCAGGGAAAATTTGTCGGGCGCCGCGCCCTTGCCGACCAGGCGATTTACATCGAACAGGAGATCCTCAAGGAGAACGTGGGCATCCAGGACCAACTGCATTCCGCGCTGGGGGGGTTCAACATCATTCGCGCGGACTCCCAGGGCATTCGTGTCAGTCCGGTGATCCTTTCGCGGGAAAACCGCCAGCTTCTGGAGGATTCCCTCATGCTCTTCTACACCCGCATCACCCGCCTGGCCTCGGAGGTGGTGGCGGAGCAGCTCGACAACACCCGTCGGCGGGAAATTGACGACCAGCTCGAACGCATGGCGGCCCAGGTCGACGAAGCCCAGGAAGTGCTCTCCGCCCAGCGTGGGCGAAAGCTGCTGAAAAACTTCGGCGCCCTCCTCCACGAGGCCTGGAGCCTGAAAAAACAGCTCTCGTCGAAAATTTCCAATTCCACGATCGACCAGTATTATGAGGCGGCGTTGAAACACGGCGCCTTGGGCGGCAAGGTCGGAGGCGCCGGATCCGGCGGCTTTCTCATGCTGCTCGTCGAAAAGAAACACCAGTCCGCCGTCCGCGCGGCCCTCCGCGGGTTGGATGAAGTGGATTTCCGGTTCGAGTCCGACGGAGCCTCCATCATCTACAGCCACGACCCGCCGCAATACATCCCGGCCCGATAAGCAGCCCCACACGTCCCTTCCCGGGAGGCGCTCATTCCGGGCGGTCCGCCTAGATCACTCGACAAGATCGCACCTTGCCTTTAAAGCATCTCCGATGAATCGCAGTTTTCTGTTTGTCTGTCTTTTCGGCGCGATTCTTCTGGCCGTCCTGGGGGCTTTCTGGCTGCAGCAGCCCCCCTCCAATCAGGAACTGCTGGCCAATACGGCCAAGGCTCTGGACTATGCCGAAGGCTGGAAAAGCGTGGGCGGACCGCCCTGGTGGACACCGAACTTTCTGCAGGGCAGCTCGCTGGCCCCCCATCTGACCACCCTGGGGACCATGCTTCCCCTCCTGGTGGGCGTCAAATTCGCCGGTCTCTTTGCCGGTCCGAAAATTGCCGCCCTCGGCCTCACCTTCCTCGCGGCGCTGGGGGTCTTTTTCTGGGTGCGCCGCTTGACGGCGGACTCCCTGGCCGGAGCGGCCGCCTCGGTGGCCTTTCTTCTGGGCTCCCCCTTGTACCTGCGCCTCATCCATGTCGAGCACCTGGTTTTTGTGGCCGCCTTCGCGGTGATTCCGTTTGTCCTGCTCCGGCTCACCCTTCTCATCGAAACCCCCAACCGGTGGAACGGTCTCCTGTTCGGGGCCGTTTACGCCCTTCTGCTGCTGACCTACGGCAAGGCCGCCTTCCTGCTCCTGCCGCTGGCTGTCGGATATGCGATTGTGCTCTGGTTGTGGAAACAGCGCACCTGGCGGCTTCCTCCGGCGGCCCTGCTGGCCAGCATCTTCGCCGTTCTCATTCTCGGCGTCCTCCCCATCCTTCCCGCGGTGCGGGAAATGCGCATTGTCACCCTTTTTGAACTTGCGCCGTTTGACGCCTGGCAGTCCGTTTTTTCGCTGAAGAGCAATATCCTGTGGTTTGACCGTGACGGAATGCTGACCCGGGGCATGGCCCCGCAGTTCGAAGCCTGGTCGTCCTTCGGCGGCAATTACCTCGGGCTGATCCCCCTTCTCCTGATGGCCCTCGTTCTCGTCCTGCGCCCGGACGGCCTCTACCACTCGTCCCTCGGATTGTCGTTCCGGACCCTGGTCGGGCTGGTTCTGGCGGCCCACTGGCTGTCCTTCGGACCGCGTCCCGTGCTGTTGGGACAGCTGGAATATCTCAAACTGGCCAATGAGACGCTGGATGTGTCCGTGGCCCTGTCCTGGTTTCTTCTCGTCGCGCAAGGATGGGTGATTTTCCGGCTGCTGCCGTCCGACCTGCCCGGCCGGATGATGATCGGGAGCGCGGCGGTGGCGGTTTATCTGATTGTGCCGGGTTTCCGCCTCATCGAATGGCTGCCCTTTTACGCGGATCTGCGCGCTCCGCACGATTTCTCCCAGGTTCCGGGATTTTTCTTCTTCGTGGCGGCGACGGGCTGCGCCGTGCCGCTTCTGGCGGCGCGCATTTCCAGCGCGGTCATTCGTCGCTCCCTCGCTGCGGGGCTTTGTGCCGTTGCGTTTTGGGATGTGAGCCCCTACTGGAAGAATTTTTTCGCCGGTCCCATGGACCGCCGGGTGTTCGCCGACTTCGAGGAGGCCGCCCGTTTTCTGGCGGAAGCCCCCCGCGACGGACGGGTCTTTCCGCTTTCCGGCCGGTATTTTTACCTTCTGATTCCGCACCTCTCCCAACGGGGGCTCACCTCGGAGGCCTTCAATTCCTATCTCATGGTGAGCGGCATGAATTACCTGCAGGTCACCGCCCAGACCCTGCCCCATCTGCTGAAGGCCTACCTGAATCTGGGAGGCGTCACCTACGTTTTCATCGACAAGAACGATCCGGACATCCCCCCCGAATCCCAGGAACGCTTCCGAAAATTCCTCAATCCGGTCTTCGAGAACGACAACTTTGTCATTCTGGAAAACCCGACCTCGCTGGCCCCGGCCTTCGTCGCCCGGAATTTCATCAGCGGCTCCGCGTCCCTCGAGCACATCACCCGCGCCGGCCTCTCGTTGGAATCGCAGGGGCTGGTCGTCCTCTACGAGATGCCCAACGCCCCGCTGCCCCGCGACGGACGGGTGGGCACCATGGGACCGGAGGAACCCATTCTCGACAAGCCGGCGACGGCCAATTCCGACCGCAAATTCCTCCCGGCGGCCCTTTCCCAGCCGCGCAATCAGAACTACCAGGAAATCGCCCTTTCGGCCCCCGGTTCCACCGGATGGGTCATCATTCCGGAGGCGTTTCATCCCGACTGGACCGCCCAGGCGGGTTCCCGTCCCGTGCCCGTCGCGCAGGCCGACGGAGCCTTCCTGGCCGTGAGGGTCGACGACCCCGCCGAACCCATCACCCTGCGGTTTTCTCCTCCGTGGTGGTACAATGGATTCCTGTTCCTCTCCGCCGCCGGCTGGCTCGGACTCGGCGCGCTCCTTCTGGCGGTGCGGCTGCCGATTCCCGCCCGGTCGTTGCGTGAGTGGCTGAATGAGACCCCCGGGCTCGTCCAGACGCCCAAGGTTCGGATTGACGTGGACCGTCCGCCGATTCGCCGTCCCATCGTGGTGATTCCCACCTACAACGAGGCAAAGAGCCTGCCGCGCACGCTGGAGAAGGTTTTTGCGGCCCACGAAACCGTTGAGGTCCTTGTCGTGGACGACGGTTCGCCGGACGGCACCGGAGACCTTGTGCGTCAGCATCCGCTCTTCGGAAAACGGCTCCACCTGCTTGCGCGATCCGGCAAGCTGGGCCTGGGCAGCGCCTATCGCGAGGGATTCCACTGGGCCTTTGAACGCGACTACGATGCCTGCCTTGAGATGGACGCGGACCTTTCCCACGATCCCGCGGACATTCCCCGCCTGATCGCCGCGCTGGACGAGGGCGCCGACGCCGCGATCGGCTCGCGTTATCTCGGCGGCGTGCGGGTGATGAACTGGCCCGAAAACCGGCTCTTCCTGAGCACGGGCGCCTCCCGCTTCGTCCGCCTCGTCACGGGCATGCCGCTCACCGACGCCACCAGCGGCTTCAAGGCCCTTCGGGTTTCCGTTCTGCGCAAGCTGGACTGGAAGCGGTTCCGCACGGAGGGATACGGGTTTCAGGTGGAACTGCACCACACCCTCTGGCAGTCCGGCGCCCGTCTGGTCGAGGTTCCCATCATCTTCACGGAACGGCGGGACGGGGAAACCAAAATGACCATCGGCATCGCCATCGAAGCCGCCTGGCGCACCATCCGTCTCGCCCTCGAGAAAAAATGAAGCGACTCCTTTCCATCTGGCAGCCCCTTGACGCCCTCACGGCCGCCGTGGCCGGCTTCCTGAGCCTGGTATTGTACATCTGGTCCGCCGCGCCCAGCGTCACCCTGCTCGACTCCGGGGAATTTCTTGTGGCGGCGCAAAACTTCGGCGTCCCGCATCCCACCGGATATCCGCTCTGGACCATCCTGGCCTGGCTCTTTCAACTGCTCCCGCTCGGCAACGCCGCCTGGGAAATCAACATCTTCAGCGGCGTCTGCGGCGCGCTGGCCGTCGGGCTGTGCGCCGGACTGCTCTGTAACATCCAGCATTGGTGTTTTGAGAAAATCCTGACCGGTCCGCTGCGTTGGGTTCCCGCAATCGTCGCCCTGGCCTTTTCCCTGATGCTCGCCCTCAGCGAGTCGATGTGGTCTCAGGCCGTCATCACCGAGGTCTACACGCTGCACGCGCTGCTGGTCGGAATCTTCTTCGTGCTCTGCTACATGTGGGTGCATCAGCCGTGGAGGGACGGGCTCATGCTCGCGGCGTTTTTCGTTCTGGCGCTGGCGTTCTCGAATCACCACCTCATTCTCACCCTGGCCCCCATGCCCTACCTGCTCATCCTGCTGCTGCGCCGCCGGATGCTGCTCGACTGGTTCTTTGCCGGACTTCTCACCGTCCTGCTCGTCTTCCTCGGTTTCGCCATCCTTTCCGCCACCTCGTCCGACCCGGACGCCGTTCCGGATCCCAGCCTCCTCCGGACCGCCCTGCGCTTCTTCTATTGCGCCATGCCGGCCTTTGGCATCTTCGTCTGGCTGCGCCGGGGCCGCATCCGCTGGCGCCTCATCGCCTACCTCCCCTTCGTGGTCGCCCTGGGTCTTCTTCCCTACGCCTACATGCCCTTTGCCTCGAGCACCAACCCGCCGATGAACTGGGGATACACCCGCACGCCGGAGGGATTTTATTTCTCGATCAATCGCTCCCAATACAGCGGCAGCCTTTCCGATCTCTGCCTCAAATCCCTCGGGCGTCTGATGGGCACCTATCGCAAATCCGGCGAACCCGATGAAAAACCCCAGCAGGTGGGCATCTACCGCCGCCCCACCTCGCTGGAACTGGCCCAGCTTTGGATCGGCTTCTTCTGGCTGCAAATGAGCAAGGCCTTCTCGCCACTGGCCATCATCGGCTATTTCGCCTCCATACTTTTTGTCTTCCGCCTGGCACTGGAAAAGCGCGTCTGGATCTACCTCCTTCATCTTGCGTTTGTCCTGGCCGCCTTTTTCCAGCCCATGACGATGGATGCGGAGACGGACAATGCCGGCTGGTGGTTGCACATGCCGTACCACACCTACACCAACCTCATCTTTGCGCTGCTCTCCGGACTCGGCATCGGCCTCATCCTCCTGAAGCTCACCGGGCGGCGTCCGGTGTACTTCTGGCTGGCTCCCGCGCTTCTCATCCTGCCGGTTTTCACCTTCCGGAACAGCGAAGCCTCCTGCAATCAGCGCGGACGCTGGTTTGGATGGATGTATGGCTACGACATGCTGAAGGATCTGCCCCGGGGGAGCATCATGATCGGCGGCACGGATGCCGGGCGGTTTGTGCCCACCTACATGATTCTGGGCGAAAGCCTGCAGCCCCCGAGCGTCAAGGTGGATCCGTCCTTTGATCGTCGGGACCTCTACATCATCACCCAGAACGCCCTCGGCGAGCCGAACTACATGCGCTATCTGCGCGACCACTACACCACGGACCGGCCCGAACCCCGCACCGCGTTTGAACGCTGGCTGGGCCGGCAGCACACCTATCCGGAAAAACCCATTGAGCTTCCCACCCTGGAGGAAATCCGGGAAGCCGTCAAAAAAGAGGCCGCCGAGGCGAAAAACGCCGGGACCTCCCGCAAGATCGATCAGAACACGATCCTCTTCAGCACGGCCCTTCGTCTGCTCTGGGAAAAGAACCGGGACGAACACGACTTTTTCATCGAGGAAAGTTTCCCCATCGAGTGGACGTACGACTACGCCACTCCGCACGGCCTGATCTACAAGCTGAACAAGACCAAGGTGCCGATCACCCCGGAGGATGTCGCCCGGGATTTCGCCTTCTGGAAGGAATATCGGAAAAAGCTGCTGAGCGATCCCAATTTCCACAAGGACTACGACGCCAAGCGCTCCTTCTCCAAACTCCGGCAGAGCCTGGCCAACATCTACCGGCATCGCAAGATGGACAAGGAAGCCATGGCGGCCTACCGCGAAGCCATCGAGCTCTGGCCGGAAAACCTCGAGAGTGTTGTCGCGCTGTCCGCTTATCTGTGGGATCAGGGAGATTACGAAACCCCGCTGCAGCTTTTCGACAACCTTCTCGCCGGCGATCCCAACAACTTCACCGCCCACGGATTGCGTTCCGTCGCCGCCCTGCGGCAGGCGGCCGATACCGAAATCCGGAAGCTGAACGAAAAGCTCGCCGCCCAACCGCGCAGCGGCGAAACCCTCCGGCAACTGATCAAGATTCACGACGAGATTGCCGAAACCAACAAGGTGCAGCCCCTTGTCGAACGCGCCCTCCGGGACTTTCCGGACGACGCCGACATGATGCGCTTCCTCATCGCCCACTACGAGGCCGTGAAGGACATCGCCGGGTCCCTCGAACCGGCAAAACGGCTCACGGAACTGGAAAGCTCCAACGTCACCAATCACCTCCTGCTGGCCCGCGCCTATTTTGAAAGGAAGGACAAGGACGGCTTCTACAAGGCGGCGGAACGTGCCGTGGAATTGGGCGGACCGGAGGTCCGGGAAGGATTCCGCGAATCCGCGCTGTTTGCCCCGTGGCGGGATGACCCGGAATTTCAAAAACTCATCGCCACCCCGACACACCTCCCGGCCCAGGCTCCCCCCAAATAGTGAGTCCGCCCGAGGGAGTGGCGCGCTTTGGGCCGACTTTAGCGCTCCCCGGATTCCTCCTGCGGCGCAGGCACCACCCGAAACGTGTCCGCACCGTCGTCCGGCATGACCGTCCCGAATCCCTGTCCGGAGGAAAACGTGGTTCCGGTGGCATTCCATGACCCGGCCACTCCCGGAAGTCCTCCGGAATCCTCCGGAGCCCATCGGCTTCGAATCTCCTGAACCAAGGTCGCCCCGCCGGGAACGGACTCCATCCAGGAAAAAATCCGCGCGCGTTGCACATAAGCCAACGTCCCGAGAATCAGCAGAAGAAAAAGGAGGCGAACCCGTCCGCGGGGACGCCGGACTTGCGAGGGGACATTCGACGGTTGGCGCTGCCGGGCGTCCATGGCCAGATAGGATGCACTGTAGCATTCCTTATCATTTTCGGACCCGGATCCGGAGTGACTGGACACGTCCCAGATTGGCATCGCCGGGGCCGGCGCGCAAGATCGGGAAAAACGGATCCCCCACGTCGGGGTCGGATCCTCCCCCAAAAAACCGGGATCAATGCGTCCGGCCCTGGTCGGACTCATCATTCCAAACCCGCAGCTCTCGGTCGCCCGGCTTTTGGAAAGCCGCCGCCTGTTCCCGAGTCATATCCTGTCGTTCCGCCTGGGGATCTCCCACGATGTGCGGCAGGTTCTCCCCGCTGCGCAACGAAGTCTTCAAATCCCGGTGTGTCTTTTCCCGCCGATGCTTCATGCAGGGGAATCGCACCTCTGCGGGCGCGCGGACGTCATTCTTCGCAACCCTCGTCTTTTCAACAAAACGATGGAAATTCCCTCCGTCCCGCCTTATAATGCGACCTGATGCGCGCCTACAATTACGGCCGACGGAGAATCCCTGCCATCCGCTACAAACGGTGGCAGAAAACAAAGGTCCTCCTGATGCTTTCCGGAGGCGGGGTGGTTCTCAGTGTCCTTTTTTACCTGATTGCCACGAAGTAGCGGTCCCGGTCATTGCCGGTCGTGCGTCAGGCCGGTCAGCGTTTCCCCTGTTCGATTTCCGCCACCTTCCCCAGTCTGCGGAGGTGCCTCTCCTCCGTGCTGTAGGAGGCTTCGAGATAGGTTTTCACCAGATCCCATGCGACCTCCGGTCCCACGGTGCGGCCGCCCATGCAGAGGATGTTCATGTGATCATCCTCCACCCCCTGCTTGGCGGAAAAATGGTCGTGAATGAGGGCGGCCCGGACCCCGGGAACCTTGTTGGCGCAGACGGAGGCGCCCACTCCGCTGCCGCAGATCGCAATGCCCCGTTCGACCTCACCGGAGGTGACAGCCCGGGCCAGCGGCAGAACGTAGTCGGGGTAGTCGTCGCCCGGCGCCAGGTGATGCGCGCCGAAATCGACGACCTCGTGGCCGGCCGCCTTGAGGCGTCCCACCAATTCCTCCTTGAGGCCAAAGCCTCCGTGGTCTGTCGCGATGCCGATTTTCATGGAAAAACTCCGTTTGCGCGGCGGGATCAAAACCCGGAATCGGAGGCGGACCGGCCGGCCGGGACCGCTGTCCCTTTCGGCGCATCCGCCGGTCCCTCCGTCCGCCACGTTTCAGCCCTTCATCTTCCGATAGCGCCTGATGAGCGCATTGGTGGAGCTGTCGTGTTTGAGTTTGGGTGGTTTGACGCTTTCCAGCTCCGGAATGATGGCTTGGGCCAGCGCCTTGCCGAGTTCGACCCCCCATTGGTCGAAGGAATTGATCTGCCAGATCGTGCCCTGGGTGAAAACGGAGTGTTCATAGAGCGCCACCAGGGACCCAAGGGTTTCCGGCGTGAGGCGTTCGGCGAGGATGACATTCGAAGGACGGTTGCCTTCGAAGACGCGGTGTGGCACGAGCCAGGCCGGGGTGCCCTCCGCCTTCACCTGCTCGGCCGTCTTGCCGAAGGCCAGCGCCTCGGCCTGGGCAAAGACATTGGCCACGAGCATGTCATGGTGGCGTCCGAGCGGAGTGAGCGCCTTGGCAAAGGCGATGAAGTCACAGGGAATGAGACGCGTGCCCTGGTGGATGAGCTGATAGAAGGAATGCTGGCCGTTCGTGCCGGGTTCGCCCCAGTAGATCGGACCCGTGTCGGCGTCGACCCGGCGTCCGTCGAGGGTGACGTGTTTGCCGTTGCTCTCCATGGTGAGCTGCTGGAGGTAGGCCGGGAAGCGCTTGAGATACTGCTCGTAGGGCAGGACCGCAATGGTCTGCGCATTGAAGAAATCGGTGTACCACACGGCGAGCAGACCGAGCAGGACGGGCAGGTTTTTCTCCAGCGGCGCGGTGCGGAAATGCCGGTCCATCGCATGGAAACCCGCGAGGAGTTTTTGGAAGTTCTCCGGGCCGATGGCCAGCATGGTGGAAAGCCCGATGGCGGAGTCCATCGAGTAGCGGCCGCCGACCCAGTCCCAGAACTCAAACATGTTCGCGGTGTCGATGCCAAAGGCGGCGACCTTCTCCGCGTTGGTGGAGACCGCCACAAAATGCTTAGCCACCGCCTTCCGGTCCCCGCCGAGGCCGTTCAGCAGCCACTCGCGCGCGCTCCCGGCATTGGTCATGGTCTCCAGCGTGGTGAACGTTTTTGATGAAACGATGAACAGCGTTTCCGCCGGATCGAGGTCGCGGGTGGCTTCGACGAAATCGATGCCGTCCACGTTCGACACAAAACGGAAGGTCATGTCCCGCCGCGTGTAATGCCGCAGGGCCTCGTAGGCCATGACGGGACCGAGGTCGGAACCGCCGATGCCGATGTTGATGACGTTTTTGATTTTTTTGCCGGTGTGTCCCTTCCAGGATCCGCTGCGCACGCGTTTGGCAAAGCGGGTCATTTTGTCCAGGACCGCGTGCACGTCCGGAACGACGTTTTTGCCGTCGACAAAAATCTTCTGATTTTTGGGCGCGCGCAGGGCGACGTGCAGTACGGCGCGATTTTCGGTGATGTTGATTTTCTCTCCGGTGAACATGGCCTCCCGACGCTCCTCGAGGCCCGATTCCCTGGCCAGTCGGAGGAGAAGTTTGAGCGTTTCGTCGGTGATGCGGTTCTTCGAATAATCGAGAAACAGGCCCGCCGCGCCGGCCGTGAGGCGTTCACCGCGCTTGGCGTCCTGGGCGAACAATTCCCGCAATGTGAGATCCTTGACTTTCTTGTGATGGGCGGTGAGGGCCTTCCAGGCGGGGAGCTTCGCGAGCGGTTTCATGTGAGATATTGGGTGTACGGGATCTTCGTTACAATGATACGGCGATTTTTAACAGATTTTCCCGCCGGGGAAATGCAGGCCGGTCTTCGACCCGGGACCCTTCGCCCTCTTCCGGTGGCCGCGGAAAAAAGTTTTCCCCGCCCCTTCTCGGGCTCGCCTTGGCCGGGCGGACACGGTAGGATTGTGGAATGACCACCGACGCCGTTTCCGCCACTCCCGCCAAAAACATCGCGGAGTCCGAGCGCGCCGTCTCGGCCATTGGCGGCGCCATCATTGCCGGCATTGCGCTGGGACAACGCAATGCCTCCACTCCGTTTCTCCTTCTGCTGGGCGGCCTTCTGATCTATCGGGGCGTCTCCGGTCATTGCGCCCTCTACGAAAGGCTGGGAATCGACACCTCGGACCGCCCTTCCGATTCCGAGGAAGGTCCGGAGGGCATGGTCTGGGCTCACGTGTAGGCCCGGGCCGGATCCCCTTCCCCGCCGCCGTCCCGCCCTTCAGCGTCCGATCTTCCGCAACGGCAGGCCGGACATCAGATTTCGCTCGATGTTTTCCAGCGAGATTCCCTTCGTCTCCGGCACGAAAAGCAGGAAGAAGATGATGAAGAGAACGTTCAGTCCGCCATACAGGAGGAACGTATTGCCGGGTCCGATGCCGTTGATGAGCGAGAGGAAGGTCACGGCCACGATGCCGTTCGCAATCCAGTTGGTTCCGGTGCTGAATGTCACTCCCAGATCCCGTCCGGCCAGCGGATAGATTTCCGAGCAGATCACCCAGATGATCGGACCGGCGCTCATCGCGAATCCGACGATGAAGATCAGGAGCGCAAAGACGGCGGGATACGCGTAGCTGGTGCTCTTCAGGACAATGACCGCCTCCTCGACGCCCTTGGCATTGGGCACCATGTGCGTCTCGCCGCCGGCCACGAAGATGGAACCGACCGCCAGAAGGGCCAGTCCCATGGTGACAAAGCCGGCATACATGATGGGCTTGCGGCCCAGTTTGTCGACGAAGGCAATGGCAATGAAGGTCGCCAGCACGTTGGTGATTCCCACGATCACCGTTCCCCACATCTGCTCGTTGGTGTCCTCGAAGCCGGCCATCCCGAAGATGCGCGGAGCGTAATACATGATCACATTGATGCCGGTCAGTTGCTGGATGATCTGAAGCCCCACGCCCAGACCGATGGCCCGGCGGAAATTCGAGTTGGTTTTCAGGAGGGTGAAGCCATTCTGCTTCACCTTGAGGCTGTCCTGAATCTCCCGGACCTCGGAGGCGATTTCCGCCTCGTCCAGTTTCATGCGCCGGAACACGGCGATGGCCCGCTCCTGAAATCCCTTGAGGAAAAGCCAGCGCGGACTTTCCGGGAGGAAATACACGCCGAGGAACATGATCGCCGCCGGAATGGCAATGACCCCCAGCATGATGCGCCAGTGTCCCCCCTGGACTCCCCCGAACGTCGCATAGGTCGCCAGCCAGGTGTTGCTGAGAAAGGCCAGCACGATGCCGATGGTGATCATCAGCTGGTACATGGAAATCATCGATCCGCGCACCCGCCCCGGCGACACTTCCGAGAGATAGAGCGGTGCGGTGAACGAGGCCACGCCCACCGCCAGGCCGAGAATGAAACGGGCGATGATCAGAATGTGTTCATTGGGCGCCAGGGCGCAGAGGAGCGAGCCCAGGATGAAATTGAGCGCGCTGATGAGAATGGTCCTGCGCCGACCGAACCGGCTCGAAAGCACCCCGCTGAAAAGGGCTCCGCAGGCCGCCCCCCAGAGCAGGGCGCTCACGATCAGCTGAATCGCTTCATCCGTGATCTTGAAATCCTTCTGGATGAAACCCTCCGCCCCGGAAATCACCCCGATGTCGAGACCAAACAAAAGTCCGGCCAGGGCGGCGGTGAAACCGATGAAATAGACGATGGGCTGGACACGTTTGGGGGCGGCGGTTGAGTCCATACAAAGGGGTCGATTGCTTCAGAGTGACAGGAACCGGACCTTTTCACAAGGCAAACAGACGGTCCGCCTGTTTTGCCGAAGGGGCTCGTCGTGACATACCGCTCCCCGTCCCGCGTCCAGCCGGAGCGTCGCGGTCCCGACGACGCCCGGTTATTCGACCTCCGCAATCACCTTGCCGTTCTTTTCCTTCAGGGTGATTTGATCCGCGCCGCGGAGTTTGACGCCTTCAAAGCGCACGACAAACCCCTCGTCGTCCACGACATTGAGATCCCAGAATTCCCCCTTGGCATTGTCGGGAAACCGGACCATCACCTTTCCCCCCGCGGCCAGCGCCTTGCCGTTGGGGAGCACATTGCCGTTCCAGTCGCGGTTGTCGGTTGCCGAAATGTAGATCGCCTCAAAACTGCGGGACGTGTCGTTGACGAGCAGAAAATCAAGGTCCGACGCCAGCACCGAGGCGGTCAGCGCGAAAAGAACCAAGAGGGCTTTCATTTCTTTTTCTTCTTCTTCGATTTTTTTTTGTTTTCCACCTTGGTGTGCTTGTAAACGACGTCCCCGTATTGGTTGGTAATCGTCGTCGTCTTGAAAACCTTCTTTCCCTTGGTTTTCTTCGTGGTGGACTCGTGATAATACTCCGGCTGCCAGTAGATCTTCGGCCGGTTGTAATACGGATCAAAATCGCGCACGTAGACCGGTTCGCGAACGTACACGACCGGCGGATCATCCGGAGCCAGGAGAAATTCCTCCAGCGTCTCACACCCGGAAAATGAGACCGCCACGATGACTGCCAGGAGGAAGGAACGGACAACCACGGTCCTCTGGTACCAAGGGGAAACGGAGGCGTCAAAGCAAATGGCGGGCGGCGCGGGCTCCCCCGCAGCCACCTACCGGTTCGTCCCTTTCGGAAAATCCGCCTCCCGCCAGAGGACCAGTTCGTCCTCCTTCAGCCGTCCCCGGAACGCGGCGGAGAAGCCCAATTCGAGAACAAACCGGCGGCCGTTCATTTCGAAGAATTCCGGACCGATGTCCCCCGTGCCCTCCGACCAGCTGATTTTTTTCGTCCGGTCTCCCGCGCGGACCTCGAAGTCGTAAAAGAGCATGCCGCGGGGGTAGAGCGGGGATTTGACCGTGCGCGTTCCGCGAAAGATCAGTTCGCAATCGGGGAATGTCAGCGGCTCGTCCTTCTGAAAGCGTGTCCTGACCCCGTAGTCCGCGGCCGGGAGGGTCGGCGCGGACAGCGCCAGCAGCAGAAGGACGGCGAGGCTTTTCATAACGGCCGTCCCGCGGAAGGCACAAAAACATACTGCATCCCGGCCGCCTTGGCGGCTTCAATGCCGGTCGGACTGTCCTCAAAAACCAGGCAATCCGCGGGTTGGACGCCGATGCGCATGGCGGCCACGAGGAAGGGATCCGGATGCGGTTTGCCCCGCTCGTAATCCTCAAAACACACGACCGCGTCGAACATGTCGTAGATGCCGATGGCGGTGAGCGTGGCGTGGACCAGTTCGTGGTGTCCGCCGGAGGCGATGGCGAGCGGTTTGATTCCGTGCATGCGTCTGGCGATCTCCAGCACGGGCGCGATGGGCAACACCTCGTGGACGGCCGCCAGGTAATGCCGCTCCTTGCGATGAACGGTCGCATCGACGTCCAGGTTCAGCCCCTGCATTTCATTCAGCGAACGGACGATGTCGGCGGATGGCCGGCCTCCCCATTGATAAAACAGATCCTCCGGAAACTCCCCTCCGACCTCCTGCAGTGTTTGGGTCCATGCACGGTAATGCACCGGCATGGTGTCGGCAATGGTGCCGTCGCAGTCGAAAATGTATCCCTCAAAGGGCTGATCCGGAACCTCGAGTTTCATCGGATTTCACTCTATCCCCGCCGGCAGTGGCGTCAATTTCCCCCTGTCCTCCCCGGAAAAATGTGATTGATTGGCGGCGATGACCAAGGTTCGCAAGCCGCTCATCCCGCTTCTTGCCGAATACCCCTTCGGCATTCTGCTGGCCGCGCTGCTCCTCATCATCGTGGCCGCCCCGCTGACCGGACGAATTTCCCACGTGAGTTTCATGCATGGTCAGGCGGCCATGGCGCCTTATGTCTTCATCCTGACCGTGGCTTCGGCCTATGCGCTGTGGTCGACGCCCCGCCATCGCACCGCGACCCTGATCATGGGAGGTTTTGTGCTGCTGCTCCTTTATCTGAGCACGACGTTTCCGCACCATCGCCTGGCCGCTGTCCACCTGACGGCCCAGGCCGCCTTCATGGTGTTTGTCATCGCCGCGGTGCTTCGCAGGGTTTTCTCGGCGCCCGAAGTGGACGGAAACATCCTTTGTGGCGCCGCCTCGCTGTACCTGCTCATCGGGGTGTTGATGGGCTTTCTGTTTTCCATCATCGAAATCGTTGTCCCGGGAAGTTTTGCCATCGTTCCCGCGGGGGAAACCTCTCCGCCGCCCACCGTCCGTCCCGGGCCGGGTTGGTTGATCTATTACAGCTTCACGACCCTGACCACCGTGGGATTCGGGGACGTGATGCCGAGCGGGGACCTGGCCCGGAGCGCATCCGTCTTCGAGGCGGTTGTGGGTCAGATGCTGCTGGTGGTCATGATGGCCCGTCTGGTGGGCCTGCATGTCGCCCAGTCCAGCACGCGCAGCCACCGTCCGGTCATTTTTGAAACCTCCGAACCCGCCCGTCGCAAACCATGATTTTCCGCACCCTGGGAACCTCCGATCTGAATGTTTCCGCCGTGGGCCTCGGCACGATGTCCTGGCCCGGCACCGGCTTCGGCGTCTCCGATCCCGGCGCCATCACCGAATACGCCCCGGTTCGCGACATGGTTCGCGCCGCCCTGGACTGCGGAATCACGTTTTTCGACACGGCGGAAGGATACGGGCGGGGACTGGCGGAAACCCAGTTGGGACGCGCCCTTGAGGAGCTCGGTGCGCGGGACCGGGTCGTGATCGTCACCAAGGTCGGTCCGCTTTTCGCGGAGGAAAAAATCGGCGGCCGCGGATGCAATCTTTCCAAAGGCCATATCCTGGCCCGCTGTGAAGCCAGTCTCCGCCGGCTCCGCACGGATCGGATCGACCTTTATCTCGCCCACTGGCCCGATCCCGCGACACCCATCGGGGAAACCATGGAGGCGGCGGAGATCCTCCGCGCGCAGGGAAAGATCCGCTGGTTTGGCGTGAGCAATTTTTCCAACGACCTGCTGGCCGCGGCGCTGGCCCGCGGTCCCGTCGCGGCCAACCAACTGCCCTACAGCCTGGTGGATCGCGACATCGATGCCGACCGGCGGCCGTTTTGTCTGGAGAGGCGGGTGGGCATCATGGCGTATTCCCCGCTGGGAAAGGGCGTGCTGAGCGGAAAATACGATGCCGACCACCTGCCGCCCCCGGACGATTACCGTCACCAGCGCAAACATTTTGCCCGGGAAAACCTGCCCCGTCATCTCACCATCGCCGCCAGAGTTCGGGAACTGGCCCCCGTCTGCGGATGCTCCCCCGCCCAGCTCGCCATGGCCTGGGCGCTGGCGAGGCCGGGAATCACCGTGATTCTCCCCGGCGCCAAGTCGGTCGACCAGGTCCGGGTCAACGCGGCCGCCGCCGACGTGCGCATTCCGGAGGACGTGATGGCGGAGCTGGATGCGGTCTCCGCCTGAGCGGCCGTCAACACCGGCTTTGCGCCCGGCGGCTTCCACCCCCCTGCGAATCGCGGCGGTTCCTTCAGTTGACGAAATCCGCTCCGCAGCCGCCGCTTATCGGGCCGTCTTCCACTCGCCGGAAGTGATCCAGTCGCGCAGGGCAAAAAGGTCGTCGTCCTCCACCGCCATCTTTTCCACGGACCGGTCCATTTTCCGCGCACGGATGAGCCGTTCCCTCGCCTCCTGGAGGCGCCCGGTCTGACAGGCATAACAGGCGAGATTGTATTGGATCACCGCCACGTCCGGATGCAGCTCGGCGGCGCGGATCAGGATCAACTCGGCCTCGTCGATGGACCGGGCCCGCCGCACGCAATAGGCAAATTTGATCCACCAGTTGGCATCCTGCGGGTCCCGCTCGACGAGGCAGGCGGCGATTTCCGCGGCCGCCGACCACGACTGATTTTTCATGGCCACCGCCAGCCGCAGGGCCAGCACCTCCCGGCGGGTCTGGTCCTGCGGAAGCAGTTCCGACAGCGTGCGGAGGCATTCCTCCTCCATGCCCAATTCAAAATACCCCTCGGCCTCCCTCAACAGCCGCAAACGCTTCGCCTCATCCATGGCTCACCAGATGGCGGCGAGGGCAAACCAACCAATCATGAACACGGCAATGGCCAGTTTGCCCACGAGGCCGGCCGTGGTGCCGAGAAAGGTTCCCCAGCCCGAACGGCCGGCCGGGAGAAGCCCCTTGCCGCCCAGCAATTCCCCCACGATGGCTCCGAGCAGCGGACCCACAAAAAGCCCGGGCAGTCCGAAAAAAAGGCCGGCCACGGCTCCCACAATTCCCCCGATGGCCCCCCAGCGCGTCGCGCCGAACCACCGGGCGCCCGCCGCCCCGCTGAGGAAATCCAGTGCCTGGGCCAGGATCGTCAGCAAGGCCAGCACCACGAGCGTTCCCCATCCGACCGAGCCGATGGCGAAGTGGTTCACCACCGCTCCGGTGAGGATGAGAATGGCGCCGGGCACCAGCGGCACGACGGTGCCGACCAGGCCGGCCAGCATCAGAAAAATTGTCAGAAACCACCAAAAAACAGTCATGCCGGGACGCTACGATACAGAATCCCCGGCATCGCGCAATTTGACATCGCGAAGGAAGGACTTAGCTTGCCTGATGAACCAAACCTCCGTCGCGGTCCATTTGCGTTCCTGGACCGACAGCGCCCGCTCCCTCCTGAATTCCACCTGTGCTCTCGCGGAGGCTCCCATTCGCGATCTCAAATCCCAGATCGACGATCTTTGGACGGCGGCGGAAGACCTTCTGCCCCGCACCGTGCCGGCGGATCTGATCGCGCATGTCGAAAAAACCCTCACCGAACTCGCCGGCTGGCGGGCCATCGGCTTGCACAAAGGTTTCTCCACCTGACGCTTGCGGATCAGACCGCACCTTGCACTTGTTTTTTTGGGCATGGCGCGACATGGTCGTGGCGTTCCGATGCCCAAGATTCGCATTCTCCTGGCCGACGATCACAATCTCACAAGGGCGGGACTGCGTTTGCTTCTCGAACAGATCGAAGGGGTCGAGGTTCTTGGCGAGGCCGACAACGGTCGGGACGCCGTGGCGCTGGCCAAACAGCTGACCCCTCAGCTGATCATCATGGACATTTCGATGCCGGAGATGAATGGCATCGAGGCCCTCACCCGCATCAGCAAGGATGTTCCCTTCGCGCGTGTCATCATTTTGTCCACGCACTCGGATGAAACCCATGTGCTCGACGCCCTGCGCGCGGGCGCGGCCGGCTATCTGTTGAAAAGCGCGGCCACGCAGGACTTGCAGGCCGCGGTGGAGGCGGTGGCCAAGGGCGGAACCTTTCTGAGTCCGCAGGTGGCCGGCGTGGTCATTGCCCGCTCCACCGGGCGCGCTCCCTCCGCACCGGGCATGCTCGACCACCTGACCGGTCGTCAGCGGGAAATTCTGCAGCTCATCGCCGAGGGAAAGAGCACCAAGGAGATGGCATTTCTCCTCAATGTGAGCGTCAAGACCATCGAGACCCATCGCGCCCAGCTCATGGATCGGTTGAACATCCACGACATCGCCGGGCTGGTGAAATACGCCATCAAGGCCGGTCTGGTGGTCGAATAAATCCGGGAAGCAGGTCGCCCAGGGATTCCGCAAACTCCGACACGGTGGCCGGCTTGAAGATGACCCGCCGAACACCCACGTCACGCGCGCGCTTTTCGAGATCATCATTCACGGCCCCGGACGCTATGCAGATTTTTTGATCCGGATTCTGCCGGAGAAACCCCGCCGCCGCCTCCAGCCCCGACCGGCCGACCAGATTGTTGTCGATCAGCACCAGGTCCCAGCGCTGCGGGGTGCGGGCGTGTTCCCGCAGGGCTTCCTCGGCGAACTGATGCACATCCACCTCGCACCCCAACCGCCGCAGCGCGCGGCGGGCCAGCAGCAGGAACGCCACGTCGTCATCGAGACACAGGACCCGTCCGCGGGAACCGGGAGCGGCCTCCCCGTTCGCGGCGCGTTCGTCAGCCCCGGGTTCGCGCAGGAACGTTCGCGCGGCCAGCGCCGCCTTCCGGATCTCCCGCAGGTTTTCCGCCGCCTCCCTGTCCGGCGGCACATCCAGCAGGGCCAGGTCCACATTGCCGAGAATCACACCCACCGCATTGCTCAATCCGTGAACCACATTCCGGGGGACGGTGCCCAGGGACAGCGGAACAAACACCTCCAGAACGTCCTCCACGGTTCCGGCGGGATTTCGGATCAGGGAGGGAAAGGCCAGATACTCCACCTGCGAGCCGTCGGCGCGCACGCCGATCAGGACACAGGGCGAGGGATTTTCCGCGGGCAGCCAGCCGGTCCACGCAGTACCGCTTCGCTTCCGAATCGAAACAAAACCGGGCGCACCCTCCCCTTGCCAGACCGAACGGGCGGCGGCATTGGAGGCCACGAGGGTTCCGTCGGATGCCCAAAGACACGCGGGCACCGTCAGATGTTCCACAAGAATCCGAAACCCTTCGGGAGCGGGTGTCGGCGGGGTCCCGTGCATCAGTTTTCGAGCTGCGGCGGTTGGTTCAGCAGAAGCCAGTAAAGCCCCAGATCCCGCACGGCGTTGGCGAATCCTTCAAAGTTCACCGGCTTCACGATGTAGCTGTTGACCCCCAGCTGATAGCTCTCGACGATGTCCTTCTGTTCGCGCGAGGAGGTCAGGATCACCACCGGAATCGACCGCGTGCGCTCGTCCCCCTTCAGCCGTTTCAGCACTTCCAGGCCATCCACCTTGGGAAGTTTCAGGTCGAGCAAAATCACCTTCGGGGTGTCTTCGATTTTGCGATCGTGGTGGTTTCCCTCACAAAAAATGAAATCGAGGGCCTCCGCTCCGTCACGGGCGACCTGAATGCGATTGCGGATCTTGGCTTTCTGAAGGGCCCGGAGCGCCAGCTCGAGATCCTGCGGATTGTCCTCGACAAGCAATATGTCCACGATGTCCTTCACGTTCAGCGGATTGAAGGCGATTGCAAGGAAAAATAGAAGGTGGCCCCCTGCTCCGGAGCACTTTCCGCCCACACCCGGCCGCCGTGGCGCTGGATGATCCGCTGCACGATGGCGAGGCCCACCCCCGTTCCCTCATATTCCTCGGGTCGGTGCAGGCGTTGAAACACCCCGAAAAGTTTGGAGGCGTACCGCATGTCGAATCCGGCCCCGTTGTCCCGGACATAATAGGCGGGGGCGCCCCCGTGTTCGCCGAAACCGATTTCAATCCGCGCCGGATCCCGCCGCTCGGAATATTTCAGGGCGTTGGAAATGAGATTGACCCAAACTTGGCGCAACAGGGCGGGGTCCCCCTTGCAGGGAGGCAGCTTGCCCACCGCAATCACCACATTCTTCCGCCCGAAGGCCTGCAGGTCATCAAGCACGCTGGACACCAATTCCTCCGCATTCACCCACTGAGTGTTCAGCGGAGCCCGGCTGAGGCGGGAAAACCGCAGCAGGTCATCGATGAGCGCGCCCATGCGTTGCGCCCCCTCGCGGATCGTCTGCAGGTAGCGCCGACCCTCCTCGGGCAGCAGCTCGCCGTAGTCCTCCAGAATCGCCTGGGAAAAACCGTCCAGGGTCCGCAGGGGTGACCGCAGGTCGTGCGACACCGAATACGAAAAGGCCTCCAGTTCGCGGTTGGCCGCCTCCAACTGGCTGGTCCGCTCGGCCACCCGTCGTTCGAGGTCCGCATTCAGGCGCCGGACCTCCTCCTCCGTGCGCCACCGGTCCGTGATGTCCGTGATGGTGATGAACGCCAGTTGGCGTCCCCCCGACTCCGTCACCCTGGCTCCCCCGTAGCTGAAAATGGCGTTCCAATCGGAGTTCAACCGACGGATGCGGAGTTCGACATCCCTAAGCACCTCCCCTCTCAGAATCCGGCAAATCGGCCATTCGTCCAACGGCAGCACCCGGCCGTCCAGCGTGCTCAGCTCGAAATGATTCGGAGATTCCTCCATGTCGTACCCGGTCGTTTGTTCGGGGGGGAATCCGTGCATTTCCAGACTGGCGCGGTTCCAGTGCAGCAGGTGTCCGTCCATGTCGGCGATCACCAGTCCCTCGGAAAGATTTTCGATCACCGCCTGCAACCGCTCCTCCCCCTCCCTGAGCACATCCTCGGCCCGTTTGCGTTCCGAAATGTCGTAAAACACCACCACCACATGGACCTGCCCGTCCGGATCGCGCTGGAGTTCGTAGGTGACCGAAAAATAGCGTTCCTTCCCGGTGACCGGGTCAACCCGCTTCAATTCATAACGCACCCTCTCCCCGGCGAGGCAGCGTTCGAAGTGGGGTTTGATCTGATCCTCGTAAACCTCGGGCAGCACATCCTTCACGTGAAAGCCGGTCAGGTCCCGGGGCTCCAGACTCAACATCTCCGAATGGGTGCCGTTGGCGAAAAGATAACGGTGATTGGAGTCCACGAGCGCCAGTCCGACCTGGGCGTCCTCGGTCACCATGCGCAGCAACCGCTCGCTTTTTTGCAGGCGCTCCAAGGCGTTGGAAAGATCCGCCGTGCGCTCCTTCACCCGGATCTCGAGTTCATCATGCGCCCTGCTCAGATTCTTCTGGGCCTGGAAAATCGCCTGTTCCATCTCCCGGCGCGCCTGCAGATCGCGCCGGATGAAAAAGAGGATCAGCACCACCACCGGAATGGCCGCAACCACACTCGCCAGCGTGACCCCCCCCAGGCGGGCCAGCGAGGCATCCGTGTGGGAAACCCATTCGGTCAGCGTGCGTTTGCCCGCCACCTCCATGGCGTCCAGCTCCCGGTAAAACCGCCCGTAGAGCCGGAGCCCGGCTCCGTCCTCAACCCACGCCCGGGCGCCGGAAACATCCCCGGCCTCGCGCAGCGCGACGCCCCGGGTCAGTTCCGTCCGGTTCTTTCGCACCTTCTCCGCAAACACCTCGGAGCCGCCCGCGCCCGTCAATTGGGCCAGGCTTTCCTCCAGGGATTGCTCCGCCCGGCGAATGCGCTCCAGAAAGACCTCCCGACCGGTCAGGGCATATCCCAGATCGCCGGCTTCCATCTCGCGGAGACCGGCGGCCAGGTCGTGCATCGCCTCGATTTGCAGCGCCGTGGCCCGGACCACATGGATGTCGTTCTGGAGCCTGACGATGCTTAGATACGACGACAGCCCGACGGCGGCCAGGATGATGAGAGCGAAGGCAAATCCGGTCTGGATTTTGGCTTCGGTGGAAAACCGGCGCGGCTCCGTCGATTCCTTCGGAGGGGATTGAACTTCGGATTCCGCGACGGTTTCCATCTTAGAACTCGGGACGGGAAACGGCGGGAATTGATGTCAAGGCTTTCCTCGGACGACTCTTAGGCATCGGAGAGTGAGGAAATGATGGGCGAATTTGGGGGGACTGGAAAGGCCAAAGATTCCCGCCCGCTTGCAATTTGCGGGGAACTTGGATCAACTGGTCTTCTTCCCAGCTTCCGAAATGGACGAAACCGCCGCTGAGCAGCAAAAGATCTTGATCGTGGAGGATCAGCCGGCCAATCGCAATCTCCTCCGGAAATTGATGCAACGGCGCGGAAGCCGTGTCCTCCTCGCCCGCGACGGCCACGAGGGGCTCCTCGTGGCCCGCCGCGAGCGTCCCAATCTGGTCATTGCGGACGTCCTGATGCCCCGCATGGACGGGTATGAATTCGTGCGTCAGCTGCGCTCGGATCCGGAGATCGCCCACACCAAGGTCATTTTTTACACCGGCAACTACGCCGAGTCGGAAGTCCGCACCCTGGCCGAAGCCTGCGGGGTGTCGCGCGTCATGGACAAGGCCGCCGAACCGGAGGAAATCCTGCGCATCGTCGAGGAGGTGCTTGGATCGGACCACCAGGAAAAACCCACCTCCCAATGGAAGCGCTTCAATCAGGAACATCTCCGCCTGCTGACGGACAAACTTTCCCAGAAGGTCTACGAACTGGAGGCGCTCAACCGGGAACTGGAGGAACGCGTGGCGGCGCGCACCGAGGAACTGCGGGCGGCCAATCAGCGCCTCCTGGAACTCAACCGGATGAAGGACGAGTTTCTGGCCATCGTCTCCCACGACCTGCGTTCGCCGCTGAGCGGGATTGTCCTCGGCGTGGAAACCATGATCGCCCAGGACAACCGCATCCCCCCGGAAAAGCGCCTGGAGCTTCTGAAGCAAATCGCCGCCTGCGCCGCGGAGCAGATCACCTTTGTGAACGATCTGCTGGCCATCGCGCGCAACGAGGCGGAGAGGGACAAACTGGATCTGGCCAAACTGCGTCTCAGCGAACTGGCGGCCGACGCACTGCGCAACATTGCCTTCAATGCGGACGCCAAGGGCATCCAGGTGGAGCTTCAGGTCGCCCCCGACGAGCCGCCGGTGGAAGGGGACCGTCAAAGACTCCTGCAGCTTCTCAACAACCTGCTCACCAACGCGGTGAAATTCACGCCGACCTCGGGGCGCATCGTGGTGGACATTTCCCCCCAGGGTTCCATGGTTCGGCTCAAGGTCTCCGATTCGGGCGTCGGTATCCCCCCCGAACAACTGCCACACATTTTCGAACGCTACCATCGGGGACGTCGGACCGGAACCGCCGGGGAAACCGGCACCGGACTTGGTCTGGTCATCGCCAAACAGGTGGTCGAGCTGCACCACGGATCCATCACCGTGGAAAGCACCCCGGGAACCGGAACGACGGCCATCGTTCATCTGCCGGCGGCGTCCTGAGGTTCCGCGAACTCAGGAATTTCGAAGGCGGGGTTCAGGATTCACCCGGATTTTTACAAATTATTGCCAGGCCATAGTTTCTTCATGCTTCAAGGCCTCCATTCTTCCTGCCCGCCTTTGTGTCTCGGGGGAAATTTCGGGGTGCCGTCAAACCCCGGCCGGAGGAAAGCCCGATGAATGGGGAGCCGGTTCCGCCGCTCCCACCGAAGGAGACCGAATCCATGAACCCGTCCGCCGGCACCCTCCGCATTCTCGTCGCCGACGACAATCCGGTGAATCGGAAGGTGGTGCTCGGCCTCTTGAAAAAGATCGGCTATGACGCCGAAGGCGTGGAGGACGGCCGACAGGTTCTGGAGGCCCTCGCCTGCAGGAACTACGACATCATTTTCATGGATTGTCAGATGCCGGGCCTGAACGGCTGCGAAACCGCGGCGGAAATCCGGCGGCGGGAGAACACCGCCCACCGCTCGTGGATCATTGCCCTGACCGCCAATTCCCTGGCCCGGGACCGTGAAGCCTGTCTGGCAAGCGGCATGGACGACTACGTCGCCAAACCCGCCAGTTCGGAGGTGCTCGCCACCGCCATTGCCCGCTGCCCGGCCTTCCGGAACCCGACCGCCACCCGCGAAGCCGAAAAGGCCATTCGTTTCATGCAGGAAGCCAGCCGCCGTCTCCGGCAGCGGCGCCGGGATTTTCTCGCGTCCGTGCCCCGCCCGGGTTCCTGCGAACCGTCCTGAGCCGCCCCACCCCGCCCCGACGGTTTCGGCTGGCCTCGCGGACCGTTTTGCGTTTGATTGTGGTCATGGCTCTTCAAGTCACCCGTCTTTGGCTGATGTATCCCGCCCGCCTGATCACGCGCCCCGTGATTTACGAACTCGGAAAGAACTTCAATCTGGTCACCAACATCCGTCAGGCGAGCGTCACCGAGGAGATCGGTCTCGTTTCCCTTGAACTCGACGGCGAACGCGAGGAAATCAAGAAAGCCATCACCTGGCTCGAGGAGCTCGGCATCAAGGTCGAGCCGGTCGAGATCAATACCATCGAAGGCTGACACACGGGTCTTCTCCCTCCTCCTCCCCATGGCCAGGCTTCTGCAAATTCTCGGCGTACTCTGCGCGGTGACGGTTCTGGCCGTGTGGCTGATTCTGGGCGCGCACACCGGATGGACCAAAACCCAGACATCCACGCGGCATGTGGATCCGGTGACGGAGATCGAATACGACGAGTTCAAACCCGGTTTCGTGCCGGGGGTGGATTTCCTCGCCGTGGGGCTGGCCGGATCCGGTCTGCTGTTCCTCCTTGGTTTCGGAATTTCCAAACTCCAAAGAAAGAAAAACACTCCAACATGAAACTCACTCCCACCCTGTTCGTGGCGGCCGCCTTCGCGACCGCCGTTCAAGCCGAACCCCTCACCTTCGACTTCAAGGATCCGAAGGGCGTGAACAACGTCGTGTTTAAACTCGACGCCCCGCTTGAGTCCATCAACGGCACGGCCCACGGAATTTCGGGCACGGTCACCGTGGACCCGGAAAAACCCGAAAACGCCACCGGCAAGATTGTCGTCGCCACAGACTCGCTGAACGTGCCCAATCCGATGATGAAGGAACACATGCTGGGCGAGCAGTGGCTCAACGCCAAGGCCAACCCGGAGATCACCTTCGAGATCAAAAAGATCAGCGACGTGGAAAAATCCGACAACAAGGGCGAAGCCAAGGTGACCGGCATCTTCACGCTGAACGGCGTCTCCAAGGAAATCACCGTCGACGCCAAGGTGAACTACCTGCCCGGGCGCCTGGCGGACCGCAGTCCGGACAAGACCCCCGGCGACCTTCTGGTGATCCGCTCCGAGTTTGAAATCAAGCGCAGCGATTTCAACATCCAACCCGGCCAGCACCTCGACAAGGTTTCGGACGAAATCGAAATCGAGCTCGCCATCGCCGGCGCCGCTCCGAAGAAAAGCTGAGTTACCGGATCAGATTCCGGAATCTTTCAGGCCCCCGACGCGAAGCGTCGGGGGCCTTTTGTTTGGGAGGTGCAAAACCGGCGATCCATCCGACGGTCCGAAGCCTTTCCAACACGAGGATCCCCTTCCGCGGGCCAGGTCGTCCCTTCGGCCCGTCGAGGGACCGGCGCCGGCACCATCTCTGAGGCCGCACCCGGCGGAAGGGGGCGCTCTGCGGGGGCATCCCGTGGGTACGGAGATGCCATGGCCGCGGAACGGGAACGCTTCCGGAGTCCTAATTATCCGTCGGCGAATCCTCCTCCAAAACGAAGAGCCCCAGCAGGTCCGCCTGGCCGCCGAATTCGATGAACGGTTCGATCCAGGCGACATTCGAGGTCAGCGAATAGGCCCCGCTCCCCCGTCCGAAACGCTGGCGGACATAATTCCAGCGCTGGGCGGCAAAGATGCCTCCCGCGGAACCGTGGCCGATTTCCGTGCCGTTGGCGTCATAAAACCGCCAGCCCACCCGGGTGTAATCCCCTTCGGGGTAGCGGATCCAGACGCCCAGCAGGTAATTCTTTGCGGGGTCGACCCGGACGCGTTCGGCGGAAAGTTCCATCTCGTTTTGCCGGTCGCCCTCAAGGCGCGCATAGGTTCCGCCGGGGACGGGGCCGCCTTTTTCCAGCGTGATGCGCACAGGGGGAACGTTTGACCAGCCTTTGGCGACCCCGTTTTTGGCGTGCGGCAGTTGCTCGAGATTTTCCGGAGCCAGCAGCACCGTCCCCTTCGCCACCGGAACGATCGGCCCCATGGACATCTCGTCCCCGTTCCGAAGCACGGCCTTGAGAAATCCCCTGCTGGCGGGCAATTGGCCCTTCCATTCCCCCCGCGCCGGCACGGAGGTTTTGGAAAAAAGACGTTTCATTTCATTCTCGGAGGGGCCGAAATACACTTCAAGTGTGTATTTTCCGGGCACCTTCCGAAGCGGCGTGCTGTTCATCCAGATGGTACGCTCCCCCTCACCGCTTCCGCCGGCCGGACGAAGATCCCAGACCAGGCGGTCCGTCCCGGCCGACGGCACCCATGCGATCGCGGGCACCAGTGGGACCTGCCTGCCGGAGAGAAGCGCCAGTTCGTTCTCCAACTGATCCAGCGCACGCTTGTATTGCAGATGGCCGTAGTTGCGGTCGGACTTGAGAACCGCCAGGAGACTCCGGGCCTGTTCGATGAGACCCACCGAGATCATGCGTCGGATGACCTGCTCGGCAGTGGCGAAATTCATCGGCACCATTCCCAGCCTGTTCGTCTGGATCTCCCCCCAGTTCTTGAGGGCATTGCGGGCCGTCTCCGTCTTCCCGTCCTCGATGGCCAGACCGGAAACCTGAAACTGCATCAACAATATGGAATGGAAATCACTGTTTGTCTCCGCCATGCGGATGGCCGCCTCCAGGCAGCGGTAGGCCAGATCGCGGCCCTCCGGCCAGTTGGCCAGTTCCGCGGCGTAGGCGCGCAGCATGAAGGGATTGACGGAGGTGTCCTTGCTCCTGTCGACGAGCTTCCTGATCTCCGGCAGCACCGCGGGATCCCGCAACACCAGGCGCGCCATGATTTTCGGATTCACATCGTTCTCCCGCACGGGGATCTGGTCGATCCGCGGCAGCAACTCCTTAAGGATTCCGAGATTGGCGGCCAGATGCAGGAGGCGCATCGCCGGGCTCTCCAGCTCCCCGTTCGGTTTCGTGCTCCACTGGCTCCAAAGGGTGTTGGGATTGACGTTTCGGTAATAGACAAAAAGCCTGGCCGAACTGTCGTCCCGTCCGCGGGGGAAAAAGGCCTCCTCGATCACCCGGCGCGCCTCGTCGGTACGGCCTGAGCGCACGAGCGCCTGCACGAGCCGGGGACGCAACTGGGAATTGTCGCCCTCGCTCCAGGCCAGGCCCTTCAACCAGACGTCGGTCGGATCCACCGGCGGGCGGGCCCGCTGCAACTCGGTCCCGATGTGGGAAAAGATGTGGGAGTAATTCTGTCGATACGGGTTGAAGGGATCGATCTTGGGATCCGGACAGTCTTTGATCGCCTCCACCAGCCGCTGCCAGCTCTTCGTGCGCCGGTAGGGTTCCAAAAAATTGGTCCCCTGCGCAAAAAGCAGCGCGGGATCCTGCCGGAGGATGCGATCGTACATCTCCATGGCCTCCTCATATTTTTCGGCCTGGAGCAGGATGAGGCCGTATTGCTGCAGCCATTCGGGATCCTTCGGACGCAGGGCCGCCAGCTTGCGGAAGTAGGGTTCGGCTTCCTTCGGGTCCCTTGCCTGCAGGGCGACGGCCAGTTGGGCGTTGAGGCGCGCGGAATCGGGAGCCGCCTCCAGCTGCTGCCGAAGGCGATCGATGTGCGCATCGAGTTCGCCGAACTTTTTCAGCACCTGGAGGGCCTCGTACTGCACATGGCGTTCGTTGCGCGCCGAGCGCGAGAAGGGATCCCGCGAAAGCAAGGCATGGGCCATGGCCGTCGCCTCCCCGCGGTCTCCTTTTTCCATGTGCTGACGCATGATGTCCACCGTCTGGCGTATCCGCTGGCCCGGCTGGCGCGAGACGATGTTTCTTTTCCGGATCTTCGCGGCCTCCTCGGTGAGCCCGAGACTTTGGAGATTCTGGGCCAGTTCGCCCACCTCGTAGGCCTCGAGGCGGACTCCCTGAAGCTGGGTCAGCAGCTCCCTGGCGGCCTCCAGGTCCCTGGCCTCCAAGGCAAGCGAAAGCCGCAGTCGGATGGCCGCCTCAAAGGTGCTTCCGCTCCGTGCCTGGATCGCATCCAGCACCTGGCGGGCGTCCTCGGGCTTTTTCAATGCAAGCAGCAGCAGCGCATGATTGAGCGCCAGTTCGTCCGAGGACTGGTCCGCCCGCAGGGCCCGCAGCTCCTTCTCGGCGCCGGTCCGGTCGCCGCCGAACCAGCGGAGCCAGACCGCGGCCTGCCGAAGGGCGGCGGAATTCTTCTCCCTTCCAAGGGCGGCAAATCGCCGGGCCATTTCCGGCAGGAACGGGCGCACCTTCGGGTTCTGGCCGATGGAGCGCAATATGTTGATGCGGGCGACGTCGATTTCCGGGGTGGGCAGGGGAATGAAGGGAGAAAGATTCCCCTGCCGCAAATGGGCCCATAGCAATCCCTGCCGTCCCGGCCGACCGCCCCACGAACCCAACGAACCCGCGATCTTTCCCGAATAAAGAAATTCGTCGGCCAAGAGATCAACCGCCTTTTTTTGATGTTTCTCCGAATCGAGCAGACTCAGGTAGATCCCGAAATCCTGGGCGGGCACCCGGGGAAGTCCCTGCTTTTCCCGCGCCCTTTGGATCTTCCCGTGAAATTCCAGGACACGGTCGTAATCGCGGCGGTTCATGGCGAAATACCGCGCGATGTTCAACTGATTCACGTCGGACTCGTCCGTCTCGGCCAGGACCTTGTCCACGAGTTTCTCCGCCTCGTCCTGTTTCCCCGTCGAAATCAGCCACTGATATTTTTGAATGACATTCTGCGGCTGGGTGGAGTCACCCATCTGGCGACTGAGCTTTTCGGAAAGCGCCTTGAGCCGTTCTTCGGGGAAATTCGCCTTTTGGAAATTCGGATTGTTTCTCCGATTGCCGAGGATCATCTGGACCGTGTTGTAGGCCGTATTGATCACCTTCGGGTCGGGGGTTCCCCGTGCCAGTTCGTTCTCGATTTCCGTCAGCACCGCTTCGGGTGCCTGCAACAGGCTGTAAATTTCGATGCGGTCCTCGGCCGGACGGTCGCGCAGCACTTCGGCGAGTCGCTCGAGAAATTCCTTTTCCCGTCCATCAAAGGCCGCGATGCACGCCAGATACACCAGCGCATCCTCCTGCGAAGCGGACAGACCCGCCGGGCCGGACTGGGGTGCCGTCGGGGACGCGCCGAACGTCAGGCCGCCGAACCGGCGGATCTGGCGCGGGAGGGGAAAGCCCGGACCGGCACTGTTTTCGGCCAGCAATTGCCTGGCCCTCTGATAGGCTGCGGTAAAGCGGCCCGGCCGGAACGCCGTGGAGGATCCGCCCGAGGGAAGAACCGTGACGCCCATCGGCAGGCGGGCGGCGGTCCCCCCGCCCGCGGGAGACGGCGTGGGAGCCGGAGGGGCGGTTCCGGAATCCTCATGCAGGGCCATCACCTTCCAGAAACATTCCGCCGCCTTGTCCGTCTGGCCGGTGCCCATGAGAATCTCGCCGAGCGCCATGAGCGAACGCCAGTCGCGGGGATCGGCGCGCAGCCTGTTTTCCAGCATGGCGGCGAGTTCGGCCGCCTTGTCCTCGGCCTGGAGGACGCGCAGCGTTCCCTCCCAGGCGGACGGTTCCGCGAGGAATTCGGCGCTGTTTTCCCGGATGAGATTCAGCGCCTCGTCGATTTTTCCGTCATTGGCCAGCGCCTCCCCCAACTGGGCGCGGTTGGGCGCGGAAGGTTCAACCTCGGCAAGCTTGCGGGCGTACCGCAGGACGGCCTGGGTGTCGCCGGTTTCCCGGGCCAGCATCAGCAGACGCCTGAGCAGGAGGGGGTCGTCGGGTTTGCCCGCCAGGGCCTTGTCGAGCTCTTCCATCGCACGGAGGCTGTCCTGCATGACCAGATACACTTCCGCCAGATACATGGCGTACCGCCAGCCCTGCTCGGCCTTCTGGCGGTTGCGCAGTTTGGCAATCAATTCGTCCAGTCGTCCGGCTTGCAAATAGACATCGGCCAGGCGGCTCATGATCTGAAGTTTCGCGGCCGGCGACTCCTCGGCTTCGAAGGCTTCGTCCATGACACTCCGCGCCGCGGCCGGGTTTCCTTCCGCCAGATAAAGATCCACCAGGCGGAAGCGGACCTGATTGGGGTTTTCGGAGAGACGCACCGCCTCCTGAAGCACTTGGACGGCCTCGTCCCTTTTTTGGGCGGCCTGGAGGGTTTCCGCGAGAAGCACATATCCGTCGGCGCGGGCGGGCGAATGAGCCACGACCCGGCGGGCGAGTGCTGTGGCCTCCTCCATGCGATTCGCCTCCCGGAGCGCCCGCACACGCTCGGCCATCCAATCCCCCGCGCGCTGCGGTTCGATTTTTTCCAACCGTTCGAGCGCGGCGAGGCGGCGGTTCATGTTGTTGGTGCGTCGGGCGAAGGCCTGTTCGATTTGGGTGAGCGCCGCCGATTGCGGAAACTGACGGAGTCCTTCCTGCAGGGCAAACTCCGCCGTACCCAGGTCTCCGGAGGCGTCGGCCAGCAGGTAAAGCAGCCGCCAGTCACCTTCGTTCAGGGAATCGGGGGATGTCTTTTGCCTCTGCAGCAGCCGCTGAATCTCCCCGCCGAGCCGATTTCGTTCGCGCAGCGCCTGGAGCAGACAATCGTCCGCGCGCTCCCTTTCCGGGTCCGTTTGCGCCATGGTCCGAAGGGTGACGGCCAGCTTTTCCGCCTCCTCCCACGCACGATCCTCGGAGGCCAGCTGCCAGAGGAGATACAGCCGGTCGAAGGCGCGGTCCGGATCATCCTTCGCCGCCTGGAGGGTCTGGCGGGCTGCGCCGGGTTCCCCGAGACGCCGCTGAATGCGGGCGAGCCGAAGATACGTTTCGCCGGAGGCGCGGCCGTCCTCGACCATGCCGGACAGCACGGTGAGCGCCTCGGGTTTCCGTCCGAGTTCGGCGAGATATACCGCCAAACGTTCCCGCCGGTCGGGAGAGGCGGGATCCAGGGTCAGGGCCCGCCGGTATTCCGTGACGGCCTCCTCAGTGAGCTGATGGGCGCGAAAGATTTCCGCCAGCCGCTGCACGGCGTTGGCGTCGGCGCCTTCGGGCGCGAGCTTCCGCCAGGTGGCGACGGCCCTGGACGATTCCCCGCGGCCCAGTTTGAATTCCTGCCATTGGGCCTCGCCCAGTTGGGCGAGGATTTCCGGATCTTCGGGATATTTTTTCGTGAGGGCTTCCAGGATGGTGACCGCATCACCCGGGCGCTCCGCGCGAACGAGGGCGGCGGCCAAGCGTTGCTGCACATCCTTGCGTCCGGGCGCCCTGCCGGCGGCCTCCTCCAGGGCCTTGAGCGCATCGTCATTCCGGTTCAACTCCAGATAAACATCACTCAACCGCAGCGCGGTTTCGACATCCGCGGGATGGGACTCGAGTTGCTTCCGATAATAGGCGGCAAGGCCCGGCAGGTCGTCATCCGCAAGAAAGAGCCGTTCGATGCGGGAGCGGATCTCGCGCTGCAGCCAGCTCGCCTCCCCGGATTCGGCCAGGGCGGTTTCATACAGCTCCAGGGCCTCCTTCGTGTTTCCCTGGAGCCGCCGCACCTCGGCCTGCCGGAGCACCGCGCTGAGCGCGCGGGCCGGATCAAGGTCCTTCATCGCGCGGAGGCGGGCAAACATCCGGTCGGCCTCCCCGTAGCGGCCTGCCTCGAGAAGTGCGTCCCCGGCCTCCTCCAGAACGAAGGGATCGTCGGGCGAAGCCTTGGCGTAGGCCTCCCAGGTTTCCACGGCGCCGGCAAAATCCATCTGCCGCTGCTGGGAGAGGGCGAGTCCGCGATACAAACGCGGAAGCACATCGTGCGGGGGATCGAGCTCGAGGGCTTTTTTGTAGGAAGCGACGGCCTCCTTCAACTGCCCGGCCCGGCTTTCCGCATCCGCGAGTGCCAGCCACCCTCTCCAGCCTGCGCCGGCGTTGGCGGCCTCGCGCAACTCCTTCAGCGCCCCGTCGGTGTTTCCGCGGCGTTCGTCGAGAAGGCCGAGCAGCAACAGATACCCGGCCCGGGAGGATTCGTCGCGCCCGGCGGCTTCGCGCCAGCGGGCGGCCAGCGCCTCGAGGCCCTCGGTTTCCAGGTAATGCTGATAAACCTTGTCGAAGGGCGTTCCGGCCTCCGGCGCGCCCAGCAGCATCTGTTCGTAACGTTCCAGAACCGGACGCGACAGGGGCTCCGCCTGCAGCGGAACGATCCATCCAATGGCTAGGACGGGAAAAAGGATTTTTTTCATGAGCGCAAAGCGGGTTCGGGGGGACGGGAAGCTGCGGGCCGCACCGGGACCGCCGAAGCGGGGCGCGGCCAGCGACGCAGGGCGACGTCGACGAGAAAGAGAACGAGTGCCAGCGTGGCGAGCCAGGGCCAGAGTTCCTTTTCCTGCAGGGCGCGCCGGTCGTCGGTCCAGATTCCGCGCGCCGCACCGTTGAGCGACCCCCCGGTTTTGGCGGCCAGCGCGCCCAGAAGCGCTTCATCCGGCGGGCGGGCCACAAATTCCGCCGGATATCCCGCCGCGGCACTCAACGCCTGTCTTTCCACCACATCGCCCTGACGGGTAAATGCCGCCTGGGCATGCCAGGCGCCGGGCTGATTCGCCGGCCAGCGCGCCTCATACCGTCCGGGGGCGATCTTCTCCAGCGGAAGTTTCGTCCGGGAACCATCGGGAGCCGACACCGTGACCTCGCCGTCGAGCCCACCGACAAAACGTCCCAACGCATCGACGGTATCCGCGCGCAGTACAAAATCCGCGCCCTCGCGCTCGAGGGTCATGGGAAACCGCCGCACCGCCTCGGACCGCGCCAGCTTGCGCACCAACTGCGCCCAGAATTTTCCGAATCCCTCCCAGCGCAGCCATTCGACCGCCCAGCGGTTGCGCGCGTCGGAGGTCCAGGCGCCGGCCTGTCCCAGTCCGTACCGCCAGGTGGCCAGCAGCGGTTCGCCCTTTTCGGAACCCAGCCACACCTCCGCCGTGGGTTTGTGGCGTGTGGTGACGTACCCCAGCAAAAACGGGGCGCGCTCGAAGTTCACCCCGGCCAGAAAATCCGCCGGACGCACGGGAACGGGAACAAAGGGCGCCTCCTGGATGGCGGACTTGGAAACGGTCATGGTTTCCTTCGCAAAAATCTGCGGAACCATGCGCGGATCGAGGGCGAGGTAATACCGGCCGCCGCCCCACCGGGCGATCTGCTGGAGCAACTGGCTGTCGGCGTCGTCCCCGACGGCCACCGTGCTTACGGTGATTTTTTCCGCCGCCATCTGGGTGGCAAGTTCGTAAAACGGTCCGGGCGTGGACACGCCGTCGGTCAGCAGAATGGCGTGGCGCAGTTTGGCCGGCGAGCCGCGCAGGGCCTGGAGGGCCAGCTCCATGCCCGCGGCCAGATTGGTTCCCCCCCCTTCGGAAAGGGAACTGATTTTGTGGCTGATGCCGCCTTTGTCTGCGGCACTCTGCAGGTCGGCCACCCAAAAGGCCTCGTGGTCGAAGGCCGCCACGCCGGCGTAATCCCGGTCGGACAGCAATTCCAGCGCCGCCTTGGCCGCCTCCTTGGCCATTTCGATCTTTTCGCCGGACATGCTGCCGCTGCGGTCGATGACAAAAACGATGCCCAGCGACGGAGTTTCCTTTTCCTTCTCGAAATCACAACGCACCGGGAGGATGTCCTCGACGGGCGTCCGGTAATACCCCCCGAGGCCGAAGGCCTGATCGCCGCCGGTCATGAGAAACCCGCCGCCGAAATCGCGGACATAGGAGGAAAGGAGCTTCATCTGATCGAGCGTCAGCGCCGTGGCGGGCACGTTGTCGAGAATGACCAGATCATAATTCTGCAGGTCGGCCAGACCGATGGGTGCGCCGGTGGGCGGACGCGCGTCGAGCACGATACCCTCCTGCTTGAGCGCCCAGGCAAGGTAGCGCGCCTGCTCGGGTTTGTCCGCGATGAGCAGCACCTTGGAAACACCCTCGGTTTGCACGATGGCGGCGGAACGGTTGTTGTCGGCGATGGTGTCCGCCGCGGCCGTCACCTCCGCGGACAGCTCCACGAGACGTTCCTCGCCGCGGAGCACCTGCGTGAATTCGAGGCGGTTCGTCCCCGGCTTGAGCCGTTCCTGACGCGAGGCAACCTTCACCCCGTTGCGGAAGACGGCAATTTCCGCATCGGTCTCCCGATTGCTGGACACCTCAATCTCGGCGCGGAACGGTTCCTCGCTGCGCACCTGACGCGGGGCGTTCACCGCACGGACCAGAACCTCGGGTTTGTCCGGCGGCGCGGCGGTGAAGGCATGCACCCGAACTCCGGCATCCTTCAACGACGCCCCCGCGGCCGCGGCATCGCCGTGGGTCTGAAGGCCGTCGCTTACGAGCACAATGGTCTTTGCCTTTCCGGAAGGAAACGAGGCCTCCGCCAGTTTCAGCGCGGCGGCAAGATCGGTCTCGCGGTCGTTGACGGATTCGGGGGAAACATCGGCAAGTTTCTCGGGACCGGCCACGTTCACACCGCGGCCGCCGAACGCGATCCACGATTCGCTCCCGGACGGAGTCCCGGCGGCCTTGTGCAATTCGACCGCCTTTTTGATCCCCTCGCCGTCCACGCTCCGACTGGCATCAACGAGCCAGATGACGTGCAGATCCCTTGTGAGGGTGTGCCGGCGCGGATCGCTCAATGCCGTCACCAGCAGGACAAAAATCACGGCGCGCACGGCCAGCGAGAGCCGTTTGCGCCCTTCGGGCGCGGTGACCAGCGACGTGCGTCCCCACCACCAGAAGAGCGGCAGCAGCACCAGACCGGTCAAAGCCCAGGGGATGCCCAGCGTCATTCCGTGATCCTCCGTGTAAACAACCACCACTCGCCCACCAGCCAGAGACCGGCCGCCGCCAGCGCCCACCACCAAAGCGGAAAGGCAAACCACCAGGCGCCCGGGCCAGGAGCGGGCGCGGCGGCATGGTGGTCCCCGACCGCGGTCACCTCCAGGGCGCTTTCCACGCGCCCCGGCGCCGAGCTGGGCACGACGGTTTTCGAAGGACGCAGCGACTCCACGGCATTGCCGAGCAGGATGGGAAAGGCGGTCCGGAGGACCAGATCGGAGCCCTCGAGGTCAAAGGCCAGCAGGGCCCAATGACGGCGGTCGTCCCACTGGCCGTAAATCAGCGGGTCGCCGAAACTCTCGGCGAAGACCTGCGCCACGGGAGGCTTTTGCCATTTGGTCGCCGCATCGAGACTCACATTCGAAAATCCGGTGTGGCGCATGAGCGCTTCGTCCCGGGCGACCTCGCTCACCAGCGGACGTTCGACCGCGCCGTCCGGCCGCCCCCAGAAGCCGGCGGAGGGGGGATTGATGAGCAGGGCGTTGGCGTTTTCAAATCCCTCCGGCGGCACCGTGCGATTGAAAACATACAACGCGCCGGGGTCGGGAAAACCGGAAAGGGATTCCACCCTCACCCACTCCACGAGCGGCAGCGCGTCCAGCGCGGCTTCGAGGTAGGGATTGGGGGTGGAAACGAGGATGACCCTGACGACATGCACCGCGTCGATTTTGACACGGGCCGAATCGTCGACGCTCAGGGCGTCCGGCGGGAAGCCGGCCAGTCTGGCCTCAAATTCCTCCGCGCCCGGCGCCTGCAGGTCCCATTCCCGCTGCCAAGCGCCGCCCGGTTCGAGGCTCACCGGCTGCACGTCCACCAACTGGCCGCTGCGAAACAATTCCACCGTGCCCTCCATTTTTATTTCCCCCCGGGAGACAACCTCGAGGGACACCCGCACCTCTCCCGGAGAGGAAAACGGACGGCGCGCGGAAAACTGCGTGATGCCGACATTGGGCTGCGGCTCCCCCACCCAGACGCATTCCACCTTCCCATTAACCTCCGTCGGATCCCGCCAGACGCCGTCGGTCAGCAACTGGATGGACGCATTGGGCTGGGTGGATCGAAGATTTTCCGCCAGGGCCAGCGCCGCGCGCAGGGACACGCCCTCCCCGACCGGTTGGGCCCGGTTGAGTGCATCGAGCAACACCCGGCGGCTGGCCGTCCAACCGGAAAGCACCTGGGGCGGATCGGCGGCCACCAACAGGGCGGCCCGGTCGAAGGGACGCAGCTGACGGATCCGTTGGTCGAGCATTTCCTTCGCCCGCTCCCAACGGGTCTGCGCACCCTCCCGCGCCAGCATGCTGGCCGAGGGGTCGAGGACAAACACCGTGCTGGTCGGCTGCGCCGTCTGCCAGGGCGCCAACGGCTGCGTCAATGCAAAGGTCACCAGCGCCAGAAACACCAACTGCAAAAGCAGTGAAAGCCAGCGCCGCAGCTTGCGCCAGAGTGCGGAATTGTAGGACTGCGTCCGAATCTGCTCCCAAAACAACAACGTGCTGACACTGCGACGTTCCAGCCGGGTTCGAATGAGGTAAAGAGCAATGATCGGAAGGGCCAGGCCCAGCCAGGCCCAGGCGGCGGGAAAAAGAAAATTCATCATCGGCTCCCCTGCAGCACTCCATCAATCGTAACCCCCACACACCCAAGCACTTTCAACAAGACGTCGTGACACCCCGCTTCCCGGCGGGGTTCAGGGGCGAAAATCATGCCGGAAAAGTGTCCTGTTTTCGGGCAAATCGCCAGCCGATTTCCTCGAAATGTCAGGGGCACAGGCGGAGGTCATTGCGCTTTTTTCCCGCCCGCGCTTCCATGACGCCATGTCGAAGCCGACCGTCCTGTTCACGACCCTTTGCCTTCTCGCCCTGCTGCCGGCGAATCCCTGCCGGGCCCAACAGGCTGCGGCCGCCCGGTCCCCGGCCGAACAGATTCTCCACCGTTTCGATCCCTCCCTGCTGATTCCGTTTTCCAATGAAGTGGTCCAGGAACTGAAACTCAACGAGGCCCAGAAAATGCGGGTGAAAAAACTGCTGCTTTCCCTGCCTCCCCATCCCGCCGGCAAGGATCGCCACCGACTCAAACACCAAACCCTCGCCGTGCTCACGCAGAACCAGCGCAACCGGCTGGAGGAACTGACCCTGCAATACCGCGGGGCGCTGGCTTCATTCCAGATTCCGGAAGTCGCCAACACGCTCGGTCTGAATGCGGAGCAAAAGCAGCGCCTGGAGGTGATCCGGTTTCTCCTGCGTTCCGGGGCGCAGAATCTGATCGACTACGAAAAGACGCTATACGGTCCGGCGCAACCCCGCGGACGTTTCCTGTCCCAGCTCCGGCACTCCAGCGACTGCCTGGCGGAATCCGTGCTTGTTCCCGCCCAGATGATGAAATGGCGCGAGATGCAGGGCAAACCGCTCTCGCCCCGGCCGGCGGATTGGGACTGAGGGATCGGCCTCCCCAAACGGCTTGGCAACGCCCCGCCTACTTCACAAATCCCCCCGCCACCAGCGCCCGCTGGAGAAGGTCCGCGGGGTCCAGACGGGTGTCGGCGGAGAGCAGCGGAATCTGGTGTTTGCGGGTGTAGGCGGCCAGGGCCGCCTGATAACTCTGGAACCGCTCGCGGTATTCCCGGGCCATCTGGGGACTGACAATGACCCGGCGCACCTCGCCGGTTTCACAATCCTCGAGTTCGTATTCGCCGGGCCGTCCGGCCTCGGCCTCGGCGGGATCGCGAACCTGAATGACGGCCACCTCGTGGCGGGCATGGCGCAGGCGGTCGAGGGCCTTGAAGGCATCCTGGGGATCACTGCCCCAGAGGTCGCTCACCCACACGACGAGACCCCGGCGTGGACGGGTGGCGGTCCAGGAACGCACCTCGTCCTCGAGCCGGACCGGCCGGACCGCGGTCGCGCATCCTTCGAGATAACGGAGAATTTGCAAAAACCGGTGCTTGCCGCGGCCGGCGGGCCAGGGGGCCATGGAGACGCCGCCCAGCGGGGAAATGGAAGCGCGGTCCAGGTTGGCCAGCGCCATGTAGGCAAGCCCGGCGATCACCTTGCGGGCGTAGTCGAACTTGAGCGGATCACCCCACAACATCGAAGCGGAGCAATCCAGGAGCAGATGCACATGGAGATCCTCCTCCTCGACGAAGAGTTTCATCACCAGCGTGCGCCAGCGGGCGTAGGCGTTCCAGTCGATGTAACGAAAGTCGTCGCCGTTGACGAACGGACGGTATTCCGCAAACTCGACGCTGGCCCCGCGCTGCACGCTGCGGCGCTCGGCCCGGAGGCGTCCGCGCTGGATCTTGCGCGCCAGAAGGCTGAGCGACTCGAGCCGGGCCAGAAAGGCGGCGTCAAAAAGTTCCCCGGTGGCGGAAGTGGTCATGAAAACATTGCCGGACGTTCAGTCCCGATGGTCGGCGGACTTCCCGCACGGCCTCCTTTCATCGGTCAATTCCAGGTCTTTTTCTCCGCCTCGAAGATCTGGTTCAGCAGGGCGTCGGCGCTGACCCCATCCGCCTGGGCTTCAAAGCTCAGCATCACGCGATGACGCAGCACCGGCAGCGCCACGGCGAGGATGTCCTCGCCGGCGACGTGGAAGCGGCCCTGCAGGATGGCGCGGATTTTCGCCGCGAGCAGGCAGGCCTGGCCGGCGCGCGGACTGGCCCCGTAACGCACGTAGCGCCGGACCGCGTCGATGGCGTGTTCGGTTTCCGGATGGGTCGCCATGATGAGGCGCACCACCCGCTGGCGGATGGTCGGGGCGACGGGAACGTCGCGGGCCAGCGCGCCCATTTCCACGAGCCGGGCGCCGTCGAAAACGGGCTGCACGGTCGGCAGGTCGCGTGACGTGGTGACATCGAGGATGCGCTCAAAGTCCTCGGCGCTCGGATAATTGACGGTGATCTTGAAGAAAAATCGGTCCAGCTGGGCTTCGGGCAGCGGATAGGTGCCCTCCATCTCCAGCGGGTTCTGGGTGGCGAGCACAAAGAACGGCTTCTTGAGCTGCCGGGTTTCCCCGCCGACCGTGACGCTCTGCTCCTGCATGGCCTCGAGGAGCGCAGACTGGGTTTTCGGCGTGGCGCGGTTGATTTCGTCGCCGAGGAGAAGGTTGCAAAACACCGGACCGGGCGCGAATTCGAAGCGGGAATGACCGTGACCGTCATCGACCAGGATCTTTGTACCGATGAGGTCGGCCGGCATGAGATCGGGTGTGAACTGCACGCGCTGGAAGCTGAGATGGAGTGCGCCGGCCAGGGAGCGCACCAGGAGCGTCTTGCCAAGGCCGGGCACGCCTTCGAGAAGAACATGCCCGCCGGCGATCATGGCAATGACCGTTTTTTCGATGATGTCCTCCTGACCGATGACGGCCTTTTGCACCTCCGCCTTGAGCTGTTCAAAGCGGGAGCGGAATTCCTGGAGACGGGCTTGCAATTCGTCGGGCGGCGGATTTTCGGACATGGCTGAAAAGGATAAAGGGAACGGGCCGGGGGCCGAGGGGAAAGAACGTCAGGCGGTCAATTCGTCCCCCCTCAGGGATCGACCGGACCGGCGGCCGGGCGGATGGCTTCAAAATATTTGCGGATGGCCTCGCGGTAGGCGGGCGGAAGATTTTCATCGGCGATGGCCTGCTGGGAGAGCTTTTCGTATTTGGCAAACTGTGCATTGCGTTCTTCGCGCGGCGCCTCGGAGCCGGGGGTCTCGGACGACAGGGTTTCGACCTCGGATTCCCCTTCACCGGCGAGCCCGGCGAGGCCTTCAAGGGAACGTTCCGATCCGAGGTCGGTGGGATCCTTTTCGCGATCGGGATCGATTTCGCTGCCGGCTCCCCTGCCCTGTCCCTTTTGCTCGGAAAGTTTCACCGTGAGCGACAGGCCGGCTCCCTCTTCGTTTCCCATCCCGTTCTTGCACTGACCGAGCTGGGCAAGTTGCAATCCGAGGCGGGCCTTGGCGGACTGACTTTGAGCGGCCTTGGCGAGACTCTGCGCGAGCTGTTTCATCCCCTGCGCCATTTGGGAGGGGTCCTTCCGGCGGGCTCCTTCGCCGGTCTGTTGGATCGCGGACGCCGCACTTTCCTGTCCGGACTCGGACAGCTTTTCCGCCGCGCGGGCCATCTTCTGCCGGGTGGCGGCGGAATCGGCGCCGGCGGGAACCTCCGCCCCTTTCCGAGCGAGCTTTTCGGCCGCCTTTTCGGCCAGTTCGGCGGCGCGCTCCAATTCCCTGCGGCGCAGGGCGTCGGCCAGCGGGCCCAGCCCCTCGATGTTTTCCACCGCGCTCGCCATGTCGCCCGCGACGGACTCCAGCGAATCCCGGGCCGCGGCATCGCGCAGGGCTTCGAGTTTGTTTTCCAGTTTGCTGAGGGCGAGGAACATCTCGCGCTCGTTCATCTTCGGGAGTTCGTCGCGCAGCGGCTGCAGTTCGGCCAGCAATTCCCTGAGTTCGGGATCCCGGGTCAATTCGGCGGCCTTTTCCCAGTCGGCGAGAAGTTCCTCCACAAGGGCGGCCTTTTCGTTGGGACCGGAATCCGCCACCGGAGCGGACGGTGGCAGAACCCCCAGGCGAACCGCCAGCAGCGCGGACAGCAACAGGACCGCCGCCCCCGCCGCAGCGGAATACTTCGGCCAGACCACCGGCCAGCGGGTGTTCCAATCGAGATTGGCCAGTCGCGTTTGGGTGTCCGCGCGCAGCAGCCGCACCCAGTTTTCCCCCGCTTCCGGGGTCAATTCGGAGGCGCTCAAGGCCTGGTCGGGCAACCCGAAATGGGCGTCGATGGCGCGGGCCGCCTGCAGGTCGCCCACGGGTCGGACCGCGGCGACGATCAGGGCCGCAAGCGCCCCGGCAAAGGCCAGGGCCACGAGAATCGAAAGCGCCACCGCGGCCTGGGGAAACAACCAGGCCCCGCCCACGGCAATGATCAACAGAACGCCCAGTCCCCGAAGAAGCCCTCCGGAAAGCTGAGCGAGACGCTGCAGGCGAATTCGGCGCCGGGCCGTGGCGAGGTACTCCTCCAAACCGGGGTGGGACTCAGGCATTCCAGTGGGTGATTCCCGTCTCGGTAACACAGGAGAGTCCCCGGCGCAATGACTCGTTGCCGGCGGGCGTCATTTGCCCGGGCGGCCTGCGGTCAGGGCTGGGCGGACGGGGCGGACCGCAGGGTCTTTTCGATCTCCGGGTCGGGCTCGGCCCCCAATTCGACGGCGCGATAATAATGTCGCCGGGCCAGTTCCAGGTAGGGCGGTTTGCTTTCGAGGTAGAACACCGCGAGGTTGTAATGGGCGTCGGTATAGGAGGGGTCGAGTTCGACCGCCCTGCGCAGTTCGGCCTGCGCACCGTCGAGCCAGCCCTTGCGGCCGATGACCACCCCGAGATAATTGCGCGCCCGGGCATTGTGCGGATCGTAAAGCGTGGCCTGGGCGAGCGCGGCGAGCGCCTCGTCCAGCCGGTTCTGGTCCATGTAAAGGATTCCCAGCGTCAGCCAGGCCGGCGCCGCATCGAGCTTGAGCTGAACGGCGCGTTTGAGCAGTTTCTCCGCCTCTTCGTTCCGGCCGGCGTGAAATTCGATCACGCCCAGATTGATGAGGACGACCAGATTGTCCGGGGCCAATTCCAGGGCCTTGCGATAGGCCTTGCGGGCGCGGTCGTAATCCTTGCGGCGAAAAAACGCCTCGCCCTCCGCCGCCGCCTCCCTGGCGTGGAGCGGAATGAATTTGCCGTCATTGGTCTGGGCCGAAAGCACGGCGCAGCCAAACAGCAAACCCAGGCCCGCGACCAACAGGGGTTTCACTCGCCGGAAAGTTCCTTCGAACGCGCCGCGGCCGCCTGAACGGCCCGGATGAACGCCGAGCGGGTGGCGGCATTTTCCAGCGCCGCCAGAGCCGCGATGGTGGTGCCGCCCGGACTGGTGACCATTTCGCGCAGCACGGCCGGATGCTCCTGCGTGGAGACGGCCATCTCGGCGGCCCCGCGGATCGTCTGAATCGCCAGATCGAGGGCCAGTTTGCGCGGAAGCCCGCAAAGCACGCCGCCGTCGGACAGCGCCTCCAGCACCAGATAGATGTAGGCCGGTCCGCTGCCGCTCAGCCCCGTCACGGCATCAAGCTGGTTTTCCGCCACGCGGTAAACTTCGCCAACCGCCTGAAAAACCCGCTCCGCCGTCTCGAGATCCTCATGGGACGCGGATTCGTCCGCCGCAATGGCGGTGGCACTGTGACCGACCATCGCCGCGGTGTTCGGCATGGCCCGAATGACCCGGCTGCCGGGGGCCGCCTCGCGCAGGGAGGCGATTTTCACGCCGGTCGCCACGGAAATCAGAAGCTTTCCCCTCCAATCGGCGCCGGATTCCTTGAGCGCCTTGAGGGCATCCAGCGGCTTCACGCAAAGCAGTACCACATCGGCCGCCGCCACGGCCTCGGCATTCGACGCCACCGCCCGAACGGAGGTCGCCGCGGCAAAGTTTTCCAGTCCCGGCCGCGAACGGCTGGAAACCACGATGTCCGACGGAGCGCAAAGTTTGGCCCGCAACATCCCATGGGCCAGCGCCAGAGCCATCTTGCCCGCCCCCAGAAAAGCGAAAGTCATAGGCGGGAAAGCCTAGTGAGCCCGCCCGGACGCGGCAAGACTTAGTCGACCCGGCGGAAAGGCCGGAGCGGCGGCTTCCGGACGCCGATCCGGAAAGAGTTTGCCAGCCACCAATCCCTGTTTTAGGTATTCGATCATGATCGATCGTCTCCTCCGGGCCGCCCTGCCTGTCCTCGCCTTTCTGATCCTTGCCGCGTGCGCGACGACACAATCGCAAATCGATCCCGCCATTTCGAGCACCCTCTCCGCCAAAAACGTTTCCGCCGCCACCCAGGCCAAGATGAATGCCGGACAGGTCCTCGACTACAACGACATCCTGGGCCTCGTGCAGAAAGGCGTTCCCACCGAGGTGATCGTGGGCTATCTCAACAGCACGCGGAAGGTGTACAACTTCACCTACGCCCAGCTGCAGGGTCTCAAGGCGGCGGGCGCCACATCGCAGTTGCTGAACTATCTCACCGAGACCCAGGGCTTCTACGGCCACAACTCCCCCGCCCAGACCGCCCGCCTCCACGGCGAGCAAAAACGGGCCTATTTCAACACCCCGCTTTATCAGGACCAGCAGCCGTTTGCCTACAATCCGCCGATCATCGACGACTGGTATGACTCCGCCTACGAGGAGTCGCTCTACAGTCCGTTCTCCTTCAACAACTGATCCCCTCCCCGCGTGTGGCCGAAGTTTTGCCCGCGGACCTGCTGGGCGCGCCGTTTGTGCATGCCGTCGGCGGGGAGCTTCAGGTGCAGGTGGAGCACCACCCCAATCCGGATTACGTAGATCACGTATGGATCACCATGGACGTCGGATGGCCTGTCCGGCCGTTGGTTTCCGTCAACACCCTTTCGAAGCTCAATCGCGACGCCGGATTTGATCCGCGGGTGCGCGTGGCACGCATTCGCGGCACGTGGGAATCACTTCCGCCGCGCGGCCTGAAGGTGGCGGGGCATTTGGATTACGCCGACCTCGAAGCTACACATTGTGTTTATTATGAACACTATGAGCGTCCGGCATTGGAAAGGCTTCTCGCAGCCGCCACCCACCGGGCGATTTTGCTGGAGGTATGGGGCGCGCCCTACCGCAATCGAAACCGGCTGGGCATCCATCAAATTCATTCGCGGAGGGCCAGCTGCGCGGTCCCGACGGACATTCGCGGTCATGACGGCGCGCTGCGGTTTTACTTTCCGGAGGACCGGACGACGGCAATGCTCCTGTTCAAATTCTGCGGACAGCCGTGACGCATCGGAATCCTTCGCTCCTCCGCCAAAGACTGCCTTTCCTTTACCTCCTCCTCTTCGCCATCACGGGCATTGTGCTGGGACGCTGTCTGCCGGTGCCGTCCGCGGGATGGCTGGCCGCGGCCGTGATCGCGGCGGGCATTTTCCTTCGCTGGAGGCGGGCGCTCGGACTCCTCATCGTCTCCGTCTTTGCCTGTCTCCAGCTCTGGCAGGGACGCGAATGCGCGGCGGCCAAACTGGCGCGCTGGATCGAAGGACATCACCAGCCGGTGGAAGTCCGCGGCCTCGTCGCCGGCGAACCCCGGGTGTTTGCGTCCGGCAAGGTGAGTTTCGATCTGCAACTGACCCGGCTCGTGGCGGGGGATGTGACCCTGGCTCCGCGTGTGAAGGTGCTCGCGGACTGGCCGGCGGCGCCGCCCGCGTATGGGGACGAGGTCCGTCTGACCGGAACCCTGAAAAACCTCGCCCCGCCGCGCAATCCCGGGCAGTTCGATTTCGCGCGGTGGTCGGCCCTGCGTCAGGTGTATTCCCGTCTGGAGGCCCGGGATCCGCGCGACGTGGAAGTCCTTTCCCCGGGCCACGGCAATCCGCTGCGGGCGGCCGCCCTGGCCGCGCGATCCTGGATGGCTGCGGTGATGGTGCGGGGGATGAATGATTCGACCGTGGCCGACCTTGTCGTCGCCATGGTGCTGGGCGACACCTCGTCGCTGCCGGAACGGGTGCAGGAACAGTTTCGCGGCACGGGCACCTATCATCTGTTTTCCGTGAGCGGCCTGCATGTCGGCATGCTGGCCGTGCTGCTCTGGCAGGTCCTGCGCGTTTTGGGACTGTCCCGCAAACAGGCGGCGTGGGCCATCATTCCGGCGCTGTTTTTTTATGCCTTCATGACCGGCGGAAAACCCGCCAGCGTGCGCGCGGCCCTCATGGCCGCGGTGGTCCTGGTGGGTTTCATCGCCAACCGCCGGCCGGTGCTCTTCAACAACCTGTGCGCCGCGGCGTTTCTCATCCTGCTGGGCGACACCAACCAGCTCTGGAATGCCGGATTCCAACTGTCGTTCTGCGTGGTGGCGGCAATCCTTCTGGCGGCCCGGCCGATCAGCGCGCTGGTGGAAAAACCCTTCCGTCCGGATCCGTTTTTTCCGGAAAAGCTGCTGACCCCTCTGCAGCGGCGCTTCTTTTCGGGAGGCCGCGCCGTGGCCGGGCTTTCCTCGGTGTCGGCGGCGGCGTGGATCGGATCATTGCCGCTGACACTGGGTTATTTTCATCTCGTTTCGCTCTCCGCCCTGCCCGCCAACCTGCTGGCCGTGCCGCTTTCCTTTGGCATCATGGCCGTGGCCATGCTGTCGTTGCTCACGGCGCCGGTGAGCGGGTGGGCCTCGGAAATTTTCAACCAGACCAACTGGCTCCTCACCCGGATTCTGCTCAAGACCGTGGCCTGGTTTGCGGCGCTGCCGGGATCGTTTGTTTATGTGGGCGCACCGTTTCCGCCGGCCCCGGTCGCGGAAATCGTGGTTTTCGATTTCGGGGCGGGCGGCGCCGCCTGGCTCGGCGCGGGAGGTCGCGGCTGGCTGCTGGACTGCGGACCGTTTTTCCACCACGACTCCACCCTGCTGCCCTTCCTGCGTTCGAAGGGCCGCCGCTCGCTCGACGGTCTCCTTTTGAGCCACGGGGACGCCGGGCACATCAGCGCCGCGCCGGAACTTCTCGAGTCCTGCCCGCCGCGGATGGTGGTTGATTCGGTGCAGGACGATCTTTCCCCGCACCGCCGGCGTTTCCAGGACCTGCTGGCCCGGCGCAACGTTCCCAAATCCCTCCACCGCGCCGGAGACACGCTCACCATCTCGCCCGACGTCCGCCTGCGCGTGCTCCATCCGCCGGCCTCGAATGTCCGCGCCGTCGCCGACGACAAGGTGCTTGTCACCCGCCTCGACGCGGCCGGGGTCCGCGTGCTGTTTCTGTCCGACGCCAGCTTCGCCACCGAGCAATGGCTGCTGGAACATGCGCCCGAGGAACTGCGCTGCGACATCCTGGTGAAGGGCCGCCCACGCAGCGGTCCGTCCGGCGATGCCGCCTTCCTGGACGCCGTCCGTCCCCACGTGGTCATCTCGTCCGTCGCGGAATTTCCCCAAAGCGAAAAACTCCCGCCGGAATTCGCCGACGCCCTGGCCGCCCGCGGCGTGCGGCTTTTCCGACAGGATGAAACCGGCGCGGTCACCATCCGGATTTTCTCCACTCATTGGGAAGTTTCCGCTTTCCTTGGCGGCCGACAGTATTCCCGTTTGCAATGACCGAACTTTTTTCCATCAAAGACCTCTCCATCCGCCGCGGTGACGTCCGGGTGCTGGATCACATCAACTGGACCATGCGGCGTGGTGAGCACTGGGTGATTCTGGGCGCCAACGGCTCCGGAAAAACCTCCCTCCTCAAGGCCCTCACCGGCTACATGCCGCCCACCGACGGCAGCATTGTGCTTCTGGGAGAGGAGTTCGGCGAGAGCGACTGGCGCGAACTGCGACGCCACGTCGGCGTGGTCAGCGCAAGCATTTCCCACCTTTGCCACGACGAGGACGAGGCCGAGGAAATCGTGGCGGGCGGCAAACACGCCATGATCGGATACTGGGGACGCATCGCCCCCGCGGAACAACGGCGCGCCCGGCGCCTGCTCAGGCTGCTCGGAGTGTCCTACGCCGCCGGACGCCGCTGGGAGGTGCTTTCGCAGGGCGAGCGCCAGCGGGTGCTCATCGCGCGCGCGCTGATGGCCGACCCCGCCATTCTCATTCTTGACGAACCCTGCTCCGGACTCGATCCCGTCGCGAGGGAACATTTTCTGTCCGACCTCCGCCGCCTGGCCGCCCAGGCCAAGGCTCCCGGCCTTGTGCTGGTGACCCATCACATCGAGGAAATTCTCCCCGAGTTCACCCACCTGCTGGCGCTGGAGAACGGAAAAACCCACTACGCCGGACCGCTGGCGCACGGCCTCACCTCCCGCACCCTCAGCGCCATCTTTCACGCGCCGCTCACCGTGCGGCGCCAGGGGGACCGCTACCGGCTGTCGGGAATTTCCTGAATCGCGCGCTTGCGGTTTCGCCATGACGAAGGTTCCATTTTGTCCGCCATGAAACTCACCTCCTTTGGCCACTCCTGCTTCAGCGTGGAAACCGCCGGCAAGACACTCCTTTTTGATCCCTTCATCAAACCCAATGCGCTGGCGGCCGGTGTCGATTTCTCCGCCATTCGCGCGGATTACATCCTGATTTCCCACGGTCATTTCGACCACATTGCCGACGCCGTCGAACTGGCCGGGCAGACCGGCGCCATGGTGATCTCCAGCTTCGAGATTGCCACCTGGCTCGGCAATCAGGGCGTGCAAAAAACCCACCCCATGAACCTTGGCGGCGCCTTCGGTTTCGATTTTGGCCGGGTGAAATATGTCCCCGCCCTCCACTCCAGCGTCCTTCCCGACGGCACCTACGGCGGGAATCCCGGCGGGTTTGTCGTCGAGTCCGCCGACGGCAGCTTCTATTACTCGGGCGACACCGCCCTCACCTTGGACATGAAACTGCTGGCCGACGAATTCACGCTGAAATTTGCCGTCCTGCCCATCGGGGACAACTTCACGATGGGCCCGAAGGACGCCGTCCGGGCCGCCGGATTTGTGAACTGCCGCACGGTGGTCGGGGTCCATTACGACACCTTCCCTCCGATCAAAATCGACCACGACGCCGCCCGCGCCACCTTTGCCGCCGCCGGGGTGACTCTGCACCTGCCCGCGCCGGGCGCTTCGGTGGAGGTCTAGCGTCCCGACACCTTTTCTTGCAACTCGCCGTCCAGGTAGTAGGTTAATCC
>CALCJD010000093.1 GCA_937960895.1 uncultured Spartobacteria bacterium | reverse complement strand
AAGTGTTTCATGCACCGGGAGTATGTTCGAATCCAGCTGAAGGACGATCAAACCACGGAGGGGCCGCCATCGGTGAGCTGATCGTTGGAATTATGTCGTATGCGCGTCTCGCGAAGAGAGTTGATCGTGTGTTCGTTAATCTTCGGAATTCCAGCCCTTGCATGGCTCGGATCAGAAGTGCGCTGGGCGAGAATCAACCGCCCGCAGGGAAAGTTCGCATCCGCGCGCGAGTACCTGGAAGCAGGCCGATTGCCGAGCCGCGTCACGACGATCACTACCAACGGCAGTACATTTATTATCGCCTACAGCCCGATGGACTACTGGCTCGCCGTGCCATCCGGTGCCGCAGCTTATGTCTTTGACGAGTCGGGACGGATGGTCGCATGGTCGCGGGACACAGGGGACGACGGAAGATTTCAGAGAAATTGGCCACTGCGCCAGCAGGAGAAGGCGTCGATTGAGGATCTGAAAAGAGTCGGATTCCAACAATAAAGGGTGTGTTGCCACGGAGCGGAGCTGGCAAACACGCCATTGGTTGAACAAGCCCCGAAAGACCTGCGGTCCACGGGGCAAGCCCGGGAGAAGGTTCAGAAGGTTGGAGGCTGACTGGTCATTTCGGTATTGGCGCTTGTGTTTGCGCCCGGTCAATCCATCCGGGAGAAAAGGGAAATCTCCATCCCCGTTTGAGCGACGCTCAATTGACAGATGCCTCCATTTCATTTTGCCCCAGGCATCGATCTGATTCTTCAACGGAGTGTTTCATCCCGGACATTTTCATCGTGCTCTCACCACCAGGTCGGTCTGAAGAATCCCATCGCGGCAAAGCGGGAACCATCGCCGGGACCTTTAACCCGGCTTCCGCTACTGGGAAGGAATTTTAAAAGTTTTCGCGGGCTGGCGGGGGGCGATGATGCACTTTTGCTTGGTTTTCGGTTTGGTCCGGTTCCAAAACCGCGTGTAGTGGCGACCCAGCCTCTTTCCTCAGACCCGATTTCCTTCATACTCGCGACGTGTTTCTCAAGTGCAGCACCCGACGCAAGAACGGCAAGGAGCATCGCTCCTGGTCCATCGTCGAGAGCCGCCGCGTCGGTCGCAGGGTGGTGCAACGTCACGTCCTCTACCTGGGTGAGATCAACGATTCCCAAAAGGTCGCCTGGCAGAAGGCCATTTCCGTCTTCGACGAACAGGACGGGCAGTCGCGTCAGTGCGCACTCTTTCCTGACGACCGCACTCCGCCGCTGACCGATTCTGCCGCGGTCCAGGTTCGGCTGGATCAGTTGCAACTTTCCCGGCCGCGTTCCTGGGGCGCGTGCTGGCTGGGCGATCAACTCTGGCGCGAACTGCAACTGGACACTTTCTTCTCCTCCCGCCTTGGGATCAGCCGTGAAGGCACCAATTGGGAAAAGGTGCCTTCACGGCTGAGTTTTATTTTCCTTGTCCGGTTTCCGCCTCAAAACCCCGGTTTTCGACGCTCTGTCCGCTTTTGAAGGCTGGAACGCTGTCCAGCCAAAGGGGGCCGGGAGCGTCTTGCTTTGCGGAGGCAATGTGCTAGCGTTTTGCTGTATGCCAACTCTGGTTATCCGGGATGTGTCCCCCGAACTCGACGCGGAACTCACTGAACTCGCGGAACGCAACCGCCGAAGCAAGGAGAAGCAGGCGCTTTTTCTTTTGCAGACCGGAATCCGCCGCGTCCGAACACATGAGGAGGTGCTGGCGGATGTGAACCGCACGGCCTCCAAGATCAAGGGCAAGATCACGATGGAAGAAACGCTCAAGTTCACGGAGGCACACCATTGATCGTGGCTGATACCAACCTGATCGTCGGCCTGTGCGCAAAGGACCCGTTGGCCGTATCTGTCCACGCCAAGGATTCAGACTGGATTGCCCCCGTTCTGTGGCAAAGCGAGATGCGGAACGCTCTGCTGGGATATATACGGGCCGGTAAAATCGGAATTCAGACGGCCAACGAAATGTTTCAAACGGCGGGCAAGGCTGTGCAATCCCTTGAATCTTCCACTGCGTCAGTTCTTCGGGTAGCCGAAGCCTACGGGTTGACGGCCTATGATGCTGAGTTCGCGGCGTTGGCGGAGCGCATGAGTATCCCTCTCGTGTCGGCGGATGAGGACCTAACGAAACCAGGGCTAGCGGTTCATCCCAAGCAATTCTAAAACACCTTCCCCGGCAGATGGCTATCTGCGAGCCGGTTGTAACAATTCGCTTCGGGGTCGCTTCTATCATTTTTCATTTGGATTGAGTGGAGGTGAATCCCGAGGTGGCAAGACGTTGCGAATTGACGTGGCAAAACGTCTTGTGGGGGAAATGGACTCCGCGCGAATGGAATCCGGATACAGGTGCTGGCGGGGGCGTGGCGCAGACGTCCACACCTGCGGGTTGTGGAACCGGACGATGTAGAGCTCGATGAACATACGATGCGTCACGTGAGTGCCATAATTTTCGGTCTTCTCGCTTGTTGAAAGGGTCGAAACCGAGCCCAGGTTCTGAAAACAATCCGCGTCGCAAAATTTCGGGAAGGGGAGCGCGTCCGCCCCGGGCGCAGCAGATTGCGCCTCGCGATCTGCATTTGAAGGATGTTAAATCTTCCATTGCTGCCCGATTTATTTCCGCGCTTGTGTGTTCGGCGCGAGGGCGCACCGAACGGCAGCCGGGGCGGCTGCGGTCCCCATCAGAATCTACAACCAAATGCGACGGTGAAAAAAACGCCGTGGCAGGGCTGAGGAATCTGGAACAACTGAAGGGTTGATCCCAGTTACCTCTGCGTTCTTTGCGGTTCAAATTTCGGAAAGGGGAGCGCGTCCCGCCCCGGGCGCAGCAGATTGCGCCTCGCGATCTGCATTTGAAGGACCTAAATCTTCCATTGCTGCCCGATTTATTTCCGCGCTTGTGTGTTCGGCGCGAGGGCGCACCGAACGGCAGCCGGGGCGGCTGCGGTCCCCATCAGAATCTACAACCAAATGCGACGGTGAAAAAAACGCCGTGGCAGGGCTGAGCGATCAGGGATTTTTGGGGTCGCGTCTATTCATTTTTCATTTGACGGGGGTTGTGCGAGACGGGTAGAGGGTGGCGCATGGCAAGACCACTGAGGATCGAAAGGGTTGGGTGCTGGTATCACATCACAGCGCGTGGAAACGAACGATGTGAAACGTTCCGCGACGCCAGGGATCGCGCGCATTTCCTGGAGCTGGTTGAAGAGATGATAAATGTGTTTGCCGTGCGACTGCATGCGTACGTGCTGATGACAAATCACTACCACTTGCTGCTGGAGATCACGGAGCCCAACCTCTCCCGCGCGATTCACTGGCTGAACGTGAGTTATACGGTGTGGTTCAACCGGCGGCATGGTCGAAGCGGTCGTCTCTTCCGAGGACGATTCAAGTCAATTGTGGTGGAGCCCGGGGCCTGGGGCTTGCATGTGAGCCGCTACATTCATTTGAATCCGGTGCGAGTGACTGCGCTGGGTTTGGGAAAAAGAAAGCTGCAGAGCAGTCGGGCTGTCGGGAGACCGCAAGTCAACCGCAGGCAGGTGGTGGAGCGGGTCGCGAAGCTGCGGAAGTATCGCTGGAGTTCGTATCGAGCATACATCGGCCTTGAAGAGGCGCCCGCCTGGCTGACTTTTGGGAAAGTACTGGAGCTTGGCGGGAAGGCCGCCAGACCGAAGCAACGGTATCGAAACTATTGCGAAACCGAAGTTCGGGAGGGGGTGATGGAGAGTCCATGGGAGCACGTCATAGGGCAGGCGGTTTTGGGGACGAAACGATTTGCGCAGAAACTGTCAGGTGTGGCAGGGAGGAAGGGCCGGGAGCGGAAGAGGATCGGCGGGCGTCCCACGCTTGACGAGATCATTCGCTCGGTGGAGAAGGTGCGCGGGGAACGGTGGGAACAGTTCCGGGATCGGCATGGGGATTGTGGTCGTGATCTTGTGTTGCACCTTGGGCGCAAAAAGGGCGGACTGGGGATACGCACGCTCGCCGAAGCGGCGGGGGTAGAATACATGAGTGCGGCAACGGCGATACGGCGGTTTTCGGAACGGGCTGAAAAAGACCGCGCGTTGCGCGAACTCA
>CALCJD010000092.1 GCA_937960895.1 uncultured Spartobacteria bacterium | reverse complement strand
GGAAGGGGCCTGGAAGCCCTGCCACGATTTTTATTTCTATGCGGAATCGGTGACCGGGCGCTGAGAAGCGTTTCGGTTTCCCGTCCATCCCCGGAAAATGAACATCCACCCCTGCCCTCGTTCCACCTTGATGCTGCGGGGCGGCCCCGCGGGCCTCTCGCTGATCGAATTGCTGGCCGTGGTGGCGACGGTTTCCATGCTGGCCGCGCTCCTGGTTCCTTCCGGCCTCCGGATGCTGCGCGCCTCGGAAAAATCGCACTGCGTGAGCAACCTGAAAACGCTGCACACGGGACTGACCCATTTTGCGGCGGACCACCAGGGGTATTATCCGGCCCCGATGGGAAACCCGCTTTCCAACGGACAGGACGGATCGTGGACCCTCGCGCTCACCGATGGCAATTACCTGGGACCGGTGACCATCGGCCACAACGTCAAGAGTCCGTTCCTCTGTCCGTCCGCCAAGCGCACCTATTCCGACGGCATCGTCCGCCGCGCGTATGGCATGAACACGCTCCCCTTCATCACCGAGCCGGTTTCAACCCTCAAGGTCGCCAAACCCTCCCAGACCATCATCTTGGCCGACGGGGCGCAGAGCTCCGACCTGTTTGAGCACGACGCCATCTTTTATTTCCGCTCCAGCACGCCCGAGCGCCTCGATCCCCGTCACGAAGGAACCTTTCAGGCCCTCTTTTTCGACGGGCATGTGGAGGCGCTGAAACTCTCCGACCCGCTGACCAAGCAGTATATCGACAACATACTTCCATGACATTCCGTCCCCTGTTTGCCCGTCTCCTCCCGTCCGTCGCCGCCTTTCTGATGGGAGGGACGGGTTTTCTATGGTCCGGGGATCCCGCCGTGCCGGAACTCGATCTGGGCGCCGAGATCGCGAAGGCGGCCCGCGAACCGGAGGCCGTGGTGCGGTTGTCGCCGGGCACCTACCGCCTGCCGGCCAAGGGCGTGCTCATTCGCAATGTCCGGAATCTGACCATCGAGGGCAACGGCGCGCGCCTGATCGTCCCGCAGTACTCCGCCGTCGCGCTGCGTTTTGAAAACTGCGACGGCGTCACGCTGAAGGATTTCACGATCGATTACGACCCGCTGCCCTACACCCAGGGGAACATCGTGGCCATCGCGCCGGATCACCGCTGGATCGAGGTGGATGTGCACGACGGGTATCCCGATCTCCTGCCGGAGTTCAATTCCCAGCGCATTCACTTCTTCGACGGCCAGACCCTCGGATGGAAACGCGGCACGGCCGAGGGGTTTTTCCGCGACGTGGAGCGGCTGTCCCCCCGGCGGGCAAAAATCAAGCTCGACCCCGCCATGCTGCAGGGCAAGGCCCAGTTGCTGAAGGTGGGCGACATGTACGCCATCACCATGCGGGGGCCGACGGTGGTGAGCTTTTACTGGTGCAGGAACATCGTCATGGAGGACGTCACCATCCAGGCCGGTCCCGGCCTGGCCATCGTGGCGCGCAATGCGGACGGCGACAACCGCTTTGTCCGCTGCAAGGTCGAGCGCGGTCCCACCCCCGCCGGGGCCAGGGTTCCACGCCTGATTTCGACCAACTGTGATGCGTTGAACTACGCCTATTCCCGCAAGGGACCGCTCATCGAGGACTGCGAATTCAGCTTCATGGGCGACGACGGCATCAATCTGCACGGTCCCGCCTTTCAGGTCGTCCACGTCGAGTCGCCGAACGTCGTCTGGTGCCTGCGGCGCACCGTTCTCAAGGAGATCAAACCCTATTACGAGGACATTCTCCGTCCGGGCGATCCGGTCCGGGTGCTTGCCGGGGAGAACTTCGACATCAAATCGGAGGGAACCATCGTGTCCCTCGAAACCGACCTCGAACCCCCCTTCCGGCTCACCCGGGAGGAAATCGTCCAGTCCGGTCCGGCCGCGAAATATCCCGCGGAGAAATACCTCCGGCTCACCCTGTCCGGAGCGGCCGGCCTCACCAAGGGGGACGTGCTGGATTTTCCGGCGGCCGCCGCTTCGGGCTATGTCATTCGCGGCAATTCCATCCATGACGTCCGTCCCCGCGGAATGCGCATCATGGCCAGCAACGGCGTGATCGAAAACAACCGGATCGCCCGCACGACGCAGCCCGGGATCTGCATCGGCGGACACTACGCGTTTTACCGCGAGGCCGGCTGGGTCAGCAACGTCGACATCCGCAACAACGTCGTGGAGGACGTCGGCATCGGCGCCGACATCAACCTGGGCCTTTCTCCGACGCCCGGAGCCATCAGCGTCTGGACCGAAACCACCTCCGGCAAGGCCGACAGGGCGCCCACGCCGGCCGGACACCGGAACATCCGCATCACCGGCAACCAGATCCGGGACTGCGCCGCCGAGGCCATTGTGGTGAGCGGACTGCGGGACGGCCTCATCGAGGGCAACGACATTGTGAACTGCAACACCGTCTCGCCACAGAAACCCTTTTATGACGGCAAGGGACAGCGGGGCCGCGGCATTGTGGTCCTGGACTCGCCCGGAACCGTGGTGAAGGACAATGTCTTTGCCTCCACGGATTCCTATCCGCACGGTCCGGTTCTGATCAGTCCCGAACCGGCTCCGGTTCAGGCGACCGCCGCCGGTTCCTCCGCCGAAGGAAAAGGATTTCTCCACGCGGTGCGCGCGTTTTTTGCGCGGCTGCTGGGACGGTAATCCGACGCCGTCTCCGGACGGAAGTTTCCGGAAACGCCCGGGCCCGCCCGGCACGGACGTCCGCCGTCCGCACCGACGCACCCCGTTCGCCGTTCAGGACAGTTTGCGGAGGCGCCCCGCGTGCCCTGGCGTCCCAACGCGGGGGGTTCAAAAAAGAGGGGCCTGGAGACCGCCCCCTTGGCAAATTACGGCCTCCAAGCCCCCACAAAGGGAGAAACGGACGGTCGGCTAGCGCAGGAACGCCTCGTGCAGACCGCCGTCCACGGTGATGACCTGGCCGGTGGTTTTGCTCAGACGCTGACTGACCAGCAGGAAATACGCCTCCGCCTGGTCGGCCGGGGTGATCGGCGACTTGGTGAGCGTGCGATCGGCGTAGAACTGGGCCAGCTTTTTCACCAGCGACTCGGTGGCCTCATCCTCCGAATAGGGGATGTTGTATTTGGCCAGCGAACCGATGACGCGATCGCGCGGGAACATGGCGCTGCCCTGCACGACGGTGGCCGGGGCCACGCCGTTGACGCGCACCAGCGGAGCCAGTTCGATGGCGAGTTCGCGCACCAGATGGTTGGCCGCGGCCTTGCTCGTGTCGTAGGCCACGCTGCCCTTCTTGGCCACCACGGCGTTGGCGCTGGTGGTGAGGACCAGCGAGCCCTTGAGGCCCTGTTCCTTCCAGGTCTTGTAGGCCTCGTCGGCCACCAGGTAGCTGCCGGTCACGTTGATGGCGAAGGTGAGCGCCCATTTGTCGTCGGGAATGTGCCCCGTCGTGTCGCTCGGCACAAAGATGCCCGCGGTGACCTCGATCGAGTCGAATCCGCCGTAGGCAAGGGCCACCTGGTCGAGGGCGGCGCGGACGCTGGCGCGGTCGGTGATGTTGGCGCTCAGGCCGATGGCCGGACCGCAACCGCTGATGCCCGAGCCGGCCACACCGATGCCGGTGCCGTATTTGTCGGTGATTTCCTTCGCGGTCGCCTCGGCGGCCTCCTTGTTGAGGTCCACGCAGACAATGTGGGCGCCTTCCCTGACAAGGCGGTGGGCCACCTCCCGGCCGATGCCGCTGCCGGCGCCGATGACCACATGGACCTGGCGGGCGAGTTCCTTCTCGGCGGGCATGCGCTGGAGCTTGGCCTCCTCGAGGAGCCAGTATTCGATGTCAAAGGCCTCCTGCTGCGGAAGGGCCACGTAGCGGTCGATGGCCTCGGCGCCGCGCATCACTTCGACGGCGCAGTTGTAAAACTCCGCGGTCACGCGCGACTCGCTCTTGTCCTTGCCCCAGGCGATCATGCCGAGACCGGGGATGAGGATGACCGTCGGGTTCGGATCCCGCATGGCCGGCGAGTTCGGATGCTTGCAGCGGTTGTAGTATTCGGCGTAGTCGGCGCGGTATTTTTCCAGTCTCTCGGCGAGCTTGGCCTTGAGAGCGGCGAGATCCTCCGCCTGCGGGTTCCAGTCGACGTAAAGCGGCTTGATCTTGGTGCGCAGGAAGTGGTCAGGGCACGACGTGCCGAGTTCGGCCAGACGCGGGGCGTCCACACTGTTGACGAAGCGCAGGATTTTTTCGTCGTCCTGCACGGTGCCGATGAAGCGCTTTTGCTGGGAAACCTGACCGCGCAGCCAGGGCAGGATCTGGGCGAGCACGGCATGGCGGTCCTCGCGGGTCCGGTATTTGGCACCGCCGAAGGCCGCCTTGTCACCGCCCTTGGCCTGGTATTTTTCCTCGATGTAGGCCGCGGCCTTCTCGATGAAATCGAGTGTGCGGGTGTAGCAGCCCTTCGGATCGTCGTCCCACGAAATGAACCCGTGCTGGCCCATCATGATGGCCTTCACGTTCGGATTGTTCCGCGCGATTTCCTGCATGGCCAGGCCGAGCTCGAAGCCGGGACGCATCCATTTCACATAGGCCATCTCGCCGCCGAAGATTTCCTTCGTCAGTTCCTCGCAGCGCGCGCTGGCCGCGATGGAGATGATGGCGTTGGGGTGCATGTGATCGACGTGCTTGCCGGGCAGGAAGCTGTGCAGCGGGGTGTCGATCGAGGAGGGACGCGGATTGAGGTTGAAGGTCGTGTGCGGATACATCCCGACCATGTCGTCCTCGGCCTGGGACTTGAGGCCCTTGTCCGGACGGGCGGCATACACGCGCTGCAGGTCGAGGAGTTTCGCCTGATAGAGCGAGGAAAAGTTTTCGCGCTTCGAGGTCCGCAGATCCCCGCCGGATCCCTTCACCCAGAGAACCTCCACGTCCTCGCCGGTGAGAGGATCCTTTTCCATGATCTTGGAAGAGGTGTTGCCTCCCCCCGTGTTGGTGATGCGCTGGTCGGCCCCGAGAATGTTGGAGCGGTAGACGAGCAGTTCGACGGGATCGAGAGACGCCGCCTTGGCGTCGTCCCAGGAGTAGGTGACGTATTTGTAGGACATGTGGAAGGGGTCGGCTTGGGAATCTGTGTTTTTCTGTGTTTATGTCTGGATGAGACCGATTTTTCTTTCAAGCAGAAAGATTTGCATTTGTTCGCAGAGTCCTCCCGACGGGGAACGGGGAAATGTCCGTTCCGCCATCCGCGCTCCCGCTTTGCCATTGGCGGGGCGGATTATTCCAAAATGATCCGGTTGCGTTCCAGGGTGGTGCCGGTGAGGCGGGCGTAGCGGGCGAGGGCGATGATGTGGTCGGCTCGGGCGCGGAATTCGGCGGCCTCGGCGTTGGCGAGATCGCGCTGGAACTGGAGGACTTCGAAGGTGGTGGTGGTGCCGCTGGCGAGGCGGGCCTGGCCGGCTTCGAGGGTTTCGGCGGCGAATTCTCGGGCGACGCGGGCGGCTTCGATGCGTTTGCGGGTGGTGTCGATCTGGCCGGCGGCGTTGTCGATTTCGACCAGGATGGCCTGTTCGAGCCGCTTGAGATCGACCAGGGCGCGGAGGGCCTCGTATTTGGACACCTCCAGGTTGCCCGTGCCGGTGCGGTTGGGAATGGGCACGCTGAAGATGGCGCCGGCGTTCCACGCGAGGTTGTGGTTGGCGTTGCCGGTCACGCGGGTGAAGCTGCCGGCGAGGTTGGTGTCGATGCCGTTGATGCCGAGGCTGGTGACCAGATCGAGGCGGGGCAGGGCCTGATTGCGGGTGAAGACGACGGTGATCTGGCGCTTTTGGATGTCGAGGAGGGCCTGACGGTAGTCGGGCCGCAGTTCAAACGCCCGGGCGTAGTCCGCCTTGCGGTCGATTTTGGCGTCGGGCAGCGTGGGTTCCACGATGCGCAGGCGCGTGTCGAGCAGGTTGGCGATTTCGTCGGTGACGAGTTGCTTGAGGAAGTTCTCGTTGTCGGCCACGGCGCGTTCGGCCACAAGCACGCGTTCCTCGCGCGCGGCCAGGTCGGCGCGGGCCTGGGTGATGTCCAGCGGCGCCATCACACCGATTTCCACCCGCTTGGTGTTGTCGGCCACCAGCTGGGCGGCGAGGTCCCGCGAGCGGCGCTCCACGTCGAGGTTTTCCAGGGCAAAATACAGCTCGGCGTAGGTGATGATGGTTTCGGTGACGACATCGATGACCTGCTGGCGGAGCTGCCACTGGGAAATGGCGAGGTTGGCCCGAGCGATCCGGACGTCGGCGAGATTGGTGTCGGTGCCGAAGTTTTTCAGCAGCGGCTGGACAAACGAGACGCCGAAGAAGCTGTCGTAGCGGGTGTAGCCCGGGTCGCGCTGGTTGCTGTTGTCGATCGTGAGGGAGGGCCCGATGTCGTAGGTCATGCCCCAGGGGAGGAGTCCGGTGATCGAGGTGTCGATTTCATGGCCGTCCTGGCGGGCAAAAAGGTCCGGGGTGGGCTGTCCGGGTACGACGGTGGGCGCGTCGAGGTCGGTGTTGAGCGTGCGCAGTTCCGTCTGACGCTGGTCGTAGGTGTAGGACAGCTCGACAATGGGATCGAAGGCGCCCGAGGCGCTTTTCTGCCGGGCCTTGGCGATCTTGGGGGAGAATTCCTCCACCTTGATGCGGAAGTTCCGGGCCAGGGCCATTTGCACGGCCTTCTGCAGCGTGAGGTCGAGCGTCTCGGCGGCCCCGGCGGGGACCAGGGAGGCAAGGAGTACGAAGAGGAGCGCGCGCGGTTTCACGATGGGAAACCCGGAATTTGGCGCGAAATCGCGGAATGGAAAATGGAAAATCCCAAAAATTCGGGCGACACCCCGGCGGCTTGGCGAAAAATTCCCCCCGGTCTAGGCTGGGGGGATGTCCGGATGGAAAATCCTCCTGCTGGCCTCTTCGCTGACCGCGATGGCGGCCGGATGCCCGGAGGAAACCGATCCCCGCTTTCTTCCCACGCCCGCCGAGAAGAGGACCATCGGGCGTCTTGTCGAGGCTTTCCGGCAAAAATACGACGTGCCCGGTCTTTCCCTGGCCATCAGCCGTGGGGGACGGCTGGTTTTTCAGGCAGCCTACGGTTTTGCGGACCGGAACCGCGGGGAAATGCTGACCCCGCGTCACCTCTTCCGCATTGCCAGCGTTTCGAAACCCGTCACCGCGGCCGGCATCCTGCGGCTGGTGGAAATGGGCCGCCTGCGGCTGGACGATCGGGTTTTTGGTCCGGGCGGGATCCTGGAGGACGAATACGAGGTGCCGCCCGCGGGTCCGCTGTGCCGCATCACCGTGGACCACTTGCTGACCCATACCGCCGGGGGATGGAGCAATGACGGTCGGGATCCGATGTTCCGGCATCCGCGGCTGAACGCGCGCGAATTGATTGCCCGCACCCTCGCCGAAGTCCCGCCGGAGCACGCCCCGGGTTCCCGCCACGCCTATTCGAATTTTGGCTACTGCGTGCTGGGGAGGGTGATTGAGAAGGTGACCGGCCGGCCGTACGAAACCTGGATCCGGCAAAACATTCTTATGCCCGCCGGGGCGGCGGGAATGAGGGTGGCGCGAAACGGATGGGCGGGCCGGGCGCCGGACGAGGTCACCTACGAGTGCCGCGACGGCGATCCCTACCGGCTGAACATCCGCCGCATGGACGCCCATGGCGGGTGGTTGGCCACGCCGACGGACCTGGTGGCCTTTGCCAACAGCGTGGACGGTTTTCGTCCGGCCGGCGACCTCCTGCGGCCGGAAACCATCCGTCTCATGACCACGCCCGGGGCGCGCTCCCCGTGTTATGCGCGCGGCTGGGCCGTCAATGCCGCGGGAAACTGGTGGCACAGCGGATCGCTGCCGGGCACGACGGCGATTCTGGTGCGGACCTCCGATGATTTCTGCTGGGCGGCCGTGGCCAACACCCGCACGAAGGGCATGGTCCGGGACCTGGACCGGTTGATGTGGACCATCCGGAACGCCGTGCCGGCCTGGCGGGTGGCCCGCCCGGATGCCGGATCCTCCCGCCGCGCGGGCGGGCCGGAGTGAGGTCCGGGCGAATCCGGTGTTTTATTTGACCGTGAATTCCGGCGGCGGTTTCGCCTCGAAGCGCAGGGTTTCTCCGGTGACCGGATGCCGGAATTCCAACTTCCAGGCGTGCAGCATGTGCCGGGTGAAGGTGCCGCGCCTGCCGTAGAGCGGGTCGCCGAGAATGGGGCACCCGAGGTGGCGCAGGTGGACGCGGATCTGATGGGTGCGCCCGGTGCGCGGTTTGCATTCAATCAGGGCCCGGCCGTTGGCGCTGGCCAGGACGGTGTATTCCGTGAGGGCGTCCCGGCCGTCCCCGGGCTCCGAGACGGCCATCTTCTGACGGTGGACCCGGTGGCGGGCGATGGGGGCGTCCACCTTGCCGGCGCGATAGCGCGGGACGCCCGCCGTGACGGCGAGATAGGTTTTTTTGACCTCGCGGTTGGCAAACTGCGCGGCGAGCGAGTGGTGGGCCCTGTCGTTTTTCGCCACGACGAGACAGCCGCTGGTTTCCTTGTCGAGCCGGTGGACGATGCCCGGCCGCTCCACCCCGCCGATCAGGGACAGGCTGCCGCAGTGGTGGAGCAGGGCGGAAACGAGGGTGCCGGACACATTGCCCGCGCCGGGGTGCACGACCATGCCGGCGGGCTTGTTCAGGACGATGAGGTGTTCGTCCTCGTACATAATGTCGAGCGGGATGTCCTCGGCTTCCGCGGTGAGGCAGGGTTTGGGGGCGGGGGCGATCCACGTGACGGTGTCGCCGGCCCGCACGGGCTCGGAGGCCCGGGCCGGACCGCCATTGTGGCGCACACCGCCCTCGCGGATCACCGTCTGGATCTGGGACCGGGAAAAGTCGGGGAGTCGGGCGGCCAGGTAACGGTCCAGCCGTACGCCCGCCGCATCAGTTTCTACGATGAAGGTTTGCTCGTCGGACATGGCGGGAATTTCTTTGCGGCGAAATCATGGAACTGTTAGGGTCCCCAAAATGATCGACCCCGTGGAACAATGTTAAACGAGACCCGTTCCGACCAGCCTGAAAACGATTCCCAAGACGTCCCCCCGCAGGCCGTCGATGAAAACGGGGTCGCCACGGAGGAAACGACCACCCCGCCCCCCCCGCCGGAACCGGAACCCGAGCCCGAACCGATGGAGACCGTTCCGGTTTCCGAGGAACGCGCCGAAGCGGCCGGAGCGGCCGGCCAGTTGCTCGAGGCCTGCCCGTCCTGCGGGGCGTTGATGGATGTCACGCTGCAGCCGCCGTTTGCGAAGATCCACTGTCCGAGCTGCGGCCAGAGCCTGCGCGCGCGGAAGCAGTTCAAAAACTACCGCCTGGTCGAAGTGGTCGGCGAGGGCGGCATGGGCGTGGTGTTCAAGGCCGTCGATTGCAACCTCAACCGCTACGTGGCGCTCAAGGTTCTGAAACGCGAAATGAGCGCCAATGCCGAGGCGCAGGCCAAACTCGAGGAGGAGGCCCGCGTGACCGCCTCGATCAATCACCCGCACGTGGTCAAGGTGTTTTCGTTCGGTGAGGACCACGGACAGTTTTATCTCGCCATGGAGCTGGTGGAAAAGGGTTCGCTCGACCAGCTCATGAACATCCAGCGCCGGGTGGGCGAGGCCCAGGTGCTCGAGGTGGCCATCCAGGTGGCCCAGGGGCTCGAGGCCGGATTGGAAAAAGGCCTGATCCACCGCGACATCAAACCCGGCAACATTCTCTTTGTGGATGCCCATACGGCGAAGCTCGTGGACTTCGGTCTGGCCATCGTGGCCGACGAGGCCGCGCAGGCGAAGGGCGAGATCTGGGGCACGCCGTATTACATCGCCCCCGAAAAACTCGACAACCAGCCCGAGGATTTCCGCAGCGACATCTACAGTCTCGGCGGCACGCTTTTCCACGCGCTGGCGGGACGTCCGCCCTATGAGGCGGAGACGGCTTCCATGGTCGCCCTCAAGCAGCTCAAGAGCCAGCCGGTGAGCCTGCAGGCCTTTGCACCCGACATCTCCAGCGAGACGGCCTATGTCGTCAACCGCATGCTGGCGAAGAATCCGGACGAGCGCTACGATTCCTACGCCGAACTGATCGAGCACCTCACCTACGCGCGCAACAGGCTTCTCGAGCGCGCGCAGAAACCGCTCCAGCCCAAGGCGCGGGTGGTGATGGAAACCCGCGAAACCAAGAACCTCACCGCCATCCTCAGTCTCCTGCTGCTGGTCGCGGTGGTGGGCATCGCCGTGCTGGTGTACGTGTTCCGCGACCGGATCTTCCCCGAGCAGGTGCTGCAGGCCGTGCAGAGCAGTTCGGCCGTCTCGAGCGAGGCGGAGCTTCGCGCCACCTTCCTGCAGGCCGTGCAGTACATGGTGGACCGCCAGTTCGAGGAGGCCCGCGGGGAGTTCTCCCGGCTGGCGGGTGCGCCCGGGATCAAGGAACCCCTGAAGTCCTGGGTCCTCATGAGCGAGGGCCTGGCCAACATCATGCTCGGAAACGGCGGGGAGGCGGCAAAGATTTTCTCCGCGATCGACAAGGCCGGTCTCTACTCCACCGATCCCGAGGACCTGCCCCTGGCGAATCTGTTCGTGAACGCCGCCAAGGAGCTTTCCAAGGCCGACATGGTCATTCCCGGCTCGGTGACCAATCTGTACACCACGCAGAACTTCGAGGCCTTCGGCCTGCTCTGCTTCGGCATGCACGATTGGGAGCTTGGAAGTCTGAAGGACGCCACCCAACTCCTGCGCGCCTTCATGAGGTGCCGGGTGGCCGAGCCCTACAAATGGATCGAGCGCTACAAAGAGATGGTGAAACCCTACGCGGAGGATCTCATGCTCCTGCAGTCCATCGAAACAAGCCTGCCCAAGGCCAAGGAGGCCGCCGCCGCCCAGGCGCTTCTCGACAAGGTGCGGGAGACGAAGGGCAAACTGCTGGTCGGCGGACGGGTGGGCGAACGGCTCGACGAGATCGAGGCCACGCTCAAGGCGGCCGGCGCAAAATGAATCCGTCACTTGCGGGGCGGCCCGTCATGGGGGATATGGTTTTTTCATGAGCGAGCCCATTCTGCCCACTCCCGAGCAGTTGCAGCAGCGGCTGCAGGATTTCCTGCGGTCGAGCTTTTCGCATCCGGCGGCCTCGGCCCCCGCCGGCTCGGATAATGCGGAGGGGCGCCCGGAAAAGACGTCCCCGGTCTTTGACTTCCGGTTTACGCCGAAGGAAATCAAACAGCACCTCGACCGCTTTGTCATCCGGCAGGACGAGGCCAAGAAGGCCCTCGCCATTGCCGTCTGCGACCACTACCACCACGCGCAATACGCGGCCTCGCTGCCGGAGGAGGAAGCCGCCCGCATCGAGTACGCCAAACAGAACGTGGTGATCGTCGGCCCCACCGGCGTCGGCAAGACCTACCTCGTCAAACACATCGCCGATCTCATCGGCGTGCCGTTCGTGAAGGCCGACGCCACCAAGTTCAGCGAGACGGGCTACGTGGGCGGCGACGTCGAGGATCTTGTGCGCGAACTCGTCCACAAGGCCGACGGCGACCTGAATCTCGCCCAATACGGCATCATCTACATCGACGAAATCGACAAGATCGCCAGCTCCGGCGAGTTGATCGGACGCGATGTGAGCGGGCGCGGCGTGCAGACCGCCCTGCTCAAGCTCATGGAGGAAACCGAGGTTCCGCTGCGCAGCGCCAACGACCTCCAGGCCCAGTTGCAGGCGGCCATGGAGTTCCAGCGCAAGGGCAAGGTCTCCCGCGAGTCGCTCAACACCCGGCACATCCTCTTCATTGTCTCCGGCGCCTTCGACAAGCTGGGCGACCGCGTTTCCCGCCGCCTGAAAAAATCCCAGATCGGCTTCGGTGCCGCGCCGTCCGAGGTGCTGGAGGGATCCGCCCTGCTGCGGAAGGCGGAGACACGGGACTTTGTCGACTACGGCATGGAGCCCGAGTTCATCGGCCGCCTTCCGGTGCGCGTGGTGTGCGATCCGCTCAGGGAGGAGGACCTTTTCGAAATCCTCAAGCGGTCCGAGGGCAGCATCATCCGCCAGTACGAGCGGGCCTTCCGCGCCTACGGCGTCGAGGTGTATTTCGAGGACGACGCTCTGCGCGAAATCGCCCGGCTGGCCGCCCGCGAGGGGACCGGCGCCCGCGGACTCCTCACCGCCTGCGAACGCATTTTCCGGGACTTCAAGTTCGAGCTGCCCGGTTCGGGCCTGCGTTCCTTCACCGTGACCACGGGGCTCATTTCCCGGCCCTCCGATACCCTCTCCGAACTGCTCCGGGCCGGTCATGCCGAACGCGAGCAGGCCCAGCGTGCCATTGTGGCCGAGTTTGCCACGCGGTTTTCCTCCGAGCACGGCGTCTCCATTTCCTTCGAACCCGAGGCCGTTGACCGCATCCTGGCCCGGGCGCAGGAACAGAATCTCGGCGTGCGGGAATTTTGCGAGCGGGCCTTCAAGGACTACCAGTTCGGACTCGCCCTCATCAAACGCAACAGCGGCCGGACGGAATTTGCCCTGCCGGTGCGGGCCGTGGACGACCCCGACGGCGTACTCAGCGAGTGGGTGGTCGCCTCCTACCGCAATTCCGAAGGAGGCCAGAATCCGCCGGCGTGAAGGAGTCTTTCCCTGGTGCGGACCGCATTCCGGGACGTCCGCGGCGACCCCCGGTTTGTTTTCGCCGCTTGCCCTCCGCCGCTTTCTTTCGCTTAATCCCTTGTTTCGCATGAGCAGTCGCCCTCACCCGACCCCAAAAACCGTCCAGCCATGAGGTACCTCAAGGCCACCCTTTTGATTGGCGTCATCAGCGCGGCGGTGGTGATCGTGCTGTTCGCCGCCGGTCTCATTGCCACCACGCCCGACATTTTGCTGCGGGACACCGTCTACAAGATGCCCCGCGGAGCCACCCTGGAGGTTCCCCAGGTCCTGCAGCTGCTGGTGATGGTGTTCCTGTCCTTCGCGATCGCCTGGACCACGGTGGACATCACCCGGCCCATCCTGAAGACGGTCGTCGCCTTTGGCGCGATGTTCCTGCTGTTCTCGGGATCCTGGGTCTGCACGCTCTACAACGTCTATTTCTCCCCGTTTCCCGGCGCCTCCGCCATCCTGGTCAGCTACCTGATCGGCCTCGCCTACGGACGCAGCGGCAGCGGGTCCCGCAAGCGGGTCATCGAGCGGCTCTTCGGTCAGCGCGTCTCCCGCAGCACCTTCAACCATCTGGTCAATTCCAACGTCCCGGTGAATTTCCCCGGCGTGCTTCAGGAGGGAACGGTCATCGTCTGCGAAGTGCAGAATCACAAGGAGCTCATGGAGCTGCTCACGCCGGAAAATTTTGCGGCGATGACAAACCTCTACCTCCAGGCCGCCTCGGACTACCTGGTCGAACTGGGCGGGTTCCTCGACGAATGCTCGGGCGAAAGCCTCCGCGTGGTCTTCGGCGCGCCCATCCCGGATGAAAAACACGCCTCCCGCGCCTGCCGGGCCGCCCTCGACCTCATGGCACGCCTGGACAATGTCAACCGCGAGTGCGACGCCAACTGGCAGCGGAGGTTTGATTTCCGCATCGGCGTGAACTCGGGAGAAATGATCGCCGCGGCCTACGGCGGCAGCCGGCTGGCCAGCTTCAGCGTGGCGGGACCCGCCGTGGAATTCGCCCGCCGCCTCTGCGCCGCCGCCGGCACCTACGGCTGCCGCATCCTCATCGGACCCGAGACCTTCGAGCAGGCCTCCGAAACCTTCGAGGCCCGGCCGATCGAGGTCATCAAATCCGCCGGCGAACGCCGCCGCCTCGAGCTTTACGAGATCCTCGCGCCCAAGCACGGCCTGTCGCCCGAACGCGAACGCAGCCGCGACCATTTCTGGCGCGGCGTCATCTACTACCGCGAAAAGCAGTGGGACAAGGCCATCGAGGAACTTTCCAAGGCCCGCATCCCCGGCATCCCCGACCCCGCGCTCGATTTCTACATCCAGCGGGTGGGACGCAGCCGCCGCGGCGAGGAGGATGTGACGAAGGATCAGATGACGCTCTTCACGCCGGCCTAAAAGGTCGGTCCCTGGGCATTCGTCACGGTCATTGGGTACCCGATTCGAGACCTGAATGCGGCCTGTTGATTATCCGGAACCGTTCCGCGAACTGGCGCGGGAATTGCGGCGCCTGCCGGGCATCGGTCCGCGCAGCGCCGAACGCATCGCCCTGTGGCTGGCCTCCGCGAAGGACGCCCGTCCGCTGGACCTTGCCGCCGCCCTGCGCACCGCCGCCGAAAGCCTGCGCTCGTGCGGAATCTGCGGGTTTTTCTGCGTCGGGGACTCGTGCGAGATCTGCCGGGATGAATCCCGCGCCGGCGCCGAGATCTGCGTCGTCGAAAATGCCACCGACATCCTGCCCATCGAACGCACCGGATTTTTCCGCGGCCGTTACCACGTGCTCGGCGGCCGCCTGGCGCCGCTGGACCACGTGGGACCCGAACAGTTGCGCATTGGCGAACTGCACCGCCGCCTGGAAACCGAGCGTCCGACGGAAATCATCCTCGCCCTGAGCGCCGACGTCGAAGGGGAGGCCACCACCCACTTTCTGGCGGAATCCCTCGCGTCCTCCGGCATCAAGGTGACCCGCATCGCCCACGGCCTCCCCGCCGGCGGCGGTCTGGAACACGCCGATCCGCTCACCCTCCAGCGGGCCCTCTCCGGCCGCAATCCGCTGGGGTGATAGGGGAGGGGAAGGGAAAATGCGGAAAAGCGGAAATTTCGAAGCGCCGCGCGCCGGCAGACGGCGGGGGGAAAGCGGAAATCGGAAGGGGGAAAGCGAAAACGGAATCCACACGCTGAAGCGTGAAATCCAACGGGCAGGACAAACCGCCCGAAAACGGAAACGCGGGAATCTTGCCACGCCGCGCGCCTGCTTCCTGCTCCGGGTTTGACACCGGCCGCCGGCGCATCGATTCTCTTCCCCATGCCCGCGCCGAAAATTGATCCCGCACTTCATCAGGCCAAAAAGCCGGATTGGATCAAGGTGCGCCTGCCGTCGAACCCCGTTTTCTTTTCCACCAAGGCGCTCGTTTCCGATCTCAAACTGCACACCGTTTGCGAAAGCGCCCAATGCCCGAACCGTTGGGAATGCTGGAGTCAGGGCACCGCGACGTTCATGATTGCCGGCGAGCGCTGCACGCGCGCCTGCGGGTTCTGCGCCGTTTCGACGGCGAAACCCTTCCCGCTGGAACCCGACGAACCCGAGCGCGTGGCCGAGGCGGTGCGCCGTCTCAAGCTCAAGCATGTCGTCATCACCGCCGTGGCCCGCGACGATATCGCGGACGGCGGCGCCGAACATTTTGCCCGCACCATCGAGGCCGTCCGGGCGGTCGACCCGCAGATCATCATCGAAGTCCTCACGCCCGACTTCAACGGCAAGGACTTCGCCCTGCAGAAGGTGCTCGACGCCCGTCCGCACATCTTCAACCACAACCTGGAAACCGTCGAACGCCTCACGCCGCTGGTGCGTTCCCGCGCGAAATACCACCTCTCGCTCGCCTTCCTGAAACGGGCCAAGGAACTCCTGCCGTCCACCGTGACCAAAAGCGGGCTCATGCTCGGCCTCGGCGAAACGGAACCCGAAATCTTCCAGGCCATGGACGATCTCCGGGAGGCCAATGTCGAGGTGTTGACACTCGGCCAGTACCTGCGTCCCTCCCCGCAGCACCTGCCCGTCGTGGATTACATCACGCCCGAAACCTTCAACCTTTACGGCGATATCGCGCGGAAAAAGGGATTCAAATTCGTCGCCAGCGGCCCGCTGGTGCGGAGCTCGTATCACGCGGCGGATTTCAATCCGGTTCCGCACGCCTCCTGATCCCCCTTGCGCTGGCGCTTCGTCGTTGTCGGCAAACCCCGGCTCGCCTACGCCCGCGACGGCGCCGCCGAATACCTGGGACGCCTCAAGGGGTTCGCTCCCGTCGAGATCGGTCACGTCAAGGCCTCCGACCCCGCCCGGGAGGGTGAACGCCTGCTCGCCCTCAGCGAGGGGTGTTTCCGCCTCGTGCTCGATGAACGCGGAAAAACCTTTTCCAGCCGCGCCTTCGCCGCGGAGGTGGAAAAAATTTCCCTCCAGCCCCGCAAGACCTGCGCGGTGATCATCGGCGGCTCCGACGGACTCCCCCCTTCCGTCCGTGAAAAAGCCGACCTTCTCTGGTCCCTCAGCCCCCTGACCCTCCAGCACGAACTCGCCCTCGTCGTCGCCCTCGAGCAACTCTACCGCGCCCACACCCTCCTGGCCGGCCTGCCGTATCACCGGGATTGAGGCTTTTTTAACCTACCCTCTCCTCCACACTCTTCCCGTGCGCTCCCGCCCTCCAACCGCTTTCCGGGGAAGGGAGGGGGAACGAGGGCAGGCGCAAGGGGATGTATGTGTAAAGCCAAGAGCCTGAAGGAGTTTATTGCGATTTATGATAGATTCGCGAATTGACGGCAAAAAATGCGGTGTCGAGCATGGGAACATGACGTCCCGTTACGATTTTGCCAGCGACAACACGGTCGGAGTTTGTCCCGAGGCCATGGAGGCCCTGCTGGCGGCCAACGAGGGGGCGTGTCCCTCCTACGGTGACGATCCGTACACCGGGTGGGCCACCGATCTCATCCGCGATCTTTTTGAAACCGACTGCGACGTCTATTTTGTCTTCAACGGCACCGCGGCCAATTCGCTGGCCCTGGCTTCGCTGTGTCAGAGCTACCACAGCGTGGTCTGTCACGAACTCGCCCACATCGAGACCGACGAATGCGGCGCGCCGGAGTTTTTTTCCAACGGAACGAAGATTCTGCTGACGCCGGGGGCGGAGGGAAAACTGGATTGCGCCGAGATTGAAAAGACCATCCTGCGCCGCTCCGATATTCACTATCCGAAACCCCGCGTGGTCAGCCTGGCGCAATCGACCGAACTCGGCACGGTGTATTCCGCCGACGAGGTGCGGGCCGTCGCCAACGTGGCGCGTTTTCACGGTTTGCGCCTGCACATGGACGGCGCCCGCTTTGCCAATGCCGTCGCCGCCCTCGGGGTCTCGCCGGCGGACCTGACCTGGCGCGCGGGGGTGGATGTGCTCTGTTTTGGCGGCATCAAACCCGGCATCAGCCTCAGCGAGGCCGTCGTGTTCTTTGACCGCGAGGTTTCCGAGGAATTTGCCTACCGGTGCAAGCAGGCGGGCCAGCTGGCCTCCAAGATGCGGTTTTCGTCCGCGCCGTGGGTGGCGGGGTTGCAGGATGGTGTGTGGTTGCGCAACGCGGAAAATGCCAACCGGTGCGCCCGCCTCCTCGCGGAAAAACTGTCCCAAGTTCCCGGGGTGTCCCTGGTGCGTCCTCCCGCCGTCAATGCCGTCTTTGCCGAGCTTTCCCCGGAGGTAGAGGCGCGTCTGCAGGCGGCCGGTTGGAAATATTACCGGTTCATCGGCGGAGCCGCCCGGTTCATGTGTAGCTGGAAAACCACGGAGGCCGACGTGGACGCCCTTGTCGCCGCCGCTTCCGGAGGGAAGTAAAAGTGGGGCCTGCCGGCGGGTGTGTCCCCCCCCCGCCCCCCGGCCTTCGGCCCTCGGTCCTCCCCGAAATTTGCGGGGCCGCAAGACCCGGAGCCCAAAAACGCGGCTTGACCTTTCCCTCCCATTTCGCGATGCACTGCGCGTTTCCGCCCGGTGCGAATCGTCCCGGACGCAGCGCCCTTCAACCATGAGATTTTTCCGATACCTTACCACCCTTTTGGCCGTCCTGCTGGCCTTCGCGCCGGTTTACTCGCAGGTGGGGCTGGGGCCGATCGTCAAGGAGATCGCCGTGGAGTATGTGGGTCCGCCGGCCATCACGAAGGAGCGTGTGCTCGACAACCTGGCCACCAAGGTCGGTGAACCCTACAGCGAACGGGCCGCCGAGGCCGACATCCGCGCCCTGTACGCGACCGGCGGCGTGTCCAACGTCCGCATTTTCGCCGAGCCCATGGGCGACGGGGTCAAGGTGACGGTGCTTCTCCAGGGCCGTCCGGTCGTCGAGGAGATCATCATCGAGGGCGCCCAGCAGGTCCCCATGAACCGCGTGCGCCGTGAGATCGGCTCGAAGGTCGGTGACGTCCTCAGCGAGGAAAAACTCGAGGACGACCGCCAGAAGATCCTCAAGCTCTACGAGGACCGCTTTTTTGCCGATGTGGACGTCCAGTACCGCGTCCAGGAAATTCCCAACCAAAACCGCGTGCGTGTGATCTTCCAGATCACCGAGGGACCGAAACTCATCGTCCGTCGCATCACCATCACCGGCAACGAAAACGTCCTCGCCAAGGACATCATCAAGGTGATGAAGACCCGTCCCTGGAACGTCCTTTCCTTCCTCAACAAGAGCGGACGCCTGATGCCCGCCCAGGTCGAGGAGGATCGCGCGGCCATCCGCAACCTTTATCAAAACCGCGGTTTTGCCGACGTCGAGATCGTTAGCTTCGAAACCATCCCCCTCGGCACCGACGGGGTGGAAATCCAGATCGGCATCCGTGAGGGCACCCAATACCGGGTGAACTCCGTGAAACTCGAGGGCGTCAACATCGTGCCCACCGAGGAGGTCAAGGCCCGCCTCAAGATGATCGAAGGCTCGCTCTTCACCCCGAAAGGCATGGGCGATGACCTCCGGGCCCTCCGGGACTTCTACGGCTCCCGCGGGTACGTCGACATGGTGGCGATGCCCGAAATCCTGCCCGCCGGTCCGGGCGCGGTGGACGTCATTTACCGCCTCGACGAGGGCGTGCAGTCCTACGTCAATCTCGTCAACATCCAGGGCAACACCCGCACCAAGGACCGCGTGATCCGCCGCGAACTGGCGGTGAAACCGGGCGATGTCTTCGACACGGTGCTGGTGGATGTCAGCCGGAAACGCCTCGAAAACCTGAACTACTTCTCGCGTGTCGACACCGTGCCGACCGAAACGATCGTGCCCGGGCGCAAGGACCTCAACGTGATCGTCGAGGAAAAACGCACCGGTTCGTTCAACTTCGGCGTGGGCTTCAGCACCATCGACAGCCTGGTCGGCTTTGCCGAACTGCAGCAGTCCAATTTCGACCTCTTCAACTGGCCGACCTTCGTCGGCGGCGGTCAGCGTTTCCGCATCCGCGGCCAATACGGTATCCAGCGCAAGGACTTCATCGTTTCGCTCACCGAGCCCTGGTTCCTGGGCTACAAGCTGTCCGTCGGCGTGGAAGCCTACTACCGCGAGGCGAACTTCCTTTCGACGGTGTACGACCAGGCCAACTACGGCGTGGCCATCCAGGCCCGCAAGCAGCTCTGGCGCGCCCTGTCCGGCCGGGTGGAATACCGCATCGAAGGCATCCGGATTTTCGATGTGGACGATGACGACGCCGGTCCGGAAATCCAGGACGCCGCGGGCACCTACACCAAGAGTTCCTTCACCGGGGCGCTCACCTGGGACACCCGCGACAGCCTCTTCCTCACCCGCAAGGGCGAGTTGATCGAACTGACCGGTTTCATCTCCGGCGGCGGACTGGGCGGAACCGTGCAAGATTACGGCATCTCCCTCGAGGCCTCGAAGTACATCCTACTTCCGTGGGACATCATCTTCCTCATCAAGGGTGAACTCGCCGTGGTGGACACCTGGGGCGGCAGCGACGAGGTGCCGATTTTCGACCGCCTCTACCTCGGTGGCGCCAACAACCTGCGCGGTTTCAATTTCCGCGAGGTCAGCCCCGTGGACCGCTACGACAATCCCATCGGCGGCAACTCGCTGGGCTATCTGACCGTCGAGCTGACCTTCCCGATCTTCTCACGCGTGCGCGGTGCCGTCTTCAGTGACTTCGGTTTCGTCAATTCCTCGGCCTACGACTTCAGCGCGGCCAACGTGAACGCCGACATCGGCGTGGGCATCCGCCTCGACCTGCCCATCGGACCGATCCGGGTGGATTACGGTTATCCGATCATCCACGACGGCTGGAACGGCCCTCCCGGAAAATTTAATTTCAATATCGGATATCAATTTTGAACGAATCCGCCTTCAGGTGGTCGAACTTTAAAACTTTACCCAAAACATACCCCACCCCATTCTCTTAACCTTACTTCCATGCGCAAACTCATCGTCTCCTCCATCCTTCTCGCGGTCGGCCTCTGCGGGGCCTCCACCTCCGTGCACGCCCAGGTCAAGCTTGGCATCGTGGACATGAACACCGTCTTCGTGTCCTACTACAAAACCAAGGACGCCGAAGCGAAGATCAACGAAGCCCGGGCTGCCGCCAAGAAGGACCTCGATGAACGTCTCGAGACGCTCAAGAAGTCCATGGAGGAGATCAACAAGATGAATCAGGAAATCGACAAGCCTGAGCTCAGCAAGTCCGGCAAGGACTCCCTCAAGAAGCAGCTCGACGAGAAGGTGGGGGAAGCCCGCGCCCTGGACAAGGAGATCGTCGAATTCCGCCAGACCAAGGAACGTCAGCTCCAGGATCAGTTCCTTCGCATGCGCAAGGACATCATTGAGGACATCATGAAGGTCGTGACCGAAAAGGTGAAGGCCGCCGGATATGATCTCGTCCTCGACAAGAGCGGCGCCAGCCTCGGCCAGGTGCCCGTGGTTCTCTACTCCCGCCCTGACCTCGACTTCAGCAAGGAGATCATCGAGACGCTGAACAAGAACGCACCGAAGGGTTCTTCGGCCGCCAATTGACCTGCATGACGCTGCGCGAAGTCGCGGAGCGTGTCGGCGGATGGGTCGCGCCCGAGAATTATGACAAACAGATTCTCGGCGTAGCCTCTCTGGCGGACGCTAACGAAGGGGATCTCGCCTTTTACGGCAATCCCAAGTATCTCAAGGTCCTCCGGAAATCCCGGGCCACCGCGGTGTTTGTACCGCATGGCTTTGGCGAGGAGGTTCCGCCTGTGCGGATCTGGGTCGACAACCCGGCCGAGGCGTTTGCCAAACTGCTGGCCGAGTTCGCTCCGAAACCCGTCACCTTCGCCCCGGGCATCCATCCCAGCGCGGTGGTTGATCCCACCGCCGAAATCGGCGAGGGGGTTTCCATCCAGCCGTTTGCGGTCGTGGAGGCCGGTGCCAAAATCGGCGCCCGCACCATCATCGGCGCCCACAGCTACGTCGGCCACGAGGTCAGCCTCGGCGAGGATTGCCACGTGTATCCGCACGTCACCATCCGCGAGCGTTCGAAAATCGGCAGCCGCGTCATCCTGCATTCCGGCGTGGTCATCGGATCCGACGGCTTCGGCTACGAATTTCGCGACGGCCGCCAGGTCAAGATTCCGCAGACCGGCATCGTGCAGATCGACGACGACGTCGAGATCGGTTCGAATTCCACCGTGGACCGCGCCCGGTTCGGCCGGACCTGGATCCAGGAAGGCACGAAGATCGACAATCTGGTCCAGATCGGCCACAACGTCACCATCGGCAAACACTGCATCCTCTGCGCCCATGTCGGCATCTCCGGCAGCACACGGGTGGGCAGCTATGTCACCCTTGCCGGCAAGGTGGGCGTGAACGGCCACATCGAAATCGGCGACGGCGCCATCGTGACGGCCATGGCCGGCGTCACCAAGAGCGTGCCGCCCAAGGAAATTCTTGTCGGCCTGCCCGCCAAACCGATGAAGGAGTACAAGACCAACTACGTCCAGCTCCACAACATCGGCAAACTCTACGATCGCGTAAAGGCGCTCGAGGAGAAGGCCCGGGGCTGATTTTCCCGGTGAGGCGCCGGGTCGCAGCGGCGCCTCATGTTCACGGCGGAAATCCCGGTCCCGCGGCATTGCGCCGGGTTCCGCTCCGCCTTACGCTCAGGCCATGGCCACACAGCCCCCGAAAAAAGCCGAGCGCATGGAGGCCTTCGTACGTTCCCTGGGGCTGGAGGGCGCGGACTACGATCCGTGTTATCTCGGCTACTTTGCCTGCTTTAATTCCGGGGAATATTACGAGGCGCACGACGTCCTTGAGCACCTGTGGCTCCAGGGACGCGACGAAAATTACGCCTTCTACAAGGGCCTCATTCAACTGGCCGGCGCCTTTGTGCACCTGAAAAAACAACGGGCCCGGCCCGATCATCCGACCGATGGCCGCCGGCTGCATCCCGCGGTGCGGCTCTTCCGGCTGGCGGAAAAAAACCTCCGGCCCTACGCGCCGGAACACCTCGGTCTGGAACTGGCGGAAATCTTTTCCCTGATCGAGCGCTACGTGAATCCCATCGAGGTCTCGAAATTTTCACAGAATCCCTGGGATCCCCAGTCCGCGCCGCAACTCCGGCTGCGGGGAAAAAGCTGAAACACTGAAGTTTCGACGCGCTGCGCGCCCGGGGTGGGCGCCGGCGTGAGGAGGCGGGGGAGAAGGGCGGAAAGCGGAAGGCGGAAGGCGGAAGGCGGAATTTACCACGCTGAAGCGTGAACCCCGGCGCTACGGGATGAGGGAAAATCTGTCCTCGCCCACACGGACCACCGGCGAAACATCGGCGGGTGTTTCCGTTTCCGACCCGACCCACGAGCGTTTCTGCCAGCCATTGGGACCGTGTTCAATCAGATCCATCCAGCCGTCCCTTGGCCACGTGCAGAGTGCGCCTTTTTCGGTGGCCTCCCATTTTCCCTCGGTGCCGCCGTTGACCGTGCTGAAGGCGCGCCCGCTGGAGAAGAGAGCCACATATTGATACGTGCCGTCGGGCTCCTGGTTCAGCCGCCAGACGCCCACATATGCCGCGGCGGGACCCGAGACCGGTTCCACCCGCGCGGAATTGGTGGGGGCGGCGTCCAGGGAGGTTCCCGGCGCAAACCCCTTGTGCAAATACCCGCCCTCCGCCGGCTCCAGAATGTCGGTCCATCCATCCTCATAGATGGCGATCAGACGCGCGCCGTCCCTCCGCCAGAATCCCCGCTCGCCCTTGGCGCCGCCAAGGCCCTTGGACCAATTTGTCACCGCCTGGCCATTGGGAAAGATCACCATGTCAAACGTGTCCCCCTGGTCGTCCCGGGTGGTCCAGACCCCTTCGAAGGAGGGGGCGGGAGTGACGAAACCCTGACGTTCCGGATTCTCCGCCGGCGTGGCGGCGGGTTCGGAAGCCGGGGTCGGCGAGACTTCCGGGGCTTCGGATTCCTGGAGAGCAGGAGTCGCCTCGGCCTGAGAACGAGAGTCAGGGTCCGGATTGGAAACTTCCGCCTGGCAGCCGAGGACGGCGAGGCTGAGCAGGAGCGCTGACAGAAACCGCATGACCCGAGTGTCCCGGATCACGCGAGGAAAAAACAACTTTTTTCCGCTTGAGAGCCCGGCGGCTTTCCCGGCTGTATTGGAGGGCAAGAGAATGATCAGTCCCTCCGAGGCCGCCGGCCACACCAATTACCGCCGACTGGCCGAGCGCATGGGGCGCGACGTCCTGGAGCGGCGCATTCTCAAACAGGCCGCCCTTTGGGCGAGGGAAACGCACCAGGGCCGGGGCATCTTCCGCCTTCAGTCGCTCGTTCCATTCGACGATCTGGTCAATCTGGGCCTGCGTGTCAGCGGACTGGCCGGACCCGCGCACCGGCAGTTTCTCAATGTGCGTGTGGTGCAAAACGAGGTGCGGTTGCGCGGACTGCCGGACGCCTTCGAAGGATTCCGCCTGCTGCACCTTTCCGATCTGCACTGCGACCTCGATCCGCAACTCATCGACGTGGTGATCGCGCGCCTGGTCGGCGTGAATTGTGACGCCGTGGTGATCACAGGCGATTATCACAACACCATCGGGGCGAAACATGACCGCTCCCTGGAGTTGATGGGGCGACTGATTCCCCACCTGCCCCACCCCCGCTTCGGTGTGCTTGGCAATCACGATTTCATCGAAAAAGTCGCCTACCTCGAGGCGGCCGGCCTGCCCATTTTGCTCAACGAATCCGCCTTCATCGAGCGGGCCGGACAACGGCTCTGGATTTGCGGGGTGGATGATCCGCATTTCTTCCAGACCCACGATCTTGTCCGGGCGCGGGCGGCGGTTCCCGACGGCCAACCCGCCATCCTGCTCAGTCACAGCCCGGAAACCTGGCGGGAGGCCGCTTCGCTGGGATATTCCCTGATGTTGAGCGGACACACCCACGGCGGCCAACTGTGCCTTCCCGGGGGGACGGCGATCGTCAAAAACGCTCCGATTCCGCGCCGCCTCCTGGCGGGTCCGTGGCGGGAAGGCGCCCTGGTGGGCTACACTTCGCGGGGCACGGGAGGGTGCGGCGTGGCGGCCCGGCTTTTCTGTCCGCCGGAAATCACCGTCCATGTGCTGCATTGCTCCACGGGTTGACGCTCCCGGAAAAACCGATCATCGTAGCCGCCATGTCGTTTCGTTTTCTCCCCCTTCTTCTGGTCGCCTCCGTTGTCACCGTCCGGGCCCAGGTGCAGGATGCGCCGCCCGTCAACGCCGACGCCCTCCTTCGCGAACTCGAACAGATCGAGCAGCAGCAGCAAAAGGCCATCCAGTCGGCCCGTCAAAACGCGCTGAACCAGATCAAATACGGCGCCGCCAGCGGGTCGGCCGCGGCGGACCTTTATGAGAAGGCGATCGAGGCCACACAATTTGCAGGCACGAAGAACAAGGGCGGCGCGTATGCCGAATGGAAATCGTCCAAGGCCCCGCTGCTGCGGACCAAGGAGGTGCAGGAAGCCCTTCTTCTGCATCTTCGCTACCTCGCCCTTTCCCTCGAACGCAGTCAGTCCGAAAAACCCGAGCTCTTCGTGCAGCCCTCGCTGGCCTACGTCAACGGCCTCGTCACCGCCGACGCCCTTTTTATCAAGCAGGCCCAGGAGGCGGCGCAGCCGTCCAATTCCGACCGCGACCGGGATCAACGCGCCCTCATGCGCGAAGCCATCAAGCTGAAGAACGACCTGCTCACCCGGGGGCTCAACGAGAGTATTTTTGTCAAATGGCTGCGTCTCGAGTCCTACCTGCCGAAGGGTCAGGATTGGGAGCTCACGCCCGGCAATCTCTCGGGCATCCTGGAAAAGAACGTCCGTTCCGTGCTGCGCCAGAGCAAGGATCCGTCGCTGCTTTCCACCTATGAACTGGAAATGAAGTTCCTTGCCGACCGCGTCACCAGCACCCGGAGGGAGCACGACGCCACGGAATTCAACACGGTCACCCGTCCCCGCCTGCAGCTGGCCAGGGCAAACGACATGGCTGCGCTTGGCCAGAAGAACCGCGCCATCAACGAAATCTTCCTCCTGGTGAAAACCTATCCCCAGCATCCCGACTTCGGGAAGTGGCTCGAGCGCCTGCGGGAGATGTTGACTGCCCCCACTGAGGCCCCTTCCGCCCCATCGGGGAATGAGGGGTGAGGGGATAGAGGATCGAAGGCCGGGGGCCAAGGGTTTGATCCGAGGGACAACCGCCGGCCTGTCCGACTTTTGATCCACCCCGCGGTTGGACGGGCAGGACTTTTATCGTTTCCGACAAACGCCCTGCCACTTCAACGGAGCCGCGTTCTTTTCGAACGGAATCACTCTCACTGAGCTCTGGCCAGCCTTGTGGTGCAAGAAGCGTCGTTACGGACAGAATTGTGGATGAATTAAATCGATATCGAAGGAAGCTCGGCTTCGCTCGCCCCAATGAGGTTGAGAGCGACTTTGAACAGGCGTTCGCTCACCTTGTCACCGACGGGAGTGAAGCCGTGAGCAAGAATGCTCGAATTTCTTTCTTGAAGAGGAGAGCGATTGTCTCTGTCGCCCTTGCCGGCCAATCCTGCGGAGAAAAAAGGTTCAGCGGTGTCCGGGGAGAGTGAGCGGAGGAGCTCCCACGCATCCTGCAGACCAAGTTTCACGGTGCCGGATGATGGTGGGGAAAACTTGGTGCGGAGGGACTCGGGAAGTCGGTCGAAGGGGACTTTGCCGGTCTCTGGAATGCCATGACCGGCCAGGTAGAACTGCGCGGTGGCTTCGATGGCACGGTAGAGACGGGCGGTGGCGTCGTCCCAACGCTGCTCATCCATGCGACGACGGGCGTTGGCGAGGAGATCGAGGATCAGTTCTCGAGAAGGACGGCGAACGTCTGCATCGACCAGTGCGCCCAAATGTCTTTGGAGTTTTGCTGACGACTCCAAGATGTTACGAGCGGCGACGAGCCCAACGGCCGCTTTGAGATTGTGCTGATGGCGTGGAAGTTTGTTTAGCAGGTTCAGGGCTTTGTTGTGCTGAAAGCGGTCCCACTCTGCGAGAGCTTCCGCGAAGCTGGCGAGAGAATGGAGTTCGTCTTTTCTGGCCGGATCTGTGACACGGCGGAGTGCCCTCGATAGAGTGGCGTGCGCGGCGCCGAAGGCGTGGTTGCGAATGAGTTCAAGAGCTGTGTCGAGAGCAACGAGTCCCAATGCATCGGCGGGGTTGTCGGCGTGGATGAATTGTTCCTTTCCGGAAACCACGATGCCGACACCGTTTTTGGTGCGTTCCTTCCCGCCGACATAGGAGATGCGACAAGAGAAACGTCCGGCGATGAGGGCCAACGCCGCGCTCATCGCTTTGGTGCCGGCCGTGATGTCGGCGATGACTTCACTCGATGGATGATCCCGCCGCCAGGTCTCCACCTGACTTTCGAGGGGGCGCAGTTCGTTGACGATGCGCGAGTAGTCTTGGGAATCGGTAATCTCATGGAGATCGTAGCGGCCGGCATCGAATTCCGGCCAAGCGCTTTCGCGCAGCTTGGGGACAATGTCGCCGGCAACGGTGTTGCGAGTTTCCGGGCTGACGACGAAGATGGTTCGGGAGGGACGCCAGCGTAACTCACTGGCCACAAGTGGTTCGGGAGTTCCTCCCACAGTGGCGATGAGAAGGGTGTCGTTCATTGTTTGGGAAGTGCGAGCCATCTCTTGGTGATTTTGATGCTGGATTCTTTGTAAGCGGATTCCTGTTTTTTTCCTTTCTTCCGATCCGGATTCGCGAGGATGCCCGGGTCGTGCTTTTCGATGAGTTCACCGAAATAGGCGACGGCGTCTGGCTGAGGATCGGCTTCCAGTCGTTCCATCCATTTTTCTCGGACGCCGGCGGATTTAAACGCGTTGGCATCGGTTTCCCACCGCCCGGCATGAGCCGCCTGTCGCAGCTCGCGTGCGATCGGGCTGAGATTGGCCAGGCTGGCGACGAACGCAGCCTGTTCGGCAGCTTCCTGGGCTTTTTTCGCAGCCTCTTCATCGGCTTTTTTTGCCGCTTCAGCTGACTCCGGATCAGGCACGAAGCGCCCATAACCGACGGCGGCTTTGGCACCGGCTCCGAGTGTCTGAAGCGCTTCGGGAAGCCACTGCGCGACCTTTTCGCAGTCCTGACGGTCGGCATCGGATGAGGTGCG
>CALCJD010000091.1 GCA_937960895.1 uncultured Spartobacteria bacterium | reverse complement strand
AGGTCCACTACGTCGAGGCGCTGCGCGAACTCGGCACGCAAAAGGGCATGCTCGGCCAGATCTTCACCAAGGCGCAGAACAAGATCCAGGATCCCGCCAAGCTCGCGCGTCTCATCGAGATGGTCGACGGCATCACGTGGACCACGCTCGATTCCGACGTCAAAGGCGACATCTACGAGGGCATCCTCGAAAAGAACGCCGAGGACACGAAGTCCGGCGCTGGCCAATACTTCACACCGCGCGCGCTCATCAAGGCGATGGTCGAGTGCGTCGCCCCTGAGCCAGACAAAACCATCGCCGATCCGGCCTGCGGCACCGGCGGCTTCTTCCTCGCCGCCTACGACTACCTCGTGAAGCACCACAAGCTTACGCCGCCGCAGAAGCGTTTCCTCAAAAACGAAACTTTCTACGGCAACGAGATCGTGGCGAATACGCGCCGCCTTTGCCTGATGAACCTGTTCCTGCACGGGATTGGCGAGATCGACGGCGAAACGCACATCTCCTCCACCGACGCGCTCATCACCCCGCCGTCGCAAACGTTCGACTACGTCCTCGCCAATCCGCCCTTTGGCAAGAAGAGCTCGATGACTTTCACCAACGAGGAAGGCGAGCAGGAGAAGGAGGACCTCGTTTACAACCGGCAGGACTTCTGGACCACGACGAGCAACAAGCAGCTCAACTTCCTCCAGCACATCCGCTCGATGCTCAAGACCACCGGCCGCGCCGCCGTGGTGTTGCCCGACAACGTCCTCTTCGAAGGCGGCGCCGGCGAGACCGTGCGCCGGAAGCTCATGGAGACCACGGAGCTGCACACAATTCTCCGCCTGCCCACCGGCATCTTCTACGCCAACGGCGTGAAGGCCAATGTGCTCTTCTTCGACAACCGCCCCGCGAGCAAGGAAGTCGCGACGAAGGAGGTCTGGTATTACGACTACCGGACCAACATCCATCACACGCTGAAGCGGAAGCCCCTGCGCTTCGAAGACCTCGAAGACTTCATAAAGTGCTACAATCCCGCCAACCGCCACAAGAGAACCGAGACCTGGCATCCCGAAAAGAATCCGGAAGGCCGCTGGCGGAAATTCAGCTACGCCGAACTCGCCGCGCGCGACAAGACCAGCCTCGATATTTTCTGGTTGAAGGACGACAGCCTCGCCGACCTCGACAATCTGCCGGAGCCGGCCGACCTTGCCGAGGAGATCATCGAAAACATCGAAGCGGGGCTCGCCAATTTTCGGGCGGTTGCCGCAAGCCTGGCCGGTCGCACTGGGTAGAGATACGTAATCGCCGCCCCAGGGGGCGATTTTCCCGGGCGGGCTGTCGAGTGCAATTTCCGCGACCTGCAAGCCGGGCCGGCCAGGAGGGGAGCGTTCCGATCAGTCTGCTCCGACCGATCTTCCCCCATGAAAAACTGCGCCCGAGCGGCGGGTACCGCAGCACAGCGAGTTTTCAGACCGCCACGTTGATCTACGATGCCACCTGCCGGTTTTGCGAAAAGTTCCTCGACCCGCGCTCCCGCATGGCCGACCAGAGAGTGCAGGCGGTCCGCCCGGCCGGCAGAACATTGCGGAAGGCAGCCGGGCTTCGGCCCCCTCTTCACAGGGCGAACTGCGCCTGATCAACATCGCCCGCTCCAGGCTCGAGGAACTCCTCCTCGACTACGAAGATTTCCCAAGGCGACAGTGCCGGTTTGATCGATCGGTCGGATGCGACCGATCTTGACAAATCGGGCGGCAAGCGCTTTTGGCACACGGCTTATGCCTCCGGCTCTCATCACGATCATCCTGCTGACGCTTTCGAATGTCTTCATGACCTTTGCCTGGTATGGTCACCTGAAAAACCTCAAGTCCCAGCCCTGGATCATCGCGGCACTGGTGAGTTGGGGGATTGCGCTTTTTGAATACCTGCTTCAGGTTCCGGCCAACCGGATCGGTTCCTCCACCCTGGACCTCTCCCAGCTCAAAATCACGCAGGAGGTCATCACGCTGGCGGTGTTTGTGCCGTTTGCCGTCTTCTATATGGGCCAGCCGCTCAAGCTCGACTACCTCTGGGCGGGAATCTGTCTGATGGGAGCGGTTTATTTCATCTTTCGCTCCTGAATTTCCGACATCCGCCCCGCCTGAGCGGCGCAGGCGGCCAGAAATTCGGCGGCGGCGCGGTGGAGCGGGCGGCGGCGGTGCCAGAACGCCACCACGGCCCGCTGGGGACGCGGCTTCCTGAGGGACCGATAAACCGCTCCCCCCCTTGCCCGACGCCGCGCCATGGCCGGGATCAGCGAGACGCCCTGCCCCGCCTCCACGAGGGCGAGGATGGTTTCCATCTGCGCGCTGCGGGAGCGCACCTTGGGTTCAAAGCGGTTCCGCTCGCAAAAGCGCATCACCTGATCCCCCAGACAATGCCCCTCCCGCATGAGCACAAACGGCAGATGCTCCAGATCCTCGGCGGAAATGGACTTTCGTCTCTCCAGGGGATGTCCGCGGGGAATGGCCAGGACCAATTCCTCCTCAAAAAGCAGCTGCACCTCCATCTGGCCGTCCGGAATGGGCAGGCTGGCCAGGGCCAGATCGATTTCGTGCCGGTTCATCATGCCCACCAGCGCCGCGGTGGTTTCCTCGAGCATGGTAATGGTCACCCCGGGATACTTTTTGCCAAAAGCCGTCACCACCGGCGGAAGAAAATACGGCGCTATCGTGGGCAGCACACCCACCGTCACCTCCCCCTGAACCAGGGCGTGAATGTGTTCCGCCTCACGCCGGGCTTCCTCGAGCTCGTGCAGCACACGCTCCGCCCGGGGAAGAAAACGCTCGCCGGCGGCGGTCAGGCGCGTGCGGGTGCGATGACGCTCAAAAAGGCGGACTCCCAGTTCCTTTTCCAGCTTTTGGATCTGCTGGCTCAGGGACGGCTGCGCCACGTGGCACAGTTTGGCCGCGCGGGAGAAATTCCCGGTCCGGGCCACCGCCACCACGTACCGGAGCTGATGCACTTCCATAGGTTTTTCCTATGGTAGATACAGGAAACAAATATTTCAACAATGCCTGCCAACTTGCTTGAATGGCGGTTCAACCTCAATTCCAACTCCCGACATGTCTACCGAATCCCAATGTCCCTACAATCCCGGTCCCGCTCCTGTTCAGGCGGCCGGAGGCGGCACCACCAACCGTGACTGGTGGCCGAACCGTCTGCGCGTGGACCTGCTCCGCCAGCATTCCGAGAAGTCCAATCCGATGGACAGGGACTTCAACTACGCGGAGGAATTCAAGTCCCTCGACCTCGAGGCGGTGAAGAAGGATCTGGCCGCGCTCATGACCGATTCCCAGGACTGGTGGCCGGCCGACTTCGGCCATTACGGTCCGTTGTTCATCCGCATGGCCTGGCACAGCGCCGGCACCTATCGCATCGGTGACGGACGCGGCGGCGGCGGACGCGGACAGCAGCGTTTTGCGCCCCTCAACAGCTGGCCCGATAACGTGAGCCTCGACAAGGCCCGTCGTCTGCTCTGGCCCATCAAGCAGAAATACGGCCGCAAGATTTCCTGGGCGGATCTCATGATCCTCGCCGGAAACGTCGCCCTGGAAACCATGGGCTTCAAGACGATCGGCTTTGGCGGCGGACGGGAGGACACTTGGGAACCGGACGAGGACGTCTACTGGGGCCGCGAAACCAAGTGGCTGGGCGGCGACGTCCGCTACGCCCACGGTTCGGAGGGAGTGGAAGGTGAAGGTGTGCTTGTTTCCGACGACAACGCGGACGGCGACATCCACAGCCGCAAGCTGGAGAATCCGCTCGCCGCGGTGCAGATGGGGTTGATTTACGTGAATCCGGAGGGTCCGGATGGCAACCCCGATCCGGTCAAGGCGGCGTACGACATTCGCGAGACCTTCGCCCGCATGGGCATGAATGACGAGGAAACCGTCGCCCTGATCGCCGGCGGACACACCTTTGGAAAAACCCACGGGGCCGGTCCGGCGGACAATGTCGGTCCCGACGTGGAAGCCGCGCCCATCGAGGCGCAGGGCTTGGGCTGGGCCAACAGGTTCGGCACGGGCAAGGGGGCGGACACCATCACCAGCGGTCTGGAAGTGACCTGGACCACCACGCCGACCAAGTGGAGCAACAACTTTTTCTGGAACCTTTTCGGTTTCGAATGGGAGCTGACCAAGAGTCCGGCCGGCGCCCACCAATGGGTGGCCAAGGGTGCGGGAGCCATCATTCCGCACGCCCACGATCCGTCGAAGAAGCTGGTGCCCACCATGCTCACCACGGACCTCGCGCTGCGTTTTGATCCGATCTACGAAAAGATCTCGCGGCGCTACATGGAGAATCCGGACGAATTTGCCGCGGCCTTTGCCCGCGCGTGGTTCAAACTCACCCACCGCGACATGGGTCCGAAATCGCGTTATCTCGGACCGGAGGTGCCCGCCGAGGACTTCATCTGGCAAGATCCGCTTCCGCCCGTTGATCATCCGCTCGTTGAAGCCGCCGACCTGGAGGTGCTGGAAGGCAAGATCCTCGCGTCCGGTCTGACCATCACCCAGCTCGTCACCACCGCCTGGGCTTCGGCTTCGACCTTCCGCGGCTCCGACAAGCGGGGCGGCGCAAACGGCGCCCGCATCCGCCTGGCTCCGCAGAAGGACTGGCCGGTCAACAACCCCGCCGAACTGGCCTCCATCCTGGCCAAACTCGAAGGCATTCAGGAAGAGTTCAACGCCTCGGCGTCCGGCGGAAAGAAGATCTCTCTGGCCGACCTCATCGTGCTCGCCGGCAATGTCGGCGTGCAGGAAGCGGCCAAAAAGGCGGGTTATTCCGTCAAGGTGCCCTTTGCGCCCGGCCGGACCGACGCGACGCAGGAACAGACCGACGTCCAGTCGTTTGCCGTTCTTGAGCCGCTGGCCGACGGCTTCCGCAATTACCTCAAGGGCCGCTACGTGGTGCCCGCCGAGCATCTGCTGATCGACAAGGCGCAGTTGCTCACGCTGACCGCGCCCGAAATGACCGTCCTGATCGGCGGTCTTCGTGCGCTCGGCGTCGAGGCCAGCGGCGAGGGGTACGGCGTCTTCACCAAGCGTCCCGGCACCCTGACCAACGACTTCTTCGTGAACCTGCTCGACATGGGCACGGAGTGGAAGCAGGTCTCGCCGTGCGGCAATGCCTTTGCCGGATTCGACCGCAAGACGGGCGAACAGAAATGGCGCGCGACCCGCGTGGATCTGATCTTCGGATCCAATTCGGAACTCCGCGCCCTGGCCGAGGTGTATGCCTCCGCCGACGCGGGCGAGAAGTTTGTGAAGGACTTCGTCGCGGCCTGGACCAAGGTGATGAACCTGGACCGCTTCGATCTGAGGAAGTAATTTCCCGCGAGAACACGAAAAGGTCCGGCTCCGCAAGGGGCCGGACCTTTTTTGTTGCCTGGAAATTCAGGCCGGAGGGCGGGCCCCCGGATGATCCTCCGGGGCGCCTATCGGTCGCACTCGCCCATGACGAAGTCGACGGATCCGAGGATGGTGACGACGTCGCTGACCATGTGGCCGGGCAGAATTTTGGGCAGGATGCTGAGGTTGACGAAGCTGGGCGAGCGGATCTTGAGGCGATATGGCACGCCGCCGCCCTTGCTGTGGATGTAAAAGCCGAGTTCGCCCTTCGGGTTTTCCGCGCCGAAATAAATTTCCCCCGGAGGCGCGTCGATCCCCTCGGTCACGCGGATGAAGTGATGGATGAGCTCCTCCATTTTCGTCAGCACCTCCACCTTCGGCGGCAGGGTCTGCTTGGGGTCCTCGTAGTTGATCGGGCCGGAGGGGAGGTTGTCGATGACCTGCTCGAGAATGCGGAGGCTCTGGCGCATCTCCTCCATGCGGACGAGATAGCGGTCGAAACTGTCCCCGACGCTTCCGATGGGAATCTCGAAATCGTATTTCTCGTAGTCGAGGTAGGGCGACTTGCGGCGCAGGTCGTGTTCCACGCCGGATCCGCGGAGATTCGGTCCGGAAAGGGCGTAGGCGATGGCGTCCTCGCGCGAAATCACCCCGACGTCCTTGCAGCGGTCGACAAAGATCCGGTTGCGGGTGAGCAGGTTGTTGACCTCCTCGATGACGGGCCGCACCGTGCGGATGAACTCCTTCAGCTGCGGGATGAAGGTGTCCGGCAGGTCGTGGGTCTGTCCGCCCACGCGGGTGTAACTGGTCGTGAAGCGGGCGCCGCTGAGCTGTTCGACCAGGTTGTAAATTTTCTCACGCTCGGTGAAGGTGTACATGAACACCGTGACGGCGCCGATATCCATGGCCATACAGCCGATGCCGAGGAGGTGCGAGGAAATGCGGGCCAGTTCGCAGCAGATCACGCGGATCGCCTTGCCGCGGGGCGGGATTTCCCAACCCATGAGTTTCTCCACCGCGAGGGCGTAGGCCACATTGTTCGCGATGGGCGCGAGATAGTCCAACCGGTCCGTGTAGGGGATGAACTGGTTGTATTGCATGTTCTCGGCGATTTTTTCGTCCCCGCGGTGCAGGTAGCCGATGTCGGGCGTGGCCTTGGTGATCACCTCGCCGTCGAGCTCGAGAACGATGCGGAGCACCCCGTGGGTGGAGGGATGGGAGGGCCCCATGTTGAGTGTGAGCTTTTCGCCCAGCAGTTCCCCCACTTCCTGCGCATCGCGCACACTTTGCAGGCTACGCGCGAGAGCGTCGGGCTGTTCGATCGTTGTTGCCATGTTTTGGAAATCCGTAGTTTTCTGATTGGAAACCGATTCTTTTGGCGGAGATTCGACTCCGGGAAATCCGGTCACCATGCATACTTCCTCTTCTTCCCATAAAAATGCAAGTCCGCCGGTGGTTGTTGTCATCGGCGGGGGGTTCGGCGGCCTGAGCGCGGTCAAGGCGTTGGCCGACGCGCCGGTCCGGATCATCCTCATCGATCGCAGCAACCACCACCTGTTCCAGCCCCTGCTTTACCAGGTGGCCACCGCGGGATTGTCCCCGGCGGACATCGCCCAGCCCATCCGGGCCATCCTGCGCAACCAGAAAAATGTGACCGTCGTCCTCGACGAGGTGAAGGCCATCAGGCCCGAAACCCGCGAGGTCATCACCTCCGACATCACCTTCACCTACGATTACCTCATCGTGGCCGCCGGGGCGCGGCACCACTATTTCGGACACGACGACTGGGAACGCTTTGCTCCCGGACTGAAAAGCCTCGCCGACGCCACGGAGATCCGCCGCCGCGTGCTCCTGGCCTTCGAGGTGGCGGAAAAGGCCCGCTCGGAGGAGGAACGCACCGCCGCGCTGACCTTTGTCGTGGTCGGCGCCGGTCCCACCGGGGTGGAAATGGCCGGCGCCATCTCGGAACTGGCCCGGTTCACCCTGCGGCGGGATTTTCGCCACATCGACCCGGCCCAGGCGCGGGTCATTCTGGTGGAGGCCGGACCGCGGGTGTTGCCCACATTTTCCCCCGAACTCTCCGAGAGCGCCCTCAGGCAACTGCAGGCCCTGAAGGTCGAAGTGCGGCTGAACAGCGCCGTCACACGGCTCGCCGAGGGCGAGGTGGACATCAATCAGGAAGTCATTCCCACGCGGACCGTGGTCTGGGCGGCCGGCAACAAGGCGTCCGACCTGGCGTCGATGCTGGGGGCGGAGACCGACCGTCAGGGCCGGGTAAAGGTGAATCCCGACCTGACCATTCCGGGTCATCCGGAAATTCAGGCGATCGGAGACATGATTTCGACGACCTACGGGGACGGCAAACCGGTGCCCGGAGTCAGTCCGGCGGCCATCCAGGCGGGGCGTCACGCCGCCGCCAACATCCTGCGTCAGCTCCGCGGGGAAAAGCCGGTCGAGTGGAAATATTTCGACAAGGGCAGCATGGCCACGATTGGCCGCAATGCGGCCGTCGCCCAGATCGGCGCGTTCAAGTTCGGCGGATTCCTCGCCTGGGCCGCCTGGGTGTTTGTGCATCTGCTCTTTCTGATGGGCTTCCGGAACCGCACGGCTGTGTTCCTGCAATGGGTGTGGGCCTATTTCACCTACGGCAAGGGGGCCCGGCTGATCGCGGATTATTCCGGCGACCTGGGTGTACTGCGTCCGCTGCCGCCGAAAAAATCCACCGATCTTCCCTGAACTCCGATGTCGGAAAAGCCGTCCCACGAATCACCCAAAGCCGAAAACCCCCGTCCGGAGGCGTCGGGGACGAAAATTTTTCGTTCCATCGCCGTCGTCGGCTCGGGCTCGATCGGGCTGTATTACGGCGCCAAACTGGCGGCCGCGGGGCACGACGTGCGCTTTCTGATGCGCTCGGGCTACGAGGAAGCCAGACGCGACGGCGTGCGGATTTTCAGTCCGAACACCGGCGACGTGCACCTGAAAGACCCGCCGGTTTTTCGGACCCCGGAGGAAATCGGTCCGGTCGACCTGGTGTTGATCGCCGTAAAGGCCACCTCGAATGCCGTCCTGCCCGCCCTTTTGCCCCCGCTGCTGCATTCCCAAACCGCCCTGCTCACCCTGCAGAACGGCCTGGGAGGGGAGGAATTTCTGGCGGACCATTTCGGCGCCGAACGCGTGATGGGCGGGCTCTGTTTTGTCTGCCTGACGCGGCGCACCCCGGCCAGTGTGGATCACAAGAGCACCGGCATGATTTCGATCGGCGAATTCGGACGTCCCCCGCTGCCGCGCACGCATGAAATCGTCGGGGCCCTCGAGGCGGCGGGCATTCGCAGCGTCGTGGCGGAAAACCTCGCGAGCGAACGCTGGCGCAAGCTGTCGTGGAACATTCCCTTCAACGGACTGGCCGTCGCCGACGGCGGAAAAACCACCGATCAGATTCTCGACGACCCCGAACTTCACGCCGCGTGCCGGGCGCTGATGGAGGAAGTGATCACCACGGCCAATGCGCTGGGGCACCCCATCGAGAAGGAATTCGTGGATTTTCAGATCGAGCGGACGCGTCCGATGGGTCCCTATCAACCCTCCACCCTGGTTGACTGGCTGGCCGGAAACGAACTCGAGATCGAACCCATCTGGGGCGAACCGCTGCGCCAGGCCCGTCAGGCCGGCCTGGCCATGCCGCATTTGGAAAACCTTTACGCCCGTCTTCGTGAACTCGCGGACGGGTCGAAAAACGTGCGCGCATAAGCCCGGGCCTTTGCGGGCGTTTCTTTTGAGGCGCCCTTTCCCGCACAGATTTCCCGGCGGATTTCCTGCGGGGAAAAGGCGGATCCGACGGCGGCGGAGAACGCGCGGCGAGGATTGCAGACGCTGGCGGCGGCCAATGGATTCCGACGCTTCAGCGCCCCCGCGGAGTTCCGCCGCCGCTGAAGCGAGGAACTCCCGTGACGGACGGCGGCCTATTTGGCGGCTCCGGGAAGCACCGGGTCGATTTCCTCGACCTGGGCCAAAGCCAGCTGCGCGAGCGGGGAGTTTTGGTAGCTCGTCACGATCTTGGAAAAGACCGCCTTGGCTTCATCGAGTTTTCCCTCCCGCACCAGCATCCGACCCTCGAGGAACGCCGCAAACGGGGCGGCATAACCGCCCGAGGTCTGGAGGGCCCTCAGGGTGCTCAGGGCCTCGCTGGTGTTGCCGGCGACCGCCTGGTTTTCCGCAATGCCCAAATGGGCACCGCCGACGAGCGGGTGGTCGGGGAAGTCGGCAAGAAACTTCCGATAAACCTCCGTCGACTCGTCAAGTTTGCCCTCCTTGCGCAGGGCCTCCGCCAGCAGGAAGCTGGCATCCGCGGCGGGCATGCTCCGGGGGTATTTGGCAATCACCTCGCGCCAGGCCTCCGGCGTGGCGGCCTCGGCAAACAGCGCGCGGGCCGCCAGTTTGTTATTGTGGCTGTTGATGACCCAGAAGAGCACCCCCAGGGCGACGATCACCACCGCGGCCAGGGCGAGAAGAATCGCGCGGCGATTCTTCTCCCAGAACAACTCCGCGGCGAAGCTCTCGTCGGCGAAAAGACGATCCTCGGCGGGAGGAAGGTTGTTGGAAGCGGTCATGAATCAGCCTCCGACCTCCGCGCGCGCCTGCTCGGCCAGAGCCGTGCTCAGATAGCGTTCCCCCGTGGAGCAGGCGATCGTGACGATCAGCTTGCCGGCATTTTCCGGACGCTTCGCCACCTCGATGGCGGCATGAACGTTGGCGCCGGTGCTGATTCCGACCAGGATGCCCTCCTCCTTGGCGATGCGGCGGGCCATGGCAAAGGCGTCGTCATTGCTGACCTGGATGCACTCCACGATCTGCGGCTCGCCGGCTTCGTTTTTGAGGTGCAGGTTGTTGGGCACAAAACCCGCTCCGGTGCCCTGGATCTTGTGGGGGCCGGGTTTGACGGGCTGGCCGGCGAGGGTCTGGGAAATGACCGGCGAATCCTTGGGTTCGACCGCGATGGCCTGGAACGAGGGTTTGCGGGGTTTGATTCTCTCGACACAGCCGGTGATGGTTCCGCCGGTGCCGACGGCGGCCACCAGGATGTCCACCTTGCCTTCGGTGTCCTCCCAGATCTCCTCCGCGGTCGTGGTGCGATGGATGGCCGGGTTGGCCGGGTTGTTGAACTGCTGCGGCATCCAGGCGTTCGGCGTTTCGTTGACGATGGCCTCGGCACGGGCGATGGCGCCCTTCATGCCCTCGGCGCCGGGGGTGAGGACAAGCTTGGCGCCCAGCATGGCCAGGAGCGTGCGCCGCTCGAGGCTCATGGTTTCGGGCATGGTGAGAATGAGTTTGTATCCCTTGGCGGCGGCGACGAAGGCCAGCGCGATGCCGGTGTTGCCGCTGGTGGGCTCGACGATGACGGTGTCCTTGGTGAGAATCCCCCTCTTCTCGGCGTCCTCAATCATGGCCATGCCGATACGGTCCTTGACGCTGCCGAGGGGATTGAAGAACTCACACTTCAGCGCGATCGTGGCATTGAGGCCTTCGGTGACCTTGTTGAGTTTGACCAGTGGCGTACGGCCCACCGTCTCGACGATGTTGTTGTAAATCTTGCCCATGGATTTGATGAGGGTTGGGAGGGGCACGCTACACAACCCGACAGCCAGCGGCAACGGCTTTCTCACGGGTTTTGCCCGGGCAAAACCCGGGTGTCGCCTCCCCGAAAGCAAACGTTCCCCGGCATGCCCGGCCGGCCGCGCCCAACGCCTCAGTCGGTTTTTTCGAGAAGAACCACGGACCCGGTCCAGGGCCGGGAGTTTTCCCACACCAGGCGCCGGCCGGCGACACACGGTTCCTCTCCTTCCTTCCAGAGGCCGTCACGCACCCGCCAGCTTCCTTCCGGCAGCGACACCCCGAGGGGCGCGGCATCGTTTTCCGAGGCGAACCGATGTTGCACAACGAGAAGCTCCGCCCCGTTGCGGCGCAACACGCATTGCCAGCCGTGGGGGGCGTTCAATCCCCCCGAAACCTCACGAAGGATCTCGCTCGTGCCGGACCGGATGATCGGCGCCGCGGCGCGATAGAGTTCCACCGCCCGGCGGACGGTCTGTTCCTGCCACGGGGAGAGGGAAAGGAAATCGCCGGAAAAACAGAGGCGTCCGAGAAATCCGGCGCTGATGCTGAAGATGGCGCGATCGGGGGATTCGTCCGCCCGGAGCGCGGCCCAGATCTGGCTCTGACGCGGGAGGATCAGCCGGTGAAGATTGGCCGCGATGAGGGGGATTTCGGGATTTTCGTGGGCATCCGAAAAACTTCCCATGGAGGCCAGGGCCATCAGGGAAGCCTCCAGGCGGTGTCCGCCCGAGGCGCAGTTTTCGATCACCAGGTTGGGCAGGACGCGCCGGATCCGCCTGAAGAACTCCTGAACGCCCTCCAGGTGCTGACGCAGCCCCTCGCCAGGAGATTCGGCGCCATCCACGCCAAAACCGATGTTTTCATTGTAATCGACCTTGAGGTATCCGACGCCGAGCCGCTCCATGAGCGCAATCATGCGTTCGGCCAGATAGGCGTGGGCGGCCGGATTGCGAAAATCCAGAAAACGCCGCGGACCCACCGTAAGAGGACGTCCATCCCGATGCAACAGCAGCTCCGTCCGCTGAAAGACCTCCGCCCCCTCGCCAACGGTCTCCATTTCAAACCACAGACCCGGGATGAGCCCTTCGGCGCGGATGGCCTCCATGGTCGCTTCGAGTCCCTGCGGATACATCTCGCGATTGGGGATCCAGTCACCATGAGAGGTCACGGGTTCTCCCGGCGTACGGCAGAACCATCCGGCATCCAGCACCAGGTACCGAATGCCGGTGTCGCGCAGCCGGGCGGCCAGTCTGACCATGCCGTCGTGCGAGGGCCGTCCCCAGCTGGTCGCCCATTCGTTGAAAATCACCGGCAGCTCCTCCTCGACCTGCGGAATGTCGAGCGCCGCCTCCTGGGCTCCGAGCAGGGCCTGGCAGGCCGCATCGACTCCGCCGGCGACACAGGCGAGGACCGCCTTCGGACTGCGGAAGGTTTCCCCCGGAGCGAGCATTTTCGCCCAGTGTCCGAACTCCCGGTCGGCCAGACCGCCGGAGAAGGACAGACTGTCATCCCGGCGATAAAACTCCATCTGCCACGAGCCCGGCGTCCAAAGCGCCGCCGCCCAGCACACGCCTTCCACAATGTCCTCCACCACGGCCGTGGGGAAAAACCCATTCACCGGCATCGAACCGACCGCGCCGAAACGCTCGCAGCGCACCCCCCACCCCGCCCAGGAGCGTTCGAGATGCAGATCCTCCGGCGTGCGGGATTCGAGCTGTCCCTCACTGCTCCAGGCCGTGCGGAACCGATGCAGCCGCAACCGGCCGCCCGTATCGCCGTCCGCGAACGGGCTCAGATTTCCGAGGGAAAAGCCGGCCAGAAAATCCAGCGTGATCGGGGCGTCGCCGGTGTTGGTGACGGTCACCGCACTCTCCACCCAGGCCGTTCCCGGGATCCAGCGCAGTTCGTGCGTCGCGGAAAAACGTCCCGCGCCATCGGAAAAATGCGTGGCGATGACCCGCGCGCCGTCCGCCTGGGAAACCTCCTGGGACCGAAAACGCAATTTTTCGACCGTGCCTCCGCCCCGCATGGTGCGCCCTTGGCCAAAGGCGACGCACGGGGAGTCGGTCCGTTCCTGGATCTGAAGAAGCGAATCCACCCGGCGCGCACGCAGCGGGGCCCCGAGGGACGCGCTGAAGGCGTCGACGGCCACTCCGCTCAGATGCGTGCGCCGCCTGACAAAGCGGTTTTCAAAACCCTTCGGATACAACACGAGCCCCACGGCACCGGTCTCGGCATCCCGTTCGTACAGCGCCACCATCGAACCCAGCGGATGACGCGCGAGTTCCTCAATCAGAGCCGGCGTGGCGGCGGACGGCTCCCCTTCGGACGGGTTCGAGGCGGGACAAACAGAATCGGACATGAGCCCGCGATCCTGCGGTCAAACGCCGCCGCATCGCAAGATTGCGGTAAAAATTCCCGCCGCCGCGCTAAGCGACCTCGCCGAGCACCAGATCCACGGCGCGTGCAAACGCGGTTTCCGGCGGCCCGGGCGGAGAGATGAACCGCGCGGCCCGCTGCGCACTGGGACGACCGTGCGCCATGGCGACGGACGTTCCCACCCACCGGAGGATTTCCACATCATTGTTTCCGTCGCCAAAGGCCAGGGCGTCTTCGGGACGCAGCCCCAGGTGGTCCAAAAGCACGGCCGCCCCCGCGGCCTTCGTGGCCCCGAGCACGGTGAATTCCAGCAGCTCGGGTTCGGTCAGCACCATTTGAAGCCGCCCCTGCATTTCCGGCGCCAGCTCATGGGCCAGTTGCGTGATGCGGGCCGGTTCGCCGGACCAGAAAATCTTCAGAAACCGGTCCTGGGGCAGATCGCGAAAATCCCCCACCCTCGGAATCCAGCCCGACTTGCGCTCGTAAAGCTCCGTCCATTCGGTGCGGGTCTCCGCGTAGGCGCGATGACGGTCATAGGCCAGCAGGGTCAGCCCCAGACGCCGGCCGCGCTCGCAAATCTCCCCGGCGAGATCCGGAGACAATGTCACCTCGCGAAGCAGTTCCTCCGCCCCGGCCGGCGCCACCATGCAGCCCTGGGAGGACACGATCCACCGCAGGTCCCCGAGCTCCCGGAACAGGCGGACGTTGTGATGATGCCGTCCGGAAGCCACCACCACCTCGACGCCCATGGAACGCAGGGCGCCCAGGGCCTCGACGTTCCGGCGGCTGATGGTTTTGTCGGGTCCAAGCAGCGTATCGTCGAGATCCACAAAGGCCAGGCGCGGGCGACGGGGGTCACCGGCTTCTCCGGCGGCGGGGTTCGCATTCATGGCAACATCCTTCCCCGATTTCTTTGATTCTTCCAATGGAAGAATTTCATTCTGATAATAACTTTTCGTTATGGAACTCCGCGAAATCCGTTCCTTTGTGGTGCTGGCGGAGGAACTGCATTTCGGAAAGGCGGCGCAGCTGCTGCACCTGTCGCAGCCGGCGCTGAGCAAGCAGATTCTCCGGCTGGAGGAGGAACTGGGCGGACCGTTGTTTTCCCGCGGCCGCCGCGGCGCCCGGCTCACGGCCCTGGGCCGGCAGTTTCTTCCCGGGGCCCGCTCCCTTCTGCGGGACAGCGAACATCTTCTGGCCTGGACCCGGCGCGCGGCCCGGGGCGACGTGGGACGGCTTCGGCTGGGATTTGGTTTTCACACCTTCGAACTGGTCCCGCGTCTGCTCGTCAAACTGCGCCGCAATCTGCCCGAGGTGGAACTGAGCCTGCAGGACATGTCCACGTCGGAACAGACGGAGGGGCTGCGTTCGGAGCGGATCGACGTGGGATTTGTGCGCCTGCCGGCGCCGCCGGATCTGCAAACGCTGCCGGTGGGCAGCGACCGGGTGGCGCTGGTGTCCCGCCCGGGAGCGCGTCTGCCGGCGAAACTTTCGCTGGCGGATTGCCGCGACGAACCCTTTGTCCTCATCTCCCGCGAGCGCTCTCCGACATTTTACAACCACGTGCTGCGCCTGTGCGCAAAGCACGGATTTCATCCGCGCGTCGTCCAGGAAGTCCCGGAAACCACCACGGCGCTGGCCTTGGTTCGCGCCGGGCTGGGTTTGACCCTCATTGGAGAATCCTTCCGCACCTCGCATTTCGCGGGGGTCCGGTTTCACCGGATCCCGGATCCCGAAGCGCGCTGGGAAGTCGGCGCCGCCTGGCGTCCCGGCGATTCCAATCCGGTGCTGCACCGCTTCCTCGCCCTGCTGCGCAAGGAGGTGCGGCCGGTTCCGGCTTAGGGACGCTTGGTTACGGGGGAAAGCAGGGGCCGGGGGATCAGTCCGGCGACAGCATCCTGCGAAACTCGTCTTCGGAGAGAATGTTCACCCCCAGCTTGCGGGCCTTGTCGAGTTTGCTGCCGGCTTCCTCGCCGGCCAGGACGTAGGTGGTTTTTTTGCTGACACTGCCGGAGACGGTGCCTCCGGCCCGGCGGATCATTTCCGCCGCCTCGTCGCGCGGGATGCTGAGTGTGCCGGTGAGGACCCAGGTGGTTCCCTTCAGCGGTCCCTCGCCGGTGGTGGCGTGTTCGTCGCGTTCCCCGAAGTTCAATCCGGCCGCGCGCAGCTTTTCGAGCAGTTCGCGAACCTTGGGATTGTCGAACCACTGCCGGATGCTGGCGGCCATGACGTCCCCCACGTCCTGCGTGGACTTCAGATCCTCCAGGGATGCGGAAGCCAGGGCGTCCAGGGTACGGAACCGCTCCGCGAGCTTGCGCGCCGCGGTGGCGCCGACGTGGAGAATGCCGAGACCAAAAAGCAGGCGCCAAAGCGGTCGTTCCTTGCTCGCCTCGATGCCGGCGAGCAGGTTCGACGCGCTTTTTTCCCCCATGCGCTCCAGGGTGAGAAGCTGTTCCTTTGTCAGGTCGTAAATCTGCGGCAGATCCCGGACGAGTCCGGAATCCACGAGCTGCGCGACCATGCTTTCGCCGAGGCCCTCGATGTCCATCGCGCCGCGCGAGGCGAAATGTTCCAGCCGTCGGCGCAGCTGCGCGCCGCAGGAGGGGTTCGTGCAGCGCAGCGCGACCTGGCCGGGTTCGCGCAGGACGGAACCGCCGCAGGACGGACAGGTTTGCGGCATGGAAAAGACCTTCTCGCTGCCGTCGCGCCGGTCCCTGACCACCTCGACCACCGCGGGAATCACCTCGCCGGCTTTTTCGATGAGGACATGATCGCCGATGCGGATGTCCTTGCGATGCACCTCCTCCTCGTTGTGCAGCGTGGCGCGGCTGACGGTGCTGCCGCTGACAAACACCGGCTCGAGTTCGGCCACCGGGGTGAGGACGCCGGTGCGGCCGACCTGAACGGTGATGTCGCGCAGGCGGGTGACGGCGCGTTCGGGTTCGTATTTGTAGGCAATGGCCCAACGCGGGGCCTTCGAAGTTGACCCGAGCTGTTCGCGCTGGGCGAGGATGTCGACCTTCAGGACGGCGCCGTCCGTTTCGTAGGGAAAGTCGTGCCGGATTTTTCCCAGTTCCCGGATGGCCTCCAGCGCCTCCTCGACCGTCAAGGCCACCCAGATCCGGTCGGGCACGGGCAGGCCGAAGGTGCGCAGGAGTTCGACAAACTCACGCTGCGTTCGCGGCAGAGTGCCCTCAAACGCGCCGAAGCCATAAAACAACGCCTCGAGTCCGCGCCGGGCGGTCAACCGGGAATCGAGCTGTTTGAGGGACCCCGCGGCCGCATTGCGCGGATTGGCAAACGGGGGCAGTCCCTGTTCGTCGCGTTCCTCGTTGATGCGGGCAAAGCGTTTTTTCGGCAGGTACACCTCGCCGCGGATTTCGATGCGCGCGGGAACGTCGCCCTTCAACTGCAGCGGAATCGACCGGATGGTCTTGATGTTTTCAAGGACATTGTCCCCGGTCACCCCGTCCCCCCGCGTGGCCGCACGCACGAGGCGGCCGTTTTCATAAAGCAGGGAAATGGCCACGCCGTCCACCTTGGGCTCGACGGTGAGGGGGATGTTCTCGCCCGGAAGAAGCTTCCGGATACGCCGCACAAAATCCGCCACCTCGCCCTCGTCATAGGTGTTGTCCAGACTCTGCATGGGCACGAGATGCCGCACGGATTCGAACGCCTCGAGCGGCGCGCCGCCCACGCGTTGGGTCGGCGAGTCCGGCGTGATGAGCTCGGGATGCTGTTGTTCGAGCTCACGGAGCTGACGCAGGAGCGCGTCGAACTCCTGGTCGGTGATCTCGGTCGGCAGGCCCTCGTAATAGAGCCGGTTGTGATGCTCAATCTCCTGCCGGAGCTTCAGAATGTGCTGTTCGGGTGACGAAGCCATAAATGATCAAAAATATCCACGCGCCGGCCAGCCCCCCGGAAACATCCGCCAGCCAGTCCCCATGATCCGCGCCCGACCGGCCCGGAGTCCAGAGCTGATGCACTTCGTCCACGGCCCCCACGGCGCCCATGAGAGCGAGGGTCAGCAGCGCAATCCGCCAATCCGTCCACTTCACCGACCGGCGGACCATCCAGGCAAAAAGAAACCCGCCGGCGAGAAAATAGGAAAAATGCGCCACCTTGTCCGCGTGATCGAACGAGGGGAGGTCGATCTGATCGCCCTTCATCGAGGAGAGCATCCACAGTCCGGTGAACCAGACCACCAAAAGGACGGCCGGAATGGCGGGATGCAAAAATGGCAAAAGCTTCTTCATGGAATCTGCTATACATTCGCCTCATGCACGCGGTTTCCAAGCATCGAATTCTCGGAGTGGACGGCGGCGCGACCAAAACTTCGTGGATGCTTTGCGAGGAAGAGGACGGCGCCGTGCGGGTTTTGCGGGAGGGGCGGCTTGGCCCCGGCAACATGAAACTCCTCAGTCCGGAAGCCCTGCGTGCCCTGCTGAACGCCCTGCCCCGCGACGTGACGCATGTGGGGGTTTTTCTCGCCGGCTGCGCCACGGAAAAGGACCGCGCCACCCTGCAGTCCCTCGTCGCCTCGCTGTGGCCCGGGACGGTCGTCGCCACCGGGAGCGACCGCGAATCGTCTTTTGCGGCGGCGTTTGGCTCCGGGGACGGCATTGCCGTGATCGCCGGAACGGGTTCGGCGGTGACCGGCCGCCGGGGGGCCGTCGAGGACCGTGCCGGCGGTTGGGGGCATTTGCTGGGCGACTCCGGCGGCGGATACGATCTCGCCATCCACGCGTTGCGGAACATCCTTTTTGCCTTCGACACCGCGCGGCGCATCAGCCCCTTCGCGCAGGACGTTCTCCGCACCCTCGGTCTCAATTCCCTGCGCGATCTCACCCTCTGGGCGCAGGCCGCGCAGAAAAACGATCTTGCCCGGCTGACCCCGCTGGTCTTTGCACACGCCGGGGAGAATGCGCGCATTCTCCAGGACGGTGCGGAAGCCCTCGCCCGGCTCACCGCCGCGGTGGCCGGCCGGTTGAAAATGGAAACGCCCACCGTGCGGCTGATGGGCGGACTTTTCACCCGCCAGCCGCGCTACGGCGAACTTTTTCACCGGGCCCTCGTCGCCAAAATCCCGGGGGCCCGCACCGAAGTCTGTGCCCCTCCCGCCACCCTGGGGGCCGTGCGGCTGGCTCTCGGCGCGATGGGCGTCGAAGCCCTGCCGGCAAAATCCTCCTTCGAACCCACCCTTCTTGAGGCACCGACCGAACAACCCAATCCCCGCTCCGCCCACCTCACCTCCCTGCCCACGCGGGAATTGGTGGAGCTCTTTGTGCGGGAGGAACGCTTTGTCGAGGAAGCGCTCGCCGCGGTGGCCGACCCGCTCGCGCAGGCGGTGGAACTGACCGCCGCCGCCCTGTCCGCGGGCGGACGCCTTTTTTACGTGGGCGCCGGATCCAGCGGCCGGCTGGGCGTGCTCGACGCCAGCGAAATGCCCCCCACGTTCGGGGTGCAGCCGGGTCTGGTACAGGCCCTGATTGCAGGAGGCGCGCCGGCCATCCAGCAAAGCGTCGAAGGCGCGGAGGACGACGCCGACGGTGGCGCGCTTGCCGTGCACGAACGCGGTGTGGGCGCCCGGGATGTCGTCTGCGGCATCACCGCCAGCGGACGCACGCCGTTTGTCCGTGGCGCCCTGGAAGCCGCCCGCCGACTCGGAGCCGCCACCCTCCTCATCACCTGCAATCCCCGGCGAAAAAAAGGAGACCTCACCGCCACGGTGGAAATCGATCTTCCCACCGGCCCCGAACTCATCACCGGCTCCACCCGCCTCAAGGCCGGCACCGCCACCAAGGTCGCTCTGAACATCCTCTCCTCCTGCACAATGATCAGTCTCGGACGCGTGGAGGGTAACTTCATGTCCTGCCTGCAGCCCACCAATGAAAAACTGCGGCAACGCGCCGCCCGCTACGTCGCCACCCGACTGGCCGTTTCCGAAGAGGAGGCCCGGCAACGTCTCGAATGGTCAAATTGGAACATCGCGGAAACCCTGCGTGCCCCGAACGCGACACCGGACAAGCCCCCCGACGGAAAAAAATCCTGATTTTCCGGCAAAATCCGCCTCGATTTCCGGCTTTCGCCAACTTTGGCACGCCGTCTGCTTTCACGGATTTCAATCGAACAGTCCGGCCCAGGGAGATGGGTTGGAGGCACTGGGGGGATGTCCCCAACCGGGGAAAGGGCCGGGCTGTTCTTCCTTTTGGTAGATGGGAGTGCGGCGGAAGGGGCCGCCGCACTCTACCAACCCAAACAGGCGGGGCACGAAGGCGCTGCCGCCTTTTTTTGTCAGTCTTTCAACGCCGCCTCGATGGCGCTGATCACCGCCGGATCATCGGGCGTCGTGCGGGGTTCAAAACGGGCCAGAACCTCACCGTTTCGGCCGATGAGGAATTTTCCGAAGTTCCACTTCACCTCGCCCGGAAATTTCGCCCCCGGTCCGGTCAGCGCCGCATAAAGCGGAGCCTGGTTTTCGCCTTTGACGCTGATCTTGTCGAAAAGCGGGAAGGTGACGTCGTACTTCTCCTGGCAGAACTTCTGAATTTCCTCGTTGGTGCCGGGTTCCTGACCGGCGAAGTCATTGCAGGGAAATCCCAGAATCACAAGGCCCTGGGGCTGATATTTGCGATAAAGCGCCTCGAGGGCGGCGTATTGTTTGGTCAGTCCGCATTTGGAGGCGACGTTGACAATGAGCACGACCTTGCCGGCGTAGTCCTTCAACGACGCCTCCCGGCCCTCCATGGTTTTGAAGGAGATGTCCTGCAGAGGGGCGGTAAAGGCGGAAGCGGTCATAAGGGCCAAAGCGATCGCGAGGGGTTTCATGATGCCGAAGGACACCAGGAAGGCGCGCCTGTCAAGCCCCGGTGGGCGCCCCGGAACCTTTCCGCCTCAGGCGGTGGCCGGCCGGGGGACCCGCGGCATGGGCGGCGGCAGCGGGACCACATGCTGGTAGCCGGGGTCTTTTTCCTGGCTCCGCAAAATGGCGATGATCTCCTTCCAGACGGCAATCAATCCGTCCGGCGTCGGCGGCAGGTCCGCCTTGATGTACTCGTGCAGCTTTCCGAGGTGGTAGCAGGGAACCGCCGCATACATGTGGTGTTCGATGTGGTAGTTCATCTGCCAGTAGAGAAAACGAACAACCGGATTGAGCAGGAACGTGCGGCTGCACAGGCGGAAGTCATTCACGTTGTCCTGCAGACCCACATGCTGGGTGTTGTTGCAGAGCAGGTGCAGGATGTTGCCAAGGAAGGGTGAGAGACTGATCAGCACGAAAAGGATCCACTGACCGGTGACGGCCGAGATCAGAAACACCAGACCATGACCGCCCAAGATGAGGCGCGACAGGCGGATGGCGTCGCGCCGTTTTTCCGGGGCGGAATCCGGATACAGCGTCAGTTCCCACTCCCCCTGGAACCGTCCGCGGGCCAGACGCCAGTTTGTGAGCAGCGCGTGGCGGAACCCGAAGAAATTGACGATGCCGTCCCGCACGAAATGCCAGAGCACAATGCGGATCGGCAGCACCACTTCGAGGTCATCCGGCGGGTGCAGGGTGTAGCGGTGATGACGCGTGTGGCTCGACTGAAAGACATGGTGATTGATCCAGCCGAGGAAGCCGAAGACGTGGCAGAAAATCACGTTCAGCCGGCGCGTCTTGAAGACCGTCATGTGGCCGAGTTCATGCACCGCATTGATGTGGAAGCTCGAACACACGCCGAGGGCCATGACGAGGAGAACGGTCACCGGCCACGGCCAGTGGCCGGAGGAATAATAGGCCAATCCGCCGAGGGCCACCAGGATGCCCAGGTATCCCAGCGTCTGCACGGCGCCCTTGGCGTCGCTTTTTTGATGCAGCTCCTTCATCTGTTCCGGGGTGAGCGGACTGCGATACCAGGTGATGGACTTGCCCTTGCGGATGTTCTCGGTCAGTTCCTCCAACGGAGGTTCTTCGCGCAGCAGGGAGGGGTCGTAGCTCATGGGCGGGAATTTCGCAGCAACCTGTCCGTTTGACTTTCAAGACAATAGCGCAATACAATTTCAAACATGCTTCTTTCCCCCGCCCTGCGCAACCGCCGGCGCATTGAAATGCGTCTGGCGGCGGTCGGCCTGCCGGAAGTGTTCCTTGTCGGACGCTACAACTACACCCAAGCCGGTCCGCCGCTTGCCGAGCATACCCACGGCGACCTTCTGGAAGTGTGTTATCTCGTGAAGGGCCGGCAGACCTACCGCGCCGGGAAGCGGAACCACCATCTGCGCGGAGGGGATGTTTTTGTCGCCTTTCCCCACGAGCGCCACAGCACGGCCGGCAACCCCGAGGAAAAGGGGGTTCTGTATTGGATCATGCTGAAACGGACGGGCCGGACCCTCTTTGGATTGCCCGCCTCCACCTCCGCGCATCTCTGGAACTCCCTCTGTCATCTTCCGCGCCGGCATTTCCGCGGCTCGGCCAGGATGAAAAGCCAGCTCGATGCCATCACCGCCCTGTTTCACGAACCGCGCTCCCCCCTGCAAACGGCCGCCCTCACCGTCGAGGCCCTCGGATTTTTTCTCGAGGTCCTGCGCTGCGCCCGGGCGGGATCCGACACCGAAAATTCCGGTCAGCGCATGGCCAGGATTTGCCGGTATATTGAGGACCATCTGGAGGAACCGCTTTCCGTGCCCGACCTCGCCGCGCAGGCCCGGTTGTCCGTTCCCCGCTTCAAGGCCCTCTTCAAGGAGGAAACCGGCGTGCCGCCGGGTGAATACGTGCTGCGCGCCAAAATCGCCGAAGCCCGGCGCCGTCTCGAGTCGGGGCGTTCATCCATCACCGAAGTGGCCCACGCCCTGGAATTTTCCTCCTCCCAGTATTTTGCCACGGTCTTCAAACGCTACACGGGACAAACGCCCAGCGCCGTGCGGGAACGGTTCGCAAAGGGACGGAATTCCCCGGTCCGTTGAAAGAAATCGCTCAGCGCCGGCGACGCAGACGAAACAGCGCGGGCAATCCGCCCATACCCAGCAGCCCGGCGACCGCCGGTTCCAGGATCACGGCAAATTCGCCAATCAAAGTCCCCGGACCCATCATGCCGTCCCCGGCATAAACCAGCCCCCCTGTTCCGGGCGTCGGCAGAAAGGCCGCCCAGGCGCTCAGATCCGCCACGGCCTGTCCGCCAAGGGCCGGCGCCCCCGTGCTGAAGTCCTGCGTGTCGAAACCCATGGCGAAAACAGAAAGATCCAGGTAGGTGTCGCCGAAAGGGTCGAGAAATTGAAACTGACAAGGGACGTGTAGGCATCACCTGCCGGGTTTCGCAGATGGGAAGGCACCTCAAAATAATGAATGTCGGTGTCATCGAGGGAGGACCTGAAAAAACCGACGAGCGAAATGCCCTCCATCAAAAAAGACTCCTCATCGTCATTTTCCGCAGGGGCTCCCGTGGCGGCGAACGTCACCGCCGAGGGATCCGAAACATCGATCACCAGAATCACCGCCGCTCGGGCGGTCGGAGGGACCAGGCCAAGAAAACAAAGGGCGACAAAACACAAGGCCCAGGAAATGACCCCCTGCCGGGACGGAAGAACGGTTGGCATATTCGGTGGATGAAACGGTCAGTTTTCCCCACCGCCGCTCCCCCTGTCGAAACAATTGCGCGACCGTGATCGGTGCGCCGTTCTTCAGGACGACCCAATGACCGCCCCGCTCAGCCCTCAATGCGGCTTCATCCTCCAGCGACCGGGCGCCGTTTTCTCGATCTCCGGAAGGCGTTTCCCAGTGCTGTCAAACCACGTCTGCACGCGAAATTTGAGGATTTCCAGCTCATCCGCCAGTTCCTCAACGGTTCTTCCCTCCGGCCCGGCCGCGGCGAGCAGGGCGAGAATCCGGATTTTCAAGGTCCGGTGTTTGGCCCCGCCACGGGGACTAAGGGAGGTGGTCGCCGGCGGCACGATGTCGCGCCCGCGGGATTGCGGCGATACACTGCTCCGCGAGGCCCTCCGGCGGCGTTTTCCATTCATTCCCCATAAATCGTGCCGGTGGGGCACCCCGGCCGGGAAATTCACTCCCCCCTGATTTGCCTGTGTCATCGGTTTGCGGACCAACTCAACTGTGGACGCTTGTCGAATCTCAATGCATGTGGCCCCACCGGGAATCGAACCCAGATTTAAGGTTTAGGAAACCTCCGTTCTATCCGTTGAACTATAGGGCCAGTTGCGGCTCGGGGAGCTGCAGGCAAGCCAACCGGTCTGGCCATCTTGCTCCGCCTGGGCGTATCTTTTGATGTTTACACGTCCCCGAACAGAAGGCAACCACGCTCTTGAGAACAACGTCGGCGGACGGTTTTCCCATTCCAAACGCCGGGAAACGCCCCTTGGGGGTTCTTTGGCCCGCCGAGACATTTTAGAGCCATCCTGCGCGTTTTCTGCGATACTTGGGCATGAGCCAGATCCTTTCCGAATCGGAAATTGCCGCCCGGATGGAAAACCTGCCGGGCTGGATCCGCGACGGGGCGGAAATCCGCCGGGAGTTTGTCTTTCGGGACTTTGTGGCGGCGATGGCTTTTGTGAATGCCGTGGCCCTGCGGGCGGAGGCGGCCAATCATCATCCGGACATCGACATCCGGTGGAACAAGGTCCTGCTGCGGCTTTCCACCCACAGCGCCGGCGGGCTCACGGAGGCGGATTTTCTCCTGGCCGGGAAGATTGACGCCCTGGCCTGAAGACCACGTTCAGGGACTCCGGCGCGTCCAGACTGCGAATGCCCACGGATTCCAATCCGCGGGCCGTTTTCCGAACCGCGATGCGGGTCGCCGGGGTGTGAAATTCCCGGTCGCCCGGCGGGAGGCGATCGGCGTTTTGCCAGATGGTCAGGAAGGAACCCCAGACGGACAATCCGGGCGGCGCGGCGCCCACCTGACCCGTCCAGTTGGGGGCGATCAACCGTCCGTCCGGCTCCAGCACGAACGACCCGGCTCCGGGCCGGTCGAGGGTGACGCGCACGCTGCCGGAAGCCGCCTTTTCACAGGTCGCACGCAGGACGGACACGTGTGTCCCCTGCTGCCAGCGCACGGCGGCCGGTTCGGAACGGATGGCCGCGAAGGGCGGCGCCTTCGGGGGCGCGAGGCAGCCGGACAACCACAGGGCCGCGCCGGCGCCAACCGCGGGCCATGCGACCAACAATCTCATGGCACGCACCCGGAATGCCCGGCAGGCGGCCACATCCACCGCCCGCCGGGAAGAGGAATTCGGACCCAATCCGGCAACGGCGTCCGCTAAACCACCGGCTTTTCGAGGTGGCCGCCGAACTGGAAGCGCATGGCCGAGCAGACCTTCTCCGCCATGGTGTGATCCTTGCGGGAACGGAAACGCGCAAAAAGCGCGGCGCTCAGCACGTCGCAATCCACGGCCTCCTCGATGGCGGCCATGACGGTCCAGCGTCCTTCGCCGGAGTCGGAAACCCGCCCGGTAAACTCCTCGAGTTTCGGGCTCTTGGCGAAAGCCGCGGCCGCCAGGTCAAGCAGCCAGGAACTCACCACACTGCCGCGCCGCCAGACTTCGGCAACATCGGCGAGGTTGATGTCGTAGACATAATCGTCGCCGACCGGGGCGGTCTCCGCGTCGGCCTGGCCCTTTTTGAGGCTGGCATTGGCATTGGCGAGGATGTCGAAACCTTCGCCAAAGGCGGCCATGATGCCGTATTCGATGCCGTTGTGGACCATCTTGACGAAGTGTCCGGCGCCGGAGGGTCCGCAATGCAAATACCCCTGTTCGGAAGTGCCGCCGAGCTTCTCGCGCCCGGGCGTGCGCGGCACATCACCGATTCCGGGAGCCAGGGCGGCAAAAATGGGATCGAGACGATCCACCGCCTCCTTGTCCCCGCCGATCATCATGCAATATCCGCGTTCCAGCCCCCACACGCCGCCGCTGGTGCCGACATCGAGGTAGTGGATGCCCTTGGGACGCAGCCGGGCGCTGCGCCGGCGGTCATCGCGAAAATAGGAGTTTCCGCCGTCGATGATGGTGTCACCCGGTGAAAGCAGGGCGGCCAGTTCATCGACCACCTTGTCGGTGATGGCCGCGGGGACCATGATCCAGGCGTTGCGAGGGACGGTGAGCTTGCCGACGAACTCCTCCAGGGACGCCGTTCCGATGGCGCCTTCGCCCACCAACTGCTTCACCGAGTCCGGGTTTGTGTCGTAAACGACGCATTCATGCCCGTGTTTCATGAGCCGACGAACCATGTTCGCGCCCATCCTGCCGAGACCGATCATTCCGAGTTGCATGATGAATGGGTAACCGAGCGGCCAGTCTCTGCCCTGCCGGGCGCACGCGCAACAAGAATCGCGATCGGGTCCGATCGGTCCGATCTTTCAGGCGACCAGCGCCATCACCTGCCGGAACACCGGGCTGAAGTCCTCCGGGGTCCGCTCCATCCAGGCGCGCACCTGGGGGAGCGGGAAAAAGGCGGCCGTTTCGATTTCCAGGGGGGCGGGACGAAAGGGCCCGTCGTGGCGGCCGCGAAAGACTTCGATGAACTCCCACCCGGTGGACTCCGAGCAGGGCAGGCGTCCGAGGGGTTCCAGCGGGCACGAAATGCCGATCTCCTCGACAATCTCCCGCTGCGCCGCCGCGGCGTAGGTTTCGCCGGCGTCGACATGACCCGCCGCCGAGGAGTCCCAAAGCCCCGGATTGCGGTCCTTCCAGATGGAGCGTTTCTGGAGAAGAAGCTCGCCGGCGGAGTTGAAAATCAGCATGTGCACGGCGCGATGCCGCAAGTTATTCACATGAACGTCATCCCTCGGCCGGGTGTCGATCACCCGGTCCCCGGCGTCAACCACGTCAAACAACTCCCCGCCGCTCTGGGCGCGGGCGGGCCGGACAAGGCGGGCCAGATTTTCCCATTGGGCGAGGGTCAGTTCCTCGGCGCGCACCGTCTCGGGAACCCCGAGGGCGGCGCAAAGTTCCGGCCAGGACGCGCGGTATTCGGGCAGCAGTTTGCGGAGTTGTTTGCGGCGCTCACCGAAACCGCGGCGCACCAGCGACTCAAAGAGCGTCTCGTCGCAGGCGGGAACCACGCCGGCCGGCTTGCGGCGCATGGTCACGACCGCGGAAGAAACCTGGGGCGCGGGATAAAACACCGATGCCGGCAGTTTCCGCGCGTAGCGGATGTCCCAGCGCCGCGCGGAACACACGCTCATGGCGCCGAAATCCTTCGTGCCCGGTGTGGCGCAAAGACGCGCCGCCACCTCGTGCTGGAGCGTGAGAACAAGGATTGATGCGGGTGAGAGGGCGGAGGTGTATTTGGCGATGAGCGGTGTGGAGACGTAATACGGGAGATTGCCGACGAGTTTGACCGGACCCCGACCGTAGAGTTTTCGCAGGTCAAATTTGAGCGCGTCCATGTGGAACAGTTCCACGTCGGCACCGCGAAATTTTTCGCCGAGCCAGTGCACCATGGTGCCGTCCTTCTCGATGCAGGTGACGTGGCACCCGGATTCCACCAGGTATTCGGTGAGGGCGCCGAGTCCGGGTCCGATCTCCACGACATGCTCGCCGGGCTGGAGGTCGAGTTGCGCCACGATCCAGCGGGCCAGGTTTTGATCGTGCAAAAAATTCTGGCCGAGACTCTGTCGCGGTCGGGTCTCAAGGCGGGCCAGGGCCTGCTGGATTTCGGTTAACGTCATGTTCCCGGCATAGGAAATTTTCCGGTCATTCACAAACCTCCCGTGAACAACTCCCCCGGGGAACGCGGATTTTTTCCCAAGTTATTCACATCCCCGGGCCGGCGGGAGGGTGCGTTTTCCCCTCAATCCGGCCTTGTGGGATGGACGGCAATGGGGCAGGCTCGGCGCGCGGATGAAAAAGTCTGGATGCGTCATCGTTTTTCTGTTCCTGGCGGTCTGCGGGAGCATGTTTGTGAACCTGGTTCTGTTCGCGGCCCTGATCGGTTCCAAGGGACCGAAGGGTCCGGGCCTGACCGCGGTCCGGACTCTGCCGGTCAAGGAATACGATGAAGAGGTGATCGAACCGGCCCCCTCCGGGAAGGGCAAGATCGTGGTCATTCCGCTGGAGGGCATGATCGCGCATGGGGTGGAGGGCGGTCTCGGGGATGACCAGGTGCAGGATTTCAAGCGGGCGCTTGAGCAGGCCCAGAAGGATCCGGACGTGAAGGCGGTGGTCATTTCGGTGGACAGCCCCGGCGGGGAGATCACCGCTTCGGACGTGCTTTACAACAGCCTCCAGCTCTTCAGCAAAACCAAGCCCTCGGTGGTGTATTTCAACTCGCTGGGCGCCTCGGGAGCCTACTACACGGCCTGCGGGGGCAGCTACATCATGTGCAATGCCACCACCTTCACGGGCTCGATCGGCGTGATCATTTCCACCCTGAACTACCGCGATCTCTTCGGGAAAATCGGCCTGCAGGCGGTGATTTTCAAAAGCGGGAAATTCAAGGACATGCTGAATGGCGCCCGCGAGATGACCCCGGAGGAACAGGAGTACGTGCAGGGACTCGTCATGCAGAGCTACGACCGCTTTGTCGGGATCGTCGCCAAGGCGCGCAACCTGGACGAACAAAAGCTCCGCGAGGGCGTGGCCGACGGACGCATCCTCAGCGGCACGGACGCCCTGGAGGCCGGCTTGGTCAACCAACTGGGTTACATCGAGGACGCCTACCAAAAGGCGCGCGAACTGTCCGGCGCGACCGAGGCCGGCGTGGTGCGCTACAAGCGTGTGATCACCCTGTCCTCGCTGTTGAGAATGTTCGTTTCGTCCAAGGCCCCGGAAATCAAGATCGACATGCTCGAAGGCATGCCGAAGCTGCAGCCCGGACGGGTTTATCTGTTGCCGCCGTTTTTTGCGCCGTAGTGCCCCAGGTCGTTCAAATCGCAATTCTCGGCGTCCTTGCCGCGGCCGGCCTGTTGTATTACGGCCGGATGGCGCTGCGCCTGCCCGCGCCGGTGCGGCCGGCGGTGGACTTTGGCAAGGTGGACGCAGCGTTTGCGGCGTTGCTGACGGTGTTCATCGTCGCCCAGACCGTGGACACCTTCGGGAAGCGCCTGGACATCACCCCGCATGCCATCCATCTCTCGATCTTCCTCTACGTCTGCATCGTCCTGATGATTCTCGGTGTGTTGATCGGCCGGGACCGCAATCCGGTGCGGCTTTTCGGACTGCGTTGGGAGAACTGGCCGGGCGGGATTCTGTTCGCCCTCGGCTCCCTGCTGGCGGCCTATCCGGTGATTTTTCTGCCGATGGCCCTCATGCATCTCGCCGGCATTTCGCCCGAGCCCCAGGATGCCGTGGAATATCTCAGCGGCGCCCGGGATTTTGCGGACCGCCTTCCCATGATCCTGATGGCGGTCGCCGTGGCGCCGGTGGCCGAGGAAGTGATCTTTCGCGGATACCTGCATGGGGTCCTGAGAAAGTACGCGGGGCGCTGGATTTCCCTTCTCGTCACGTCCCTGATTTTCGCCGCAATGCACGGTCATCTTCCCGCGCTGGTGCCGCTTTTTCTCCTGGCGGTGGCGCTGGTCCTGGTCTACGAAAAAACCGGTTCCCTCTGGGCCCCCATCCTCATGCATGCCACCTTCAACACCGTGACGGTGGTGACCGCCCTCCTATGGCCCGATCTGACGAAATAACCCTCGGGCACCTCACCGAGGACCGCTTTCTCAAGGAAATCCTCACCGGTCTGCCCGAGGGACGCAATGTCCTGACGGGGCCGGGCGACGACTGCGCCGTCGTGCAATCCCCGGGGTCGCGCGACCTGCTCCTGCTCAAGACCGACTGCGTGGTCGAAGGTGTCCATTACCTGCCCACCCACGAACCGGAACGCGTCGGCTGGAAGGCGCTCTGCCGGGCCCTGAGCGACATTGGCGCGATGGGCGGCGAACCGCTGCACGCGCTGGTGACGGTTTTCACCCCGTCCACCGTCCGGGTGGCCTACTGGAAACAATTCTACAAGGGCCTCGGCAAGGCGGCCAAAAAGTTCGGCGTGGGCATTGTGGGCGGGGAGACGACCCGGGCCGGACACACGGCGGTGGCGGTTTCCCTGACCGGACGCGTCGAACCCGGGCGCCTTCTGCGGCGTTCGGGCGGCCGCCCCGGCGACCGCCTGTTTGTCACCGGCACCCTGGGCGGCTCCCTCGAGGGGAAGCACCTGGACTTCATCCCGCGCGTGGCCGAGGGACGGTGGCTGGGCGCCCACGGTGCGGTGCGGGCCATGATGGATTTGAGCGACGGACTGGCCACCGACCTGCCGCGCCTGGCGGCGGCCAGCGGGTGCGGATTTGAAATCGATTTCTCCGCCCTGCCCAGGACCCGCGGGTGCGACGTGGAGAGGGCCCTGACCGACGGCGAGGATTACGAACTTCTCCTGGCCGTGCCGCCGCGGCAGACCGATCGCCTGACCCGTGCCTGGAAGGGCGTGTTTCCCAAGGTGCGGCTCACCGAAATCGGCCGCCTCACGGAACCCGGCACCTCCTCGTCGGCCCTGCCCCAGGGGTTTGATCATTTTTTTAAGTTGCCAGCCTCCGCCTAACAGGGCGAGGTAGGACTCCGGATGATCCGGATCAAATACCATCCGCCCGGCACACCGCCCGCGACCTTGGAGCACCCCGAAGGGAAATCCACCCGCCCGTCGGAAATCTCCCTCATCCAATACGACGCGGAATCCATCTTCGAAGGCCGCTTCAACAGTTTCGAGGAACTGATGGCGCGCTACGATCCCGCCAAGGTCAACTGGATCAACATCGACGGCCTCGGCACCGTGGAGGTGCTGCGCCAGCTGAGCGAGCGTTTTTCCATTCATCCGCTGGCCATGGAGGACGTGCTGAACACGACGCAGCGCCCCAAGGTGGAGCGCTACGACGACCAGTACTTCATCATCAGCGAGATGATTTATCCGGAAACGGACCGGCGCATCGCGGTGGAACAGCTCAGCCTCTTTCTCGGGGATTCCTATGTCCTGACGCTTCAGGAGGAATCGGGTCACGATGTCTTTGCCGCGGTGCGCGCGCGCCTGCGCTCGGGGCGGGGTTACGCGCGCCGGATGAAGGCCGACTATCTCGCCTACGCCCTCCTGGACGCCACCGTCGACCAGTTTTTCCCCATCCTGGAAACGGTGGGCGACGGCATCGAAGCCATTGAGGACGACCTGCTGGGCAAGCCGACCCGGGAGACGCTCAGGCGGCTCTACGAACACAAGCGCCTTCTCATGCAGTTGCGCCGCGCGGCGTGGCCGCAGCGGGAGATTTTCAGCACCCTCATGCGGGACGACTCGGGCCTGATCAGCGCGGAAACGCAGGTGTTCCTTCGCGACTGCTACGACCACGCCACGCAGATCATCGACATCCTGGAAAACTTCCGTGAACTCACCGCGGGACTCATGGACGTCTATCTTTCGAGCCTCGGATTCCGCACCAATGAGATCATGCGGATCCTGACCGTCATCTCGAGCATCTTCATTCCCCTCACCTTCATCGCCGGGCTCTACGGCATGAACTTCAACACCGAGCATCCGCTCAACATGCCCGAGTTGAACTGGCCCTACGGCTACCTGCTCTGCCTGGGCATGATGGCCGCGATCGCCGGGGGAATGATCCTGTTTTTCAAGCGCAAACACTGGCTGTGAAAACCGTCCTCATCCTCACCGGCAGTTTCGGCGAAGGGCACAATGCGGCGGCGCGCAACCTGCGGGAGGCGCTGGCGGCGGTTTCGCCGGAGACGAAGGTGATCGTGTGCGACCCGTTTCTGGAAGCCTACGGCTGGTTCAACCGGCTGTGCTCCCGCGCCTACGTCGGCGTCATCAATCACCTGCCCCTCCTCTGGCAAAAGGTCTTTGAAATCCTCGACCGGACGACGCTCGTCGAACGCCACATGGGATTCTGCCGCGGCCCCGCCCGACTGCTCGAGAAGCTTCTCGACGAACATCGCCCGGACACCGTGGTTTCCGTCTATCCCGGCTGCAATCCCCTCCTCGACCACATCACCCGCCGCCGGGTGCGCCGGCCGTTTCGCACGGTGACCATCATCACCGATTCCCTCACCGTCAACTCCATCTGGCACCGGGCCCACAGCGATGTTTTTGTGGTGGCCAACGGGGGCACCGCGGACGTCCTGCGGAAGGCCGGCGTGCCCGGGGAAAAGATCCGCACCCTCGGGTTTCCCGTGCCCCGCGTGTTTGCCACCCTCGGCGGACGGCACAAAACCCCGCCGGCGGACGGCATCTGGAGGGTTTTGTACGTGATCAATTCCGGCCGTCATCGCGCGCCCGCCATTGTGCGCGAATTGCTCAATCTCAGGAATGTGAAGCTGACCGTCACCGTGGGACGCGACCGGGCCCTCGAAAAGCGCGTGCGGGCCGTTGCCGGCGGGCGGGCTCCGGAGATCTTCGGATGGGCGCCGCATCTGCCCCGGATGATGGCGGAGAATCACCTGCTCATCAGCAAGGCCGGCGGAGCCACCGTGCAGGAGGCCCTCGCCGCCTGCACGCCCATGATCCTCACCCAGGTGGTGCCGGGGCAGGAGGAGGGGAATGCCCGGCTCATTCTGGAAAACGGCGCCGGAACCCTGGCCACCTCGCCGGAAGCGATCGCCGAAGCGGTACGGGACGCCGTGGCGGATGACGGACACCGGTGGAGAGACTGGCACCGGGCCGCCGCCTCCCTCAGCCGGCCGGATGCCTCGGATGCAATTGCGCGGTTTTTGCTGGAAAAGGAAACCTGCTGAGCACGGTGTTCCTTCGACCTCACCGCCGGCGGTCATCAAAAACCTTCCGGGGCGCGCAATCCCCATTGACGTGCCCCCCGAAGCGGCAATGATGCCCCGATGTCCAGCCAGACCCCAACCGGCCGGGAATCCCCTTCCGCCTCCCCGGCGGCGCGGACGCGGATTTTTTCCTCCCCCGCTTCGTCCCCGGCGACACCCAGCCCGGTACGCCGGGAGTTCCACCGGCTGATGAAACGCCTCGAGAAGACCCTGAAGGAGGAGGAAAAGGAAACCCACAGACTCGACCGGGCGCATCGCGAGTGCGTCGCCGAAATTTATCCCCTTCTGGCCAAAATCCACCGCGCCAACTTCGAAATGGTCCGTTTTGTGCGGGAGGCCCTGGCCACCGGGAAATACCGGCTTTCGGCCCGCAGGCACCGCGCGCTGGCCGATCTTCTCAGCGCCCAGGTCACCAATTTGCGGGAGGATCCCGTGGGATTGACGGATGAGGAAATCCGCGAGCTCGAAAAAATCGCCGCCGAATCGGGTCCGTCCCAGGTGGAGACGCTCAAAAAGCAATCGACCGCCGCCGAACTGGAGGCCCTCCGGGAATATTTCGAGGATGCGGCGCGCCGGGCCGGCGTCGATCTGGATCTGAGCGACCTGGATGCCGCGGGCGACCCCGGGGAATTTTGTCAAAATCTGCAGGCGCGCGTCCGTGCGGCGGGGACCGCCTTCGTCCAGCCGGATTTCGAACCTCCCCGCAGGCCGACCCGGGTTCAACGGGAGAAGACCTGTCGGGAAAGGGAGGACGAAGAAGCGAAAACCCGCGACCTGAAGGCGCTCTACAAACGGCTCGCCAAGGCGCTCCATCCGGACCGCGAGGCGGATCCGGAAAAGAAGCGGCACAAGGAGGAATGGATGAAACGGCTCACCGCCGCCCATGCGGCGCGGGATTTGCGGGAGATCCTCCGCATCGAAACGGAATGGTTCGGGGAGGAAGCCTCCCACCTGAAGGAGGCCGACGACGGCCGGCTGCGCATCTACTGTTCCCTGCTCAAGGAACAAATCACCGAAGTGAAGGCCCGCATGGCCAACATTTTGGCAAACCCGAAATACGCCATTCTCCGGCGCCTGCGTCCGGATCTTTCCGGCCGCCTGCCGCCCGTCTCGCTGGTGCGAAGGGACCTGATGGAAAAGCTGCAGGGGCTGACCGCCCTGCTCGCGGAGGTTCGTCATTCCGACCTCCGCGCGCGCGCCGCCCTCAACAACTGGGCGGATTACCACGCGCGCTTTCTCCGGGAACTGGAGAATTCGATCTAGGCGCGCCCTTCGTCGGCGTCGATGTAATCGAACATCGTCTGGATGTCGTCGCGGTGTTCGAGTCCGCTCTCCTTCTTGCGTTTCGCCACCAATTCGGACGCAGCATCCTTCCATCCGCGTTTCGTCATGAAACCGTTCCAGACCTCGATTTCCTCCTCGGTCGGTTTCCGGCCATGGGCAAAACACCATTCCAGCGCCTGTTCGTCGGAGAGCCCGGCGCGCACCCGCTCGGCAAGTTCCCCGTAGGAAACCCCCAGGAACCTCGTGCAGCGTTGATCGAATCCGATGCCCAGATTCTGATGAAGATCGGGGTGAAGCGTGCCGGCGGCCTTGAGGCGGATTTTGTCCAGCATGCGTCCGAAATAGACGATGCCGCCGACCTGATCGTGGGGGCTGCGGGGATAGGAGGTCATGGCGTCAACGATGACGCCTTCGTTTCCTTTTTCCCATCCAGAAATGAGGCAATGACCAACAACCCCGCCGCCACACAGATGCACATGTCGGCGACATTAAAAGCCGGCCAGGGGTTGGCAAAGGGCACATGGAGGTCGAAGGAAAGGAAATCGATGACATGGCCGTGGATCAGGCGGTCGACGAGATTTCCGGCCACGCCGGCGGCGAGAATGGCCACGGCCACGCGGGTCAGCGGCTGGGTCACCCGCCGCGTGATGGTGATGAAGGCCAGCACCACCAGCGCCGCCGAGGCGAGGATCAGGAAAATCCAGGGATGGTCCCGCAGCAGGCCGAAGGCGGCGCCCCGGTTGTGCACCTGGACGAGGTCGAAAAATCCGGGAATCACCGCGATATGCGAGTCCGGGGAGATGGTTTTCAACACCACGAACTTTGTGACCTGATCGAGGACAAAAAGCGGCAGGGAGAGAACGAGCCAGAGTTTCATGGCACCTGGGGTCGTTCCGTCGCCTTTCAAGCCGGCAGGGCGGCGTCCACCGCCTCCGCGCAACGGTCACAGAGATCGTCATGCCCCGCCACCCGTCCGACGCTGGGCAGGTACCGCCAGCAGCGGGCGCACCCCTTGTGCGGCGATTTTTCCAGCCGGGCGGCCGGCGTTTCCCCGGCGACCAGCCGGAGTTCGCTGATGATGAAAAACTCCTCAAGCTCGGTCTTGGCCGCCTCGAGAGCGGCGATCTCCGTCTGCGGCACTTCGACGGTGACCCGGGCCTCGAGCGGCTTCGCGATGGTCTTGGCCTGGCGGGCCGGTTCGATGGCCTGTTGGTAAACGATGCCGCGCAGTTTGAGCCATTCCTCGACCTGCTTTTCGAGCGCCTCGTCGCGGAGGCCGGTCTCGGGTTCGGGGAAAGTTTCGAGATGGACGCTGGTGGTGCGCCCGGAATACCCCCAGGCTTCCTCGGCGGTGAAGACCAGGATCGGCGCCAGCAGACGCGTGAGCGCGTCAAAGCACGCCTTCATCACCGTCTGGGTGGCGCGGCGGCGCGGACTGTTCACGGCGTCGCAATACATGCGGTCCTTGGTGATGTCGATGTACACCGCGCTGAGATCGACCGTGCAGAATTGGTTGAGGGTCTCGAAGACCGCACGGAAATCGTAGGCCTCGTAGGCGCTCCGGCAGCGGGCGATCACCTCCTGCAGCCGGCTCAGCACCCAGCGGTCGATCGTGGTGGCCCCGGAAAGATCGTCGCCGGCAAAGCCGTTGAGATTGGCCAGCAGGATGCGCAGCACATTGCGGAATCCGCGGTAGCGTTCGGCCACCTGTTTGAAGACCTCTTCGCCGAAGGGCACTTCATCGGTGTATTGAACCGAGGAAACCCAGAGCCGCAGGATGTCGGCACCGTATTGGTTGACGAAATGCTCGGCATTCATCGGCTTCACATACGTGCCCTGCTCCGACTTGGAGACCTTCTTCCGGGTGTCCTTGTCGACGACAAATCCGTGGGTGATGACCGTCCGGTAGGGCGCGGCGCCGTTGAGGGCGATGCTGGTCATGAGCGAGGACTGGAACCAGCCGCGATGCTGGTCGGTCGCCTCGAGATACACGTCGGCCACGCCGGACCCGCCGAGTTCGGGACGTTTGGCCGTGACCGCGGTGTGGGACACCCCGGAGTCGATCCAGACGTCGAGCGTGTCGTTGCGGCGGGTCGTGCCGGCCGGAAGGCCGAGCATTTCCGCCCACTCGGCGTCGTTTTTCTCAAACCAATAGTTGGTCCCGTGTTTTTCGACGAGATCGGCCACCCTGCGCGCAAGGGCGGCATCAAGGATGGGCTCGCCCTCCGGCGTGTAAAAGACGGGCAGCGGCACGCCCCAGGTGCGCTGACGCGAGATGCACCAGTCGGGCCGGGCCTCCACCGTGCCGTAGATCCGGTTGCGGCCCCAGTGCGGCAGCCAGGTCACGCCGTCAATCGCCTTCAGGGCGTCGGCGCGCAGGGCGTCAATGCGGATGAAAAACTGTTCCACCGCGCGGAAGACGACCGGCGTCTTGGAACGCCAGCAATGCGGGTAGCTGTGAAGGTATTTTTTCTCGCCCAACAGCGCCTTGATCTCGCGCAGGTGGGCGACGACGTCGGCATTCGCGTCAAAAACATACTTGCCGGTCCAGGCCGGCACGCCGGCCTCCTCGGTGAGCCGGCCCGCGTCGTCGACCGGGGACAGGATGGGCAGCCCGTGCTGGCGTCCGGCAATGTAGTCGTCCGCGCCGTGACCGGGCGCAATGTGAACCTGGCCCGTGCCGGTGTCCATGGTGACAAAATCCGCGGTGATGATGCGCGAGTTGCGATCCAGGAACGGATGCCGGGCCTCGAGTCCGGCCAATTCCGCCCCGCGCACCGTGGCGACTTCGCCGTAAACCTGCAGTTCGGTCTCGGCGACGAAGTTTTCCAGCAGCGGTCTGGCCACAAAAAAGTCCTCCGCCCAGCCATCCCGTCCGAGGGTGACAAGAACGTATTCCTGGTCCGGCGAGACCGCGATGCCCACGTTGGCCGGAAGGGTCCAGGGCGTCGTGGTCCAGATGACCATGTTGGCCTTGCCCGCCAGGGGACCGGTCACCAGCGGGAACTTCACATAGATGGCCGGGTCGGTGCGGTCGGCGTATTCCACCTCGGCCTCGGCCAGGGCGGTCTGGGCGCCGGTGCTCCAATAGACCGGCTTCTTGGACTGGTAAACAAGCCCCTTTTCCACGAAGACCGCAAAGGCCCGGATGATTTCCGCCTCATAACCCGGCGAGAGGGTCAGGTAGGGATCGTTCCAGGTTCCAAAAACCCCGAGGCGCTTGAACTGCGTCCGCTGCACATCGATGAATTTGCGGGCGTATTCCTCGGATCGCTTGCGAACCTCCACGGGCGAGAGCCCGCGCGATTCCTTGACGACCTTGAACTCGATGGGCAGTCCATGACAGTCCCAGCCCGGCACATAGGGGGCCCGGAAACCGAGCATGGTGCGGGATTTGACGATAAAGTCCTTGAGCACCTTGTTGAGCGCCGTCCCCATGTGCACGTCGCCGTTGGCAAACGGGGGACCGTCATGCAGGACAAACAGCGGGGCGCCGGCCCGCGCCTCCTGAATCTTCTCGTAGAGGCCGTCCGCCTCCCACTTCGCAAGCATCTCCGGCTCGCGGGTGGTCAGACCGGCCTTCATGGGAAAGTCCGTCTTCGGGAGATTCAGGGTGTCCTTGTAACTGCTCATTGGTGAAAAGGGGAAAATATCTATCAGTCCCCGGGCGGGAGGTCAAATGAGGAGCCGGACTGGTTCAAACTTGCCGGGTTCCCCCCCTTCCCCGGGGCGGTTTTCGGGTCGGGGCTCCCCTCCCCGGGGCAGCCCGCCCGTCCGAAGCCCGTCCCCCCCGGGTTTCCGTGTCTCCCCGGACGGGGAATTTATGTTGCATCTTTACCCCCTTCCCGTATTCTACCCAACCCGCAAACGGTCGGATGACGCATCTGGCCGCCCTGTTTAACCAGCAACAGAGCGGGCCTGTAGAACGAAAATCAACAACAACCCATCAATGGCCTCTATGCCAGAACTGCAAGAACTGATTGCAGCTTCCGTGAAGAACTATCGCGAAGGCAGCATCATCAAAGGACACATCCTCGAAATACGCCCGCGCGAATTTCTCGTCGACATCGGATACAAGAGCGAAGGCGTCATCCCCGCCAGCGAATTTGAAGACCCCGAGGACGTCGAAGTCGGGGACGAAGTGGAGGTGCTTCTCGAGCGCCTCGAAAACGACGAGGGCATGGTTGTCCTCTCCAAGGAAAAGGCGGCCGCCCGCCAAAACTGGGAAAAGATTGTCCAGGTTTACAAGGACGAAGGCCTCATCAAGGGCCGCGTGAAGGCGGTCGTCAAAGGCGGCCTCACCGTCAATGTCGGCGTGGAAGCCTTCCTTCCCGCCTCGCAGATCGACATCATCCCGCCGAAGGACCTTCAGCAGTTCGTCGGCAACGTCTATGACTTCAAGATCGTCAAGATCAACGACGACCGGAAGAACGTCGTTCTGAGCCGCCGTGAGATCATCGAAGCCGAGCGCGCGCAGAAGCGCCAGGCCTTCCTCAGCACCGTCAAGGTGGGCGACAAGGTGGTCGGCACGGTGAAAAACATCACCGACTTCGGCGCCTTCATCGACCTCGACGGCATCGACGGCCTCCTGCACGTCACCGACATGTCCTGGGCCCGCCTCAGCCACCCGAGCGAACTGCTCAAGGTCGGCCAGCAGATCGAAGTCCAGGTGCTCGACATCAACAAGGAAAAGGAACGCGTTTCGCTGGGCATCAAGCAGATGCAGGCCAATCCGTGGGACAAGATCGAAGACCGCTTCCCGGTGGGCCAGAAGGTCAAGGGCAAGGTCACGAGCCTCATGCCCTACGGCGCCTTCGTCCAGATCGAGGAGGGCGTGGAAGGTCTCATCCACGTGTCCGAACTCTCCTGGACCAAGCGCATCGCGCGTCCGTCCGACGTTCTCACCCTCGGCCAGGAAGTCGAAGCCGTGGTGCTGGGCGTCAACAAGGAAGAGCAGAAGATCTCGCTGGGCGTCCGCCAGCTCGAGCCGAATCCGTGGGACGAAATTGAAGTCCGCTACATGATCGGCAAGCAGGTCAAGGGCAAGGTCCGCAACATGACCGCCTACGGCGCCTTCGTCGAACTCGAAGAGGGCATCGACGGCATGATCCACGTCTCGGATCTGTCCTGGACCCGCAAGATCAACCACCCGAGCGAAGTCCTCAAGAAGGGCGACGAAGTCGAGGCGGTGGTCATCGACATCGACAAGGTCAACCAGCGCATCAGCCTCGGCATCAAGCAGCTCGAGGAGGATCCCTGGAAGGAAATCGACAGCCGTTTCAAGATGGGCGACCTCGTCAAGGGCACCGTCACGAAGATCACCAACTTCGGCGCCTTTGTGCAGCTCGAAGGCGACATCGACGGACTCGTCCACATCTCGCAGATCAGCGAGGACCGTGTGGAGAAGGTCAAGGACGCCCTCAAGGTCGGCCAGGAAGTCGAAGCCCGCGTCATCAAGGTGGACAAAGCCGAGCGCCGCATCGGTCTTTCCATCAAGGCCGCGAACTACGACGCCGACGCCCTCAAGCGCGAAGCCGAAACCCTCGACACCCTTCGCCCCGGCGAGGACATGGTGGGTCTGGCCGCCGCCTTCGAAATCGCCGAGGAGGAATACCGTCCCGGCGAGGGCAAGAAGAAGAAATAACCTTCTTTTCCCAGTCGTTTCAGAAAACGCCGCCGGTCACCCCGGCGGCGTTTTTTGCTTCTCGGAAGGACATCCGCCGGCTGGGACCCATTCCGCCGGCCTTCCCTTTCAGCAGCTTGTCGGCACGTCCGAACCGCCCCCCGACCAGGCTCCGGCGTCGACGGAACGCAGCAAGCAGGAAAACGCTCATCAACGCACAAACGGACGGCTCGGGAATCACAATCAGCTTGAAGCTGCCGGATTCGAAATAGGCGGATTGGCCGCCGCCCAGATCCCACAGCCCTGCCAGACGAATATTCCCTTCCCGCCGACCGTGCGCATTTTCGACGCGGGAAGGAACTCTCAGGAAAATCTCGGAAGGTCGCATGGGGACCCGGCCACGGACGCCGGCAAATGGTCCCCTTCCTGCCTATCCCCACATGTCGGGAGGAGTCCTCCGGGGCCGTTGTTCCCCAATCTCCACGGAAGCCGGGTGAATTTTCATTTGGAACCTCACCTTTCGCTGCTATCTTGAGGACAAATCATGGAAAAGCCCGAGATCATCGCCTATTTGAAGACCCACTGTGGGTGGAGCAATGGAGTGCGCGCCGTCCTGGCGAAATACGACCTGCCCTACACGGAAAAGGACATCATCAAGAATCCGGAATACCGCTTTGAGATGGAGCAGTTGAGCGGCCAACCGCTCTCGCCCTGTGTGATCATCAACGGCACCATGCTGCCCGACATCAGCGGCGAGGAAGTGGAAGCCTACCTGCTGGCCAACAACCTGGTCGCGAAGACGGACAAGACCACCGATGTCCCCCTGAATGCGCCGTGCACCGATGAGGAGCATGCGGCCATGATCAAGGTCCGGGTGTAATTTTCCCACGCGAAGCGTCCCGGTTTTCCGGGCGCCCAAGGAGTTTCCCTCCCGCGCAAAGAGCCCCGGGGTTTCGACCCCGGGGCTTTTTGCGTCAGGCTCCTCCGCCTCCGGATTGCGCCCGGGAACCGTCTCCGCCGCCAATCCGGGAAATTCCCATTTGCCCCGCCCTTCAAAATCGCCAATCTCGTCTTTTTCATGCCCGACCTGCTCCGCACGCTGAAAACCACCTTCGGTTACCCCGAGTTCCGTCCGCTGCAGCGCGAGATCATGGAGGCGTCATTGGCGGGCCGGGATGTGTTTGCCCTGCTTCCCACGGGCGGCGGCAAGTCGCTGTGTTTTCAACTGCCGGCCTTGCTCCGTCCGGGACTGACGGTGGTGGTTTCACCGCTCATCGCCCTGATGAAGGATCAGGTGGACCAACTCCAGGCCGCCGGGGTCGCGGCGACGTATTTGAATTCCACCCTCGGCGCCGCGGAATCCCGGGCCCGGCTGCGGGGCCTTCACAGGGGCGAATATCGTCTGTTGTACGCCGCTCCGGAGCGCCTCATGCTCGACAACTGGCAGGAGAACCTTCGCAGTTGGGGCGTGTCCGCCCTGGCCATCGACGAGGCGCACTGCATCTCGGAATGGGGTCATGATTTCCGTCCGGAATACCGCCAGCTGGCCCAATTGCGGGACCTGCTGCCGGAGGCTCCGGTCATTGCCCTCACCGCGACCGCCACGGAACGCGTCCGCGCCGACATCATCAAACACCTGCGGCTGCGCGATCCGGAGGTGTTTGTCGCCAGCTTCAACCGGCCCAATCTCTCCTACCGCGTCACTCCCAAGGACCAGCCCCTGCGCCAGATCCTCGACTTTGTCGGCAAACGCCGTGAGGACAGCGGGATCATTTATTGCGCGACCCGGGCCACCGCCGAACGGGTGGCCGAGTCGCTCACCGCCCGCGGGTTTGCCGCGCGTCCGTATCATGCGGGACTCGAGGCGGACCAACGCGCGGAGAACCAGGAGCTCTTTCTTCGCGACGAGGTCCGCATCATCTGCGCCACCATCGCCTTCGGCATGGGCATCAACAAACCCAACGTACGCTGGGTGATCCACCATGACCTGCCCAAGAACATCGAGGGGTATTATCAGGAAACCGGCCGCGCGGGGCGGGACGGGCTGCCTTCCGACTGTCTCCTCCTTTTCAGCGCGGGGGATGTGGCCAAGCAGACCCATTTCATCGACGAAATGTCGAACCCGCAGGAACAACAGGCCGCCCGGAACCAGCTCCGCCAGATGCTGCACTACGCCGAAAGCGCCTCCTGCCGCCGCCGGGAACTGCTGGAATATTTCGGCGAGTCCTACGAGCCGGACAACTGCGGGTCCTGCGACAACTGCCAGGAACCGCGCGCCACCTACGACGGCACCACCAGCGCGCAAAAATTCCTGTCCTGCATCTACCGGATCCGCCAGGCCAGCGGCTTCGGAGTCGGCCTCAATCATGTGATCGAAGTGCTCACCGGCGCGGACACCGAGAAGATCCGCCGGTGGAACCATCACACGCTGACAACCTACGGCATCGGCAGGGACATCCCGCGCCAGGAATGGGCGGCCATCGGCCGCGAGCTGATGCGCCAGGGACTGGTCAGTCAAACCCCGGGGGAATTTCCCACCCTGGAACTCTCCGAAGACGGCCTGCAGGCCCTCAAGTCCCGCCGGATCATCATGCTGACCAAACCGCTGACCGTGCCCAAAACGAAACGTCCCACCCGACGCAGCGGGGAGATCGAGTGCGACGAAGTGCTTTTTGGCCGGCTCCGGGATCTTCGCAAACGCCTCGCCGACGAACGCGGGGTGCCGGCGTACATCATTTTCGGTGATGCCACGCTCCGGGAAATGGCGCGTTTGTATCCGACCACCAGGGACGCCATGCGGGGCATTTCCGGCGTGGGGGAGAAGAAGCTCGAGGAATACGGCGCCGCCTTTTCCGCCGTGGTGGCCGGCCACCTCGAAACGTATCCCCGGATCTCCTTTTCCTGAAAAAATTTTCCTCTCTCCCGGGGAGGTTCCCCGATGGTCCGCGACGCGCGGAGGACGACGGGATGCCGGCCTCCGGATGACGGCCCCCGTTTTTCGATCCATTCTGACCCATTGACCATCAATAGCTTGCAAAACAGGCAGTCCCATTCCCCGGACCATCCCCCTTTTCACCTCCCTTCCGACGCCCTCCCCGGCACCCGGCCGTTCCGCCCGGGGGGAAGATCACCCCTTCCTTCCGTCGGATGCAAAAATGTTGGCGGAGCGACCTTCTCCGGAACATGATCATTCATGCCCCGACCCCCTGTAACGTACGCCTCGCCGGATCTTTTTGAGGTGGGTCTCGGAGAGGTTGCGGTATGTCGCTTCCATGACGACGGCTTGGTGGAAGCGGGAGTTTTTCTCGTGGACATCTACTGCCTCGGAGTCAAAAGCGCCAACCACGCAACCTTCCCCGGCGAAGACGACTTTCGGGAAGCCGTGCTGGTGGACAACCTGGAGGATCCGCTCATCAAATCCGGCGCCTGGGGACGCAAACTCATCGAGGGAGCCGTTCAATATGCCCGGTCCCTGGGGCTCTCCCCGCATCCCGACTACCAGAAAGGCGCCCGCGTTTTCGGGGACATTGACGCCGACGAATGCCGGGAGGTTTTCACCTACGGCCACCAGGGCCGTCCGCTGTTTGTCCAGGGACCGGACGATGATCCGGAAACCTGTCAGCGCATCCTGGCCACCCTGCGCCGCAATCTGGGCGAGGACGGATTCGACTACCAACTGGCCGGCACCATGGAGCCGGGCATGGTCATTGCCATGGATTCCGGCAGCGACGGCGACGCCCCCCATCCCGAACTGCTGAATTTCGCGACGGAGTTTCTTTCCCGAAATGCCAGCCGCTACGCCGGAGTGGTGCAGGGAGAGGACTCCGATACGGAACTGGCCGCCAGCCTCCTTCAGGCCGCATGCGATCTCGTGGAAAACTCCGACGATCCCTCCCGGGATCTCAAAGAGATGATCGACTGGATCGTCAGGGTGTGGAATGTGCATGCCCTACCGCCGGAGGAGCGCGAACACCTTCTCAGCGGGCTTCCGGAAGCGGACCGTCAGCAACTGGAGGAGGGCGTCACCGTCAACGACCCCCTCGCCCAGGAGGAGACGCTGATCATTCTTGATCATCGGCTGGTGCCGGGGAATGAGACCGATCCGCCAAGGCTCTTTCTGATTGCCCTTCCGTGGTCGGATTTTCGCCGGGACGAGGATGAACTGCCCAGCGTTTTTCCATCACCCGGGCGATGACGATGCAGGCCTCGTAGAGCAGATACATCGGGCCGGCCATGAGCAGCAGGGTGAACACGTCGGTGGTCGGCGTGATGACGGCGGCCAGAAAGAGAATGATCACCACCGCAAAGGCGCGCGTGCGCTGGAGCACGTCGTGGGTGAGGAAGCCGAGTTTCACCAGGACCAGCACCGCCAGCGGCAGTTCGAACGACAGGCCAAACGCGATGATGAACTGCGTGGTGAAGGAAAAATACTCGCGCACCGTCCACTGCGGGTTCCAGCCGAGGGACTTGGAGTAGTTGAAGAAATAATCCAGCGCCGCGGGCAGGATGACAAAGTACGCGAAGGCCGCCCCCCCCAAAAACAATCCCAGGCAGGCGGCCGCCGTCGGATAAAGCAGGCGCTTCTCCGCGGCGGTGAGGGCGGGCAGAATGAACTCGGCGAGAAACAGCACGAGCAGCGGGAACGAAAGGACGATGCCCGAATAAAAGGACAACTCGATGGCAATGGTGAGCGGATCCGCGATCCCGAGGTTGGTCAGGCTCTTTCTCTCCGGATCGATCGCCAGCAGCGGACGCTGGATGAAATCGATGATGGTGTTCTGAAACACGAACGCCACGATCATCGCCGCCAGCAGGGCGATGATCATTTTGATGAGCATCCAGCGCAGATCCTCGATGTGATCAAGGAACGGCTTCGGCTCGTCCTTCAACTCCCGGAATTCGAAAAATCGCCTCCAGTTCATTTCAGGAAACCATTGGCCTGCAATCTCGCGTACATGGCGAGCGTGTTCGCGTCGACGATTTCCGCCCTGGCAACCATCTCCCGCAGTTCCCCCGGCGAAAAGGCGCGCACCTCCAGAATGGCCTCGTATTCGTCATGGTCGCTTCCCTCGTCCCGCGGAACGACGTCCTCGGCCAGAAAAAGGTGACAGCATTCGTCGGTGAATCCCACGGAGGAATAAAACGGCCCCAGGGGAACCAGATTGCCCCGGCAGACGACGCCGGCCTCCTCGCCCAGTTCGCGCAGGGCGGTTTCGCGGATGGAATCCTCGGTGACCCCGCCGTCCACCTGACCGGCCGGAAATTCCCAGAGCACCTTCCGCACCGCCACGCGTTCCTGGCGAATGAGGAGAAAATTTCCCCCGGGCGTTCGCGGCGCCACCACGGCGGCCGTGCGGCGGCGCGCCACCATCCACGTCACCCCCCCGGGGCGGGACGGCGTGGCGACACGTTCCCGGTACACCCGCAGGTACGGCGTGTCACACAGCGTCTCACTGCCGAGCACCCTCCAGCCCGGCGTTTCACCCTCCGGATTCATTTCAGGCGCTTTTTCCAGTGGGCCAGCCGTTTCGCCACGTTCCGGGCCGAGGGCGCTCCCGGAGCCTGGCGGGCGGCCAGACCCGCCTGTACATCAAACGTCGCCGCAACGACCTTCGGCGTGAGCACGGGTGAGGCCTCCAGATAATCCTTTTCCGACAGTTCGTTCAGCGGCACGCCCCGCCGGACGGCGAGCGCGACCAGCTTGCCGACGATTTCGTGGGCCTGACGGAACGGCACACCTCCGAGCACCAGGCGGTCGGCGAGGTCGGTGGCCAGGAGGTTGGGATCGGTGGTGGCGCGGGCGGCCACGTCCTCCCGGAAGGAGGAGGCGTTGAGCATCTCGGCGAAGATGGCCAGCGCCGCCTTGGCGGTGTCCACGGAATCAAAAACCGCCTCCTTGTCCTCCTGCATGTCGCGGTTGTAGGTCAGCGGCAGCCCCTTCATCAGGGTCAGCAGGCTCATCAGATTCCCGAAAAGCCGGCCCGTCTTTCCGCGGGTGAGCTCGGCGATGTCGGGATTTTTCTTCTGCGGCATCAGGCTCGACCCGGTGGTGTGCCGGTCGCTCAACTCGATGAACCCGAACTCCGCCGAGGCCCACAGAATGATGTCCTCGCTCAGTCGCGAGAGATGCATGCCGAGAATGGCGAGCGCGGACAGCAACTCGATGGCAAAATCCCGATCCGAGACGGCATCCATGCTGTTTTGGGTGACCCGGGAAAATCCGAGCTCCCGCGCAATGGCCATGCGGTCCAGCACGATGGTCGACCCGGCGATGGCTCCGGACCCGAGCGGGCACTCGTCAAAGCGTTTCCGGCAGTCCTGCAGACGCCCCAGATCCCGCTCCGCCATTTCCACATAGGCGAGCAGGTGGTGGGCCACCAGCACGGGCTGGGCCCGCTGCAGATGGGTGTAGCCGGGCATGACCGCCTTGGGATGGCGGGCGGCCAGTCCGACCAGCGCGCGTTGGAAATCCCGCACCAGGCCGCACAGGGCGTCAATTTCGTCCCGCAGATACAGCCGGAGATCGAGGGCCACCTGGTCATTGCGGCTGCGGGCGGTATGCAGCCGGGCTCCGGCCGGACCGATGCGGCGCGTCAGTTCGGCCTCGATGTTCATGTGGACATCCTCCAGGTCGGGGTCCCAGACAAACGCCCCCGACGTGATGTCCCTTTCAATGCCCCTGAGTCCGGCCTCGATCCGGGAAAACTCCTTTTTGGTCAGGATGCCCGCCTGCTTCAAGGCGCGGGCATGGGCAATGCTGCCGCGGATGTCCTGACGGTACAACCGCCAGTCGAATGACACGGATTCACTGTAGGTTTTGAGCAGGTCGGACTGCGCCTGCTTGAAACGACCCTTCCACATAAATATTCAGAAAAACGAAAAAAGGAGTGCGGGAGACGAAAGGACAGCCGGAGTCATGCGGGGGACGACTCCTTGTTGGCCACCTTCATTTTTTCGCAGGTTCCCTTGGTGCGCAATTCCTCGCAACGGCCCTCAATTTTCAGCGCCTTGCTCGTGGGCAGAAATCCCAGCCGGCGGGTGATGCAATTCTCGAGCAACTCCATGTTGATGTCCTCAAATTCGATGATCTTGTTGCAGTCGACGCAAATCAGATGGTTGTGGGTGGGGTGCTCGACAAAGTTCGGATCATAGACCTTCGTATCGGATCCCAGATCCAGCTCCCTCAGCAGGCCGCTTTCGACCAGCAACGGCAGCGTACGGTACACCGTCGCCCGGGACACCGAGCGTTCGATCCGGCGCGCCATGACCAGCAACTCCTCGGCCGTGAAGTGTTCCTTCGTGCCGAAGGCCGCCTCAATGATGGCCTCCCGCTGGACCGTCCGGCGCAATCCCCGCCCGGCGAGAAATTCCTGCAGGCTGCCCCGCACACGATCCAAGACTGACGGTTCCATCTTCCGCCAGAGTAAATCTCCGGGACGGAGAGTCAAGACGGCTACCGGCGGAACGGAACGGCGGCGCGGGCAAAGGGAACGGACCCCGCCGCATTCCCCGCGGCGCCTTTTGCAACCGGCTCCCCGGCCTTTCAGGCCAAAAAAAGTGCCAGAGAACTACGGCAAGGCGAAGCGAAATACCGTTGCTGCATTCCTGCCCTGGCGGGGTTCTTCCGTTCGCAATCCATAGTCCCTGGCACTGCAAAAAGTATACGACATCAACAATCTGGCAAACCGAAATAATTCTCCCGCTAATCGCATTTTGTCCCTTGCCGAACCGCATGAGCTTTGATAACAACGAAATGCTGCATTCAACCACTGCCTCCAGATATGGGTAAAATTCTTGTCATTGCTTCCGTCGTTATCAGCCTGGCCACCGTTGGGCTCGGTGTTGTGAACAAAATGAACGCCGACGCCACGAAAAAAGACCTTGCTGATAGCCAGCAGGCCAAGCAGGCGGCCGAAGAAAAGGCCCAGGTGGCGGAGAAAAATCTCAAGGCCAAATCCGACGAACTGGCCACCGCGACTGCGGAAAAGGAACAGGCGCTGGCTCAGGCCACCAAGACGGCCGCCGATCTGGCCAAGGCCACGGAAGATCTCAACGAACTCAAGACCAAGTTCAGCACTGCGGAAATGCAGCTCGCCCAGGTCACCGCGGAGCGGGACGAAGCCATCAAGAAGCTGGCAGAGCAGCCCTCCGGACAGGTGGCCCAGGTTGACAACAGCGCCCAGACGGAACTGTTGAACCGCATTCAGGAGCAGGAACTTCTCATCGCCAAGCTGCAGAGCGAGTTGGACAGCAGCAAGGGCCGCATTCAGGAGTATGTCCAGCAGGCCAAGCAGCGTGAAGCCAAGGTTCTCGCCAAGGGCACGGAAGGCCGCATTCTTGCCGTCAATCCCGCCTGGAACTTCGTGGTCCTGAGCCTCGGCGACAAGCAGAACGTCACCAACAACACCGAGCTCCTCGTCAAGCGCGGCACCCGCTACCTCGGCAAGGTTCGCGTCACCTCGGTTGAGCCCACCACCTCGATCGCCGACATCGTTGTCAACAGCATGCCCCAGGGTGCCACCATCACCCCGGGCGACACGGTGATCTTCCAGGGCGACGACGAATAATTCCTTCATGCGCCGACCGGCTTTTTTGATCCTCGGCGTATTCGGTCTGGTGTTTCTCCCGTCGTGCGCCTCGCACGACGAGCAAACCCGGGCGACCATCGAAGCGGGCGGTACCGTTCCCTGGAACCGCCCGGAAAAATGGGAGGGCCCCGGTGTTCTTGGTTCCCAGATGTCCTCCATGCAGGGAGGATACTAGGGTGGTTTGATTGGCGCGGCTTGCTGTGAGAAAGTCTTCCTGACTCCCAAGCCGCAGGTGAATTTTCCCATCACACCCGAAACCTCCCGCACCCGTTTTCCATGCCCCGCATCCTGATCATTCGCGGAGGGGCGATCGGCGACTTCATTCTCACCCTCCCGGCCATCCGGCTTGTCCGCGAAAACTTCCCGGACTGCCACCTTGAGATTCTCGGTTACCGTCACATCGCGACACTGGCCGAAGGGCGGTTTTACGCGGACGCCGTCCGCTCCATTGAATACGGTCCCCTCGCGGCATTTTTCAATCCGCGCGCCGAACTCGACCCGGATCTCAGCGCCTATTTTTCCAGCTTCCAGCAGGTCATCAGTTACATCTACGACCCCGACCGGCTCTTCGAAGGCGGATTGCGGCGGGCGGGGGTCAAAAACCTGATTACCGGCTCTCCCAAGCTGACGAACGACAGTCACGCCGCCCACCAGCTGGCGCGTCCGCTGGAAAAACTGGCGCTTTGGCTGGAGGATCCCGCCGCCGTCTTTTTCCCCTCCCCCGGGGACCTGGCTGCCGCGGAGGCCCGGTTGGGTCCTGCGGACACGCCGCACATCGCCCTCCATCCCGGCAGCGGGGGCGAACGCAAAAACTGGCCCGTCGAGAACTGGCGGGAACTTTATCTGGCCCTGCGGAAGACCCGGCCGGACGCCCGGTTTCTAATCGTGGGCGGGGAAAGCGACACCCCGCGTCTGGCGGCTCTGCGGGAGGTGGCCACGGAACGCACCACCTTTCTGGAAAACCTTCCCCTGCCCGAGCTGGGCGCCATCCTTTCGCGCTGCCGGCTGTTTTTGGGCCACGACAGCGGCGTTTCCCATCTGGCGGCCGCAGCCGGAGCCCCCTGTCTGCTGCTTTTCGGTCCGACCGACCCCGCCGTCTGGGCTCCGGCCAATCGGGGCGTTTCGGTCCTGCAGGCCCCGGAGGGCGATCTTTCCCGGCTGGATGTCGCGACGGTTTTGGAAAAGATAGACGCGCTGCATGACCGTTGAAACCATTGTCGCCGTCGACCCCGCCCTGCGTACCACCGGCTACGCGGTGCTCTCGCGCCAGGGGGGAAAAATCGCCTGCCGCGAATACGGCGCCATTCGCAACAAGCCCTCCCTGAGGGCCTCCTTGTGTCTTCTTGCCATCCGCAACCGCCTCTCGGAGCTCATGCGGCAGTACGAACCCCACTGCATGGCGGTGGAAGGGGTGATTTACGTGCAGAGTTACCAGACGGCCATCACCCTCGGCGCCGCCCGCGGGGCCGCCATCCTCGCCGCGTCGGAACAGGGACTGCCCGTTCACGAATACGCCCCGCGCCGGGTCAAACAGGCCGTGGTGGGACGCGGCGCCGCGGACAAACAGCAGGTGGCCTTCATGGTGCGCGCATTGCTTGGACTGACCGAAACCCCGCCCCCCGACGCCGCCGACGCCATCGCCATCGGACTCACCCATTTTCAGGCCGCGGATGCCGCCCGGCTCAAACGCCTTCCCCTCGAGTCCATCTGATGATCACCCCGCAATGGCTCGGCCGCATCAGCTACCAGGCGGCCCTCGATCTGCAAAACCGGCTCGTCACCGACTACCTGGCCGCTTCCGGAGGCGAGCACCTCCTCCTTCTGGAACACGAACCGGTCTACACCATCGGACGCACCCGCGATCAATCCAGCCTCCGCCAGCCGGACCGTCTGCCCCACCCGGTATTTGAAACCAACCGCGGCGGACAGGCCACCTGGCATGGACCCGGACAGCTCGTGGCCTACCCCATCCTCGACCTTCAGCACCGCGGACGGGACCTCCATGCCTACATGCGTTTCTTGGAGGAGGTCATCATTCGCACCTGCGCCCGGTTTGGGGTGACGTCGGGACGCCGGGAGGGGCTCACCGGCGTCTGGGTGGGCGAACGCAAGATCGCCTCCATCGGTGTGGGAGTGCGCCGCTGGGTTTCCATGCACGGACTGGCTCTCAACGTCGAAAACATCTCGCTGGAGGCCTTTTCCCACATCACGCCCTGCGGCATCGCCGGCGTGGAAATGACCTGCTTGGAAAAGGAGGCCGG
>CALCJD010000090.1 GCA_937960895.1 uncultured Spartobacteria bacterium | reverse complement strand
TCTAGCGTCCCGACACCTTTTCTTGCAACTCGCCGTCCAGGTAGTAGGTTAATCCATTATGAATCTCCCGCTCGCGGTTGGCATGCCCGGATTGCCGGAATGGATCGTCATCGGTCTCATCGTCGTTTTGATCTTCGGGGCCAAGAAGCTTCCGGAACTGGCCCGGGGTCTCGGACAGAGCCTTGGAGAGTTCAAAAAGGCGCGCGACGAATTCGAACGCGAGGTGCGCAAGACCACCGCCGAACTCGAGGTCAAGGAACCCGCCGACAAGCAGCCCCATTCCCGGACCTGAGCTGAAGCGCCGCCCTTTCATGCCCCGGGCCTTCTGCTGGCTGGCGTGCCTGTTTTTTTGTCTCCGGCTGGCCGCCGAGGACGTCGTTTTTGCCGCCTACAACGTCCAGAATTACCTGCGGATGGACCGGCGGGTGGGAAACCGGAACCTGAAAAACGCGCCCAAGCCCGAAAGCGAAATCGAGGCGGTCGTCAAGGTTCTCTCCACCATCAAACCCGACATCCTGGGGCTCGTCGAAATGGGCGACCCGTCGATGCTTGAGGATCTTCAGCAACGGCTCAAGGCGGCCGGGATCGACCTCCCCCACAGCGAGTGGTTTCAGGCGGCGGACGAAATCCGCCACGTGTGCCTTCTGAGCCGCTTTCCCATCGTGCAGCGCGCCTCCCGCGGCGACATTTCCTTCGAGCTCAACGGCCGGCTCGTGCGTTTCAACCGGGGCATCCTGGACGTCACCGTCGAGATCAATCCGCACTACCGGCTCCGCATCGTCGGCACCCATCTCAAATCCCGGCGCGCCGTCGAGGAATACGACGAGGCCTGGATGCGGGCGAAGGAAGCCTGGTATTTGCGCCGGCACCTCGACGACATTCTCAAGGCCGATCCCGAAACGAACCTGCTTCTCTTCGGCGATCTCAATGACACCAAAAACAGCCACCCGGTTCGCGAGATCATCGGCAAAAAGGGCGCGCCCAACTACATGATGGATCTGTGGCTGACCGACAGCCGGAACGAACGCTGGACGCACTATTGGAAAACCGCCGACGAATACGCCCGCATCGATTACATCATGGTCAGTCCCGCCCTGGTGAGGGAAGTCCGCTTTGACCGCTCCGGCATCAACGACTCCCCGTTCTGGAACGACGCCAGCGATCACCGGGCCATCTACACCACCATCACCCCGGTCAACCGATGATCCCGCGAACCGGCTTTTCAGCACACCCCTCTCCGCGCTCCCCCGGGAGGCCGCTTCCCGCCCGGCTCCGACGCCGGACGCTTGCGGTTGTTGCCCTGCTGATGGCCGGTTGCGGTCTCCTGCCCGACGTGAGGGCCGGAGCCGACGAGGACTGGAATGCCATCGTCGCGCTGGATGCCGGACCGAAAAAAACGCCCACCTCCCGCGAGGAGGCGCGCACCTTTGCCCGCAATCATTTCCGCCTCCACCGCGCCGCCATCGAGGCCTTCATCGCCCGATACCCCGGGGATCCCCGCATTTTCGAAGCCAATATGCGCCGCGCGGCCCTGCTCGCCGCGGAGGGCAAGATGGATGACAACCAGAAGAAGGTGGACGAGGCGTTTGCCCTGCTCACCGAACTGGAAAAGACGCCCGGACTCACCCACGAACAGCGCGCCACCGCGGGCTTCCAACGGATCTCCCTCTATCTGCAGAGCCAGCGGGACAGCACCGACCGCATGCGCGAGGCCATCGTGGCCGCCGCCCGGGGATATGTGTCCCGATACCCCGGCGACCGTCGCGGACCCCGCCTGCTCGTGGAGGTCGCCACCATTTGCGACGATGTCCCGAATCTGAAACGCAATCTGCTGAACGAAGCCCTTCGCCTCACCTCCGAGGAACCGCTCAAACTGCGCATTGCCGACGACCTCAAGCGGCTCGATCTGCTGGGACGCCCCCTCGACCTCACCCTCACCACCACCTCCGGCAAACCGTTCCCGGTCTCCTCCCTGCGGGGCCGGGTCGTCGTGGTGATTTTCTGGTCGGCGGACTCGCCGCACAGCCTTCTCTGGCTGCGCAATTTCCGCGCCGCCTGGGAGAAGCTGCCCAAGGACAGCCTGCGCGTCGTCACGGTGAGCCTCGACACCGACCGCAAGCTCCTCGACGAAAAGCTGGCCGAACTTCCCCCGTCGTGGCCGACGCACTTCGACGGAAAGGGCTGGGAAAGCCCCCTGGCTAGGAGTCTTGGAATCAATGCTTTACCAACCGTATGGATTCTTGACAAAAAAGGAGTCTTGCAGACTCTCAACGCGCAGGCCGGTTACGAAACCTGGATTCGTCAACTCCTTCGCTAAGCCTCATTCATTATGACCAAATCCTCCCTTGCCCTCGCCACCCTTCTGATCCTCCCGTTCGCCTTCTCCCAGGCGGACGTCAAACTCCCCGCCATCATCTCCGATCACATGGTGCTGGAAAAAACCGCCAAGGTCCCGATCTGGGGCAAGGCGGATCCCGGCGAAGAAGTGACGGTGACCCTCGACGGGCAGACTGTCAAAACCCAGGCGGACGATGATGGAAAATGGAAGGTCACTCTCGACCTATCCAATTCCGGCCCCGGTCCGTTCACCCTCACCGTGCAGGGCAAAAACAAGGTGACCGTCGACGACGTGGTGGTCGGCGAGGTCTGGGTGGCCTCGGGTCAGTCGAACATGGAATGGGTTCTGAAGAACACCACCGGCGCGGAACAGGAAGCCGCCCAGTCGGCCAATCCGCTCCTCCGTCAGTTCCTCGTGAAAAAGGCCGCCTCTCCCACGCCTCTGGAGGACTGTGAAGGCAAATGGACCATCGCCGGTCCGGAGACCACCCCGTCTTTCACGGCGGTCGGATATTATTTCGCCAAGAAGCTTCAGAACGAACTCAAGGTGCCGGTCGGCCTCATCCACACCTCATGGGGCGGCACGCCCTCCGAGGCCTGGACGAGCCTTGAGGGCATTGATTCGGTGCCGGACCTCAAGGCCACGAAGGAGGCCCAGTTCAAATACATCAAGGAATATCCCGAGCTGCGGAAAAAATGGGTGGAAGATTTTGGCGCCTGGCTCAAGGCCAACGACCGCGAGGACAAGGCTCCCCAGGAAGTCGCCGCGTTTGCGGTTCCGTCGACGGACAATTCCGGTCCGACCTGGACCACGGTCAATCTTCCCGGGGAAATCTCCCTGCCGCAGAAGGACGCCTCCCAGGTTCCCGGCGCCATCTGGGTGCGGCAAACCTTCGACGTGCCGGCGGAAAAGGCCAATGCCGCGCTCGGGCTTGATCTGGGAGCCATCGACGGCTTCGACTCCGTCTATTGGAACGGCAAGTTGATCCATCAAACCACCCTTCAGGGGTATGCCGGAACCGGTTTCAGCCGCCGTGGTGAGAACTACCGGGTTCCGGCCGACCTGGTGAAAGCCGGTCCCAACACCCTCGCCATCCGCGTGTTCACGCCCACCGGAACCGTCAAGTTCTCGAACGTTCCAAGGGTCAGCGGCATCACCCCTTCCGGCGACTGGCAGGCGGCCACGGAATACACCCTGCCCGCCCTGACGGCGAAGCAACTCGAGTCGATGCCCAAGACCCCGAATGCGCTCCGTTCGCCGCAGGGCACCGCCTCCCATCTCTTCAACGGCATGATCAATCCCATCCTGCCGTATGCCATCAGCGGCGTCATCTGGTATCAGGGCGAATCCAACGCCGGACGCGCCTACCAGTATCGCACCGCCTTCCCGCTTCTCATCACCGACTGGCGGAGGGCCTGGGGACAGGGCGACTTCCCGTTCTATTTCTGCCAGCTCGCCAATTATCAGCCGAAAAAGGACACGCCTGGAGAGAGCTCCTGGGCGGAGCTGCGTGAGGCCCAGTCCCTCGCACTGTCCCTGCCCAAGACCGGTCAGGCCGTCCTCATTGACATCGGCGAAGCCGGCGACATCCATCCCCGCAACAAGAAGGATGTCGGGGAACGCCTCGCCCGCATTGCCCTGGCCAACGACTACGGCCGCGACATTCCGTTCTCGGGTCCGGTTTATGACGGCATGAAGATCGAGGGCAACAAGGTGCGCATTTCCTTCAAGCACACCGAGGGCGGTCTCGTCGCCAAACCGGTTCCGCCGACCCATGACGTCATGACCCGCGAAAACAAGACCGCCCCCACCGTTCGGAACAGTCCGAACAGCGAGCTCGAAGGATTCGCCATCTGCGGCGAGGACCGTCAGTGGGTCTGGGCCGACGCCCGTATCGACGGCGACACCGTCGTCGTCTGGTCCGACAAGGTCGCCGCCCCGGTGGCCGTACGTTACGGCTGGGCGGAAAATCCCACGGTGAACCTCTACAACGGCGCCGGTCTGCCCGCATCGCCGTTCCGCACCGACGACTTCCCGCCCACCACCCTGGAAGCGAAATACTGAGTTCAGGCCGTGAAGCGCCGTTGGAGTTCCGCTTTCAAGGCGTGAACTCCAACGCGCGGCGCTCGGGCGGAACAAGGGCCAAAAGGAGGGATCCGGGACCCGACTTCGGTATCCGCCTCATCCCCCAAACCTCACCTTATACCTCCTCTTACTCCCCACTCTGCCGGCCCGACTCCATTCCACCGGGACTCCTAGCGGAGCAGGAGCATGTTTAAGAGGGGAGTAGGCGCAAGGGGGAACTTTCCC
>CALCJD010000089.1 GCA_937960895.1 uncultured Spartobacteria bacterium | reverse complement strand
GTCATTCCCATCAGAAGCAGGACGGCAATTGCAAATTTCATGCAGGAAAAATGCGGGAATGCCGTCAAATTGCAATTCTTTTGCATTTAAGAGACGCGAAAGCGGGCAAAATCGGACCTTCCCTCGGAACCGGGCGCCTTTTTGCCTGCTCCGACATTTATGCAACAATTGCGGATTTGGTTCGATTTCGGAGGCGATTTTTCCTAGGCTGGGGGCATGGATCCCCGAGTCATCAAACCGAAAACCCCGCCCCGTGTCATTGTCACCGCCGTTCTGATCGCACTCTTTGTGCTCGGCTTCATTTTCTTCGCGGTCTTTCAGAGTGGACGCGGCATTTCGGACGCCCGCATGCGGGGTATCGTGGTGGCCAAGGAATTCACGCCGCAGCCGGAGACGCAGATTACGCTGGGGCGAAAGGGGTCGGTCACCGCGCGCGAAAGGGACGGGATTTACCTGCTCACCGTCGAAGTGCCCCAGCCCGACGGAACCAAGAAACCCTATTACGTCGAGATCAAGACGAAGGATCAATACGATGCCATCAAGATCGGCGATACTTTCGATGTGGGACCGTATTTGGAGAACTGAAAAAAACTTTTGAACGCGCCACCGGGTGCGCTGTCTGAGATTTGTAAATACATTGTCAATTCATTCCACCCTAAATCCATGAGTGTCCTCGCCCAACAAATCAACAGCCAGGTTCAGGAAGCCCGCCAGTGGGTTGACCCTTTGATTTCGGAAGTCAGCAAAGTCGTTGTGGGACAGAAAAAGCTCGTGCACCGTCTGGTGACTGGGCTGCTTTGCAATGGACACGTTTTGCTGGAGGGTGTTCCCGGTCTGGCGAAGACGCTGACGGTGCGCACGCTCGCCTCCTGCATTCGCACGGGGTTTCAGCGGCTGCAGTTCACGCCGGATTTGCTGCCCGCCGACCTCATTGGCACGCTCATTTACAATCCGCGGGACGGTGAGTTCACCACGAAGCTCGGGCCGATTTTTTCCAATCTGATTCTCGCGGACGAAATCAACCGTGCCCCCGCCAAGGTGCAGAGCGCGCTGCTTGAGGCCATGCAGGAGCGACAGGTGACGATTGGCGACACCACGTATCCGCTGCCGGATCCCTTCCTGGTGCTGGCCACGCAGAATCCCATCGAGCAGGAGGGCACCTATCAGCTGCCCGAGGCGCAGCTCGACCGTTTCATGCTCAAGGTGCATGTCGGTTATCCGACGCGCGAGGAGGAGCGGGACATTCTTGATGCCATGGCCACCTCCGCCCCGCAGCTCGAAGTGCAGCAGATCGTGTCGCCGGAGGAAATCATCCACGCCCGCAGCGTCGTGAATTCCATCTATGTCGACGATCGCGTGAAGGACTACATCGTCAACATCGTGTGGGCGACCCGCGATCCCGCCGCCTACAAGCTCAAGCTGGACGGATTGATCCGCTACGGCGCCTCGCCGCGCGCGACCATCTTCCTCACCCTGGCCGCCAAGGCCCAGGCCTTCATTGCCGGTCGCGGTTATGTGACACCGCAGGACGTGAAGTCGATCGGTCTGGATGTGCTGCGTCACCGGATCGGCGTGACCTACGAGGCCGAGGCGGAATCCGTCACCAGCGAGGCCATCGTGGAAAAAATCTTCGCGGGCCTGCCGGTGCCCTGAGGTCGGGGACAAGGGAGCGCGCCGCCTATTCCGCGGCGCCTCCGCGAACCCGATTCCCAACCCCAAACTTTCCCAGCCATGAGAGATCCCAAAGAGATTCTCAGGAAGATTCGCCGTCTCGAACTGCGCACGCGGCGCCTGGTGAACTCGTCATTCGCCGGCCAGTATCACAGCGTGTTCAAGGGCCGCGGCATGAACTTCGAAGAGGTCCGCGAATACAATCCGGGCGACGAAATCCGCACCATCGACTGGAACGTCACCGCCCGCATGAGCGCTCCCTATGTCAAAAAATACACCGAGGAGCGGGAGCTGACCGTGATGCTGCTGGTGGACGTGAGCGCCTCCGGCAATTTCGGCAGCGTGGAGCTCAGCAAGCGCGAACTGGCGGCCGAAGTCGCCGCCATCCTCGCCTTCAGCGCCATCAACAACAACGACAAGGTGGGCCTGCTCCTGTTTTCCAACGAGGTCGAGCTGTTCATTCCGCCGAAGAAGGGACGCCAGCACACGCTGCGCCTCATTCGCGAAATGCTTTATTTTGAGCCCAGGGGACGGGGAACCAACCTGGCGGTCGCCTTGGAATATCTCAACAAGGTGATCGAACGCCGCGCGGTGGTGTTCATCATTTCGGATTTTCTCGCGCCCGATTACACGAAACCCTTCACGGTGGCCAGCCGCCGCCATGATGTGGTGGCCATGCCCGTCATCGATCCGGGCGAGGAGGCCCTGCCGGATGTGGGTCTGGTGACCTTCGAGGACGCCGAGACCGGGGAGTTGATCGAGGTCAATACCTCGAGCCAGAGCGTGCGGGATCGTTTTGCCGAGGCCGAGGAAAAGCGGCGCAGGGAGCTTGACAAGCTGTTCGGATCGCGGGGCGTCGACGTGGTGCCGCTGGCCACCAACGAGGATTACCTCGCGGCCCTCCGTTCCTTCTTTGACCGTCGGGAAAGGAGGTTGGCTGCCTGATGCCTCCGCAACTCCAACCCCAGGCCACCCCGGCGCCGATCCACGACATCGAAGGACCGGTCTGGCTGTTTCCCTATCCGGTGTGGATGATCGTGGCCGCCGCCGTCGGCCTGCTTCTGCTGGTCGGGCTCATCATCTGGCTGGTGCGCCGCGCCCGCCGGCCGCGTCCGCTTACGCCACGGGAACGCGCCCTGGCCGTTCTCGAGGATCTCCGCCGTCTGGGCGGGGAGGCCGATCCGTATGCCTTCGGCGTGAGGGTGTCCGATGCGCTCCGCTCCTACATTCGCGACCAGTTCGGCCTCGATGCCGTCACCCGCACGTCGATCGAATTTCTGGAGACCCTGCGCGACAACGCCGTTTTCTCGGACAATGAAAAAGCCGCCCTGGCGGAGTTTCTCGAGTCCGTCGACCTGCTCAAATACGCCCGGCAATCCGCCGGCGCGGAGGAAATTCAAACCCTGCTTTCGATCGCCGACCGTCTGGTGCGTGGCGAACAGGCTCCAGCCGTTTCCGTCCAATGATTGCTTCCCTGCCCTACGGTTTCAGCTTTGCCCATCCCTGGGTGCTGCTTCTGCTGCTGCTTCTGCCGGTGCTGGCCATTCTCAAGGGCCGGTTCGGCGGCACGGCGGGAATCACCTTCTCGACCACGTCCACGCTGGCCAAACTCGGTCAGCGCACCCGTTCCCGCGCCGGCGCCCTTCTGGCCCTTCTGGCCCACCTGGCCCTGGCCGCCTTCATTGTCGCGCTGGCCCGTCCGCAACTGGGACGCACGCTCACGCGGGTGGAGGCCAGCGGCGTGGACATCATGCTGGTGCTCGACGTTTCCCGCTCGATGCTCGCCGAGGATTTCACGATCGGCAACCAGCGGGCGAACCGCCTCGAGGCGGTCAAGCAGGTGACCGAACGCTTCATCCGTCAGCGCCCCAATGACCGCATCGGCATCATGGCCTTCGCCGGCCGTCCGTATTTGGTGAGTCCGCTCACCTTGGACCACGACTGGCTCATCAAGAACCTCGACCGCCTGCGGATCGGCCTGGTGGAGGACGGCACGGCCATCGGCTCGGCCACGGCCGCCGCCGCCAACCGTTTCAAGGACAAGACCACCAAGACAAAGCTGATCGTGCTGCTGAGTGACGGCGACAACAATGCTGGGCGGGTGACACCGCTCACCGCCGCGGAGGCCGCCAAGGCGCTGGGAATCCGGATCTATACCATCGGCGCCGGCACCAACGGCCGCGCGGTGCCGTTCCCCTTCCAAGATCCGTGGGGGCGCACGGTGTACCGCAACGTCGAGATGCAGTTCGACGAGGAAAACCTCAAGCAGATCGCCGCGATCACCAAGGGCCAGTATTTCTACGCCGGCGACACCGGTGCGCTGGAGAAAACCTTCAACGAGATCGACAAGCTCGAAAAGACCAAGATCGAGGTGCAGAAGACCGCCGACTACCGCGATCTGTTCCAGTGGTTTCTGGCGGCCGGTTTCAGTTTGCTGGGTCTCGAAGCCCTTCTTTCCCAAACCGTATGGAAACGACTTCCCTGACTTTCGCCTCTCCCGCGTGGTTTTTCGCCCTGGTGCTTCTGCCGGCGGTGGCCGGGCTGTACGCCTGGGCGTGGAAGCGGAATGACGCCCTCATTGCCAAGGTGGTGGCCCCGCGCCTTCGCTCGCAACTGGCGGGCGCCGTCAGCCGCGGGCGCCGGTTGTTCAAGGCCGTTCTTCTTCTGCTGGTGATGGCTCTGGCCATCCTCGCACTGGCCCGCCCGCAGTGGGGATATATCGAGCGGGAGGTCAAACAACGCGGACGCGATGTCATCATCGCGGTGGACACCTCGCGCAGCATGCTGGCCACCGATGTCGCCCCCACACGCCTTGCCCGGGCCAAGCTCGTCGCGCAGGATCTGCTGCGCCTCGTGCAGGGTGACCGCGTGGGTCTGGTCGCCTTTGCCGGGTCGGCCTTCCTGCAGGCGCCACTCACCCTGGATCAAAACGCGGTGCTCCAATCCCTCGACGAACTCGACACCAACGTGATTCCGAAGGGCGGCACCAACATCGCCGCCGCCATTCGCGACGCGCTGGAGGCGTTCGGCAAGGGTGAGGGCCAGACCCGGGCCCTGGTGATCCTGACGGACGGCGAGGAGCTGGACGCCGACGGCATCGCGGCGGCGAAAAAGGCCGCCGCCGAGGGCGTGCGGATCTTCACCGTGGGCATCGGCTCGAGCGAGGGTTCCCTGATTCCCCTGAAACGCGACGACGGCGGAACGGATTTTGTCCGCGATTCCAGCGGCAAGCCGGTCCACAGCCGCCTTGATGAAACCCGCCTGCGGGAGATCGCCGAGGCCAGCGGGGGATTTTACGAACCCCTCAGCGCGGACGTGGCGCGCATCATCTTCGAAAAGGGCATCCTGCCCATGGAAATGAGGGAAACCGGGGAAATGACCTCGCGTCAGCCCATCGAACGCTATCAGTGGCCCCTGGGCCTGGCCACGGCCCTCCTTGTACTCTGGATGGTCCTCGGGGATCGCCGCAGGACGGCGGCGCCGCCGCGCCGGCCGACCGCAGCCGCGGCCGCGGCCCTGGTGCTGCTTTCCCTCCCTCCGGTCTTCGCCGGCACGGGCTACGACGCCTACCTGGCGGGCGATTACCAGAAGGCCATGCAGGATTTTGAGAACCGCCTCAAGGCCTCCCCCGATTCCCCAAAACTGCAATATGACGCCGGCACCGCATCCTACAAACTCGGCGACTACGGCAAAGCCGTCGAACATTTCACCAAGGCCCTCCTGGCCGAGGACAAAAAACTTCGCGAGGACGCTTCCTACAACCTCGGCAATGCCCTGGTGCGTCGCGGCGAGGCGGCCCGGAACAAGGAGGAAAAGAAGGCCGACTGGAAAAACGCCATCCAGCACTACACCGAGGCGCTCACCATCCAGCCGAAAAACAAGCGCGCCGAGGAAAATCGCGAAATCGTGAAAAAGATGCTCGAGGAGCTGGAGAAGGAGGAACAGAAACAGGACCAGCAACAACAGCAGGATCAGCAGCAAAACCAGGATCAACAGAATCAGGACCAACAGCAAAACCAGCAGCAGCAACCGCAGAACCAGCAGAACAAGGACGATCAGCAAAAGCAGGATCAGAACGATCAACAGCAGCAACAGAACCAGGATCAGGCCAAAAACGACCAGGACCAGCAGAAGTCCGAGGATCAAAAGCAGGACGGCGGCCGGCAGGGTCAGCCTGACCAGCAGAACAAGGACGAAAACAAAAACGACGAAAACAAGAAGGACGAGGAAAAGAAGGACGAAGAGAACAGGGACGATCAGGGCAAGAACGACCGGAACAAGGATCAGAACAAGGAGGACCGGCAGAAGGACTCCGGCGAGTCGGATCCCCAACAGGGAGACGAGAAGGACAATCAGCCTCAGTCGTCCCGGCCCCAGCCGCAGAATCGCAAGGACGAAAAACAGCCCGCTCCCGAGCCCACCCCGGGTGAGAAGAAGGAGGGCGAGCTGAAGGCGAATCAGGAACCGCAGCCGGCGTCGGAAGGCGGCCAGCAGGAGGCGGAGGCCGAGGAGAAGGAGGGAGAAATGACCGCCGCCCAGGCCCTGCAGCTGCTAAATTCCCTGCGCGGCGAAGAGGAACGTGTGCGACTGATGCAAAGACAGCAAATGGAAGATACTTTGAAGGACTGGTAATGAAAGCGCTCATCAAATCCCTACCCGCCCTTGTGGCGTTGCTGGTGTGCGGGGTGTCGTCTGCACGCGCCCAGCAGGTTCAGGCGGCCCTTGCCCAGGATCACGTGGCGGTCGGTCAGCCGGTTCAACTGAATCTCTCCGTCACCGGAGGAAGCGGGGTCCGGCTTCCCGATCGGATCAGCGTTGAGGGACTCGACATCCGCTTTGCCGGCAAGTCCGAGCAGACGCAGGTGACCATGACCAATGGCCGGCTCAACGCGGTCACCTCCGCGATCTACACCTACATGATCATTCCGGTCAAAGCGGGCACCTACACCATCCCGTCGCTGTCCGTTCAGGTGGGGGGCAAGGTGTTGAAAACCGATCCGCTCACGCTCACGGTCGGCGGGGTGCCGGGCGCGCCGTCCTCCGGCAACGTGCCGGTGTTGCCGGCCATTCCGGTGCCAAACACAGGCGCCCGGACGGGCGTTCCGTCGTCCACGCCGCCGCAGGTGAGCTCTCCCCATCGGGCCCAGGTACCTCCGCCTTCCGAACCGGCGGAGCCCGTCTTTGGCGAAATCGTCATTCCGCGCAAAACGGCCTACGTGGGAGAGGTCATTCCGGTCGAGCTTCGGTTCTATTTCGCCGTTCCCGCGCGCACCCTTCAGGAGAAACCCTCCTTCTCGGGAGACGGATTCACCGTGATGAATTTTGCCGAGCCGACCCAGAGTCAGCAGGAGATCAACGGACGGATGTATCAGTTCGTGGCCTTCAAGACCGCGATCACCCCGGTCAAGTCCGGCCCCATCGAAATTGGGCCGGCCAAGCTGCCCGCGGCCATTCAGCTGCCTTCCTCGCGTCCGTCCGATGACTTCTTTGGCAACCTCTTTGGGGCCCTGGACTATCGCGAACACGTGGTGGAAACCCGGCCGGTCACGCTCGAGGTCAAGCCGCTGCCGAAGGACGGACGACCGGCCGAATTTGCCGGAGCCATCGGACAATTCTCGATCGAGGCCACCGCCAATCCGAAGAAGGCCGGCCCGAACGACCCGGTTTCGTTGAACGTCAAGGTGTCCGGCCGCGGCAATTTTGATGCCATGAGCCCGCCGGTTCTTCAGGAAACCGAGGGGTGGCGCACCTATCCGCCGGGGGAAAGCTTCACCCCGAGTCCCAGCGATCCGATCGGATTCAACGGCGAAAAAACCTTCGAGTACATGCTGCTGGCGAGGGAGGACCGTTCGGTCACGCCGATTGCCGAGTTCAGCTACTTCGATCCCGCGATCGAACGGTATGTGACGTTGAAAACCGCTCCGATCGCCGTGGAGGCCCGGGGCGGTTCCGCAGTGCCGGCCCCGACTCCCGCCGTGGCGGTTGCGGCGTCGCCTTCGCCCGGTGCGGCGTCTCCCCAACCCGCCGCGGAGACCGACGTGCTGGTGCGGAATTATGCGCCCGCGACCTTCCGTCCGTTTGTGGAGAACACGGCGTTCCTCGTGGCCAACGGCGCCCTGGCGGTCACCTGGGCGGCGCTGCTTTTCCTGGGCATCGGACGGGTGGTTTTCAATTCCAAGTCGGCCCGCGCCGCCGCGGCGCGCCGGGAGGCCCGCGCCTTCCTGCACAAGATGGAGCCGTCCACCTGTCCGGCCGAGCAGTTTTACCAACATGCCGTCGACTTCGTCGCGGCCCGCCTGGGGTCGCACGATCGCGAGGCCCTGGCAAATTCCTCCGTGCGTCCCGAAACCAAGGCGGCCGTCGCCTCGATCCTCGATGTGTGCGACGAGATGAAATATTCGACCTCGGGCGTCGCCGAACTCTCCCGGGAGGAACGCCGCCGCATCATTGACCAACTCAAATCCTTCGATGAAGAACTTCGCTGACATTCCAACGGTCATTCGTTCCTGGTCCCTGGCCGCCCTGCTGGTGCTGGCGGGTTGGGAAGCCGCATCGGCCGGCGCGGTGCAAGACGCGGACAAGGCGTTTGCCGCCGGCGATTACCCCACGGCCCAGCGCGCCTACCAGACGGCGCTTTCCTCGCAGGGACCGAGCGCCGGACTTTATTACAATCTGGCCATCACCCAGCTCCGGCAAAACCAGCCGGGCGAGGCGTCCCTCAGTCTGCGGCGGGCGATCATGCTGGATCCGCGAATGATCGACGCCCGGATCGCCCTGTCCGACCTCGAGCGTTCCCAGGGGGTGCCGCCGCCGCCTTTGCACTGGACGGCGCGCTGGAAGGAAATCCTCGCGGAAAAGGCGCCGCTTCCGGCCCTCATGATCACGGGTTGCGTGGTGGCGTGGATCGCCGCCTTCCTGCTGCTGCGCGCCGTCTTCCGTTCGGAGCGCAAATTTCGGGCCGTGCTGGGATCGCTGGTCCTTCTGGCCGTTGGCGCGGGGCTTTTCTCCGTGGCCTGCCTGGCGGATCCGCGGATTTCCGAGCGTCATGCCGCAGTGGTCCTGCCGAGCGGCGGGACGACCCTCTTGAGCGCCCCCGCGGACCAGTCCGCGGTGGTCACCAAAATTCCCGCCGGAGGCTGCGTGTATGTGCATCGCCGCAGCGGCGAATGGACCTATTGCGAAACACCCTCGGGCGAAAAAGGCTGGACGGCCACGAAGTCCCTTGAGTCCGTAGTACCCACGGCATGAAATGGACCCTTCTCTTCCTCGCGGCGGCCATTTCGCTCTGCCCCGCGGAAGAGACGTGGCGCAGCCGGGTGAAACCCGACCGGCCCGGCGATTTCCCGCCGGTGCGGCCCTTCAGGGCGGAGTTTCGCTTCGGATGGTCGAACGTGGTGGAGGCGGCCCGGGCGCGGGCGTCCATTTCCTACGAGGGAAACAAGGCGATCACCACCGTCACGGGCGGCACCCGAGGAATCGCCCGGTCACTGTGGAGCCTCACCGCCCGTCACCGCGCGGAGACCAGTCTGCGGGACTTTTCCCCCCTCTTTGTTTCCCAGAGTGAGACCTACGCGAAGAAAAAGGTCTTCACCGAGATGGTGGCGAAGCCGGACGGCCTCTGGTACATCCGACGGGTGCCGACGGATCCGGGCAACCGTCCGCGCTGGAAACGCCTCAAGGTCGCCCCGGCGCGGGACATTGTTTCCGGAATGCTTTTCCTGCGCTCGCTCCCGTTGCGGGACGGAGACCGCATCGGCCTCATCTCCTTTCCGGGCGACTCACCCTTCCTGTGCGAGGTGTTGGTCGAAAAACGGGAAACGATCAAATCCGGCGGCCGGCCGGTGAAGGCGATCCGCCTGAGCTTCAAACTGCAGCGGATCGACACGGGCCGCGACAACCAGCTGGTCGCGCACGGAAAATTCCGGTCGGGAACGGTCTGGGTGTCGGACGATGAAAACCGCGTCCCCCTGCGCGCCGAGGTGCAGATTTTCATCGGCTACGTCTACGGCGAACTGGTCTCGATCACCTACGATTCGTAAGGAGACGGCGCCGGTGGAATTTCGCACTCGATTTGACCGACCTTCCCCTGCATAGTGAAAAGATGACCTTTTCCACACGGCTTACGCGGACCCGGATCGGGCTGGTGATCGGCCTGATTCTGGCGGTGGCGGTTTTCCGCATTGTGAGGGCGACGGTTCTTCCCGAACTGCCCAACTTTTCCCCGGTCATGGCCGTGGCCTTCTGTGGCGGCCTCTTTTTGCCCGGGTTGCTGGCCTGGATCATCCCCGTGGCGGCGGTGATGCTGGCCGATCTCGGGCTGGCCTGGATTCTGGGATATGAGGTTTCCGGCCTCTGGCAGATCGTCCGCCTGGCCGGCCTGGCCGGTGCGGTCGGGGTGGGGCGCTGGCTGGCCCGCCGGGAGACCTTCGGCTTGGGATCGTTTTTTGGTCTGCTGATTGCCAACGGGCTGGGCTTTTATTTTGTCACCAACGCCGCCACCTGGCTGGTTTCGCCGGATTATGCCAAATCGCTCGCCGGATTCATCCAGGCGCAGACCATCGGGCTGCCCGGACTGCCGCCCACCTGGACGTTCCTGCGGAACGCGCTGGTTTCGGATCTGTTTTTTGGCGCTTTGATTCTGGCCGTCCGGGCCCTTGCCCTGCGGTCAGACGTCGAGCTCGCGCAGCCGCTCCACGTCGAGGTGCGCAATCACCCGCGTCCGTCCGGCGGCGTCCACTAGGCGCAGGTCGCCGTTTCCTTCCAGTCCGGCGAATTGACCGCGCAGGGAATCTCCCCCGCGCAGTTCGAGTTCCACCGGGCGCAACTCGGTCCATCCGGCGTTGAGTTGTTCGATGATGGGACGCAGACCGCCCGCGTTCATCGCGGCGTGGGCGTCGGCAAACGCGTCGAGCAGGCGGATGCAAAGATCGTCCAGGTCGGGCGGGGAGGGGAGCAGGTCGGCGAGCCGTGTCGCGACCAGGGTGGGATCCTCCTGCCAGGGGGTGTTGGTGACGTTCACGCCGATGCCGACAATGAGCCGTTCGGCGTCGGGTTGCTCGATGAGGAGCCCGGCCAGCTTCCGGGATCCGGCGAGGATGTCATTGGGCCAGCGCAGCCGCGCGTCGGTTACACCCAGGTCCCGGATGGCCCGGAGGGCGTGGAGGCCGGCGGCCAGGGAAAATCCGGTCCAGCGCGCCGGAGCGCCCTCGGCCGGAAGAACCGCCGAAAGCCAGAGCCCGCCCTCGTCGGAAACAAATTTCCGCCCCAGCCGCCCGCGTCCCCCGGTCTGACGTTCCGCCCGGACCGCACTCCAGCCGGGCAGTTTCCGGGCGAGGTCATTGGTGGACCCCACCACGGCATAGGTGCTCAACCGCCAGCCGGCCGTGCCGGCGCAGGCATTGTAATCCCGGAGTTCTTCGTTCACGGCCGGTGATTTCGCCTGCGATCGGGGGCAAAGTCCCGAAAAAAACGCGGACCGGATTCCCGGGGCCTCGGTGGGGGAGAAGGGGAAACGCCCTTTTGCCTCCCCCTTCCGGATTTTTTGCAGTTGCTTTGATTGTTTGGACGGTAAAACTCCCGCGATGCTCGAATATTTCAAGGTCATGCGGCCAGACCACTGGCTGAAGAATATCTTCATTCTTTTCGGCCACCTGGTGGCCCTGGCCCTGTTGGCTTATCCCATCACGGGCGAACCCGTCATCACCGTCGGACCGCACACAGCGGGGATGATCGTCCTCTCGCTCATCCCCGCCTGCTTCATCGCCTCCGCGAATTACATCATCAACGAAATCCTCGACGCCCCGTTCGACCGGGTGCATCCGACAAAAAGACACCGCCCGGTTCCTTCCGGGAAGGTCAGCATTCCCGTCTTGTGGGGCCTGATGGCTTTTCTCTGCGTGCTGGGTTTCGGCATGTCGTTTGCCTTCTTCAACCTCGGCTACACCGTCGCCCTCGGCCTTCTGCTGCTCAGCGGATTTGTTTACAACGTCGAACCGATCCGGCTGAAGGATCGCGCCTTTTTTGACGTCATCGCGGAATCCTTCAACAATCCGATCCGCCTCTGGCTGGGCTGGTATGCCCTGGCGCCGGCAACCTCGTTCCCGCCGCTGTCCATCGTGATGGCCTGGTGGTTTTTTGGCGCGCTGCTCATGGCCGGCAAACGGTACGCGGAATACCGGTTCATCGGCGACTCCGAGCGCAGCGGGCAATACCGCCGTTCGTTCAGGGTGTACACCGAAAAATCGCTCATCCTCTCGATGGTCACCCATGCGAATTTTTTCTGCTTCTGCATGGGCATCGCCATCGCGGTGTACCGTCCGAATCTTGTCTTCGTGTTCCCGCTCGTGGTCGTGGCCATCTGCGTGTACCTCAATCTCGCCATGAGCGAGGCCGAGGCCCGGCTCGAACCCGAGCATCTCCTGCGCAGCCCGCTGGTCATCGCCTGCACGGTGGCCGTGGTGGTCATTGCGGGCGCGCTGGCGTGGACGAAGCAGGATCTGACGAAGTCCGTGCATTTCTTCCAACTCATCAGTGGAAAATAAGGCCACGGTTCGCGCGGTGCAGGCGGTCCTGCGCCGTCTGAAATTTCTGGCACCGGGAATCCGGTCGGTGTCCGCCCCGGAAATCGATCCCGGGGTGCTGGCCAAGGCGCTGGCGCGGGAGGACCTGGTGCCCGCGACGGACCGCGCCGACGCGGAAATCCTCTGGCAGCCGGGCGGGGTGGTTTCCCGAACCCCGTCGGCCACCGAGGCGGTGGCCGTCATTGCCGCGGAGAGGCCGCCCCAACCACTACCCCATCTGGCGGTCGAACGTCCGGCCCAGACCTACATTCCCCTGCGTGATTGGGTGCGGGGGTGGTTTGCGCCGAAATCGGTCCTGGCCAAAATTCTCCTCCCGCTGCTCGTTTCTCCGGCGGTGGGGGACCGTCCGACGCGTGTTCCGCTGAAAGGCAGTCGCGAGTGGATTTTCACCCGGCAGCCGGCGGGGGCGCTTGAGGAAAGCGGCTGGAAAATGGCGTTGGTTTCCGGGTTCGGCTGCGGATTTTTTCCGATCATGCCCGCCACCCTGGCGTGTGCGGTCATGACCCCGGTCGCGCTGGTGCTTTATGGCCTCGGCGGCTGGCCGGCGCTTTTTGCGGTTTCTGCGTCGGTGTTTCTCCTGGCGACCCTGGCCAGCGTGGCGCTCGAAAAATGGGCCGCGCGTCAGCTGCTCGCCGACGACCCTCGCGAGTTCGTCCTCGATGAATATGCCGGCATGGCGCTGACCTGGATGTTTCTTCCGCCCGGCGCCCCCTGGTGGGCGGTGATTCTCGGATTTTTCCTGTTTCGTGTCTTCGACATCTTCAAATGGGGCGTGCATTGGGTCGAGGCCCTCCCCATTCCGGGGAAAATTGTCTGGGACGACATCCTGGCGGGTCTTTATGCTGGCCTGGTCCTGTGGGCGGTCTGTCGGGTTCTCTAAATACGCACCCGCGCCGTCGCGTTGCGGGACCTTGGAAATACACCACGCATGTTTGACAATATCTACCAGGGCAAACGGGTGCTCGTCACCGGCCACACGGGATTCAAGGGGTCGTGGCTGAGCGAGTGGCTGATTTCGCTGGGTGCGGAGGTGAGCGGGTTTTCGCTCCCGCCGGCCTATCCCAACAGCCACTTTGAGATTCTCGGACTTGAAAAACGGCTGCGGCATTTTGAAGGCGACCTGCGCGACGAACGCGCCGTGGAAAAGGTGCTCCGCGAGGTAAAACCGGACATCGTTTTCCATCTCGCCGCCCAGGCGCTCGTGCGCGAGGCCTATGCGCAGCCCAAGGCGACGTTTGACACGAACGTCGGCGGGGCGGTCAATTTGCTCGAAGCCATCCGCCACACGGCCGGCGTGCGCGCGCTGGTCTTCATCACCTCCGACAAATGCTACCGCAACGTCAATTGGGAATGGGGGTATCGCGAAACCGACACCCTTGGCGGACGCGATCCCTACAGCGCCTCCAAGGGCTGTGCGGAGCTGGTGTTTGACGCCTACTGGTCGTCCTTCCTCAAAGGCAAACTCTTCGCCGCCTCGACACGGGCCGGCAACGTGATCGGCGGCGGCGACTGGGCCAGGGATCGATTGATCCCCGATTGCGTGCGCTTCCTCTGCGCCAATGAACCCATTGTGATCCGGAACCCCGGAGCCACGCGTCCCTGGCAGCATGTTCTCGAGCCGCTCGGCGGTTATCTGTTGCTGGGCCGGAGGCTGCTCGGGTCGGACGGCGGGGAGTTCTGCAAGGCCTGGAATTTTGGTCCCGATCACAGCGCCAACCGGACCGTCGAGGAGGTCGTGCGCAAGGTGATTTCCCTGTGGGGCGGGGGGGAGCTTTCCGTCCAAAAGGACCCCGACGCCCCGCACGAAGATCACTGGCTGCAACTCAACACGGACCGGGCCAGTCATTACCTGCATTGGGAACCGGTCTGGAGTTACCCGGATTCCATCACCGAAACCATCCGGTGGTACCGGGCGTGGCGTGATGGCGCGGATATGGCCGACTTTTCCCGCGCGCAGATCGCCGCCTACGAAAAAGCCTGGCAGGAGCTCGGCCGGCCATGATCGACGGGGTCACCCTGCGGCCGTTGCGCCAGTTCCCCGACCACCGCGGGACCGTGCTCCACATGCTGCGGGCGACGGATCCGCATTTCGAAAAATTCGGCGAAATCTATTTCTCCACCGTGCGGTGCGGAGCCGTCAAGGCCTGGCACCGTCATCTTTCCAAGACGGTGAACCTGGCGGTGCCGGTGGGGCACATCCGGTTCGTATTCTGGACGGAGGGGGCCGTGGCGCGGGAATTGAGTCTCAGCCGGGAAAATTACCAATTGGTGACCGTCCGGCCCGGCATTTGGTACGGCTTTCAGGGGCTGGCCGAAGGCGAGTCGTTGGTGGCGAATTGCGCCACGGAACCCTTCGACCCCGGGGAGGGGGAAAGCCTGCCGCCGGATACGGAAAAAATCCCGTTCCGCTGGCCGGCGGAATGAGCGGCACCCGGTGCAACCGCGTGGTGTCCTGAAGCCGAATTCCCCGCCGGGAGCTCCCGGGCGGACGGCGGAAGGACATCACCTCCGGCGGATTTCGGTGGACATCCGGAATTTCAGACAATAGGCGGCACGTGATGGAAGAAGCAAAAACGTCCGAATCCGCGGCTCCCTGGTGGCGCCGGCCGGCCGGTTGGCGCGGCCTGGCGATCATCCTGCCGGTGGTTTTGGCGATCCATCTGCTGGCGGCGGCCGTGACCATCCGGCACTCGAACCAGAACCACGAGGCGTCGGACCAGGGCGCGGAGATGTGGCTGGCGGAGATGGCGCGCGCCGACCTGCTGCCGCAGCGCACGGACGGAGTGCGGCATCCGTTGTGGTCCTGGATCGCCCGGCACGCCTACACCGCGGACACCGCGGCGTTTTTTGCCCGCGGCAAGTGGATCAATACGGTGATCTGCATGCTCTTTCTGACAGGGCTCGGCGTGGTCGCTTCGCGGTGGCTGGATCCGCTGGCGCTGGCGAATCTTCTCCTGCTCACCGGTCTGGGAATCCTCCTTGTGCGGGGAACGTATTTTCAGCCGGAACCGCTTTATTACATCTGGTCGTTTCTCGCCATGGTGCTGGCCTGGCGGCTGTTCGGCAGGGGATCGCTCAAACTTTGGGCCGCCTTCGGGGTGGTGTGCGGACTGGCCTATTTGTCCAAACCTTCGCTTGCGCCGTTTCTCATCGTCTTTTGCGGGGCCTTGGGAATTCGTCTTTTCCTTGCCTGGCGGGCCGGGGACTGGAACATCCCGGGAAATCTGGCGGGGTCCGTGCTGGCGCTGATTCTGTTTGTCGCGATGCTCACGCCGCTGGGCCTTTTCAGTGCCTCCCACTTCGGCAAACCGTTTTTCAACTACACCAAATACTGGATGTGGATGGACGACTTCGAAGCCGAAGCCTGGCCGTTTCAACGCCGGTATCCGGGCGGTGTCCAGCTCAGGACGCTGCGTCCCGAGGACACCCCGTCGCTGAGGTGGTATTTCCGCCGCCACAACGCGAAGGACTTTTTCGAACGGCTGTCCGGCGGCATGCGGGAGGTCACCGTGCGGTTTTTCTTTCCCGAGCCGAAACTCAAGGCGGCGAATTTTTTCTGGCGCAAGGACGGGAAAAAATGGGAGCAGCCGCTCTCCCACCGGGGCGTTTATGTTCTGGCGCTGGCGCTCCTGGCGCTGGCTCTGACCGTGGCCGCGCGTCCGGGGGAATGGGCGACGCGCGGGGCAACCTGGGCCCGCGCGGCCTTTGTGGTGGGACTGGCCGGGATCTACATCGGTCTTTATGGCTGGTACTGGCCCATCGGCCGCGGGGACCGCTTCATGGGCAGTCTCTGGATTCCCTGCGTGTTTCTGCTGGTGTGGCTCGGCTGCAGGTTGCGCGAACGTGTGCGGTCAGCGTGGGGCGACCGGGTGTATCTCACCGTGCATGCCGCCGTGCTGGTTTCCCTGCTGTTGCAGGTCTCCGCAATGTTTTGGAAATTCCACCAGGGCATTTATCTGGTGACGAAAAACTGAACGGGCCGCTTCCCGGCGGGGCGTCCGGAAAATTCCTCGCCCCGGCGGGCCCGGCGGTTTAAACCTCCCGTCATGCACTTCCTCCGCGCCCTCTTCGCCCTCACGACCTGTGCCCTGCTCGCCGCCTGCGCCACGACCCATCGGCCGTCCGGTCCCCCGACCGCCATGTTTGCCAAACTCAAGGCCAAGGGGGTCGGCGAGGCCACCTACAACAAGATCGTGAATCATCGTGTGCTGACTTATCAGGACATCCAGGGCCTGCTGAAGGTCGGCGTGCCCAGTCCGGTGATTCTCACCTACCTGAAGAGCACCAAGGCGCCCTACAAATTCACCAACGCCCAGCTCATGGCCCTGGGCGACGCCGGGGCCAGTGCGGATCTGATCAATTATCTCGGCAAGTCGACCGGCTTTTTCGAGGCCACCGAGCGGGACCAGACCGGCGGGGCCGGCAAATGGAAAAACGATCCCTACTTCATCGATCCCTTCTTCATGGGACCGCCGCCGTTCGGGTTCATGTGGCCCGCCGAGTGGTATGATGACGAGTGGATGGACGCGATGTTCTGATCCGTCGCCCCGCCGGACGCGTTCATGATCACCGCCCGTTTGTTGGGATTTGGTCAGGCCGAAGAGGTTCTGCGCCTGGAGGAAACGGCGACGCCGGAGCCCGGCCCGGGAGAAGTTCTCGTGGAGATGCTGGCGGCGCCGATCAATCCCGCCGACCTCAACATCATCGAGGGCAAATACGGGGAACTGCCGCCGTTGCCCGCCGTCATCGGCAATGAAGGGGCGGGCCGCGTGGCGGCGGTGGGGTCGGGGGTGACCGACCTCGCGCCGGGCGACATGGTCCTGCCGCTGAACCGGGCCACTTGGACCAGCCACCTTGCGGTCCGTTCCGATCAGGTCATCAAACTTCCCGCGGGACTCGATCCCCTTCAGGCGGCCATGTTGGGCGTGAATCCCCCGACGGCGTGGGGGATGCTGGAGGATTTTGTCCGTCTCGAAAATGGGGATTGGATCGCCCAGAACGCCGCCAACTCCGCCGTGGGCCGCTGTGTCATCCAGATCGCGAGAGCCCGGGGACTGCGTACGCTGAACGTCGTCCGCCGGCAGGAAGTTGTTCCGGAACTGACCGCCCTCGGCGCGGACGCCGTGCTTTTGGAATCCGAGAACCTGGGTGAGGCGGCGCCCCGGATTTGTGAAGGACGCCTCCCCAGGCTGGCTCTCAATGCGGTGGGAGGCGCCAGCGCCCTCAATCTGGCCAATGCCCTGGCCGACGGCGGCATGGTGGTGACCTATGGTGCCATGGGCCGGCAGCCGCTGAAGATTCCCAACGGACTGCTCATCTTCCGAGGGTTGCAGTTCCACGGTTTCTGGCTGCGCACCATGCGGCGGGATCCTTCCCGCCTGCGGAGGGTTGTCGGCGAACTGGCGGAAATGTCGCGGTCCGGCCGCCTGCACATGCCCGTGCACCGTGTTTTCCCTCTGCAAGACCTTCCCGCCGCCCTCGGGGAAGCCCGGGCGGAAAAGCGGTCCGGCAAGGTGCTCCTCGATCTGCGGGCGTAGGCGGGCCGGGCGCAGGGCCCGGGGGCTCCCCGGCGACGTAAAAACGCCTTGCAGAATGATCTCCAGCAGGCAGTTTTGGCGCTTATGCGCATATCGAAGAGCGTTCTTCTCGCCGGAGTGCTGCCGCTGACTTCCCTGCTTGCCGAAAAGGAAATTGCGGTGGCCAATCCGGGCTTCGAGCAGGGCAAAAAAAACTGGACCGATGACAAGGGAACGTCCCAGGTGCTGAAGGAGGCGGCCCAAACGGGCGACGCGGGGCTGCGCATCGTGGACAACAGCGAACAGGACTATGTTCGCGTGATTTCCGATCCCATTCCGATCACCCCGGGCAAAACCTACCGCCTCGAGGCCTCCTTCAATCAGGTGGCGGGTCACGGCGTCAACGCCATCCTCTGGTTTCTCGACAAGGACGAAAAAATCATTCCCTGGCCGGATGGCGGACGTCTTCTCATCCGTCCCTCCGACACCTCCAAGGGCTGGGAACGGATGGGCGTCGACGGTCGGGCCCCGGACAACGCCGCGTTCGCCCAGATCCACATCCAGTCCAACCGCATTGCCACCGACACCGTGGTGGATTGGGACGACTTCACCCTCAAACAACTCGACTGATGCAGTTGCTGCCCGGTTTTCGGGATTTTTACCCCGACGCCTGCGCACGGCGAAACTACATCCTCTCCACCTGGCGCGAGGTGGCGAGACGCTACGGGTACGTCGAATATGACGGTCCCGTGCTCGAGTCCGTCGAACTCTACAAAAAGAAGAGCGGCGGCGAACTGGTCGGCCAGCTTTTTGATTTTGTGGACAAGGGGGGGCGTCATGTGGCCATGCGGCCGGAAATGACACCCACCCTGGCCCGCATGGTGGCGGCCCGGGCCAAGGATTTCAAGAAGCCGCTCAAATGGTTCTGCTGCCCGCAGTTTTTCCGTTACGAAAAACAACAGCGCGGACGCGGCCGGGAGTTTTACCAGTTTAATGCCGACCTCATCGGGGAGGCGTCCCTGACCGCCGACGCGGAGTTGATCGCCCTCGTCATCGACCTCCTGCGGGCCTTCGGGTTCACCGCGCGGGATTTTGTCGTGCGCCTGAGCAGCCGCACCGCCTGGCAGGAGTTTTTTGCCCGGGTCGGCGGAAAGCCGGAGGACGAGTACGAGTTTTTCCAGATCGTCGACAAGGCCGAGCGCACCCCGCCGGAAAAAACCAACGAGGCGCTGGCGAAGTTCGGATTGCCCGAGCTCACCGCCGAGTCGCTCCTGGCCTTCATGCACAGCAAGGACCCCGGCAGCCTGGCCCCGATTCTCGAGGATCTGCGCGCGCGCGGACTCGCCGAATATGTCGAGATCGATTACGCCATCGTGCGGGGTCTTGCCTATTACACCGGCGTGGTCTGGGAGGTTTTCGACCGCGGCAAAAACGAACGGGCCCTGGCCGGAGGCGGACGGTACGACCGGCTGCTTGCGCTCATGAGTGACGGACGGGTGGATCTTCCGGCGCTGGGTTTTGGCATGGGGGACATCGTGCTCGACAACCTCATTTCCGACACCCCGGCCGCACGGGAAAAACGCGACGCCTGGGTCGCCCGCGAGCGGGCCTGCGACATCTATCTGGTCATTGCCAAGGAAGAGGCCCGTCCCCAGGCCCTCGGGCTCGTCCAGCAGCTGCGCGAGGGCGGATTGCGGGTGGATTTCCCGCTGGGTCCCGCCAAGGTCGGCAAGCAATTTCAGGCCGCCGAGCAATTGGGCGCCCGGCTGGCCCTGCTGGTGGGTGACGAATGGCCCGGGGTGAAGGTGAAACATCTCGCCACCCGCACCGAGGAACTCGTGCCCAATACGGAGCTTGCGGAATGGCTCCGAAATCGCCAAAAAGACATCTGACCACAGAGACCCCAGGGACCCGGGGAGGAAGACCCCTCCGTACGCCGTGCCCCTTGCGTCTCTGTGGTTAATTTTTCGATTTTATGACCTATCGCTCTCATCATTGCGGCGCATTGCGCAAGACCGACGCGGGTTCCCGCGTGACCCTCTGCGGTTGGGTGGACTCCCGTCGCGACCACGGCGGCGTCGTTTTCATCGATCTGCGCGACCGCAATGGGATCACGCAGGTGGTTTTCCGTCCGGAGGAACACGCCGAGGCCGCCGCCGCCGCGCACGGCCTCCGCGCCGAGGACGTCATCCAGGTTTCCGGCACCGTGGCCCCGCGCCTCGCGGGAACCGAAAACCCGAAGCTGGCCACCGGCGAAATCGAAGTCGTCGCCGACACGCTCGCCGTCCTCAACAAGTCCGACGTGCTCCCGTTCCCGCTCGATGAGGAGTCGGTCAACGAAGACCTCCGCCTCGAGCACCGCTATCTCGACCTCCGCCGGCCGTCCATGGTGCGGAACCTCACCGTCCGCCACAAGATCCTCAAGGCCACCCGCGATTATTTTGACGCCCAGGGGTTCCTGGAAATCGAGACGCCGGTGCTTTCCAAGAGCACCCCGGAGGGCGCGCGCGAGTTCCTCGTGCCGAGCCGCATTTTCCCGGGCCGCTTTTACGCGCTCTCGCAGTCCCCGCAGCAATACAAGCAGCTCCTCATGGTGGCGGGCGTGGAAAAATATTTCCAGATCGCCAAGTGTTTCCGCGACGAGGATCCGCGCGCGGACCGCATCACGGAGCTCACCCAGATCGATCTCGAAGCCTCCTTCATTCGGCCCGATGACATCTACGCGCTCATCGAGGGCCTGCTGGTCAGCATCTTCCGCGCGGCGCGCGGCGTGGAGATTCCCACGCCCTTCGACCGCCTGACCTACCACGAGGCGATGAACCGCTACGGCAGCGACAAGCCCGACCGCCGGTTCGGCCTTGAACTGGTCGACCTCGGCGATGTGTTCCGCGAAAGCCAGTTCAAGGTGTTCCGCGGGGCGCTGGATTCCGGTGGGGTCGTCAAGGCGATCAACGCCAAGGGATTTGCCGGCATCACCACCGGTCAGATCGAGAACCTCACCGAACTGGCCAAACAGCACGGCGCCAAGGGCCTCGCCTTCATCAAGGTGGAAAACGGCGAGTGGAAGTCGCCCATCGTGAAGTTCTTCACCGACGCCGAAAAGGCCGCGCTGACCGAACGCCTCGGCATCGAGGAGGGCGACCTCATCCTGTTCGGGGCCGACAGCTGGGAAACGGTGTGCGAGGTGCTGGGACGCATCCGTCTGCGCGTCGCGGAGATCCTCCGGCTCGTCAAGGATCCCTCCCAACTCAATTTTCTCTGGGTGGTCGACTTCCCGCTGCTCGCCTACAGCGCCGAGGAGCAGAAATGGAACGCCGTGCACCATCCGTTCACCCGGCCGAAGGCCGAGGACCTTCCGCTCATCGAGGCCGGAGAATACGGCAAGGTGCGCGCCGAGGCCTACGACGTCGTGCTCAACGGCGTGGAAATCGGCGGCGGCAGCATCCGGATCCACGAGGCGGACCTTCAGGCCAAGATGTTTGGCGTGCTGGGCATCACTCCGGAAAAACAACAGCTCCTCTTCCCGCACCTGCTCAAGGCGTTCAAATTCGGCGCGCCTCCGCATGGCGGCGTGGCCCTCGGGGTGGACCGCCTCGTCATGCTGGCCGTCGGCACGGAAAACATCCGCGACGTGGTGGCCTTCCCGAAAAACAACCGCGGCGAGGACCTGATGATGAGCTCGCCCAGCCCCGCCGAGCCGCGCCAGCTGCGCGAGCTGGGGCTTCAGGTCGGCAAAAAGGTCTGACGCGTTTCCCCGCGCGGTCCGGCGCCCTCCGGAAGAGGGCGCGCGCCGCCGCGGGATCTCAGGCCGGTTCGATGACAACCGCGGTGCCGTAGCACAGCACCTCCGTGGCGGAATCCTGGGGGCCGACCTCGGAGGCGTCGTAGCGCACGCCGACGATGGCATTGGCGCCCATCTGCTGCGCATGCGCGACCATGTCGTCATAGGCATGCTGGCGCGCCTGCTCGCACATCTGGGTGTACGCGCCGATGCGTCCGCCCACGATGCTCTTCAGTCCCCCGAGCAGCCCCTGGGCGATGGTGGGGGAACGGACGGTGATCCCGCGGACCACTCCCTTGTATTCCTTGATGCGGTAACCTTCGACGTCGAGGGTGGTGGTGACGATCATAGGGTGTTCTGGATGGCGATCAGCCGGTCATACATGGGGCGCAAGCCTTCGGGGATGACGCGGGTGTTGCCGAGGACGGTCATGAAATTCACATCCCCCACCCAGCGCGGAACGATGTGCAGGTGCAGATGGTCGGCGACCCCGGCGCCGGCGGCCTTGCCGATGTTCCAGCCGACATTGAACCCCTGGGCCTTCACGGCCTCCCGCAACAGGCGCTGGGCGTGGAGGCACAGCTGCCAGAGTTCGAGGACCTCGGTTTCCACCAACTCCGCCATGTCCGAGACCTTCCGGTACGGCACCGCCATGAGATGCCCGGACGAATAGGGATATTTGTTCATGATGAGGAAGGTGCTCTTCCGGCGGGTGACCACCAGATGGGCGGCATCGTCCGTGGCCTGGGCGGCCGCGGTGAGAAAGTCGGTGCTGCCGGGCTGGTCCTGCGTCTGAAAATATTCCACCCGCCAGGGGGCCCAGAGGGATTCGAGGTGCGCTTTCGGGAATTCTTCGTTCACGTGCTGGTGTCGATGGTGTAGGTGCGGACGGTTTGGGTTTTTCCTTTGATGGGAATTTCGCCGCAGGGTCGGAAGGGGAACTGACTGCGGGCGGCCACAAAGGTGTATTCGCTGACCAGGATGTCAACGTTGTGTTCGCGGGTGGCCTGTTCGAGGCGCGAGGCGAGATTGATGGAATCGCCGATGGCGGTGAATTCCATGCGGCGCTTCGAGCCGATGTTGCCGACGATGGCGAGGCCGGTGTTGATGCCGATGCCGATGCGCAGTTCGACCACGTTGTGGCGGGATTTGTCCTGTGCGGCGGACCATTTTTCCTGCAGCTCACCGAGCACCCTGCGCATGTCGAGCGCGGCGTTGATGGCGTGTTCCTCCTGGTAGTCGTCGTCGCGCAGCGCTCCGAAGAGCGCCATCAGCCCGTCGCCCATGAACTTGTTGAGATGGCCGTGGTTCCGGAAGACCGCCTCGATCATCTTCTCGAAATAATCGTTGAGCAGGTCGACGGTCTTTTCGGGGCTGAGTTGCTCGGACAGCGTGGTGAAGCCGCGCACATCGGCAAAGAGCGCGGTCACCTTCTTGCGGTTGCTGAAGAGGTCGGCGGATTTTCCGGTGTAAATGACATCATGCAGAACGTCCTCGGACACGTACCGCGTGAGCGCATTCCGAAGATCCTCGCGCTGTTGAAGCCCCAGTGCCATCTTGTCGATGGCGGCGGCGACCTCGCCGAATTCGTCGTTGGTTGTGACCTCCACCTTCCGGTTGAAATCCCCGGAGGCAATGCGCTCGACCGCGGCGCGAATGGCATGCAGCGGCCGCGAGATGCGGTTGGCGGCGAGGCTGGCCAGGGCGTAGGCGGCAATGAGGGAAAGCCCGAGCGCCAGCGCGCCGCTGTAGAGGAGGCCCTGGAAACGCTTCACCGCCTCGGTGGCCTGAATGTCCACGCCGACCGCCCCGACCACGTCCCCCTCGGCGTTCCGGATGGGGGCGTTGGCGGTGAGCCAGGTTCCCCACTGGTCGGTGACAAATTCCTCATCCGCCTGATAGTCGTTGAAACGCACGCGGTAGTTGGGATTGTCGGTCTTGTAGATGTCGCCCACGTTGGATTTGTCCACGCCGTCCTCCTCCGCATCGATGACAAACTCCGCGATGCGCGGATCCTTGGCGTAAGGGCGCATGGAATAAATGAAACGCACGTCGATGTCCTTGCGGCGGTTGGCATCGCGGGCCCGGCGAAGCTGCTGCTCGAGTTCGCGGTAGGCGGGGGTGTCCTGGTCGGCGCGGGTTTTGACCTGCTCGTGTTTTTCGGCATCAAGCATCGCCCCCGCCGTCGCCGCGACGGAAAGGACGTTGGACTGCATGAGGTCGAAAAACAGCGTGCGCGTGGGCCAGTAGAGCATGGCAACCACCAAGGTGCTGCTCAACACGGCGAGCAGCAGGAAGAGGAGAAAGACCTTGGTTCGAAAGCGCATCGCCTGCCTCGGCAGGAACTCGGGAAATCAGGGCAAATTGTCAAGCACGGCCTGCGCGGCACGCCGGCTGGCCCCTTCGCCGTCCAGCAGGGAAACCAGCTCCTGTTCCTCGCGAACGAGGGCTTCGCGGGCGGCGGGATCATTCAAAAGCCGCAGCGCCTCACCGGCCAGGGCCGATGGCGTGGCAAAGTGCTGGATGAATTCCCGGACCACGTGCGGAGCCGGTTTGGCGGGCAGGCGCGGGTCGGAGGGAGGGTTTTTCCGATAATTGTTCAGAATGTTGATGATGCCGAGACAGTCGACGTCGACGAGCCGGCGTCCGACTTCAAAGGTCAGCCAGGCGACCTTGTAAATGAGGCAGTAGGGGAGTCCGAAGTAGGCCGCCTCGAGCGTGGCGGTGCCGGAGCAGACGATGCCGGCGGTGGCGCGCTGCATGAGGTCGTGCGCATTGCCGCAGCGGATGGCGATGGGCACGCCGAGGGCCATCTGCCGCATGCGGGCGGCATGTTCCTCGCTGGCGGCGGCGGCTTCAAAACGCGTTTCCGGCCGGCGGGCCAGAATGATTTTGGCCGCTTCCACCATGGGGGGAAAGATGCGTTTCACCTCGCGCGAGCGGCTGCCGGGGAAAAGGCCGAGCAGGTTTTCCTCGCGGGGGGCGCCGGTTTTTTCCCGGGCGAGCGATTCCAGCAGGGGATGTCCGGCAAAGACGGTGTGGAGTCCGCTGGCCTCATACATCGGCTGCTCGAAGGGAAACACGCAGATCATCAGGTCGAGGATGCGGGCCATCTTTTTGATCCGGCCCCGGTTCCACGCCCAGACCTGCGGACTGATGTAGTAGAGGATTTTCCCCGGAAACCCCCGGTCGCGCAGGGCCCGGGCGAGGCGCAGGTTGAATCCGGGGTAATCGACAAAAAGAACCGCGTCGGGCTTTTCCCGGGCGATGTCGGCGAGCATCGCGTGGAATTTCCTCCGGAAATACCCGTAGTGTTTCAGCACGTCCCAGAGCCCCAGAACACCCGCCTCGGCGATCCAGTTGTCAAAGGGCGCCTCCGCCAGAACCTGCATCTTCGGGCCGCCCGCGCCAAGGAAACGCAGGGACGGATCCAGTTCCCGCAGGGCGTTCATGAGCTCGGAAGCCCGTGCGTCGCCGCTGGCCTCGCCGGCGACCATCCAAAGGGTGCGCGATGCCTTCATGGGGCGGGAGGAATCGGACGCCGAGGGGCTCTCCGCGGGAATGCCGGTGTCATTTTTTCTTTCGCGGATCGGCTTCTTCGATGCGGCGGGTGATTTCCAGGGCGATGTCGAGCGCGTCCGCCGCCTGCTGTCCGGAAACCTTCGGTTTCGCGCCCTCGCGCGCGCACTGCAGGAAGGATTCGAGCTCGTTGCGCAGGGGTTCGCCTTTTTCCACCTCGACCGGCTCGCGCACGATGCGGCGGCCGTTGAAGGCGGTGACGATGGACGTGTCGGTGGCCAGCCCGACCAGCTTGCCGAGCATGGAGCTCTCCGCCTCGTTGTCTCCGGCCAGTCGGAGCAGGTAGCCGGACTGGTTTTGATAGTCGAGCGAGAGGTAGGCGTTTTCCTGGAAAACGCGGATCTTGCGGATGCGGTCCTGGCTGATGCGGCTGGCGGTCACATTGGCCACGCAGCCGTTCTCAAAACGGAAGCGCACGTTGGCGATGTCCTCGCCCTTGCTGAGCACCGAAATGCCCACGGCGTCGAGACTCACGATGGGCGAGCGGACGATATGGAGAATGATCTCGATGTCATGGATCATGAGATCCAGAACCACGCCCACGTCGGTGCTCCGGTTGGGATAGGGCGACAGACGTGTGACCTCGAGAAAGCGGGGATTCCGCAGCTTGCGTTCCAGCGCGGCGAGCACCGGATTGAAGCGCTCGATGTGCCCGACCTGCAGCACGCAGCGTTTTTCCGCGGCGAGTTCCGAAAGCGCGCGCGCCGCCTCCGGGGTGTCGGCGATGGGTTTTTCAATGAGAAGGTGTTTGCCGCGTTCGAGCAGGAACTTCCCGATTTCGAAATGGGTGACCGTCGGCGTGCAGATCGTGGCCGCATCCACCAGGCCGGCAAATTCCTCCAGCGAGCCGACGGCCCGGGTGTGGTATTTTTTGGCCACCCGCTGGGCGGTTTCCGGATTGCTGTCGTAAACCGCCGTGAGCTGCGACCCCGGGAGCTCGGAGTAGACACGGGCGTGATTGACCCCCATGTGACCGACCCCGACCACTCCGGTGCGAAGAGGAGAAGAAGAACCGCTCATTGTGAAAATCCGTTTTGTTCCGAAATGCCGTAAAGCGTGATGCCGGCGGCCGCGGCCGCGGCGCAGACGCGCGGGCGGTCAAGCAGGAGGGTGCAGAGGGCTTCCATGGCGATGATGCGCACACCGGCCTCCCGGGCGACCTCCACCGTCCTTTCGCCGATCACCGGAACGTCAAAGCGCATGTCCTGGTTGGGTTTGGTGACCTTGACCATGATGGCGTCGTGGCGGCCGAGGGCGCCTCCCCGGCGGATGCAGTCGTTGGTCCCCTCGAAGGCCTCCACGGCCAACACGGTGCCGTTGCGCACGACCACCGTCTGTCCGATGTCGAGCCGGCTGGTTTCCTTGGCGATTTCAAAACCGAACCGGATGTCCTCGATCCGGCGGTTTTTGATCTTCGGTCCGGCGATGTGGCCGACCGGCGCCATGTGATCCTCCAGGAACGTCGTGGCCTTGAGAACCTCCACGCCCACCTTGGCGAGCTGGTGGGCGACCTCCCCGAAAAGGGTTTCCGCATTGCGCCGCTTCAGCCGGGCAAGCAGGACCAGGGCCTGCCAGTCTGGCCGAAGATTGAAGAGATTCCCGGGGGCGATCTGACCGGCCATCATGGCATGCCGGGCGCCGGATTTTTTGGCCGCGGCCAGCAGTTTTCCCAACTGGCCGACCTTCATCCAATGCACCTCGTCGGCCGCCGCCGCGGTGGACTCCGGAGTTTCCTTTTCAAAGGCGGCAACGGCAATCCGGCGCACGCCGGCGGCCCGGGCACCGGCAATGACCAAGGCCGGGTAGCGGCCGCCGCCTGCAATGAGAAATAGGGATTCCGGTGTGCTCAAGCCTTCCAAGCTAACGGGCCGGCTGCCGGGCTGACAAGCGCCTCTCGTTCAAAAGGAATCCTCGAAGCGGTTGACGCGGAAATTGGAGGATTTTTTGGGCGAGGGGGAGGGCGATGACACCCGGGAGTTTCCGCGGTTGTTTTGTGCGGTCCGGAGGGAGTCCACCCCGGAGGGGGGCTGACCCCGTCCCATGTCGAACGTGTTGATCTGCACGAGGGCGCTGCGTCCGGCGCCGGGCAGTTTGCGCCGGGCCTCAATGAAGGCGATGGGCGAGTAGTAGTTGCTGTAGTCCTTCGCGAATCCGCGCTGATTGTATCCGATGTAGATGTTTTTGCGGATCTCGAAATGGAGGTGGGCCGTGTACATGCCCCGGTTGGTGCCGATGGTTCCCACCTGCTGGCCGCGGACCACCTGTTGGTTTTCGCGAACCATGATCTCGTTGAGGTGGGCGTAAACGGAGTCGACGGTTTTCAGCTTCTGGTCCTCCAGGAAGGTGTGCCGGATGATGACCAGGTTGCCCCAGCCCATCCGCATGTCCCGGGCCAGCACAACGATGCCATTGGCGGTGGAATAAACCGGTTTGCCCAAGTCGCTGTTGCCCCCCTCGATGCCGTTCCAGTCGTCGCCCATGTGGTAGTTGGGCCGAAACCCCCGCGAGCGATAATACCCTTCCCCGTCCGGTTTGCCCACGGGTTGATCGAATCCGTCGGCCAACCGCGTGCGGGCCGTCTGCGGGGACGGCGCGCTGATCAACCCGGCCACGAGGCCAAACAGGAAGATCCAGTAGAGATGCTTGCGGAGGAAACCCATGGAAAAATCCATTTTACGTCCGGTTCGGGGGAGGGCGCAACTTTTTCGAGCCGCGAACTTGTGCCGCCGTTGCATGGCGCCTATCGTTGCACAATGGCTTCCGTGACTTTTCTCGGGACGGGGCCGGGTGATGTTCTGCCCGGTCGGTTTCAATCCAGCCTCCTCCTCGAGATGGACGACGCCCGGATTTTGCTGGACGCCGGGGAGCCTTGCAGCGGTCAATTGCTGAATCTCGGCATTTCCCTGGAGGAACTCGACGCCGTCTGGATCACCCACGGCCATTCCGACCACGTCGGCGGATTGCCGCTTCTGTTGCAGGCAAGCTGGTTGCACGGACGCACCCGGAAGCTGCCGCTGGGGCTTCCGAAACACCTCATCGGCCCCCTCCAGGGATGGCTGCGGGCGGTGTTTCTGCCGTCTCTGCCGTTTGCCCTCGAGCCCTTCGGCTGGCAGGCGGGACGGGCGGTGACATTCGGAAACCTCACCGTCACCCCGCACTCCACGTCACACCTGGACCGGATCCGCCGGGAACTGGCGGACCCGGGCATTGAAAGTTTTCTTTTCGACATCCGTCAGGGGCAAAAACGGATGGTCTACAGCGGCGACCTCGGATCCGCGCGGGACCTCGTCCCGGTCCTGGAGGGGCCGATGGATCTGCTGATTTGCGAGCTGGCGCATTTTTCCCTCGACGATCTGATCTCCGTGTTGTCCGGGGCGAAAATCGGGGCGCTTTGCCTGACCCATGTCGCGGGCACCTACGAGGAGGAGTCGCGCGGGGAGATCAAGTTGCGTTGCGACCGCGAACTGGCCGGCGTCGGGGAGGTTTATCTGCCCGAGGACGGAGAGGACCTGGAGTTCTGAGAAGAGATTCCCCGCGTTGGCGGAATGGCCTAATTCGTCCCCGGCGGCGGCTGCTGGGGCTGTGGCTTCACCGGCACGACCGGGAGGGGAAACCGCAGGCGGATTTCGCCATCCAGCCGGATCTCGACGGTGTAGATGCCGTGGCGGGCAAACTGGAGTCCGCCGAACACATGGACGTTCGTTACGTGCGAGTTCATTTCCGGCAGTTTGAACTTCACCTCGGCCTGGGCCAGCGGGGCCTCGTCCTCGCTGCTGAGAATGAGCGAACGCTGGGTGAATTCCCCCACGCCGCCGCACCAACGGGTGAACAGGCAGAGTTTGAAAACGCCGATCGGAACAACCGGGGCGGGAATGACGCCGATCACTCCGACGAGGGTTTGCTGTCCGCTGATTTCCGTGCGGACGTCCTCGCAGAGGACGGCGGCTTGCAGATCGGGAGGGATGAGGGTCATGCCTTGGGCCAAAGTAGGGCCAGGAGAAGGATTCCCAGCACAATGCGATAGATGCCGAAACTGACAAAGGTGTGGGACTGCACGTAGCGCAGCAGCCATTTGACGGCAATGAAGGAGACGACCGCCGCCACCACCGTGCCGAGGGCGAGCATGGCCCAGTCCTCATGCACCCCGTGTTTCAGGGCCTTGAAAATCTTGAAGGCGCCCGCCGCAAGCAGGGTCGGGATGCCCACCAGGAAGGAAAACTCCGTGGCCGCCACCCGGTTCAGCCCGAAGAGCATGGCAAAAATGATCGTCGATCCCGAACGCGACGCCCCCGGGAAGACGGCCGCCACCAATTGGGCCAGCGCGACGATGATCACAATGGTCCACGTGATCTGATCGTTCAGGATCCTTTTCTTCAGAACCATCTCGACCCCGATGAACACCAGTCCTCCGATGATGAGGGCGGTGGCGACGGGAGGGACCGTTTCGGGGAGTTCAAAGCCGGCCTTGTCGAGAAGGAGGCCCCCCACCGCAGTCAGGAAAAACGCCGCAAAGATCTTGAGGTTCAAATCGCGGCTGGCGGGTTCGCGCCACCGGAGGAGCATGGCAATGCGCGCCCGGAAAAGGGGCAGGACGGCCAAAACCGCCCCACATTGAATGACAACGTTGAAAAGATCCGATTTCTGTCCGCCCACCCAATGCTCGACGATGAGCAGGTGGCCGGTGGAGGAGACGGGAATGAATTCGGTGAGGCCCTCGACAAACCCGAGGATGATCACCTGCAGCCAGAGCGGCATGGAGTCCGGAGGCGCGGACTAGATGGCGCTTTCGCCGGTTTCTTCGGTGCGGATGCGAATGGCGTTTTCGATGGGAAGGACGAAAATCTTGCCGTCGCCGATCTTGCCGGTTTTGGCCGAATTCGAGATGGCCTTCACGGCCTTGTCCACGATGGAATCGGAGACCACGATTTCGAATTTCACCTTGGGAAGAAAATCCACCGTGTATTCGCTGCCGCGATAGATCTCAGTGTGACCCTTCTGGCGGCCAAAGCCCTTGACTTCGCTGACCGTCATGCCCTCGATCCCCACTTCTGCGAGAGCCTCTTTGACGTCTTCCATTTTGAAGGGTTTGATAATGGCCTCAATTTTCTTCATAACCCGACTGTCTTAGGCGGGGGATACCCTCTTGGCAAGCCGGGATGCGAGGGGAAGGCCGGGATTTTCCCGCAAGGCGCCGGTTCCGGCGGCTTCCCCCGGACGTTTCCAAAGTGTCGGCCCCCGGCATTTTCCCCCGGATTTGCTTTTCCCCGGCCCCAAAACCACATAAACTGAAACTTTTCCGGAACGAAGGGTCCGGAGCTTCCCCGGGGGTATAGCTCAACGGTCAGAGCAGGCGGCTCATAACTGCTTGGTTCACGGTTCGAATCCGTGTGCCCCCACATTTTATTGACGCCCGCCGGTCCAGCGGGGAGTGATGATGGCATGAAGTCTCCGCTGCGCCTGATTGCGAGGGTGGTCTTTCTGGCTGTGGTGCTGGTGCTGCTTGCCGGCGGGATCCTGCTGGCACGATTCACGTCGTGGCGCGCGGACAAGATGGCCGCCCTCGACGCCGACAGTGAGGTCGGGCGGACGAATGCGGGCCCGGTGGAATTTCTCGTGGAGGGGGAGGGGCCGGCCATACTCGTCTTTCACGGGGCCCCCGGAGGATACGACCAGGCGAAATTGCTGGCCGCCGGACTGCGGGACGAGGGGTTTCAGGTCATCGCGCCGTCCCGCCCGGGCTACCTGCGCACCCCGCTGGAAACCGGCCTGCTTCCCATGCAGCAGGCGGATGCCATGGCGGCCCTGCTGGACGAACTCGGGGTGGATAAGGTCCGGGTGCTCGCCTTTTCCGAAGGCGCGCCGGCGGCGCTTTTTTTCGCCCGCAGGCATGCGCAACGCACCGCGGCCCTCACCCTGATTTCGCCGGTGACCAAACGGTTCAACCCGTTTGCGGCCGCGGAAACCACCGGGGTCGAATTCGGCCGCGAGATCCTGCGCGGTCTCACCGGGGATGTCGGCGCCTGGGTGGCCTGGGAGATTGCGGAGCGCGATCCGCGGCGGGGACTGGAATGGTTGCTTCGCAAGACCAGCACCCTGACCGAGGACCAACGGGCGGCGGTTGTGCAGGCAATCGCGGCGGATCCGGTGCAGTGTGACTGGTATGCGGGCCTCATGGGTTCGTTCAATCCGCTCAGCCCGCGGGAAACCGGGGCGCGCAATGACCTGCTGCAGATCCGGGCCCTGGAGGATTTCCCCTGGGCAAAGATGGAGGTGCCCGCCTTGTTCGTCCATGGGGAGAAGGACCTCTGTGTGCCCCTGGAGGACAGCCGGGCCGCCGCGACGGCCATGCCGGATGCGGAGCTGATGGTGGTGCCGGACGCGGGTCATGTCGTGCAACTCGGCCCGCAGGCGGGCGGCGTGCGCAAAAAACTCGTGGAATTTTTCCGTCAACACGCCGGCGGCGAAGCTCAACCCTAGCATGGACTTCTTCGAAAGACAGGCACGCGCCCAACGCCGGACCCGCTGGCTGATTGTGTATTTTCTGCTTGCCGTGGTGGGCATCATCGCGGCGTTGCAGGCCGTGTTTTCGAATCTTCTGGGGGTGCCCTATGGGGACCTCGAAACCCTGGCGTGGGTCTCGGGCGGGGTGCTCGTCACCGTGACGCTCGGCAGCATCGTGAAAATGGCCGAACTTTCCCAGGGCGGGCGCGTGGTGGCCGTAATGCTGGGCGGTGAGCCGGTGGCGCCAAACACCCAGGATCTCGACGAACGCAGGCTTCTCAATGTCGTGGAGGAAATGGCCCTGGCGTCGGGCGTTCCGGTTCCCGAGGTGTACCTGCTGCCGGATTCCTCCATCAATGCGTTTGCCGCCGGTCACGGTCCGGGCGACGCCGTCATCGGGGTGACCTGCGGCTGCATCAGGAAGCTCACCCGCGACGAGCTGCAGGGCGTGATCGCCCATGAGTTCAGTCACCTCCTTCACGGGGACATGAAGCTGAACATTCAGCTCATGGGGCTGCTCAACGGCATCCTCTGCCTGGCGCTCATCGGAGGGTTCCTGTTTCGTCTGGGCGCCTACGCCCCCCGCGAACGTTCGAGCGACAGCCGCCGGGGCGGGGTGATGCTTGCCCTGCTGGCCGCCGGCGCCGCGTTGTATCTGGTCGGCTGGATCGGGGTGTTTTTCGGCAACCTCATCAAGGCGGCGGTGAGCCGTCAGCGGGAGTTCCTGGCCGACGCCGCTGCCGTCCAGTTCACCCGCAACCCGCTGGGCATCGCCGGCGCGCTGGCCAAGATCCGCAAGTTTGCCTCCCGCCTTTCCAGTCCGCGCGCGGCCGAGGCCAGCCACCTCTATTTCAGCAACGGACTGGCCGACCCCCTGTTGTCCCTCTTCGCCACCCATCCGCCCATCGAGGAACGCATTCGCGCCGTCGCGCCGGATTTCAATCCCGACGACGTGAAGCTGCCGGAGCCGCCACCCCTGCCCAGGGAGTCCGGCCAGCCCCAGGACGGTTTGCTCAGCGCACGGTCGTTGGCCCGCGCGACGGCCCTCCTGGCGGGCCTGCCGGGATTTGCCGGCGAATCCGTCCGCGACCTTCAGGGCGCCTGCGCCTTTGTTTACACCCTCCTGCTTGACGAGCGCCCCGAAATTCGCGCCGAACAGCTTCGCGATCTGAAAATCGACGAGGCCATGCGCGCGGAGATGATGCGGCTTTATCAACGCCGCGGCGAAATCGCCCTCGAGCAGCGCCTGCCCCTGGTGGATCTGGTGATTCCCACCCTGCGGCATTTGTCCCCCGATCAATACGCCGTCTTCCGGAACAATGTGCGCCATCTGGTGGAGAGCGACCGCGAAATCCATCTCTTCGAATACGCGCTGCAGAAGACGATCCTCCGCCATCTTGAGTTGTTTTTCACCAACTCGCGCGGCCCGGCGGTCAAATACCGTTCGGTGGTTCAGGTCCTTCCCGAAGTGGAGGCCCTGCTCACCGGCCTGGCCGTGGTGGGACATGACACGGCCGAGACTCGCGAGGCCGCCTTTGCCGCGGGGGTGCGCGAACTGCTCATCAACACCGCCTCCCATCCGCTCCACTGCGGAACCTCCTGCGATCTGTCCGCCATCGATGCCGCGCTCGACCGGCTGGCGGAGTCGTCGCCGGATGTCAAAAGAACCGTCCTGCGGGCCTGCCGGGAGGTGGTGGCGCACGACGGCACCGTCGAGCTTCCGGAATACGAACTCCTCCGCGCCATCGCCGACGCGCTCGACGCCCCGATGCCGCCCCTGGCGCCGTCATCATGAAACGCCGCCGTCATTCCCCTTCGCCCGCCGAACGCTCCGGGGCAACGGCGTCCGTTTCCTCCTGGCTGTCCCCGACGGCGGCGGAGGAGCTGGAGCGCGAAGGCACCACCGCGTACCGGATCTTTTCCTCGGAGCATCAGTGGATCGAACGCTTCGGCGCCACGGCGATGATTTCCGTGAAGGATCACGCCGCGGCGGAACCCTTGCTCGCCGGGCTGGAGAACTGGCAAAAGGAGGTCGGCGTGACGCTCTCCCGCGTTTATGTGCGCCTGCTCGTCCGGCAGCCGAGGGAGAACGACCAGCCGGTGCTGCTGCGGGGCGAACCCGACGCGTCGACCCGCGAGGTTGTGCGGGAAAGCGGACTGTCCTACGAGGTCGATTTTGCCTCCGGGTATTCCGTGGGGATGTTTTGCGATCAGCGCGCCAACCGGCTCCGCCTCCGCTCCCTCCGGCCGGTTCATGTGCTGAACACCTTTGCCTACACCTGCGCCTTTTCCGTGGCCGCCGCTGCGGAGGGAGCCCGTACGCTGAGCGTGGATCTTTCCAAATCCTCCCTGAATCGCGGACGCCGCAATTTCGAGCTCAACGGACTCGATCCGTCCGCGCATCGTTTCATTGCCGACGACGTGCTCGCGGTGCTTCCGCGGTTGGCCGCCCGCGGCGAACAATTTGACGTCATCATTCTCGACCCGCCCACTTTCGGCCGGGCCGGACCCAAGCGCACCTTCCGCGCCGCGAAGGACTACGAGGAATTGATGGCCCTCGCCCTGGCCTGCGCCGCCCCCGGGGCCTCCCTCCTGCTTTCGACCAACTGCACTTCCCTCAACGTCTTCAAACTGCGCTCGATGGCGTCCCGGGTGGCGCGGGGACGGGTCGAATTCCTGCCGCCGGTCTCCCAGCCGGATTTTCCGCCCGGACACGGTTCCTCCACGGTTTGGGCGGTCCGCAAGTAGGGATGGAAGGTTCTGGTTCTGAGTGAGTTGGGATCAGTGTGTCATTGACGGGTCCCCCGGCGCTGAAAACAATGGACTGCTTCCCATGAAAGTATCCCTTGAACTCCTGCTCCAGCGCATCAAAGCCAAGGATCCCCACCACCATGAATTTCATCAGGCGGTCGAGGAGGTTCTGTTTTCCCTGGCTCCCTTCCTGAAGGAAAACCCTCACTACGCCGAACAGGGGCTCCTTGAGCGCCTGGTGGAACCGGAGCGCATCATCATCTTCCGCGTCCCCTGGGTGGATGATCACGGACAGGTTCATGTCAATCGGGGATACCGCGTGCAAATGAACAGCGCCATCGGGCCCTACAAGGGAGGATTGCGTTTTCACCCCTCGGTGAACCTGAGCATTCTGAAATTCCTCGCCTTTGAGCAGGTTTTCAAAAATTCCCTGACCACCCTTCCCATGGGCGGTGGAAAAGGCGGCGCGGATTTTGATCCCAAGGGCAAAAGCGATGGCGAGATCATGCGTTTCTGCCAGTCGTTCATCTCGGAGTTGTTCCGTCACATCGGACCCGACACCGACATTCCCGCCGGCGACATCGGGGTGGGCGCACGGGAGATCGGCTTTCTTTTCGGCCAGTATCGCAAGCTGGCCAATCAGTTCACCTCCACCTTCACGGGGAAGGGATTGAGCTACGGAGGCAGTCTCATCCGGCCGGAGGCCACCGGCTACGGCTGTGTCTATTTTGCCCAGGAAATGCTGCACACGCGTTCGCGGGTGATCGACGGATTGCGTGTCGCCATTTCCGGGTCGGGAAACGTGTCCCTTTATGCTGCGAAAAAATGTCTCGAACTCGGCGCGAAGGTCATTTCGCTGTCGGATTCCAACGGCACGGTCCACATTCCCGGGGGACTCGACGAGGAGAAGCTGGCCTGGGTGATGGAGCTCAAAATGGTTCAACGAGGCCGCATCCGGGACTTCGCGGAGGAGTTTCATCTGCCTTATTTTGAAAACGGAACCCCCTGGCACTTGGAATGTGACATCGCCCTTCCCTGCGCCACGCAAAATGAACTCCATGCCGAGGATGCCAAAACGCTCCTGAAGAACGGGTGTTTCTGCGTCGCCGAGGGCGCGAACATGCCGTCCACCCTCGAGGCCACCAATCTCTTTTTGGAGGCCAGGATCCTGTATGCTCCGGGGAAGGCTTCCAACGCCGGCGGAGTGGCCACCAGCGGATTGGAAATGACCCAGAACGCCGTCCGCATGTCATGGACCGAAGGGGAGGTCGACACCAAGCTGCATGCGATCATGCAGGCGATCCATCACTCCTGCGTTTCCCACGGCCGGGTGGGTGACAATTACACCAACTACGTCCAGGGAGCGAACGTCGCCGGCTTCGTGAAAGTGGCCAATGCCATGCTGGCCCAAGGCATTGTGTAGACCGCGGCAAACCCTCACAGCGATCAGTCGGATCAGTCCGTTCCCGCTTCCCCTTTCTCACGGAGCCTCATGAGGAGAAGATCCCGGTTGGCCTGTGCGTTCCGGTAGGCCGGGTCGATGTCAAGCGCCGTTTGAAACGCGGACAGCGCCTCGGCGGGCCGGCCCATGAGGAAAAGAGCCACGCCGAGGTTGTTGTAGGCGACGGCACAGCGGGCATCCAGTGCAATGGCCCGGCGGAAATGCTTCTCCGCCTCCGGGGCGTCGCCCTGCTGGAGGAACAGTTTGCCGAAATTGTTGTGGATCTCGACCTTCCAAGGCGCGAGTTCCCGGGCCTTTTGCAATTCGGCGGCGGCCTCCTCCGGCCGGCCGGCCATCATCAGGGCGAGACCCAGAGCGCTTCGGGCGCCGGGGTGCGCGGGGTGCAGTTTCGTCGCGTCCTCAAGGTGGGCGATCGCTTCCGGCAGCCGGGAGGGGTCGGTTTCGCTTTCCTCCAGCACCAGGGAGCCGGCGTTGAAATGGGCGCTGGCCAGCCAGGGTTTGAGCCGCAGGGCCTCCCGGAACTGGACCAGGGCCTCGTCCTTCCGGCCGAGTTTCCACAGCGCAAGACCGAGGTTGTTCCGTGCCTCGGGAAAATCGGCGCGTCTTTTGAGGGCTTCCCCGATGTTCGCGAGGGCTTCGAAAACGCGCTCCTGTTCCAGTTGGGCGGCACCCAGGCTGTTGAGGGCCGGGGCGGATTCGGGATATCGCTCGACGGCCCGGGTCCACAGGGCCTCCGCATTCCGGAAAACCGCCGCATGGGCATGGCTGAGCGTGGTCAGAATGACAACCACCGCCCCAAGCAGCGTGATTTCCGCGTTTTTCCAGGGGTTCCGCAAACGCCGATACGCCGCTTCCGCCCCGGCGACGACCAGCCCGATCAATCCGATCATCGGAAGATAAACAAAATGATCGCTCACCCAGCTGAAGGCCATGAACGCCATCGGCTGGAGTCCCAGCACGGGCAGCAGATTGAGCAGAAAAAAACCAAGGCCCAGCACGGCGTGGCGTCCCCAGCCGGCCCTCCGTGTCCAAAACCATCGGAACAAAATGGCAAAAGCCGGCACGGTCAGCAGTTGCCAGGCGGCGGGCGGATCGATTTTCCAGTGCGGATAAATGGGGGACAGTCCGACAGGCAGGAAAAACTGCACCAGATAAAACCAGGCGTTCACCCCAGCGCCGGCCAGCCGCGCCACCCAGCCGAGGTCCGGAATCGGATACTCCCCGATGGCCCGCGTGTTTTGAAACCAGATCGTCACGCAACCGAAAATCAGCGAAATCCCCGCGAAGGGAAGGACGGACAAAATGTCCCGCCGGTCCAGGGTCCCGCGTTTCCACCAGCAGTATAACAGCGCCACAGCCGGAAACATGACGACCGAGGATTTGCTAAGCATGGCTGCGAGAAAAAATAAGACCGCTCCCACCAGTCGGCCGCTCCGCCGCCGCTCGTCGTAGTCGATGTACCCCAACATCGCGAGCAGCAGAAAGGGCAGGGACACCGTGTTCTTGATCTGGCTGATCCAGGCCACGGATTCCACCGTCAGGGGATGGGCGGCAAAGAGAAGCCCTCCCAGCCAGCCCCAGCGCAGTCCGAGACGGCCAAGCAACCTCCAGATCAACAGCGCGCCGGTCAGATGGCAGACCAGGTTGAACACGCGATAACCCGTCGGAACCGGCCCCCACAACTGCCAGAGTCCCCAGGCAATCAGGGATTTGACCGGATAATAGTCGCTTTCGGACGGCTCGGTCCAGATTCGGCGCAGTCCGTCCAGGTCCCGCAGGTTCAAATTGGCGGAGATTTGCTGGTCGTCGTCCCAGAGCCAGCCGCCATCCAGGGACGGAGACACCGCCAGAAAACCCACGACAAAAATCGCCATGCACTGCAGGAGGAAGAGGCCGCCGGTCCTTCGGCTCCCCGGCGGATCGGAGGGAGCGAGGGACGGTGATGCGGGGTGTTGCATGGAAACGCGCGATTCTATGACCATCCCGCAACCGGTCAAGGTAAGGTCTTTTTCGTGTCGTGTGAAGGCGGTCGGCATCCCGGCTGGTCCGGGAAAAGTGGAACAAGGATGATTGACGGAGAAACATCCTCCCCCGAAGTCCTGGAAAACGATTCCGGAACGGAAAACGCCCCGGCTCGCACGGCGTGTTCCCCGGCCTCCTTCCATCGCTAAGTCCGGATGCGCTTAGTAATCCTTGTATGGGGGTGATGACCGGTCAATCCGGGGTTTGCCGACCCCAAGCGGCCGGATAGCTTATCTGCGCGTTAGGCAGGCTGTTGGGATTGTTTCAGGAAAAAATAAACGGAGGAACCTTGTGAAAAAGGTCGGGAGGGAACATTTATTAGAAAATAAGCAACCTGTTTCATAAACCGGCAAAAACCCTTCTTAAAACGTTAAGATGTAGAATTAACCTGTTGCATAGATGAAAATGCAATCTTAGCGGTGCTAAAGACTTGACAGGTGGAGGGCGTTCGACGATTCACGCGTTCACCATGCAAACAAAGTTGTTCCCCCCCCGTTTGGGATGTCCCGAACGATTCAATACGCTCTAAAGACCGCTGTTTTGATTTTTTGCTTGATG
>CALCJD010000088.1 GCA_937960895.1 uncultured Spartobacteria bacterium | reverse complement strand
CTAGTAGGATATAAGAGTTGGATTCCCCCTCCAAAATGAAAACTCATTCCCTGCCAACTAATATAAATAATCCCTTCAAAGCAGCCTTGGTGGCTCTGGCCCTTGGTGCCTCCGTCGCACTGTCGTCGGCGGGCGTGATTCTTGAAGACAACTTCGATGACGGTATCGACGGGTGGTATAAGGGCGGAACCAGCGGTACTTTGTCTTCAGTGAACGGAGCCCTTTCATGGAATCCGGAGGCGGAGGGTCAGACGGCCGTCATCGCCAAGCAGTTTGACCTGACCACGCTCCAGGTCGGCGAAACGCTGCGACTGACCCTCGAATGGACTCCCCAAAGCAATGATTCTGTCGTCACCCGTTTCGGTTTGCTGAACCTTTCGAACACCATCACGGGTGATGGCTGGAATGCGTCTCTCCCTAATGGGATCGGCGGCACGGCGGAGGGCTACTTTACGTTTTTCCGCGACAACGTCACGACGGGTAATGCCGCCCGCTACAAGTCCGGCACCGTTCCCGTGGGGTCGAATCTTCAGGAAGGGGTTACACTTGGTGAGAACACCACCCAGTTCAACTTTCTTGCGGACACCACCTACACCGTGGTCTATGACATCACGCTCGTTTCTGCCACCGAGGTTGAGACGCTCCTGACCGTCGGCAGTGGAGATATCATTCACTTGAGTGTTGCGGGCACCACCAACGGAGCGGTTGGTGCTGATGTCGTCACCAGCTTCAACACGGTGGCCATTCGTCTCCAGGCGGGAACCACTTCGTTGATCGACAATGTCAAGGTGGAGGTCGTTCCGGAGCCTGCGCCCGCTGCGCTGTTGGCTGCTCTGGGCTGCTTCACGATGGTGTTCCGCCGCCGTCGCTCTTTGGTGTAAGGGCGAAGCCATCAATCACCGTTTCATCCTGTCGCCGCCTGTTCCGCCGGGATCAGCGGCCGCGCGGCGCGGGAGGTGCTGGTGAGCCGTCGGGGGGGGGATTGGGACATTCGCTTTCGGTCGGCTTTGTCGAGGTGCCGCTGGAGGAGAATGAGGAATTGCGCGCCGCGCCGTTTCAACCGGCGTAGGCGCGCATTTCGTATAAGCGGGCCTCGGGCGCGCCATTGGTGGCGAGGATTTCCAGCCGAAGTGCCCCGGCTTCGACCGGTTCAAAACGCGCCACCCGTTTGCGCTGAAAGTTGTTCCGTTCTTCGTGGACGGTTTTCCATGAGCCGTCCACCCGCGCCAGAAGACGCCAATCGCGGGCGCATTCGGGGGCGCGAAAGAACCCCTCCGCACTCTGAATCGTGCGGGTGAGGTTGGTGTCGAAGGAGAGTTCGACGCGCCCGATGCGGCGGGGCGCGGGGAAGACGAGGTCGCAGTGCTGTGGCAGGGGCTGCGACGGATCGGAGATCCAGAGGTTTGGCATCGCTTCCACCCAGGCCCATCCGTTGTTGATGTTGGCCGCGCCGTAGGGACGCGGGACCGGGTTCATGCGCAGGGCGAGCGGACAGTTCGGCAACTGGCGCCAGTGGCGGTAGGCGGGAATGTCCACCTCGGAGGGCTGGAAGCCGGGCAGGGTGCGGTTTTTTTCCTCGGGGCCGCCGGGGCAGACATACAGATACTGCATCACCGAGCCAGGTTCGTTGCGGCCGGCCGCCGCCCAGAGAATTCCATGCGGTCCGGCGAGGGTGATGCGATACGGACGTCCCGGTTCGACGCGCGCATTCAGCGGCACATCGCACCATCCCTCGTGGTTTGCGGGAAATTCGACTTCGACGGACGCCACCGGCTGACGGTCGTCACGGTCCCAGATGCGATCCATCGGCTGCACGCCGACGACGAGGCGCACGGCTTCCCGGTTTTCATTTTGGAGAAAAAGCGACACCGTGTCGATGCGGTCGGCGGTCACCGGCACCACCATGCCGAGAGCTTCGGAGGACAGCGACGATCCGGGCCGCGGCGCACCAAGCCGGAACCAGCGGGTCGTGTCGGGTTCGCCGAGATCGAAGGCGGCTTCGCTGGAGACGGAGGCGACGGCTTCAAGGGCGAGATCGTCCGGGTCGGTATTGCGCACCCCGAGCAGGCGCACGTCGTCGCGGAGCATGCGTTGACGCAGCGGCTGGATGTGCGGGCCGTCAGGCGAGGCGACTTCGCGCGGAGAAAGGTTGTGCTCGAGGGCGTAGGCGGCGGCCATGCCCACCGCGTGGCCCATTTGTCCGAGCGTCTGCATGACCCGGGATGGACCGAGGGCGACGTGGGTGACGCTCAGGCAGCGCCCCGCCATCCAGAGATTGCGCACATTGCGGCTGTAGAAAGCGCGCAGCGGAAGACTGAAAAGCGGGACGCGGATCCAGTGCTTGTAGTTGCGGTCGGCGTTTTCCCGCTCTCCGGGATCGGTCTTGTTGAGAATGCCGCCGGGGATGTGCAGGTCGATCCACCAGCCGGCATAGGCGACGCCATCGGGCCAGCGGCGGTCGCGGTGCACGTCCTGTTCGCACACGACCACATCGCCGACCAGCCGGCGGCTTTCGCGCTTGCCCGGCACCATGCCGATCCATTCCAAGGCGTGATTGGCGAGGGCGTCGCGGTGTTCGCTGTGATTTTTGAGATAATCCCACACGCCCAACACATGGGCGTGAAGTTCTTCGCGGATGGCCTGGTTGTCGGTGATCTGGTGGAAGGGATTGCAGACCTCCAGCCACCAGTAGCCGCCGAAGACGGACTTTTCCAGATGGTAGATGCTGCGCTTGAGACCGAGATCGGCCAGGCTGCGGTATTGCCGGATGCCGGGCGGTGGGACAAAAGGCGCCGGACGACCGGTGTCGCGCGCCTGCATGGTGATGGTGGAGCCCATGGTCACGTCGTCTGCGACGAGCGGGGCCAGGTTTTCCCCGTATTCAGAACGGGCCTCGCGGCCGTAGAGAAAATCGGCTCCGGCGAGAAAACCGACCGTGCCGTCCCCGGTCGCATCGATGAACTGGCGGGCGCGGAAGAGGAATTCCTTCTCGCTGCCGAGCTGCGAGCCGCGCACCGCGTGAATGACGCGGTCATGGCCGCCGATGCGCCCCAGACCATTGGGCGTGGGGCGAGGTGGAGTGAGGTCGTCGGGATCGACCGGCGACGATTCCACGGCTCGCACGGTGGTGTTGAAAAACACCTGCAGCCGCGGCTCCGCGCGCGCGAACTCGATCAACGTGAGATCAAAGCGGCTGTTGATCAGGCCGTGATCGAAAAGGGTCGCATGGTTGAGTGTGCGTTCGTGCAGCAGGAGTTCGTAGGGCAGGCCGGTTTCCTGCGCCCAGGCATTGGAGTGGGTGGATCCGTGCGGCACAACGCGGATCTCGCTCGAGCAGTTGCCTCCCAGAACGGGACGGTCCTGCACAAGCGCGACCTCCGCCCCGTGCCGGGCGGCGGCGACGGCGGCGCAGAGGCCGGCCAGTCCGCCGCCAACAACGACCAGATCGAAGGTGAGGGTTTCCGGAGTTTGGGTGGTCATGGGGCTTGCGGTTTAGAGAGGGTGGGTGAGGAGGTGAGGGCGTTCATGATACAGCGTGACAATGAGCTCGCCGAAAAGGGTGTTGGCCCAGGCAAACCAGGAACGCGTGAAGCGCGCCGCATCGTCAGCGGTGAAGGTTTCATGCATGAACCCGGTGCCGGCATGGGTGGCGCGCAGCTGACGCAGACAGGCGAGGATTTCGTTGTCCTCGACGGCAGTAAGCGCGCGCATGAGGATGGCCAGCGGCCAGATGGTTCGCAGACCTGCATGGGGTCCGCCAATCCCCTCCCCGGCCGCCCCGCGAAAGAAATAGGGATTGGCTTCGCTGAGGCAGAAGGCGCGGGTGCGCAGGTAACGGGGATCGGTTTTGGCGCAAAAACCCAGATAGGGCAGGGCGAGGAGCGAAGGAATGTTGGCGTCGTCCATCAGGAAGGCCGAGCCGTATCCGTCCACTTCGTAGGCCCAGATTTCGCCGATCTCCGGACGCCGCACCACTGCGTGGGCTTCGAGCGCCGCGGCAATTTCCCGGGAAATCGTCCGGGCCTCGTCGGCGTCGGCCGTTTCGCCCTGCAGATCGAGCAGTTCGGCGACGTCGCGCAAAACGACGGAGGCCATGGCGTTGGAGGGAACGTGGTAAGGCAGCTTGCAGAGGTCGTCGGACGGACGGAAGGCCGAGCGCACAAGACCGCAGGGTCTGGCGGGATCACCGATGCCGCCATTGAGGAGGGAGTCGGTGCTTCCCGGCCGGGTGAAACCATATGTCGAGCGGCCGGGAACGCCGCCCTGTTCGACCCGAAGGAGTCGGAGCACGGCCCGCACGGCTTCGCGCCAGCGATTATCGAAGGGAAGAAGATCGCCGGTGGCGCGCCAGTAGCCGTGCGAAAGGCGCAGGAAATAACACGGGCTGTCGAGCTCCCACTTGCGCTCGTGCACGCCGGGCACCATGCGGGTGCCGTCGTTGCGCCATTCGCCAAGGCGCGGCTCGCGGTAAAAGGCATTGGCGTAGGGATCCAGAAGAATGCAGGCGGTCTGGCGGCGGACAACACCCGCGATCAGGTCGCGGATATCGGCATGTTCGTTGGCGAGAGGCAGGTAGGGCCAGACCTGCGCGGCGGAGTCGCGCAGCCACATGGCGTCGATGTCGCCGGTGATGACGTAGGTGTCCGGCAGACCGTCGGCGTCGCGGGAAAAAGAAATGGTGGTGTCGAGCGTGTTGGGCAGGCAGTTGGTGAAAAGCCAGCGGAGTTCGTCGTCGACGATCGCCGGCGCGACTTCCTCAATCAGATGTTCGCAGGCCGGACTGGAGAATGTGCGCCGGTCCGCCGGCGGACGGCGGGAGGGAAACGACGTGTTCATGAAAAAACGACGGATTGGTTGTCCCGGACCAGCGGAGCGGGAAGAAGGCCGCGCCGTGCGAGCAGGCGGGCGTAGCGGGCGATGGTGCGCGGGGTGACATTGACGCGATGGCCCTCGCGGAGTCTGGCGACGAGCGCGGTGAAACGCGCACCCTTCTCCCAGATGTAAGGCGCGAAGGAAATGACCGGCGCGTCCAGCGTGGCGAGGATCCAGCCCGCTCCGGCGGCTCCGCCGGCGGTGTCGAGATCCTCCGGCGTGGTGGCGCGCACGAAGGGGGAGGCGGCGTGAGCGACTCGCGGGGATTGATTCAGGGCGATGCGCCGGCCGTCGGCCGAGCGCCAGAGCAGACGGTTGCGTCCGGGCAGGGCGGAAGAAACCACGTAGTCGAGCCCCGCGGCGGTAATCGCGGAAAAGAGATCGCCGCGCACGGAATCCAGACGGTCGAGGTTGGAATCCATGAACGCGTAATACCCGCGGGGTGTGCCGGCAGGACCGGCAATTTCCCGGATGCGCGCGAGGGCGCGTTCACAATGTTCGCGCAGGATTTCGGGCGGGCAGTGGCATTCGGCCAGCACGCCCAGACCGCCGCTGTGGAGGAGGGGCTCGACGAGACCCAGCGCGCCGCCGCGCTCGACCGGCACGCCGAGCAGTTCCCACATCTGCGGACAGGTTTCATAACGCGCGGCATGCACGCCGAGGCCAAACTTGAGATTTTGACTGACCGCGAAGTCCACCAGGGCAAGCATGGCTTCGTTGTGCGCGACCTCGCCGGAGTGGAAGATCAACGAGGTGAGCACGCGTCCCTCGTCCGCCCACCGCGCAAGTTGGTCGTCGGACGGTTCGTTGCCGGCCTTTTTCTCCGCCGGGGTTCCGGCCCACGGATGCCGCACGGTTTCCACCACGGGAAAGGCGGGACGGTTGGGATCGATGATCTGAATGCACACACCCTGACGGGACCACTCGAAAATGTCGCCGTCGCAGGTCTGGCGTCCGGTGATGACGCGGTTGCCCAGCTCGACCGCGAGGGCGGCGGCTTCGGTGGCGATCGACGAGCGTCCTTCGACATAGTCCGAAACCGCAACGCCCGCGCCCCGGGGAAACACTGCTGGGGCGAAAACGGCTACGCGGCGATGACGGCAGTGCGCCGCCATCTGGGAGAGAACGGCCGGCGGATCGCCGAAGACCAATCCGCGCGCCTCGGACTTCCACCGGCGGGCGGTGCGTAGGGTCAGCGTTCCCCAGGTGTCCTTCGCCCCGACACGATCGACCTGCTGCAGGCGCGGAAACCCCTTTCGGGCCGCACGGAGTTCCCGCCCGTCGAGAAAAACGGCATGAGCTTTGGAAATGGCGTGTTTCCTGGCAAGACGCGCCGCCGCTCCGGCCTGGGCCGCGCGATAACCCAGCGCCCGACGATACAAAATTTCCGGAAAGAGGAACGGGGCGAGGGGAAGACGCCCGGACCCGACGCGGACATCCCCGGACGGCAGCAGGACGACGGAACCCGGACGGGCCGCGCCGGGCAATTGGAGCAGGCGGAAGTAAAGACCCGCCGCCTCGTCCGCCTCGGCGATAACCGGCAGACCAAAGGTTTCGATCGAAGAATCAAAGACCGATGTCGGGCCGAGCCGGAGGATCCGGACGTCAAACGCGGCGCACAGATAGTTAAACTGCTGATGGTGATGACCGCCCAGCACCGTGCTGCCGGTCTCGGCAAAGAGGCGTCCATCGCGCCGGCACTCCAGATAAAGCTCAAACCAGGCGCCCATTTCGCCGGCCATCCAGGCAAGGGTCGGCGCGACGACGGGGACATCGGGATGACTCAAGTGGGAGAGCAACAGCCAGAGAACGGGACGGGATTTCATGGGCAGACGAATGCAGGCCTGACGTCCGGGCAAAGTTCGCCGCAGGGAAAACCTCCGCGCAACGAAAAGTTTGTGCACATCGTTGCGCATATGGGATCCGCGATAAGCTCCATATTTGCGGCCATGTCGCCA
>CALCJD010000087.1 GCA_937960895.1 uncultured Spartobacteria bacterium | reverse complement strand
CGCAGCCGCGGGCAAAAAATTCGATCGTGGCGGTGTCGAGCGGCTTGATCCAGCGGGCGTTGATGACCGCGGTGGAAATGCCCCGGCTTTCCAGCAGGTTCGCCGCCTCCTCGGCCACCTCCACCATGTTGCCGAGGGCGATGATGGCGACACGCGAGCCGTGCCGGAGAACCTCCGCCTTGCCGATCTCGAGGATCTTCGGCTGGGCCTTGGGTTTCGCGCCGGTTCCCGCGCCGCGCGGATAGCGGATGGCGATGGGCCCCTGGTGGTAATTGGCCATGGTCCAGAGCATGTCCACGAACTCGTCCTCGTCCTTGGGCTGCATGTGCACCAGGCCGGGCACGGGGCGCAGATACCCGATGTCAAAGAGCCCGTGGTGGGTGGGGCCGTCGTCACCGCTGAGCCCCGCGCGGTCCATGCACAGGGCCACGTTGAGGTTCTGCAGGGCGACGTCGTGAATGATCATGTCGTACGCCCGCTGCATGAAGGTCGAATAGATGGCGACGAAGGGTTTCATGCCCTGCACTGCGAGACCGCAGGCGAAAAGCACGGCGTGTTCCTCGGCGATGCCGACATCGAAACACCGGGATGGATGACGTTTGGCGAAATTGATCAGGCCGGTGCCCGTGGGCATGGCGGCGGTGATCGTGACGATCTTGTTGTTGTGATCGGCGAAATCGGCGAGGGTCTTGCCCAGCAGTTCCGAATAGGTCGGCGTGGCGCTGGGAACGGTGTCTCCGGTGTCGAGGTGGAATTTCCCCAGTCCGTGAAACTTGTCCGGTTTGGCCAGCGCCGGGGCGTATCCCTTGCCCTTCTTGGTCAGGATGTGGAGAATGACCGGCTCCTCCTGCGTCTTCAGGAATTCGAAGGTCTGAACGAGGAGCGGGATGTCATGGCCGTCGATCGGACCGTAATAACGCAGCCCGAGGTCCTCGAAGATGACGCTGGGCGCGAGGAGATTCTTCACGCTGGCCTCAACCTTGCCGGCCAGCTTGCGCGCCGTCTTGCCCCCCAGCCACTCGACGAAGCGGGCGGCCTTCTCGTGCAGGTGGGCGTAGGACGGATTGGCCACGATCCGGTTGAGGTATTCGGCGATGGCCCCCACGTTCTTGGAGATGGACCACTCGTTGTCGTTGAGAACGACGATGAGCCTCTTGGTGGTGGCGGTGATGTTGTTGAGAGCCTCGAAACTGACCCCGCACGTGAAGGCGGCGTCGCCGGCCACGCAGACGACATGTTCGTCCCCTCCCTGCATGTCGCGGGCGGCGGCGATGCCCAGCGCGGCGGACAGGGCGGTCCCGGCATGGCCCGCACCGTAGCAGTCATGCTCGCTCTCGCTGCGCAGCAGGAAGCCGTTGAGGCCTTCGTACTGCCGGATGGTGGGGAATCGTTCCCGCCGTCCGGTGAAAAGTTTGTGCACGTAGCCCTGGTGGCTGACATCGAAGACAAACTTGTCCTTCGGCGTGTTGAACACCCGGTGCATCGCAATGGTGAGCTCAACCACGCCCAGGTTCGGACCGAGGTGGCCGCCGGTCTGGGAAAGGACCCGGATGAGCTCCTCGCGGACCTCGGCGGCGAGTTGCGGAAGTTCGGCCTCGTCGAGCGCCTTGATGTCGGCGGGTGAATTGATGCGGTTCAACAGCATGTCAGGATGGGTCGTCGCCGGTGGAAAAATCGGCCAGCCCGGCGGGGCCGGCGGCGTTTCTCGTGATAATCTGGATTTTTTGTTCCGCGGCGTCGAGTTTTTCCTGACAGAGCCGAACGAGCTTCACCCCTTCCTCATAGCCGGCAATGAGCTTGTCGAGGGGCAGCCGGCCGGATTCCATCTCGGCGACCAGCTTTTCCAGGCGCTCCATGGCCTGTTCGATGGAAGGTGACCCGGGATCACTCACGGGAGGTCGAACGGGGCTGATTCCAACGGTCGCGGTCGGCGAAAATGATGCACTCCCCTTCGATGGGCAGCGGGGTGACCGCCTGGAGCGGGAACCCTCCAAGCTGGGGCTTCTGGCCGCGGAACATCCCGGCCCAGGCGAGGTAGAGGGCGCTCCAGTCCCGGTATTTCCCCTTCACGATGTCGGCCATGAACTTGCCGTTGGCGGAAACCGGGGTCAGATACAGGCCGCGGATCGGCTGCTTAGTGACCCCGTAGTCGTGAAGATTGTTGAAGGCCCTCAGGGTGTCCGGCATGAGCAGCGAATAACGCTGGGCATACCACGCGACCGCCCACGGCATGTCGGAGCAGATCACCTCCTCCTCGGTGAACCAGTCACCCAGGATGTTGATGAAGGGCGCCACATAAGGCGGCCACTGCACGGAGGGATTGGGGCGCCCGGAGGAGAGCCGGAGGATCATCGGAATCGCGCAGACGAAAAGCAAGGCGCTGATGAAGATGATGCGGAACAACGGACTGCCCAACTCGAGACGGTTCCAGAGCACGAAGAGGAAGGCCATGCCGAAGCCGACAAACAACGGAATGAACAGGACGTGAAGCTGGTTGGCGGAAAGCGAGGCCTCCGGCTGATAAAGCGACATGCCCAAGACGGCGCACACCCACATCAGCAGGATGCACCATTTGAACATGAGCGCCTTCCGGCTGCGGAAGGGGTGGAAGAGGGCGACAAAGAAGGCGCCCGCCACGATATTCAGGCCGAGAAACGCCGCGATCCTTTCGGCCTGCAGAATGACGCCGTGACGCACCTTGCCCTGCAGACTGGTGCCCGATCCGCCGATGTTGACTTGGGCGTTCCGGGCATAGGTGTCCTCGGGCGTTCCGGCGAAAAAGGCGTCATAGATGGCCAGTCCGAACGGATTGCCGCACACCTGATAATTGCGCACCATCCAGGGGGCGATCACCAGGAGGAAGGCCGCCAGGGCGGCCACGGCGGCCAGGCCGCGCGGACGGAAATAAATCCCCGCGAAAATCAGCCAGCCGAGGAAGATCCAGACACAGAGGCCGTGCGCGAGGGTCATCAGGCCCATGCCGATACCGGACGCGATGAGCCACGCAATCATCATGCCGAGCTGCTCCTTCTGATGGGCCTCCATCGCCAGCAGGGTGGTCAGCATGGAAAGCGAAAACAGCAGCAGCGCCAGCATCTGGGGCAGACCCGAGAGGGAGAACTCCCAGAGCAGGTCGGTGAGCAACACGGCCGCGCAGGAGAACAACGCCAGGCGGGTGTCGAAAAGGCGCGACAGCACAAGAAACCAGACCGCCACCGACAGGATGAAAAAGAGGATCCCCAGGGCGGCAATGAGCCGGTCCCCGACAAACACAAAGTCCGTGGCGCTCAGTTTGGTCTGGCCCTTCACAAAGGCCACCACGAAGGAGCTGATCCACGGATGGAGGGGCGACTGATAAAAATCCGGAAAGGCCTTGAGATCGACCTGGGTGTTTTCGCCCTGCTGTTTCTGGATCATGTGCAGGGCCAGCGGACGGATGTACCGTGTGGTGAACCCCTTGCCCTCGGCCAGGTTGCGCGCGATCTGCGCCTGGTCCATGGCCGTCGGTGTCCCCAATCCCTTGAACTGAACAAACAAATACAGAAGCGACAGGCCGAGGATCAGCACGGTGAACATGCCTGCGCGAATGAAGAAGGCAAACCTACCTTGGTCGAGGGAGTGAACCGCGGATTGAACTTGAACGTCTCCGGCTGCCATAAGAGGGAATTATTGGGGATTTTTGGTGATGTTGAGTTCCTTGAGGCGACGGTGCAGGGTGCGTCGACTAATGCCGAGTTTTTTGGCTGCAGCCGTTCGGTTGCCACCGCATTCCTCAAGAGCGCGGAAAATAAGCGCCTGTTCGGTTTGGTGCAAATTTAATCCGTCGGCTTCCTGTAACAGGTTGTTGCCGTCGCCGGAGGGCAGGGCGGACCGTACGGTGGCGGGCAGGTCGCGAAGGCCGATCTGGGGGGCGTTGCACATGACGACGGCATGCTCCACGGCGGCGCGCAGCTCGCGGACATTGCCCGGCCAGTTGTAGTCCAGGATGCAGGCCATGGCTTCGGAGGAGAATTCCCGCAGCGGCTTGTCGTTTTCGGCGGCCGATTCCTTCAGGAAGGCCCGGACCAGCAGGGGAATGTCCTCCTTGCGCGCCCGGAGGGGGGGCATGGTGATCTGGACGACATTGAGGCGGAAATAGAGGTCGTCGCGAAATTTTCCCTCCGCCACCAACTGGGCCAGATCCTTGTTGGTGGCGGCGACCAGGCGGACGTCGGCGTGCAGGGTTTGGTTGCCGCCGACCCGTTCGAAGGTGCGTTCGCCCAGGGCGCGGAGCAGTTTCACCTGGGTGTTCTCGTCGATTTCGCCGATCTCATCCAAAAACAACGTACCGCCGTTGGCCTGCTCGAAGCGGCCGATCCGGCGTTCGAAGGCCCCGGTGAAGGCGCCGCGCTCGTGGCCGAAGAGTTCGCTTTCCAGCAGCTGGGTGGAAAAGGCCTTGCAGTGCACGGCGATGAATTTCCTGCCGGCGCGCGGACTCAGGCTGTGGATGGCCCGGGCCGCCAGTTCCTTGCCCGTGCCGGTTTCGCCTTGGATGAGGACCGTGGCACGGGAAGGGGCCACCTGCTTGATGGTTTCAAAAACCTCCACCATCGCCGGGGAATGGCCGATCATGCTTTCCAGGCCCGAGCGGCGGCTGACCTGTTCCCGCAGGGTGGCGTTTTCCTTGCTGGTGTCCCGCTCCCGCAGCGCCCTCTGGATCAACATTTCCAGCCGGTCGATGTTGACCGGTTTTGTCACGAAATCGTAGGCGCCCCGTTTCATGGCCTCCACGGCGGTGTCCACCGAGCCGTAGGCGGTCATCATGATGCAAATGGGCGGCTTGGGCAGCTTGAGGGCCTTTTCGATGAGTTCCATGCCGTCCTCCCCGCCCAGGCGCAGGTCGGTGACGAGCACATCGGCGGGATCCGCCTCGAGGGTGGCCATGGCCCCGGCAATGTCACCGGCCACATACACTTCAAAATGATCCTCCAGGGCCACACGAAGGCCGTCGCGGGTGTTTTTCTCATCGTCGACGATGAGCAATGTTCTCTGGAGTGACATTTTGGCTCAGAAAAACCAGTTGGCGCCGGAAAGCAAGCAAATCCCTCTCAGCCAGCCGTTAAGGCGAGGCGGCCGCGGGACGCCTCGAGAAACGCGGCGAGGCGGGCATGACCGGGCGCGCGCAGGAACGGATCGCTTTCGAACACCCGGGCGGCGCGGGCGGCCATTTCGTCCATGAGGGCGGCGTCCCGCACCAGATTGGCGAGCTTGAGCGGGGGCAGGCCGGTCTGGGCCGTGCCGAGCACATCTCCCGCGCCGCGGAATCTCCAGTCGGCCTCGGCGACGGCAAAACCGTCGGCGGTTTGCTCGAGCACCATCAGCTTTTCCCGCGCCGAGTCCTCGATTCCCGGATCATGAAGCAGGATGCAGTAGGACTTGTGGGCCCCGCGTCCGATGCGGCCGCGGAGCTGGTGCAACTGCGCAAGGCCGAAACGCTCGGCGTTTTCGACCACCATGATGTTGGCATTGGGGACGTCGACGCCCACTTCGATGACGGTGGTCGCCACCAGCACGGCGACCTCTCCGGCGCGAAAGCGCGCCATCACCGATTCCTTTTCCTCCGCCGCCATCCGGCCGTGGAGGAGGGCGACGCGCCAGGGGGCGGCGAGGGTGGTCCATTTTTCAAACTCCCCCTCCGCCGCCTTGGCGGAGAGTTTGTCCGATTCCTCGACAAGCGGATACACCACATAGGCCTGCCGGCCCTTGTCGAGTTGCTTGCGGAGAAAGGCCACCACGTCCGGCAGTTTGCCCGCCTCGCGCACGGCGGTCTGGATTTCCCCGCGGTTGGCCGGTTTTTCCCGAAGCAGCGACACCTGCAGGTCGCCGTAAAGCGTCTGGGTGAGGGTGCGGGGAATGGGGGTGGCCGTCATGACGAGCACATCCGGCGCATCGCCGCGCTCGATCAGCCGGGTGCGCTGGAGGACGCCGAATTTGTGCTGCTCGTCAATCACCACCAGCCCCAGACGGTCGTGGTCCCCGTTCTCAAAAAGCAGGGCGTGGGTGCCGACAAGAATCCGGGGCGCGTGCGCCGCCGGGTCGACGGCGAGCTCCGGCAACCAGCCGTGGCCGTCGGAATCCGCCCGTCGGCGGACCCCGCCCTCCCTGCGCGAGCCGGTGCGCAGCGCGATCGGTACGCCCAGCGGATCGAGCAGGCGGCGGAAGTTGAGGTAATGTTGTTCCGCGAGAATCTGGGTGGGGGCCATGATGGCGGCGTCCCAGCCGGCCTCCACCGTGAGCAGCATGGCGGCCAGTGCGACGAGGGTCTTGCCGGACCCCACGTCTCCCTGAAGGAGGCGGTTCATGCGCTGCGGGGCGGCCAGGTCGGCGCGGATTTCCGCGATGACCCGTTCCTGGGAGGGGGTGAGCGGGAAGGGGAGGGAGGTCAGCAGGCGGCGCAGGAGTTGGCCGGAGGATTTTTTTTCCCGTCCGGCCAGCCGGTTCCATTCGGCCCGCCGGCCCTGAATGAGGACCTGGATGGCAAAAAGTTCCTCACGCACCAAGGCGTCGCGGGCTTGCTCGAGATCCCCGAAGCTGGACGGAAAATGAAGGGTCCGCAGCGGCCCGGCCAGGGATCCGCCTTCCTGCAGGCCGGGGATGCGGTCGAGGTCGGTCTCGGCCAGCGCCCGATGAATCAGCGCGCGCAGCACCCGAGGGGTGATGCCGTCGCCGGCGGGATGCACCGGCACGATGCGGTTGAGGTGAATGGATGTTTCCTCGTCCTCCTCGACGGTTTCGAATTCCGGATGATCGATGACGATCTGCCGTCCCTTCGTTTTCGGCCGTCCGTAGACGACCATGCGCTGGTCGGTGGAGATCCTTTTGGGGATGTGCGGCATGTTGAACCACCGGCAGATCACCGGCTGACCCAGCACGCCGGCCGATTCATCCTCCAGGGTCGCCTCAAACATCTGGCGGCGTCCGCCGAATCGCCGGACCGCCGTCTTGGTGACCAGACCAAACAGGCATACGGCGCGCTCCATTTCCCCGTCGGGAAAACGGTCGAACCGACGCCGGTCCTCGTGGCGGCGCGGGTAGTGCCGGACCAGGTCGGCGAGGGTGCGCAGTCCCAGCCGCTGCAAGGGCGCCTGCCTCGGGCGGGGAATCCAGTCCACCTCGCTGAGAGGGGTTTCCGGCGGTCGCATCGACGATCCCATGCCTGTTCCTGCCTCAGGACGCCGCCGGGCGGATTGCGACAATTTGCATCTGCGCGTTCACGCGGCCGGCAAATTCGTTGCGCTCGACGGTAAACGCCACCTCCCACGGAGGGCGCGGCAGGGGCTGGGTGGCTCCGTTGAAAAAGATGGCCTGCATGCGGTGCCGCCCGGCCTGGAAGTCGAGGCGCAGATGCTTTTCCTTGAGCACCCGCGGGGCTCCGGCCGGGGCGATTCCGCGGACGGCGAAGACCGGCTGGGAATTGGCCATGCCGTAGGGTTCGAGCATTTCCTGGGTCTCCAGCATGGAAAGGTCGATGTCGGCAAGCGACAGTTCCGCGTCCAGACGCAGTTTGGGGGTCAGGATGTCCTCATTGACCATGGCCCGCGCGCAGGATTCAAACGCGGCGCGAAAATCCTCGAACCGGTCCTCCTGCACCGTCACGCCGGCGGCCATTTCGTGACCTCCGAATTTTTCGAGATGATCCGCGCATTTTCCGAGAGTCTCAACCAGCGAAATTCCCTCGATGCTGCGCCCGCTGCCCTTGCCGATGCCATCCTCGCCGAACCCGACCAGCAGGGTGGGACGGTGGTGGCGCCGCATGACGCGGGAAGCCACGATGCCGAGCACGCCGTGGTGCCAGTCGCGCCGGCCCGCCACGATGCTGGCGTCGCGCGTCGCCAGAAAATGGCGGTCGACCCAGGCCTCGACCTCCTGGGTGAGCTGGCGTTCGACGTTCTGGCGGTCGCGGTTTTGGCGGTCCAGACTGTCGGCCAGGCGGGCGGCTTCCGCCGGCCGGTCGCACAGCAGCAGTTCCAGCGATTCGAGCGCCGTGCCGAGACGGCCGGAGGCGTTGATGCGCGGTCCGAGACGGAAGCTGATGTCGCTGCCGCGGATGGGCGGGGTCACTCCGGCGACGGTCATCAGGGCCGACAGGCCGACCCAGCGGGTGCGCGCCATCTGGTCGAGACCGCGGTGCACGAGGATGCGGTTTTCGCCCACCAGGGGCACGAGGTCGGCGACGGTCGCCAGCGCGACGATGTCGAGATATTCCTTCAGGTCGACGCGCGCATCCGGCGTGGATTTCAACAGGGCGTGCGCGAGTTTGAAGGCGACGCCTGCGCTGCAGAGATAGTGGTGGTCCGGTCCGAGTTTCGGATTTACCAGCGCGACGCATTCCGGGCGGTTGCCGGAGGGTTCGTGGTGATCGAGAATGACGAGATCCGCCCCGAGGCGGCGGATGGTTGCCGCCTCCACCGTCGAATTCGTGCCGCAATCCACGGCCATCAGAAGCTGCGGACGGTGTTCCTCGAAGCAGCGCTCCACGCCGGAGGCGCTCAGTCCGTAGCCTTCCTCGGCGCGCAGTGGCAGGAAGCAGGTCACCTGAGCCCCCAGGGCCAGGAGCACCCGCTTGAGCAGGGCCAGCGAAGCCACGCCGTCGACGTCATAGTCGCCATACAGCACGATGCGTTCCCCGCGCAGGATCGCCTCCCGCACGCGTTCGGCCGCCCCGGCCATGTCCGGAAGCAGAAAGGGATCGCCCAGATTGCGGAGTTTGGGCTGCAGGAAATCCACGGCCGCCTCCACATCCTCGAAGCCGTTGCGCACCAGCACGCGGGCCAGAAAATCCGGAATGCCAAGCTCCCGTCCCAGACGCTGCACCGCGTGATCGCGGGTGGGGGAGGGAAAAATCCAGCGCCTGTGCATCGGACAATCATAGGAAATCCCCTCCGGACTCGTCCAGTCTGAGACGCTTTTTGTGATCCTGCAGCCCGGCGCGGCAAGCGGTCCGGACCGGGCGAAGCACGGAAAATCCCTTGCCTTTCGCGTCCCGTTGGTTCAATTTCCCCCCATGTCGCCGTTTGCGGGCCTTCTTCTTCTCGCTCCTCGACTCGGGTTGCTCCCGAGCCGACTTAGCCTTCTTTCCTAAACGGCATAGGCTGCGTTCCCGGCGGGCGTGGTAGGTGCCGCCACCTTCTTGCAATCCTTCCGCCGGACAACCTTTTCACCTATGTCAGACCAAGTCAGAATTTTCGATACGACGCTGCGCGACGGCGAACAATGCCCCGGCGCCAGCATGAACCTGCGCGAAAAGATGGAGGTCGCCCGCCAGCTGGCGCGTGTGAACGTCGACATCATCGAAGCCGGTTTTCCCGTCATCAGTGACGGCGATTTTGAAGCCGTCCATTCCATCGCCACCGAAATCAAGGGCCCGGTCATCTGCGGACTCGCCCGATGCGTGCCGAAGGACATTGACGCCGCCGGTGCCGCCGTCAAGCCGGCCGGCGAACGCGGCCGCATCCACGTCTTTCTGGCCACCTCCGCCATTCACCGCGAGTTCAAGCTGAAGAAGGCCGAGGAGGAGATCATCCGCATGGCCACCGAGGGTGTGAAACGCGCCCGCAGCCTGGTCAAGGATGTCGAATTCTCGCCCGAGGACGGTTCCCGCACCGAACCCGAGTTTCTGGCGCGCGTGGTCGAGGCGGCCATCGAAGCCGGCGCCACCACGGTCAACATTCCCGACACCGTGGGTTATGCCGTGCCCGAGCAATACGCCGCGCTGATCGAATACCTGCGCTCCCATGTGAGGAACATCGACGACGCCGTCATCAGCGTGCATTGCCACGACGATCTGGGACTGGCCGTCGCCAACTCCCTGGCCGCCGTCAAGGCCGGCGCGCGGCAGGTTGAGGGCACGTTCAACGGCATCGGCGAACGCGCCGGCAACTGCGCGCTCGAGGAGGTCGTCATGGCCATCAAGACCCGCAGCGACTATTTCGGCGGGGTGCACACCGGCATCGTCACGCGCGAGATCCTGAAAACCTCCCGCATCATCAGCCGCATGAGCGGGCTGCACGTCGCGCGCAGCAAGGCCATCGTGGGCGAAAACGCCTTTGCCCACAGCTCGGGCATTCATCAGGACGGCATCCTGAAGAAACGCGAGACCTACGAGATCATGGATCCCCAGGAGGTCGGGTGGGGCGGAACCGAACTGCCGCTGACCAAACACAGCGGCCGCCACGCCATGATTGCGCGCCTGGAGCATCTGGGATTCAAACTGACCGAGGCCGAGATCGCCGGTGTCTTCGAGCGGTTCAAGGAGATCGGGGACAAGAAGAAGTTTGTCTACGACGACGATCTGGCCGCGCTGGTGGAGGATTCCATGTCCGGCGATCACGAGACCTACACGCTGGAATACATCCACGTGACGAGCGGCACGACCACCGTGCCCACCGCGACGGTCCGGCTGAAGAAGGGCGCGGAAATCCTGCAGGATTCCAGTCCGGGCAACGGCGCGGTCGACGCGGCCATGCAGGCCATCGACCGGATCGTGCGCCGCACCGGACATCTCGCGCAATACAACGTGGAAGCCGTCACGCATGGACGGGATTCCCTGGGCGAGGTGACGCTGAAGGTGGATTTCGGCGACGGCGAACTCATCACCGGCAAGGGCGCCAGCACCGATGTGATCGAGGCCAGCGCACGCGCCTACATCAATGCGGTGAACCGCGCGGAAATCCTCCACGGACGCCGGCAGGCCGCGGCGGTCGCGCCGATCTGAAGGGCTTTTGGAGCCGTTTCGCCGTCCTGAAGGGGACGACGCAGGTCTTTCCCCGTCCGCCCGCCAAGGGCGCGGTTCCTACCGCGCCTTGGCGACGAGGCGGTGGACGCCCGGACCCAGTTCGCCGCATTCGACGGTGTAACCCTCGGGTGCGGAGAAGCGGCCCCGGCTCCCTTCGGGAACCGTCACTTCCACTTCCAGTCCGCCGTCCTTCAGCTCCCACCGGATGCCGGCTTCACCCCGCGGGGTTTTCAGCCGGGCCTGCGCGTGGGTGAGGGAGCCTCCGGGGCGCGGACGGAACACCACCGTGCCGTATCCGGGGTCGTCCGGATCGAGGTCGAGGCCGGCCACGGTGCGATACATCCAGGCCCCCACCGCGCCGTAGGCGTAGTGGTTGAAGGAATTCATGCCCTTGTTCTGAAAGCCCTTCTCCGGCGTCCAGCCGTCCCAGCGTTCCCAGATCGTGGTGGCTCCGTTTTTGATCGGGAAGAGCCAGGACGGAAACGACTCCTGCTCGAGAAGTTTGTAGGCCAGATCGAGATGGCCGTTGTTTTCCAGAACGTCGAGCAGGTAGGGTGTGCCGACGAAGCCGGTGGCGAGGTGGAAATCGTTTTTCTCGATGTTGCGCACCAGTTCGCGCACCGCCGTGGCCCGGCCTTCCCCCGGCACCAATCCGAAATGCAGCGCGAGCACATAGGCGGTCTGGGTGCCGGACACCACCAGTCCCTCCCTGCTGACAAAACGGTCCTGAAAGGCGCGCACGATCTTCCGGTGCAGATCCCCGTAAGCCGCCGCGTCGGACTCCCGGCCCAGCACACGCGCGATCTTTGCCATCAGTTCGGCGTCGTAGGCGTAAAACGCCGTGCCGATGAGGTCGCGCGGCGTGCCGCCCTCCGTCCTGCCGCTGCCGTCCAGGGCCAGCCAATCCCCGAATCCGCCCCACGCATCCACGTCGGGATGGCTGCGGATGTGGCCCTTGCAGCGGTGCGCGGCGAGGAAGTCCATGTAGCGCGCCATCGAATCATAGTGGTCGCTGAGAATGCGCGTGTCGCCGTAGCAGAGGTAAATGGTCCACGGACAGATGATCGTGGCGTCGGCCCAGGCCGGTCCGCCGTCCTCCATGTTCATGGCGATGTCGGGAATCACCGGGGGCACACCGCCACGGGGCGACTGCGCGTCGCGGACGTCCTGCATCCATTTGTGGAAGAATCCCTGCACGTCCATGTTGAAGCAGGCGGTCCGGATGAAAACCTGGGCGTCGCCCGTCCAGCCCAGACGCTCGTCGCGCTGCGGACAGTCCGTGGGCACCTCGAGGAAATTGCTTTTCTGTCCCCAGACGATGTTGTGTTGCAGCTGGTTCAGGAGGGGGTGGGAGCAGGAGAAATGTCCCGTGGGCGGCGTGTCGGAATGCAGGACGACGCCGGTGACCTCCAGGATCTGATCGCGGGAGGCGCCGGCGATGCCGACATGACGGAAACCGTGAAACGTGAAGCGCGGCTCGAAGGTTTCAATGCCGTCCCCCTTGCAGGTGTAATGGTCCGTGACCGCCGCGGTGCGCAGATTTTCCGTGTACAGTCCGCCCCCGGAATCGAGGATCTCGGCGTATTTGATGGTCAGCGCCGTGCCGCGGGGTGCGCGGACCCGCAGGCGGATGCGGCCGCTGAAGTTCTGGCCGAAGTCAAAGAGATGCATCGGTTCCGGCCAGCTGTTCGTCCAGCTCTCGCCAAGCGGATTCAATTCCTCAATGCGTCGCACCGGAGGCGCCGCGCCGGGCGTCAGTTCGATGGGGGGAGCGGCGGCCTCCAGCGCCGGACGCCAGCGGGTGTCGTCATATCCCGGACTGGACCACGCGCCGAGTTCCCACCGCGCGTCGTAGGATTCCCCCTGCAGGAGGTCCGACGAAAGGAGCGGACCGGTCTCCGTTTTCCAGCTTGTGTCGGAGACGATGCGCACCTCGCGTCCGTCTTCCAAGGTCACCTCAAGGGCCGCCAGGAGCAGGGGACGATCCCCGTATTGCTGGCGGGAGACCCACGCGACGTACCCGCAGTACCAGCCGTCGCCGAGGAGGGCCCCCAGCACGTTTTCGCCGGGCTGCAGAAGCGGGGTGACGTCGTGAGTCTGGAACGGGACGCGTTTGCGGTAATCGGTCCATCCCGGTGCAAAAACCTGATCGCCGACCCGTCGGCCGTTGATCTCCGCCTCGTAGAGTCCGAGGGCGGTGATGTGGAGACGGGCCGTGCGAACGGGCCCTTCCAGCACGAAGGATTTGCGAAAATACGGGCAGGGCGCCATGGCGCGCCGGCTGCCCACCACGGGCGAATGGATCCACCTGGCGGAGGCAAAGCGGGAGTGCATGATCCCATGATGATCCGCCGCCGGGAGGAAAACCTTGAAGATGGCGCCAAACTTTAGCACGATTCCGCCATGACGAAAAATCCGCGCCTGCGGTGGAGGACGTTTTTTCAGGATCCGCTGGGCCAGGTCGCGGTGGTCCGCCAGCCCGGACAGACGGACATCGGATCCCATCTGCATGAATTCTGGGAAATCGTCTTCATTCTGTCCGGCGAGGCCCTGCATTTCACCGGCGACACGCGGCATGCGGTTTCCGCGGGGGACGTTCTGGTGATCAACAACCGGCGGGCGCACGGCTACGAAAACACCCGGGACCTTTCCCTGGTCAATGTGCTGGTGCGGGGCGATGCGCTTCGGGAGGCGGAGCGCGGACTGGGCGGGCTGCCCGGCTATCACGCCCTCTTCACGCTGGAACCGGCCCGGTGGCGCCGCCGCGAGTTCACCTCCCGGCTGCGGCTGAAGGCCGGCGACCTGCGTCTGGCCGCGGAATGGATCGGGGCGCTCGAGGCCGAGACGACCCGCGAGGAGGAGGGGGGGCGTTTCCTTGCCAAAAACTGGCTCATGCTGCTCATCGGTCTTCTCGCCCGCCGCTACGGCGAGCGGAAGAGTCCCGGGTCCGAAGCGGATTGGAAACTCGCCCGGCTGCTTTCCCGGATCGACCGCGAACCGGAACGCAGACTGACCCTCGGGGAAATGGCCGCCGCCGCGGCGATGTCGGAACGGTCCTTTCTCCGGCATTTCCGGGAGGCCACCGGATATTCGCCGGCGGACTATCTCATCCGGGCCCGCATCGGCAAGGCCTGCCGTCTTCTCGACCAAGGCGCGCCCGGACTTTCCGTCACCGAGATCGCCTTCCGCTGCGGGTTCAACGACAGCAACTATTTTGCCCGTCAGTTCCGCCGGGTGGTCGGCGTCCCGCCGCGGGAATACCGTGCGACCCGCTGAGCCGGGGCACGCCGGCGCTCACGCATTGTCCGCAATCACCGCCTTGTTGAAGGACTTGAAAAAATCGGGCAGGGCCGCCTCCACGCGGTTCCAGTTCGGAATCATGGGATCGCCGAGCGGATCGACAAGATACTCGCGGGCGGCGGTGCGGATGCTGCGGACAAAGGTGGAGACGGCGAGTTCCTCCTGATGACGGTCGTATTTCAGTCCGTTGATCTCCGCGTCCGCGGCGTAAAACCGCATGGTGTCCTCGGCCTTGCGGATGTAGGCGCTCAGGAGGGTGTCGAAGGTGCCCACGTCGAGCTTCACGCCGTGTCCGGCGAGGGTGCGGAAGACGCATTTGACGATGTCCGACGCCATCTTGTTGAGCCCCTTGGACGCATCGCGGGAGGAAAGTTCCTGGTGTTTGTGATCGTAGCATTCGGCGACGTCGACCTGGCAGATGCTTTTCGGGGACGACACGCGGAACACCTCCGCCAGCATGCCGACCTCCACACCCCAGTCCGAGGGCACCCGTGCGCGGCGGATGATGTCGTGGTCGAGGCTCACCTCGCCGCTCAGCGGATAGCGGAAGGTGTCGAGATAGTTGAGAAAGGGGTGGTCGCCGATGATGCTTTGCAGCGAGCGGATGAGGGGGGTGAAGAGAAGGCGCATGACGCGGCCGTTGAGGCGGTCGGTGAAGCGTGCGCTGTATCCCTTGCAGAAGTCGAAGCCGAGGTGCGGATGCGCCACGGGATAACACAGCCGGGCGAGCATTTCGCGGCTGTAGGTGATGATGTCGCAGTCGTGCACGGCGACCATGCGGGATTTTTCGCTCGCCAGCACATAACCGAAACACAGCCAGAGATTGCGGCCCTTGCCGGAGGGACCGGGATCCAGGTCGGACTCGACGAGTTCCTCGATGAGCCGCTTCATGCGCGGACCGTCGTTCCAGAGCAGGATGGGTTTCTGCGGGAGCTGGCTGAAGATCCGCTTGGCGCGTTTCCAGGCGGCGGCGTTCGCGCCGTCAATGCCCACAACGATCTGCTTGATGTACCGGACGTTTTTCAGCTCGCGGATGATTCCGCGCAGCGCGGCCGTTCCCAGTTCTCGGACGTGGCAGGGAAGAATCAGGGCGATCGGCGTCTGCTTGGAAAACTCCGAAAGCTCGTCTTCGAGCTTGTTGAGATCGGGTTTCCCAAGCCGGTGCAGCGTGGCCATTGAGCCATCCTGGAAGAAATCCGCCATACGTTACCTTTGATTGCCCGTCCCGATTGGGCAATACTGGAAATCCTGTCACCATCATTTTCCTTGTCTGTCCGCTCTTCCACCTTTTCCCACCTCTGCGTGATCCATCACCATCTGCGTCCCGGCGGCGTGCGGCGCATCATTGAGCTTGCCCTGCCGCATCTCGTGCGGGAAAGCGCCGTCCGCCGAGTCACGCTGGCGGTCGGCGAACCCGGAGATCCCCTTTGGATTGAGGCTCTTGCAAAAAGCCTGGGAAACGTTTCGCTCGAAGTGGTGTGCGAGCGGGCGTTTCGGTACCTGCCCGACCGGCCGCCGGGAATGGCCACCCTGCGGAGCCGCATCACCCGCGCGCTGGACCGTCTGGCCCCCCGACCGGCGGAAACCCTCTTCTGGATCCACAATCCCGGACTGGCGCGAAACCTTGTGCTGACCGACGAACTGCGCCGTTTCTCGGCGCGTCATGGCGTGCCGGTGGTCTTTCACCACCATGATTTCTGGTTCGAAAATCGCTGGAGCCGCTGGTCCGGTTTGCGGGCGGCCGGCTTCCGCACGATCGATGCGGTGGGCGAGGCCATCTTCGGCGCCGGGGCGCCGTTGGTGTATGCGACGATCAACCGGAGTGACGCCGCATTTTTCGAACGGCGCGGCACCGGAGTCTGGATGCCCAATCTGGTCGACCGGGGAAATCCGTGTCCCGTCCGCCGGCGCGCGGCGGCCCGCCGCTGGTTCACGGAAAAGCTCGCGGACGCGGGTCCGGTCTGGCTTTTTCCCACGCGGTTTTTGCGCCGGAAAAATCTCGCGGAGGCCGTGTTGCTGACGCGCTGGCTGCGCCCCGAGGCCTGGCTGGTGACCACGGCCGGGGTGAGTTCCGCGGAAGAGTCCGAATACGCGCGCCGACTGGAAGCCGCCGCGCGGCGGGGCGGATGGCGGGCGCGTTTTCGGATGCTGGAGCACGAGGAGGGGCGCGCACCCTCCGTTCCCGCGCTTCTCGCCGCGGCGGAGATGGTGGTGATGACCTCCGCCCAGGAGGGCTTCGGCCTGCCTTATCTTGAAGCGGTGGCGGCCGATCGTCCGCTCATCGCCCGCCGCCTTCCCAATGTCGTGCCGGATCTCGAGGCCTTCGGATTTCGGCTGCCCTGGCTTTATGACGAAATCCGGATTGATCCCGCGTTGATTGACGAACGCGGGGAACGCGCCCGTCAGCTGGCCGCCTGGAGACGCTGGCGCGGCCGGATGCCCGCTCCGCTGCGAAAGCTGGCGGGTCGGCCGCCCGTGCTGGAATTGCCACCCGGCCAACCCCTGCCGTTCAGCCGTCTGACCCTCGAGGGACAGCTTGAGGTGCTGGCGCATCCCGCGGAACAAAGCTGGGCACTTTGCCGGTCGCTCAATGCCGATCTCGCGCGGTGGAAGGAGGCCGTGGCGGCGGGCCGGCCGGAACGGGCCGTCTGGCCGGACGGGGCGGATGATCACATCGGAGGCGCCGCCTACGCGCGGCGGTTCTGGAAGGCTCTGGAAAAGACCCCGCGCCCTCTCACGCCGGAAGCCTGTCGGGTTCTTCAGCGGGAATTCATTCGGGAAAGACTTGGCAGCCGGCATTTGTATCCCATTCTTTTTTCGCCCTGATGAACTCCTTTCGCGCCCTGATTTTCGACGTTTACCAGACCCTCCTGAACGTGAACCGGCGGGGGGGCGATGGGGAGCAGGAGTGGCGCAAGCTGCACGAGGAGTTTTTTGGCGTACCGCCGGAAATGACCCTGGACCATCTGACGGAGCGTTGCGGGCATCTCGTCAGCGACGATCACGCGCACGCCCATGGCTTCGGCATTCCACATCCCGAGGTGGTCTGGGAGGAGATCATGCGGGGGGCGCTGCCCCAATTTGCCGACTTGCCGCCGGCGCGCGGCGAGGAATTTTTATACCGTCATATCCAGCTGTTGCGGGATCTGCATCTCGCTCCGGAATGCGCGCGCGTCCTTGCGTTTTGCCGCGAAAGGGGAATCCCGCTTGGCATCGTGTCCAACGCCCAGCCTTACACGTTGCGTGAACTCGGGGAAGGCCTCGCCGGCGTCGGCCTGTCGCCGGATGTGTTTGAAAAGGACCTCTGCATCTGGTCCTTCGAAAACGGCTTCAGCAAACCCGATCCGCATGTCTTTCGCATGTTGGCCTTCCGCCTCCGGCGACGCGGAATCCGGCCGGAGGAAACCCTCATCGTGGGGGACCGCCTGGACAACGACATCGAGCCGGCGCGGGCGCAGGGGTTTCAGACCTGGTGGCTCAACGAATCCGAGGAAGGCGGCTGGGAGGCGCTGTGGAGGACGCGGTTTGCCCCTGCGGCGGCCGGGAGTTCCGCGGAGGCGTAGGGAGGCGGGCGCGCGATTCTAGACCCCCGAGTGCGCGAGAGCTTCCCCGGATTCGTCCGGAGGATTGCAGGAGGTTCCCGTTTGTTCGGGATGGCCGGTCCGGGGCAGGGTGAAACGCAGGATGCTGCCCCGACCGACCCGGCTTTCCACGGAGAGCGTTCCGCGGTTGCCGTTGATGAATTCGCGGCAGATTTGCAATCCGAGTCCGAAGCCTTTTTCGTTGTCCGTTCCCGGATGGGAGGAACCGATGTCGGCCTGGGAGATCCGGCGCACCTGCTCCGGGGTCATGCCGACTCCCGTATCCGAAACCGCGATGCTCCAGCAATCGCCCTTTTCCTCCGCGGAGAGTTCCACCTTTCCGCCGGCGGGGGTGAACTTCATGGCGTTGGAAAGCAGATTGCGGAAGATGGAGGCGACCTGTGTTTGATCGGCCCAGACGCGGGCCTCCGCGGGGATCGTGTTCCGGATGGTGATCTGCTTCAGCGTGGCGAGATGGTCCAGCAGGGCCAACGCCTGCTGGGCGGCCGCGAGGAGGGGCACCTCGGAAGGGACGGGCTTGATTTCACGCAACTGCCGGGCGGACCAGAGAAGGAGGCTTTCAAGGCATTCAAAAGCCAGATCGACGTCCACCTTCAATGACGTCACCATCTTCCGAAAATCCTCCGGCGTCAGATCGCCGCGATGGAGGAGTTCGAGGGCGTTTTTGAGATTGCCGATCGGGCCGCGGAGGTCGTGGGCAAGCAGGGAAAAGAGCCGTTCCTTGGCCTGGTTGGCCACCTTCAGTTCCCGGGTGAGCGCCATCAGGGCGTTGTGTTCCTCATCCAGGCGCCGCCGGCTTTCCGAGAGGGCGGCATTCTGTCGCTCGAGGGCCTGCTGGTGGTTTTGGTGAACGGTCCGGATGATTTCGAGGATGCAATAATAACCGACCAGGAAGACGAGGACGTTGACCGCCAGACGCCCTGTGGGGAAGCCGTCGGTGGCGGCCGGGTCGTGATGCAGGATTTTCACCGCCAGAAATCCCGTTCCGTTGAGGATGGCCAGGGAAAGGCGCGTCGCCCGGGAATCGAATATGAACACCGCCGCCAACAGGCCGAGCAGCAGGGTGTACTCCATGCCGTTGCGAAAGAGCAGCCCGGAGAGTGAAAAGAGGGCGGTGCTGCCAAGTACCAGCAGGCCGGCGGCCGCGCGAACGAAATTTCTCCGGACCAGCAGCAGACAAATCAGGCCGAGGAGGGTGCTGAGAAAATTGATGGCGGCCAGGAGAACATAGCCCTGCGCCAGATTGAGCGCGGCAAACACCGGTCCCAGCGCGGCCAGAAAAAACGACGCTCCGCGGGTGATGCAAATTTTGCTTCTCTGGTTCGGCGAAGTCTGTCCCGTGGTGCCGGCCAGGAGAAAACGATTCCAGAGGGTGTGCAGCGTCGCCATGAAAGAAGGAGACGCGGAAAATAAGGAACGAAAACCCGCCGAGGCAAGCTGCGAGCCCGCGGTCCGCGGGATCGAAAGGCGTTCCCAATAATTTAATATAACGCGCTATAAAACAAAGGCTTATCGAACGATATTAAATTTTTGCTTTCGGACGATGACGCGGCAGTTTCTCCGCGACGTCAGAGCCGGAGTGGGAAAGGCAGTGTGTTTGCGCCGCTTCCGAACCTTCCGGTCGTCTTTGCGACACGGCGCCACAGCTGGAAGGGAGCTGCGCCCATGCGTCGGCGGGGTCTTCCTAATGGCCGTCCCGCGATCCGCCCTGGCTGATGTGATCCACCCCATGGATGTCGGTGAAACGCGGATGGTCCTTCAAAAGAACGCGGCGCCCGTCAATGAGAGCCGTTGTGTCCTCCCGATGAAACTGGGTGGCGTAGGCCACCCGGTGTTCGTTTGTGGTGTTGGCCCCGGAGCCGTGAACCGTCAGGCGCGTGAAGGCGACCACGTCGCCCGGTTCCATGAGGATGGGAATGGCGTGGGCGCTCACGTCGCGACGGACCTTGCGGTGATTGTCGCCGTCGCCGGCGTTTTCCGATTCCCAATCGCCTTCCCGGTGCGAACGCGGAACGATGTACAGGCAGCCGTTTTCGGGACGCATGGGGACGAGGGCGGTCCAGAGATTGATTGAAGGTCCGAAATGCCGGGTGTAGTTGTTGTCCTGGTGGAAGTGGAACCGTCCCCCGCCGCCGCCGGATTTGACTGCGGTGAAGGGCAGATAAAGAATGGCCGGTCCCTCCATCAGTTGGGATGCCACACTTCGCTGCAGGGTGCTGTTGACATAAGCGTCGAGGGCGGATCCCCTGAGGTATTGCCAGGTCTGCCGGAGTTTCGTCACCCCGAGGCCAATCCGGTCCATGATCTCAAGGACCTCACGACGCAGGGCTTCCGCCACGTCGGCGGAAACAAACCGCCGCAGGACGACATAACCGTCTTCTTTGTATTTTTTGATTTCATCCGCCGTGCAGGGGCGGGTGGCGGTGGCGATCCGGGAGATGAGGGCGGGGGATGTTGTGGTCATGCGCGAACTTAGTCCCGCGGGGTCACCCGGAACCATGGACATTATGACCGAAAATTTGCAGAATATATTCATGCCGCGTCCCGGCCGTTCCTCCCAGCTCTTCCTCCTTCATGCCGGTTATAATCCGCGGTGTGGCGCGCGCGTGGACAAACGTTTTGAGGGTTATTGCACGGTGCAGTTCATGGAGGCCGGCCGGATTCGTTTGTCCTACGACCGGACCGCGCACCTTCTGGAGGGGGCTTTCCTTTGGTTTGCAATGCCGGGACCGCACATCCGGTTTTTTTCGGCGGACGGGCGTCCCTGGCATCACCGTTACGTGGCATTTCGCGGCCCCCTCATGGAGGAGTGGCTGCATCAGGGACTCATCCACCGGGAACCGGTGTGGTGTCCGCCTGAGGAGCGGGACCGCATGGCATGGATTTTTGATGAGATTCTCGAAGGGGTGGGGGCTGAGGGAAGGTGGGAAAAAGTCCGGGTGATCAATCTCCTCGAAAACCTGCTCATCGGGATTGAGCGTCTGCGGCATCCGCGAGGTGCCGGTGCGCAAAAAAGCCAGCTTGCCCCGTTGGTCCGGGAACTTTGGGCGGCGCGCCCCGGCGATCCCATCGACTATGCGCGCCTCGCCCGATCGCAGGGGCTGTCTCTGAGCACCTTCCGGCGCCGTTTTCTGACCGAAACCGGCATGCCGGTGCACCGCTACCTCATGCGTCTGAAGATCGAGCGCGCCCGGCAGCTTTTGTTGCGGAGCGACTGGACGGTGGAGCAAATCGCCGACCGTCTGGGCTTCACGGATGTTTTTTATTTCACCCGCTGTTTCAAGCGTGCCGTCGGACTGCCTCCGGCCCGGTATCGTCACACGCGGATGACGGTGTGACCGCGGATTTTGCCGGGCCGGGGAGGGACAAAAGTCCTGCGCAAGACATTGAGGAAAAGGGGAGGCGGGAGTCGGAATCGAACCGACGCATGGGGCTTTTGCAGAGCCCGGCCTTACCACTTGGCTATCCCGCCGTGAGAAGAGCGACTACCAATAAAGGGAGATTGGCGGCGTGACAATCGAAACTTGTCCTGCTCCCACCAAAGTTCCCTCGGATTGGTCAAGAGACTCCACAATATCGTCCTTGAAGGTGACGGTCAAGGTGCCGACGGGGACTTTTACATAAATCGTGTTGGCGAAATATCCGCTCTGCCCCTGGACCACCACCTTGCCGGGGTGTTTTTTTCCGCCGGGGTTCTGGATCACCGTCTGGGTGTAGCCCGGGGTGTAGGTGGTCTGGGGGACAAGGTCGTATTTGATGAATTCCCAGACCTGCTGGGTCCCGTTCTTGTCGGCCCGCTTGGTTTTTTTCTGGGGCTTGCCGAGACTGCGACTCACCTCGTCGGTGGTCATGCCGATGGCGACCTCGTTCTTGGCGATGAGAGCCTCGACGATCTGGCGGCGTTCCTCGCTTTTTTTCAGGTTGGCCAGGAGGCCTTCGGGGAGCGGTTCGAGTTCGTTATAGGGGACCCAGGCGGCCACGCCCCCCTGCTGGGCATTGCCGCGGATACGGCACCCGTGGTCGGAGACGGCCTCGACCTTCACCGTCTGGGGAAACCGCAGGGTGCCCGCGTAGCGCGTCATGGCCATGTCAAAATAACACGGCGCCGGACGGAGGACCTTGAGGGGCAGGGGTTTCAACCCGAAATCCGAAAGATAGATCGCGCCGGGATCGCGCACGATGGGGGCGGCCTGGGAGGAGGAAATTCCGGCGGCGGCCAGCCAACACGCGAGGAGGCATGCGAGCGTTTTCATCAAGCAAGCATGGCACGGAGCCGGGCAACTTGCCAGTGGGAACGGTGGGCTTGTGTTGGTCGGAGGGACAAAATAGAACGGGGCGACACATGAACACGATTCACGAATTTGTCGTTCGTGGCGGTCAGAGCATTACCGCCGGCGAGATGGACGCCTTCAAACGCGACCTGCCCCTGCTGAAGGTCAAGGCGGAGACCTCGGATGTGACCGGGCTGCCGCATTTTCGTGAACAGGTGCGTTTCCTCGTGCGTTATGCCGAGGACGTCCTCGAGGGGGTCTATCCGTGTTCCGATCTCACGGCGATTGCCGAAACGGTTTTTGCGCTGAAATATCTCCTGAAGGATGTCGACATCATTCCGGACAGCGTGCCCGGCAAGGGGCTCACGGACGACTCCCTGGTGTTGCGGGCGGTGCTCGGCGGACATCTGGAGGAGTTTCAGGAGTTTGCCGCGAAATCCGGGCTGGATTTCGAGAAACTTTCGCTTGAGGCCTGACGCTGCCATGCGCGGATGGCTTCTTGTTTTGCTTGTCGGGGCGGGGGCGCTGACCGGCCGGGCCCAGGAGGGGCACGAGGGATACCTGCGCGAAATCCGTGTCCAACCGCTGCTTCGCACGACCTCGGATGCCGCCGGACAGCCGCTGGCCTACCCGCGGACGGACAACCCGCAAATCACCGCGGCCATGGTGGAAATCCCTCCCGGCGCGCAGACCGGCTGGCACTCGCATCCCTATCCCTGCGTGGCATACATTTTGTCGGGTTCGTTGTCCGTGGAGATGGAGGACGGCCGGGTGCACAAACTCACCGCCGGGCAGGCCTTCGCGGAGAGTGTCAACGTGCTCCACAACGGGAAAAACACGGGGACCGAACCCGTGAAACTGGTCCTCTTTGCCATGGGCGAAAAGGACCGCCCTTTCACGGAAAAGGCGCCGCGGTAGGAGTCGGCGCATCTCGCGCTGCGCGATGGGTTTTTGAAGAAAAAACCGATTTGACGGCGCGATGGTCCGCTCCTCCTTTTTTGGCAAGCTTTTGCAAAATTTTCCATTGTCAGAAAGACCGGAAAAGACTTAAAAAACCGCCCATGCGCTTAATGGTGTGCGGGCGAACTTCCGTGAAGGATTATATGGATGCTCCCGTCACCCACTTCGTCACCCTGATTGATCCGGGTGAGAAGGAGCCGGCCCAGCAACCTCGCAATGCCAAATATCGCCTGGAGCTGGTGTTCAGTGACTTGGATGACATCGAGATCCACCTTCCGCGCTTTGCCAATTACGTCCCCCCTCAGGAAGAACACATCAAGGAGATGGTCAAATTCGGCCGGCAATTGGCCGATTTCGATGATTTCGGACTCCTCGCCAATTGCGAGGCGGGCATCAGTCGTTCGACAGCGGCGGCCATTACCATTTTGACCGCCTCCGGATACACCCCTCAGCAGTCCTTTGAGATTGTGCAACAGGTGTGTCCCGAAATGCTGCCGAATCGCCGGATTCTTCGACTGGCCGATCAAATGCTCGGAACAAACGGCGATTTGCACCGCCTGGCGGAAAGGCACCGGCAGGAAGCTTTTGTCCGGGCCGGATACGAGGATCCCACGTTGGTGCGTCTGCGCGAGGCCCAGGCGGAGGAAAGGACCCTCAAGGGATTTCTCCGGCGCATGTTCGCCTGGATTCGGCTGGGCAAGCCGCTTCCGGATCCCCGAAAGGCGAAGGTTCCTTCCGTTGTCATCGACCGGGAAGCCATCCTTGCTCAGATGGCCCGGGAGGAATCCAAGACCACCGCGAAGGCGGCCTGACGGGAAAAGTTGGCGCGTTCCGCTGCCGGGGCGGCGAGCCGAGGGAGCCGACGGATCTTCCTTTTTCCAGCCCGGCCCAAAAGGACGCGGCTTTGGCGCCGCCTTGCAGACGGCGTTCCCGCGTGGTTCTCACCCCGTTCCTTCGGGTCGGGTTGTGGGATTGGCCGGGGCGTTCGGTTGGTCCCGGCGGGTTTTACTTGGTGTCCTCCCTGAGGATTTGGCGCACCAGTCGGTCGTCGCCGTCGTTTTCGGCCGGTTTTAATCCGAGGGCGGCGCAGACCAGATTGTAGACTTGGATGTTTTCGAAAGCCGGAATGGTGAGGCCTTCCTTGAAGAGCGGGCCGGATGCAAGAAAGAGGGCCTTCATGGAGTCCAGTCCGGGATCAAATCCGTGCGCGCCCTTGGGAAACGAGTCCCGCGCCGCCGACCGAACCGGGTACGTTTGAATATACCATCCTTCGTTGGCGAGGAGCAGCAGGGGAGGAATGCGCCGATGGTCCCGAAAGTGCAGCCCCTCCGGCAGGTCGTCCCTGCGGTAAACGGCAAACGATTGGGCCTTGGCCTGGAGGGCTTGGAAGATTTCCTCTTCGCCGACACCTTCCCGCGGACGCAGACCGGCGATCGCGCCGGTGAAATCCACCTGCACCTTGTTCAGATCGATCAGTGTGGCCAGGGCGATCACCCGATCGGGATCGATGGTGGTCATGCCATGGTCGCTCACCACCACGTAGTTCACCACCCCGTCCAGTCCCAGACGGTTTACGCCTTCCCGGAGCTGTCCGAGGGCCGTGTCCACGAGGGCCACAGCGTCCCCGACCTCCGCGCTGTCGGGGCCGAAACGGTGTCCGGCCGTATCCGCCTCGTGAAAATAGAGGGTGATGAGACGGGGACGCTCGGCTTCGGGGCGGGCCAGCCAGGCGAGCACCTCGCGCACACGTTCCTCCGCCGGAATCTTGGAATCAAATTTCCGCCACTCCGAAGGGCGCACCCCGGCGATCTCGGCCTCCGAACCCGGCCAGAACATGCAGGCGGACCGGACGCCCTGTTTCTCCGCCGTAACCCAGAGGGGCTCGCCCTCCCACCACCGGCCTTCCAGGACCGCAGGGCTTCCGAGGGAAAAGCGGGCGTTGAAAACCGGATCGAACATCGAGTTGCCGATGATGCCGTGCCGGGCCGGACGCAGTCCGGTGACGAGGGTGTAAAAGTTGGGGAAGGTGAGGGAGGGAAAAACCGGCGACATGAATTCCGCCCGGCTTCCGGACCGGGCCATTTCGGTGAGTTGGGGCGGACGAAACCGCTCCAGCGCGTCCGCGCGAAATCCGTCCAGGCCGATCAGGATCACGATCGGTTCGGCGGCCCCCATCATTGTCAGGCCCCCAAAAAGGACGGCCAGACCCGCCAGGCATCTCCGTATCATGGCCGGGCACACTAAACGGAGACGGGCAACAGGGAAATCCCGGAGTGCCTTCCAAAAGGACCGGATACGGCGTCGCCTGCCGCCACGAGGGAAGCCCGTCCGGCGAACTGGCGCACCCAGCTGGGATCGAACCAGCGACCATCGGTTTAGAAGACCGGTGCTCTATCCACTGAGCTATGGGTGCGTTGCTTTCCGATTTCCACCCGCCGGGGAAAGGCCCGGGAAGGGCGCCCCCGGAACTTGAAAACCGGACCCCTATTATGCCGGATGTTTGGCCGGGGGCAAGGACAGGGGGCGGCTCCGCTAAAAATCTGAAAATTTCCCTTGACGGAAAATTGTGCAACAGGTTCAAGCACTGTTGTGCTCCGGCCCCGATCACTCTCAATCCATACCCATCAGGCATTCAGCCTGGTCGAAGTGCTTGTGGTGATTTCCATTCTGGGCATTCTGGCCTCTTTGGCGATTCCGAACATCACGGATTTCCGGAACCGTTCCAACTACGCCAAAAACGAGCGTAACGCGCAAACGGTCGCAGAGCTTCTTTCCACCGCCCGCACCGCCGGGGCCACCAACAAATGGCAATCCGTTGAAGAAGCCTTGGACGACCTTGAGGACGGGATCGTGGTCAAGGTGGGGTCCGAGGAAATTCGGTTTGACGTTCAGTTTTCTCCTGAAGAACGCTCGGGGCTGACTCCCTACTTGGCCGTCGATACGACGCGGGCCATGGTTTATTACACGGGTTCGTCCCAGTAAGGCGTTTGCCCGGACCCCCGGGGTTGGGTTCGGAACCCCGCGGAAATGTTTCCCCGCGAGCCGGGGCGGTCATTTTTTTCAGGCCGTTCGCTTCCGCCGTGACACCGTGAGCAGGACACCGCCTCCCAGGAATACGAAGAGCAGCGTGGCGGGTTCCGGTGCCGCCACCGCCCGCCAGGCGAGGCCGTAGGTTTCCGAAGTCACCCCGCCGGAGGTGAGATCGTAGATCATTCCGTCGAAGGTGACGGTGATTCCGTAGAAACCCGGGGTTTCCAGACGGAGGCGCAGGAACTCCGTATTGTTGTACAGGGTGGCGGACCGGGCCACCAGCAGGGGAGGAGCGCCGTCGGCGTGGTACCAGATTTCGAGGTTCAGGTTGGCGAAACTCAGGTCCGACGCGAAGTCCTCATCATCCGACGAAAGGTCCGCATCGTTGTCGAATTCCCTTCCGACGAACCAGTTCAGGGACACGGTCAGTTCGGTTTCCCCGGTGAACGCCGCGTCAAAGAGATAGGTGTTTGATTCCCCGAGGGCAACCGATCCGAAATCCCAGCCCACGTGGGAAATCAAGCCCCCGCCGCTTCCCTCGACATCCGTCGTGCCGAAGACATACACCTCGGCGGCCCGGATGAGGTCGAGGGCGCCGGCACCGGTGGCGTAGTCCAGAGCCTGTCCGGTGATGATCACGCCGTCCTCATTGACCTCCTGGCCGTTGTCCCACCCGAGGGTTTCCACCGCGCCGGCCATGAGCACCGATTTGATCACGCGGGTGTCGAGCGCCGCCTCGCCAAGCTCGCCGGAGTAAAACGGGCCCTTGGCGACATCCTTGAGCAGCGCAATGCCGCCGGCGACGATCGGTGCCGAGAAACTCGTGCCGTCCAGTGCGAGAAAATACAGGTCGGTCGGAGGAGGGTCCTGAATCAGGTCCTGGATCTCGGGATCCGAGGAAGCGCCGATCGATCCCTGATTCCCCAGGTAGGCGGCGGCGACGATGTTTTCCCCGGGCGCGGCGATGTCCACCGAGGCACGCACCCCGGTCAGCGTTTCGCCCGTGGCCGGATTGTAAAAATCGGCGGGACCCCGCGAAGTGAAATCGGAGGGTCGGAGAAGGTCGGGGCCGCCGACGGAACCGACGGAAATGTTGTTGTATCCGGACCCCGGACTCCCGGGTGTGACGGGGCCTCCGTTTCCCGCGGAGGCCACAAAGGCGACCGTGGGATTTTGCCGGGCGAGTCCGTCAATGGCGATGGTGACCGGCCAGATGCCCGCGGGGTCGGAGGTTCCCCAACTGGCGTTGATGACGTCCGCTTTCTGATTGTCGATGCCGTTAAAGAAGGCCTTGAACGGTTCGAGGGCGGACTGTTGGGTCGAGGAAAAGCTTCCCAGTTCGTCGCTGGAAAAGGCCGTCGCGATGCCGGCGGACCACAATTGCGCATGGGGGGCGATGCCGAAGGCGGCGGTGAGGTATTGGTCCGTCTCAGGCAGATACCCGGTGCCGGCCAGGATGTTTCCCACGGCGGTGGCGTGATAATCCCATTCGTTCAAGGCGCCGGTCGCGGGATTGGTGTAGGTGAAAAGCGTGCCGGACAGATCCTCCGGGCGAAGGAAAGCCTCGTGGCCGAACCAGATGGTTCCGGCCTCGATGTTGGCAATGATCGTGTTTTCACCGAGATACCCCGCCGCGTAGAAAATCTGGGTTCCGACGCGGGGATTGAGGTATTCGGCGGAACTTCCGGTGTAATTGAAAAGAATATGGCCGGTGCCCTGGGAATGAACGGCTCCAAGGCCCGCCAGCCAGAGGGCGGCGCTGACGATCAGTTGCAGGGCGCGGAAGGTCCTCACGCTTCGCTGATAAAGAGGCCCGATGGCAGGGTCAAGCGTACCGTCGGAAAAGCGGCGGGGAGCGGAGGCCAACTCCCGGTCCGGGTTCTTCGCGTGCCGTTCGGGTTGACACCGGCGCGCTGGCGCTGCAAGGTCGGCGCCGAACCAAACCCTATACCTTATGGCACTTCCCGTTGGCTCGAAAGCACCCGATTTCACCCTCAAGAGCATGGGCCCGAATGGGCTCGAGGACCTCAGTCTCAGTGCAAATTTCGGCAAGCGTGCCACCGTGCTTCTCTTTTTCCCGCTCGCCTTCACCGGCGTCTGCACGCAGGAGCTCTGTGACGTCTCGGCCGGTCTTTCCAAATATGAAGGACTCAATGCCGACGTGATTGCCATCAGCGTGGACAGCCCGTTCGCGCAGGACGCCTGGGCGAAGAAGGAGAACATTTCCCTGAAGATCGCCAGCGATCTCAACAAGGAAGTGACCAAGGCCTACGATGTGCTTTTCCCCGGCCTGGCCGGCATCGGCGACACTTCGGCGCGCGCGGCGTTTGTCATCGATAAGAACGGCGTGATCGTCTACAGCGAGCAGACTCCCAGCCCGAAGGAACTGCCGAGTTTTGAAAAGATCGAGGAAGCTCTGAAGAATCTCCCGTGAGAACGGCCCGGATCGATGGGGACAGGGGGGCCATCCATCCGCGACGGGCTCTTCCCTGTCTTGTGTTGGGCGCGGCGCTCGTCCTGAGCGCCTGCGACCGGCAAGCCGCTCCGTCGTCGCCGGCGGAACCGTCTCCCACGCCCCTGCCGACGCCCGAGCCGGGGTACGCCGGCATCCCGGTGGAGGAACCTCCGCCGGCGGGCGCTCCGGGTTCCTCGACGGCCTCCGTGGAGGCCGCCGAGGAGGTGAACACCGATCCGTCCGCCGCCGAGAACCAGTCGGTGAAGGCCGAGGTCCTTGAGGTGCTGACCCGGATCGACGCCATGCCGAAACTCACCCCGGAGGAAAAGGACAAACTGTATGTCATGGTGGACCGGGCCCGCGGCATGGGAAAAATCATCACCATTCCGTTCCCGTCCGGAAAAACCTCCATCGGACCCGCCGAGGTGGCGGCGCTCAAGGAAAAACTGGAACTGGCGCAGATCAGGGAGTTCACCGACGACCCCACCGTGGTTTTCGTCGTGCTCGGCTACGCGGACAAAAAAGGCGATCCGAAACTCAATGCCTCCATTTCCCTGGCCCGCGCCGAAAGCGTGGTGACGGCACTGAAGGAGCGCCTGGGCGTGATGAATGTCATTCACGCCGTCGGCATGGGAGGTTCGGAATTGTTCGACGCCCAAAATCTCGACAAGAACCGTGTCGTCGAGGTCTGGGTCGTGCTGCCGTGAAAAACGGCCGCTGAGCGATGCGTGCGGAGAGGACGAACGCGCGGCCCGTTCCCCGGGGGACAGCCGCCCCGCGCCGTCGGATTCCATGAGCGATCCCGCCACGTGGGAGGGTCTTGCGCCCATTCCCCTGCGGGACGGGCTGGTGCTCGGACGCGGGGCCGATGCGGATTTTCTTTTGCCCGATGCCTCGGTTTCGCGGCGCCATGTCCGGCTGCACCGGGTCGCCGCTGGCTGGCGGATCGAGGATTTGGGAAGCCGGAGCGGGTCCTACCTCAACGGCCGCCTTTTCCAGAACGAGGAGCTTGTCTTTGGCGACCTGCTGCGGATCGGGCCGTTTCATCTGCGTTTTGACGGACGGTTTCTTCGCGAGACCGCCGGGGTGACCGGCGCCCGGCTTCACGCGTCGGGCCTGCGGAAGACGGCGGGCGGGGTGCGCATTTTGCAGGACGTGTCCCTTGCCGTCGAACCGTGCCAGTTTGTGGGGGTGATCGGATCCAGCGGCGCGGGAAAGTCCACCCTGCTTGATGCCCTCTGCGCGCTGCGCCCGGCGGATGCCGGGACCGTGCTGGTGGACGGCATCAATCTCTACGAAAACTACGAAGCCCTGCGGGAGCAGCTCGGATACGTGCCCCAGGACGACATCGTTCCCCTCGAATTGCCCGTGGAGGAGGCCCTGTATTACGGGGCCCGCCTGCGCCTGCCCCGGGCGACACCGCACGGGGAAATCCGCCGGCTGGTCCGGCAGACGATTGCCCGGCTGGGGCTTGCCGAACGCGCGCGCACCCCGGTGGGAAAACTTTCCGGCGGTCAGCGCAAACGGGTAAGCGTGGGCGCGGAGCTGCTGTGCCGGCCGCGTCTGCTTTTCCTCGACGAACCCACCTCCGGTCTGGATCCGGCGGCGGAGTTCCGCCTCATGGAATCGCTGCGCCACCTCGCGTCGAACGGCTGCACCATCCTGTGCACCACGCACGTGATGGGAAACGTCCATCTCTTCGACCGCCTGGCCGTGATGCACGGCGGCCGGCTGGTTTATTTCGGCGAACCCGCGGGAGTCCGGGAAGCCTTCGGGGTGGAGCATCTTTCGATGCTTTATGACCGCCTCGAGTCGCGGCCGGCCGCGGAGTGGCCGGTTCACCGGGAAACCACGCCGTCCCCGGACCGGGCGGCTCCGCCGGAAAAACCCCGCCGGGCCGCGGCCCTGCCCGTTTTGCTCCGCCGGCAATGGGCCATTCTGCGCGCCGACTGGAAAAACTTCCTTCTCATGCTGGGACAGCCCGTTTTCATCGGCCTGCTCGTCACCTGGGTAAGTCGGGATCCCCCGCTGGTCCTCTTTTTCGCCTACATCGCCACTCTCTGGTTCGGCTGCGGCAATGCCGCGCAGGAAATCGTGAAGGAACTTCCCATGTTTCGCCGCGAGCGGCTTATCGGACTCGGACGGCACGAGTACCTGCTGGCGAAGTTTCTCGCCCTGGCGGAAATCACCTGCGTGCAAAGCCTCCTTCTGTATGGCGTCATGCAGGCGGGAACGCGCGGCATCGGTGGTGCGGTGACGTGGCAGATTCCCGGACTGTGCCTGACGGCCATCGCGGCGGTCGGGATCGGGCTGGCCATTTCCGCCTGGGCGCGCACCGTGCTGCAGGCGGTGATGTTGGTTCCGCTGGTTCTCATTCCCCAGATTCTTTTCTCCGGGTTCATTCCACCCGCCGGCGAAATGAAAACCGGACCGTATGGCGTTTCCCGCCTGATGCCGAGCGCCGCAGTGCAGAGCGTGATGGACGTGAGCCTGTTCTGGGGAAAAAAGATCGGCGGGGCCCTGCGCGTCGATTATCCGTCCGCCTTTTCCAATCTCAACCGGGACAAGTCACTCAAGAACGGTCAGGTGTTTGCCAATCCGCGTCCGGCCTGCCGGGGACTCCTCGCCCTGGTGGCGTGGACCGTGGGATCCTACGGAGCCGCCTGCATGGGCCTCCGTGGACGGGAGCGCGGATAGGGAGGCATTCCATGAGCCGGCGGGACGGCCCCGCGCTCTTCTCAGTGGGAGGCGAGCATGCCCCATCCGGTCCGGGACAGGCCCCAGCGCATGAGGTGCTCGGCGTCGTCGAAGATGTAGTTGGTCTTGCTGCCGAACTGTGCAAGGATCACGGCTCGTCCCCCCACCGAGGCGCTGGATATCAGACAACGCCCGGCCGCAAAGGTGTAGCCGGTCTTCATGCCGTTGTAGATGAACGAACGCTCGAGCAGCTTGTTGGTGGCTTCGAGAACTTTGGTGCGACCGTCCGCATACACGAAGGTGTACCGGGAGCAGTTCATCCAGCGGCGCAATTCGGGCTCCCGGTAGGCGTAAAAGGCGATGCGGACCATGTCGCGTGCGGTGGAGTATTGCGCGGCGGGCAGGCCGTGTGCGTTGGCGAAGTGGGAATGGCGCGCCCCGAGGGCCCAGGCCTTGCGGTTCATCGCTTCGGCAAAGGCGGCCATGCTGCCCGAGTGGTCGATGGCGAGCGCGGCGGCGGCATCATTTTCGCTCTTCACCATCATGGCGGCCAGCAGCGTCCTGCGGGGATAGGACTGGCCGGCCCGCAGATACAGTTTGGCCGGTTCGACGTGCGTGGCCGCAGCGGGGACGATGAGGCGTCCGTCAAGATTGCCGCGTTCGACAATGAGCAGGGCGGTGAGAAGCTTTTGCGTGCTGGCGACCGGAATGCGGGTGTCGGCAAACTTCTGGTAGAGCGTGCGCCCGGTATGCGCGTCGATCATGATGGCATGGCGGGCATGAATGAACGGGGCGTCCCCCGGCCAGATGACCGGATCTCCCGGCGGCGGCGCGGCCACGGGAGGAGGAAGCATTTCCGCGCGGGGAGGGGACGCGGCCACGGGAGCCGACCGGGTCGCGCAACCAACCAGAAAGAGGAGGGTTGCCAGCGAGACAATGCATTCCTTCATGGAAGGCGAACGGTCCTTTCCCCCGGACCATCAATCAAGCCTGAAAGGCACGCACGGTGAATTTTTTGGACTTTGAGGCGGGGGACCGGCCGTTATAGTGCATGCTTATGAATCGCCTGCTGCCCTTTGCCCTGTTGCTTCTGCCCGGTCTTGCTCATGCGAACCCTGCGAGCGGGCCGGCTCAGGGTTTTCTGTGCGGATTTCAGCACCCGCTGGTGGGACTGGACCACCTGCTGGCCATGGTGGCGGTCGGTCTGTGGGCCGCCCAACTGGGCGGCCGGGCCGTCTGGGCCGTGCCGGCGAGTTTTGTTGGGGTGATGACCCTGGGCGGACTGCTCGGCATGGCGGCCTGGACGCTGCCGCTGGTGGAAACCGGCATTCTGCTTTCCGTGCTGTTGCTGGGCATCCTGATCACGTTCTCCGTCCGGGTTTCCGCATGGATGGGGGCCGCGCTGGTGGGCGTTTTTGCGCTTTTCCACGGTCACGCCCATGGCACGGAGGTACCGGTCAATGTTTCCGGCTGGCTGTATGTCGGCGGATTTCTCGCCGCGACCGCCGTCCTTCATGCCGCAGGCATCGGATGTGGCTTGGCGATGAAGAACTTCCGCTTTGCTCCGGCCCTTCGTGTGGCCGGCGGATGTGTCCTGCTCGGCGGCGTTTTGCTGGCCCTGGGCTGAGACCTTCGCATTGACAACCCGACGCGCTTTGGCGATAGGGGTCGGCATGACACCCGGACGGATGCTGAGGCTTGCCGGCTTGGCGGCATTGTTCCTGGTGGCGGCCGGTCAGTTCCTGCACGCAACGGAATCCCTTTTTGTTCAGCCGGTGCCCGGCGGGTGCGCCCATCATTCCGATGAGGCCCCGGACGGGTGTCCGGCCGGCCATTCGTGTTGTCATGCGCACGGTTCCAGCCTGGTGATGCCGTCGGCCCCATCCGGGCCGATCGGGGTTTGGGTGTGCCGCGCGCGGCTTTGTGTTTCTGACGAATCCGTCCCGGAGGGGTGCCTTCGGGAAATCGAGCATCCGCCCCAATTGTCCTGAACCTTCGCGGGCGCAGTGTGCCCGCGTCTGATGCAAAGGACGGGGTTTCCGTCCCTTGGAACGCGCTCTTTGGCACGTTCGTTATCTCCACACCCTGCCGCGGCCCGGCTGCGGCACCAACCGGATATTCTGATGAAAAATTTTCCTTCTTCCCTTCGGCAGGCCCGCGGCCTGGGCTTTGCGGTCCTGGTATTTCTTTGCGCCGGCGGTTCCGCCGTGGCGGAATCGTCGAAGGGCGCGTCGATCCCTTCCGATCCTCCCGTCGTGATGGCCCGGGCCATCGTTCACGGGGATTCCGTATGCGTCAAAGGCACCGTGCGGCGGATGCTCGGACATTCATTTTCCCACAGCGCCCATGTCGATGTGGAACTGCGGGATGCCGCCGGAAAGGTGATCGCCTCGCACCACAGTCATCTTGCCCCCGCCCATCCGCGCATCGAACGCCGCCGTGCGGGACAGTATTCCTTCACCGCCCGCCTTCCGCGTCCCTCCCGGCCCGGGTGGTCCGTCCGGGTCGTTTGCCACGCCGATGTCCATTCCTAAACACCTTCCCATTCTGCTCCTGGGGCTGGCCTGGACAGCGGCGATGGCGCAAACCCGCCTCGGACCCGAGGAGGTCACGCGCATGGCCCTGGACGGCAATCCGGAGCTGCGCGCCGCGCGTCAGATCCTCGGGGAGGCGACCGCGCGCCTGCGCGGGTCCGGACGGCTTTCCAATCCGGAGCTCGGCGTGGAAGTGGCCGGCGGACGGGATTGGGAGGGACGCGTGGAGGTGGGGCTGACCCAATGGTTTCCCGTCACGTCGCGGCTGCGCTGGGAGCGGCGGCTTTCCGAACTGGAGCTCGCGATGGCGCGCTGCGAGGTGGCCGGACGGGAACTGGAGATTGTCGGTGCCGCGCAGACGGCCTGGGTCGAACTGGCCGCGGCGCAGGAAGCCGTCCGCCTGGTGGAACGTCAGGTGCAGCTTGCGGAGTCGGAGGCCGCGGCGTTTCGGAAACAGGCGCTGGAAGGCACGGCGTCCGCTCCGGAGGCCGGCTCGCGCATCCTGGCGGCGGGAGAGATCGGACTGCAGGGCGCGGAGGTGAAGGCGGCGGAGGCGCAGGCTGCGGCGAAACTGGCGACCCTGCTGGGACTTCCCGCGGACCGCTCCCTGATCGCGCCCCGGCTGACGCTGCCCGATTCGCTCCCGGCCCAAACCACCGCCCTCCGGCGGCCGGACCTGCAGCTTGCCGAACTGGCCCTGGAGGCCGGAGCGGCCGACGTGGCTCTGGCCCGGGCGTCCCGCTGGCAGGATGTCGGCGTGGGATTTTTTGCGGAGGGGGAGCGGAACCGCGATGAACCGGAAGGCATCGACACCGAGGGGTTGCTCGGCCTGAGGGCGACCGTGCCGCTGCCGCTCTGGCAGAACGGCCGGGCCCGCGTTACGGAAAAGGAGGCCGGCCGTATCCGCCGCGAACATCACCTGGCCGCGCTCCGATTGGCCGCCGGGAACGAAGCCACCGCGGCCTGGCGCATGATGAAGATCCGATACGAGGCCGCGCGCCAATCGGCGGAGCTTCTTCCCGCCGCGCGCCGCAACCTCGCCGAATACGAGGCGGCGCATCAGCGCGGGGAAATCGGCCCCTCCGAGGTTTTTCGGGCGCGCGAACGGCTCGCCGCCCTCGAGCGCGCCGACATCGAGGCGCGCCGGGCATTTTTTCTTGCCCGCATCCAATGGCGTCTCGCCACAGGTTCCCTTTTTTCCCGGCCATGAAAAAAATCCTTCTGCTTTGCCTGATGCCCGCGCTGGGCTGGACCGCCGAATCCTCCCGCCAGGCCAACACGGTGGTGTTGGACGAAACCGGGGTCAAAAATCTGCGCATCGAAACGCAGGTCGTGGAGGAGACGGAGTTTGAGGAAACCGTCTTCGCCCTCGGGCGCATCGAGGTGTTTCCCGGACATCGCGCCGTGGTGAGCAGCCGCATCCCCGGCCGGGCCGCCGAGGTGTTGGTGCGGGTGGATCACCCGATCAAAAAAGGCGAGGTGGCCATGACGGTGGAAAGCCGCCAGCCCGGGGATCCGCCGCCCACCATCCGGCTCCCCGCGCCGCTGTCGGGCATCGTCAGCGCCGTGCATGTCGTGCCCGGCGAACCGGTCGAGCCGGAAAAAATTCTCGCGGAAATCGTCGACCTGTCCCGTGTTTATGCCGTGGCCCGGGTGCCCGAGCATCTGGCGGGAAAACTGCGCCTGGGTCAGAAGGCGCGCATCCGCGTGCCCGCGGCCCAGGACCGTACATTCGAGGCGGCGCTTGAACACCTCGGCGTGCTGGCCGACACGGAAAACGGAACCGTCGAGGCCGCCTTCCAACTGGAAAATCCCGACCGGCTTCTGCGTCCGGGAATGCGCGCGGAGTTTTCCATCGTGGTGGAACGAAGCGGAAGCGTCCTCACGATTCCCCGGTCCGCCCTGCAGGGGGATGCCTCCGGCCGGTTTGTGTATGTCCGGGATTTCGAACTGCCCAACGCCTTTGTGAAAACCCCCGTGGTCGTGGGACGCCGCAACGACCACAGCGTGGAGATTCTCAGCGGATTGTTCCCCGCCGACGAGGTGGTCACCCAGGGGGCCTATTCGCTCGCGTTTGCCGGCGGGGGATCGCTTTCGCTCAAGGAGGCGCTGGACGCCGCGCACGGACACGAACATGCGGAGGATGGATCGGAATTGACCGGAACCGAAACGCCCTCCCACGCCCACCCGGGCGGGGCGGCGGAGGAAAATCCGCCCCTCTTTTGGATGATCACCTCCGGCGTGCTGTTTGTGGCGCTCGTCGCGGTGAGCCTCTGGAAACGCGGAGGGTCGCATGCTGAATAGGCTCATCCGCTGGTCTCTGGCGCATCGCGGACTGGTGCTCGGCCTTTCCGTGGCGGTGACCCTGCTCGGCCTGTTTACGGGTCGGCAACTGCCCGTGGAGGTGCTGCCCGATCTGACCAAACCCACCGTGGTCATTCTGACCGAGGCTCCCGGCCTCGCCCCGGAGGAGGTGGAAAGCCGCGTGACCCAACCGCTGGAAAGCGCCCTGCTTGGCACACCGGGACTCACCCGGCTGCGTTCCAATTCCGACGTCGCCCTGTCGCTCATCTACGCGGAGTTCAACTGGGGCTCCGACATCCACCGGAATCGCCTCCTCGTGCAGGAACGGCTGCAGTCCGCACGCGAGCGGATGCCCGAGGGGGTCCGGCCGGTGCTGACTCCGGTGGCTTCGCTGATGGGGGAAATTCTTCTCGTGGGCGTGCGCTGCACCATCCCGCCCGGACAGCCGGGTTATCTGACGCCGAGTGAGGTGCGGACCATCGCCGACTGGACGGTGAAACGCCGGCTGCAAAGCCTTCCCGGGGTTGCCGAGGTCCTCAACATGGGCGGGGGGATCAAGCAGGTGGAAATTCAGCCGGATCCGCACCGGATGCAGGCTTATGGGATCGGATTCTCGGAACTGGAAAATGCCGCCGCCGCCGCGGCCGGCACGACCACCGGCGGGTTTCTCGAAACGGGTCCGAGGGAGATCATGATTCGCAATCTGGCCATGACCACGGACCTCGAGGCCATTGGGCGCACGGTGATCCGGAAGGCGGGGGACCGGCCGATTACCATCGCGGACGTGGCCGCGGTGACCTGGGGGCTCGAGCCCATGCGCGGCGACGCAAGCGTGAGCCTGGCTCCCGAAAAAACTTCCACCCCCGGCGTCATCATGTCGGTGACCAAGTCGCCCGGCTTCGACACCCGCAGACTGACCGCCGAGGTCAAGTCCGCCCTGCGGGAACTTCAGCCCGCCCTGCCGGAGGGCGTTCAGACGGTGGTCCTTTTTCAGCAGGAAACCTTCATCAATCAGGCCATCGGCAATCTGTGCCGCGCCATTGTCGAAGCGGCGGTGATGGTGACCGTGGTGCTGTTTCTGTTTCTGCTGAACCTGCGCACCACCTTCATCACTCTCCTGGCCATTCCCATGAGCTTCGCCATCACGATGCTGACCTTCCGGTTCTTCGGGATCACGGTCAATTCCATGACCCTCGGAGGCCTTGCCGTGGCCATCGGCATGGTGGTGGACGATGCCATCGTCGATGTGGAAAACGTCTTCCGCCGGCTCCGGGAAAACGCGGCGCTGCCGTCTCCGCGGCCGGGGATCGAGGTCATTGCCGCCGCCTCGTCGGAGGTGCGCAGTTCGATCTTTTACGCCACCGTGCTGATCGTTCTGGTCTTCGTGCCGTTGCTGGGTTTGACGGGGTTGGAGGGGCGGCTTTTTGCGCCCATTGCCGTGGCGACGATTGTGAGCATGACGGCGTCCTTCCTCGTTTCGCTGACCCTCATTCCGGTGCTGTGTTCCTTCCTGCTTCAGCCGCGTCCCGGGAAGAATCACGGTGACGGCTGGCTGGTGCGCCATTTGAAAACGCTCCTGAAACACACCGCCCTGCGCATCGGACTCGACCATCCGATTCCCGTCCTGGCGGTTCTGGTTGTCGTCCTGCTGGGCGCGTTTTCGCTCTACGTGAAAATGGGCAAGGATTTTCTGCCGGCGTTCAGGGAACAAACCGCGCTTGTCGCCGTGACCTCGTCGCCGGGCACGTCCCTGGAGGAAATGAACCGGATCTGCGACGTCATCGAGGAACAGATCCTTTCCGTGCCGGAAGTGGCCAAGGTGGGCCGCCGGGTGGGGCGGGCCGAACGGGGCGATCATGTCGTGCCGGTGTCAACCGCCGAATTCGACGTGGATTTTCGCGAGGGGGTGTCCGGCCGCAGCCGGAAGGAAATTCTCGCCGATCTGAAAAGCCGGGTCCAATCGATGCCCGGCGTCTTTGCCGCCGTCAGCGGACCTCTGGCGGATCGCATCGGACACATGCTCAGCGGCGTTTCCGCACCGGTGGCCGTCAAGGTCTTCGGTCCGGACCTCGAGGTGCTGCGGCGCATCGGAACGCAAATCCGGGACATCGCCAAAACCCTCCCCGGTTTTGAGGATGCCCGGCTTGATCAACAGGCGACCATTCCGCAACTGCGCATCGAGCCGGACCGTGACCGTGCCGCCGCCTACGGGGTGACGCCGGGGGCGTTGAACGATCAGCTCAGCGCGCTTCTGGGAGGCCGGCGGATCGGTGAACTGCGGGACGGCGAGCGTTCGGTCCATCTGGTGATGCGTCTGCCCCTGTCCTGGCGGGACTCGCCCGACCGCATCGCCGGTCTTCCCGTCGAAGTGGGGGAGGGGCGGCGGGTGCCGCTTTCCGCGGTGGCGGATGTCCGCGAAGCCCGCGGGCCGAACGGGATCCTGCGCGAGAACGGAGAGCGGCGTTTCACGGTAGCCATCCGGCCCGCGGTGCGCGATGCGGGACGGCTCGTGAGCGAACTGGCCGAACGCGTGAGCCGGGAGGTGAAGCTGCCCGAGGGGTATTTCGTGACCTACGAAGGCGAGTTCCAGGCCCGCAACGAGGCGTCGCGCCGGATTCTTGTTCTGGGCGCCGTGGTCCTTGTGGTGATTGTTCTTCTGCTGCAGGGCTATTTCCGAAGTCTTTCGCTGGCCCTGCAGGTTTTGCTCAACATTCCCCTGGCGCTTTTGGGCGGTTTGGTTCTGACCCGGCTGCTCGTCGACAACATCAGCATCGCCACCCTGGTGGGATTCATCGCCGTGGGCGGCATTGCGGCGCGCAACGGGATCATGATGATTTCCCACTACCTGCACCTCATGAAACACGAGGGCGAAACCTTCAGCCGCCGCATGGTCGAACGCGGCACGCTGGAACGCATGGTCCCGGTGCTCATGACGGCCCTGGCGGCGGGCATCGCCCTGCTGCCGTTTGTGCTGGCGGGCGACCTGCCCGGACGGGAAATCCTCCACCCCGTGGCCGTGGTCATCGTGGGCGGATTGGTTTCCTCGACGCTTCTCGATTTTCTCATCACCCCCCTCGTCTTTTTCCACTTCGCCGGAAAGGCGGCCCGCCGGGCGCTGGCCCGTCAGGCTGCGGCCGCCCAATGATTTCCCAATTATCGATGAAAAACCACCTGTTCATCCTCCTCGCGGCCGTTCTGACAACGGCGTTCACCCTCCATGCCTCGGACAAAAAGGCCGGCCCCAATGGGGGACGGCTGCTGACAAAGGTGCAGCCGAACGCCGAGTTTTTTGTCACCGGGGACCGCAAGGTCCGGATCACCTTCCTCGGAGCCGACGGCAACGTGATCGTCCCCGCGGACCAGGTTGTGTCCGTCATCACCGGCGACCGCTCGGCCCCCGTCAAACTGACCTTCGTCCCCGCCGGCAACACGCTCATTTCCGACCGGGCCCTTCCCGAAGGAAACGACCTCCCCGTGGTCGTGCAGATCAGGACGGCGCCCGGTGCCAGGGCCGTGGTGGAAAAGTTTCATCTCAATCTCGCCGAGTGTCCCGGCTGCAGGCTGGCCGAATACGCCTGCACCTGCGATCACGCGCACTGATCGTCGGGTCGGGGAACCCGAACAAACTGGCCTCGGGGCCGTTTCTTGTGCAGGCTCGAAAAAGCAGCCTGTTCCCATGCCGAAATTTTGCCTTTCCCGCATCCTGATCCGTTGCGCCGCACTTCTGCTCGTGCCGGTTTCCGTCTGGGCGGCGCCGTTCACCACGGTGGTGGTGGATGCGGGACATGGCGGACACGATCGCGGCGGCATTCCCTCCAACATCATTCCGGAAAAAGGAGTGGCCCTGGACACCGCGCGGCGGTTGAAAAACTATCTTCAGCAGGCCGGCCTGCGGGTCGTCATGACCCGGTCCAGCGATGTCTTTGTCCCGCTGCCGGACCGGGTGGCCGTTTCCAATCGCCAGCGCCGTGCGATTTTCGTGAGCATTCATTACAATTCGGCGCCGCGCCGGGGTGCGGACGGCATCGAAACTTTCGCCAACAGGAGCGGCCTGCCGCTGGCGTGGCGCATCCAGCGCAATCTGATGAAAGTTTCCCCCGCAACCGACCGGGGGGTCAAAATGCGCGGGTTCTACGTGCTGCGCAAAAACCGGAATCCGGCGGTGCTGGTTGAATGCGGCTTTCTCACCAATCCCGGGGATGCCCGGCGCGCCGGCAGCGCCGTGTATCGCGACCGCGTGGCGGCGCAGATCGCCCGCGCCATCCTGGATTATCGCCGGAGTCTCTGAGCGATGGCCGCGCGCGGCGCCGGGTCAGAAAACCACACACACCGGCGCCGGGACCACGGCCTCATGCCCGCTGGGGGTCAACCGGCCGGTCTCCGCGTCGATTTTCAGCGAGGTGACACGGTTGTCCTTCTGTCCGGCCACCACGATCCAGCGTCCGGTGGGATCCAGGGCCATGCCCCGCGGAATCTGCACTCCCGCAGGAATGTTTTCGATCAGGCGGAGGGTGCCGTCCTCCGCGATGGCATACACGGCAATGAGGTCGTCACCGCGGCTCGAGACATAGAGCCACCGTCCGTTGGGATGGCAGAGGATTTCCGCGGTGGTCACTCCGTCCAACGGGCCGGTGGGCTTTTCCGAAGTCGGCACCGTTCCCAATGCGGTGAGTTCCCCCGTGGCGGGCTCGCGGGCAAAGGCGGTGACGCTCAGGCCCATTTCGTTGTTGGCGTAGACGAAGCGTCCGTTGGGATGAAACGCCAGATGGCGGGGTCCGCTGCCGGGGGGGACCGCACCGAAACCTTGCGGCGTGGTGGCGGTGAGGCTTCCGGACTGCTTGTCGAACCGGAAACTCCACACCTTGTCCGACCCCAGGTCGCAGACGTAGACAAATTCATCCCCGGCATCGCTGGCGATGGCGTGCGCGTAGGATTGTTTCTGTCGGGTGGGGTGCGGGCCGGAACCGCTGAATTGGACAAAATCCGAGTGTTTGCCGAGGGATCCGTCGGGCTCCACGGCCAGGGCGCTGACGTTTCCGCCCCCGTAATTTGCGACAAAAACGTGGCGGCCGGCGCGGTCCACGGAGACGTGACAGGCCCCCGCGCCGCCGGACGGGACGGTGTTCAGCGCGGTGAGCCGGCCGTTTTCCCCGACCCGGAAGGCGCCGACCGCGCCGCTCGCGGCCTCGACGGCGGCGTAGAGGGTGCGGCCGTCCGGCGCCACGGCCAGGAAGGAGGGATTGACGGCTTCCGCCGCCAGGTCGATTCCGTGGAGCGCCCCCGTGTCGGCGTCCAGCAGCCCCGAATAAATGCCGCGGCTGCCGGTGTTGCCGGTGTAGGTTCCGATGTAAAACCGAAGGGATTCACAGGAGGCGCTCATGACGGAAACGAGAAGAAAAATGGCGGTGAGCCACTTCATTCCGGGGGGGAACGGACTACGCCGAGGTGACGTAGCGCATCTCGTAGGCGAACAACTCGCCGGGCTGGAAGAAGCGCTTGAGCTCAATCTCGGCGTTCTCCGGAGAGTCGGAGGCGTGCACGATGTTGACCATCACGTCCACCCCGAAATCGCCGCGCACGGTGCCTTTTTCGGCCTTCTTGGAATCCGTGGGTCCAATGATGGCGCGCACCTTTTCGACCGCGTTTTCGCCGGCCAGGGCCAGGGCGATGATCGGGGTCGACTGCATGAAGGCTTCGACTTCCGGGAAGAAGGGCTTGTCGGCGATGTGGGCGTAATGTTCCTTGAGAAGCTCCTTGTTGGCCTGGAACATCTTGCATCCGCGGATCTGAAAGCCGGCTTCTTCGAAGCGCTTGATGACTTCACCGACCTTCCGGCCGGCAATACAATCGGGTTTCAAAAGAACGAGCGTCGTTTGCATGAAGCGGCCAATTTAGTGGGTCCGGGGCCGGCGTGAAGAAGAATCTGCGGCTCAGTTCAGCTCCGGATCGTCCGGCGCCTCGGCGAGGAGACGCAGGTGCGGACCCGCCTGACGCATGACGTCCTTCCAGGCATTGTCGGGATCCCGCATCTCAATGAGCTCCCGGGTCGGGGAGAGCACCAGCCAGGCATTCTGGGCGATTTCACTTTCGAGCTGGCCCTGGCTCCATCCGGCATAACCGACAAAGGCGCGGAGTCCGGTGCGCCACTCGGCGTGGATCTGGATGTTTTCCACGTTGCCCATGAAACTTTGAAAGGCCACCTCGGCGGGATCGGTGCGCCATTGCAGGCTGGCGATGGTGATGTGATCCAGACTGACCGGTCCTCCGTAATACAAACCGATCTCCTCCAGGTGAGGAGGGCCCTTTTGCTTCAGGGCTTCGCCGAAGGTTTTTCTCAGGGGCCGGTTCAGGATGAGGCCGATGGCGCCCTCGTCCGCGCTGTGATGCGACAGAAACAGAATCGTCCGGCGAAAATTGGGATCCAGCAGATTCGGGTGGGCGACGAGGAGGGAGCCGGTCAGGTTGCCCACCCTCGGTTCGTACTTGCTCATCGATTCCCTACATTGCTCATCGGCGGACGGTTTCGCAAGTCGGGGATGCCAGGAAGGCGTCCATCCGTCCCCGCAGCGCGGCGAGGGTTTCGGCACAGGCGGGATCCTGGGCCCGGTTGACCCGCTCCGCCGGATCGGTCCCGAGGTCGAAGAGCACCTCGTCGGCCCCGGGAAACCGGAGGTATTTCCACCGTCCTTCCCGAACCATGAATTCCTGTCCGTGGTACTGGCTGAAGGTGACCTCGCGCCGCGTCGGGGCAAATAGGTTTTCCCCCGGCAGATCCTCCGGCGTGGGCAGTCCGGCGAGGGCGGTGAGGGTGGGGAAAAGGTCCACCAGATTGCAAAGCGTGTCGGACCGCCCCGGGGGAACACCGGGACCCCGCACAAAAAGGGGTACCTTCACGCTGGCGTCGTAAAACTTCCGTTTTTCCCACACGCCATGCTGGCCCAGCATCTCGCCGTGGTCGGAGGTGAAAATGATCGTCCACTCGTCGAGGTTGTGACCGGCCTCCTCCAGGGCGCGCAGTACCTCGCCGATGCGGCGGTCGGTCTGTTCCACCATGCCGTAATAGGCGGCGGTGGCGCGGCGGACGTCCTCCTCGGTGACGCCTTCCTCCGGGCCCAACCGGCCCTTGTCGAGATACGGATGACCGGCCCGCGGTTCGTCCCAATACACCGGCACCCGCTCCCGGTAGTGGGCGAGCAGCCCGGGTTCGGTGAGAAGCGGGAAATGCGGCTGCTGGAAACTCACCATCAGAAAAAGCGGAATGTCCGTCGGAACCGCATAGAGCGGCTGCATGCGCAGAAAGTCGGCAACGCCGCGGACGGTGTAGTCATCGTGAATGCCGAGGGGGGACACCCCCGCCCCCGCCTGGTGCAGGTCCGCGGCACCGGCCCATTTGCGGCGTCCGATCTGACTGCGGTCCGCATACCGTTCCGGCCACCGCACGGCGGTTTCGGCGCCGATGCGGTGCATCCATCCCTGCATCTGATCCGGACCGCGATGGTGCAGTTTGCCGCAGGCCACCGTGTAATAGCCGTGTTCGGTGAACCACCGGGCGAAGGTTTGCGAACCGGGGGCGATGTCCTCGCCGAAACGCTCGCAGCCGATTTGATGGGCGTATTTTCCCGTGGCCAGGCACTGACGGGCCGGCACGCAGACCGGGGAAGGCGTGTGGGCGTTTTCGAAAATCCGCGCCCCGGAGGCCAGACGGTCCAGATGGGGCGTTCGGGCGACCGGGTTGCCCGCGAACCCGGCGGCATCAAAGCGGAATTCATCCGCCATCAAAAAGAGGATGTTCATGCGAATCGGAGATGGGAAAATGGCAGCTTCGACAAAAAGCGGCCCCGCGGAAATGGAAAAACCTGTCGATGAACCGTCCCCCCTTGGGGCCTCCCGGAGGAAGGTCCTGGCTGCACGGATTCCGGGGCGAACCGGGGGATCGTCCGGAAGGGGAACGGACGCCGTCCCCGACGGCGGAATTATTCGCCGCTCTGCAGGTCGGCCGCCTTCGGGATGGAGTCCAGCTTTTGTCCCGCGGCCAGCAGCGCGGAGCGCAGGTCTTCGTAGGGCACGTCCTGCACGGAAACGCCCCTTTCAATCGCCAGCCGGGCGGCATGCACACAGGATTCGCCGAGGATCATGAAGACGGGCTCCATGCGGATGGATCCGAAGGCGATGTGCGAGGCCGAGAGGCAGAAGGGGATGAAAAGGTTCCGACATTCCCCGCGCCGCGGAATGAGGGCGCGATAGGAGATCGGGAATGGCGGACCGGCGGGCACCTGCACGTCGCCTTCATTGAGCACCCGTCCGTCGCGCACAAAACGCCGGCAGTTGTGGGAGTCCATCGTGTAGGCCGCGAGGCCCACCGATTCGGAGGCCACCTGCGCGCCCGTGCAATGGTGCTCGGTCATGACCACGTCGCCCACCAGACGCCGCGCCTCGCGGATGTAAAGCGCATGCGGAAACCCGCCGCAGTCCGTGAATTCATCCGCCGCCCAGCCCCAGTCCTGAAACGGCTCCTGAAACTCGCGCGGCATGTCGGGATCCTGTTTCCAGAACCACAGCAGTCCTTTGACGTGCGCCACGTGGGCCTGGAAAATTTTCTCCCGCTCCGCATAGGACGCCGTGGGAAAACCGTGGTTGGCGCCGATGAAATCGGTGGAGAAGGCGCCGTGATTGTTCATGTCCACCTTCCCGTTTTCGAGTTTGTCGAATTTCTGGAACTTCGGGACATAGCCGGCGCGCACATAGCGGGCCAGCAGTTCGTAATGCGCGCGGTCGTATCCCTCCGGCTTTGTGATGGGAAGCTGGTTGGCGGGGTTGTTCGACAGACAGAGCCGGAAATTGTAGGCCTGCAGGCGGTGGTCGCCGGCGCCGATCACCGGCTCGCCCGGTTCGATGCCGGGCAGCAGTCCGCTGGAGGGATCGCCCTCCACCACATAGGGATCCACCGGCAGCTCAAACTGGTGTTTGTCACGCACCTGCGCCCCGTTGAGGGTTTCCCCGTATTGGGCGTTCGACTCGCGTCCGATGGTGTGGCTCACCCGGGCGGCCGCCATGAGATCGCCTTCGTAGGAGCAGTCGAGATACATGCGGGCGCGGACCTCAAGGCCGTTCTCGGTGCGGAGACCGACGATCCGGCCGTCCCGCAGCTCCACGTCCGCGAGGAACGTCCGGTAAAAAATCTCGATGTTTTCCTCCCGGATCCAGTCCTGAAAGACGCCCTCCGCCACATGCGGCTCAAACCGCCAGTGCTCCGGCACACCGTAATGGGCGCCGACACGGCGGTAAAATTCCCGGGAAATCCCGCCGATGGCCTGCTTGTTGCCGATGTCGGTCAGACTCAGCCCGCCGGCGGTCATGCCGCCGACATGACCGCTCTGCTCAAGCACAACCACGCTCAGGCCCAGACGACGCGCCGTCACGGCGGCCGCAATGCCCCCGGAGGTGCCGCCGTAGATGCAGAGGTCGCAATCGAGGCTGCGGTTTAGAAACGTATCCGGCGGAGTGTAATAGCGCAGGGCGGTCATGAAAAAAACAGAATGACGCGGGATCGGTGTCCCGCAAGGCAGGGATGCAAAACCGGACTATTCCGGCAGGACCACGATGTCGTCGAAGTCAATCGTGCCCTGTTGGACGCGGAACAGCGCCAGCAGAAACTCCAGTTCCACGGCTCCCTCCGGCACGTCGAGCTCCACGTCCTTCTCGATCCACCCGTTGGACTTGCCCTTGAACGGGAACGGCTTCGGATCCGGTTTGACGATGGCCCCGCTGCTGTCCCGGAAATGCATGACCAGACTGCCGACATGCCAGTTGGCCTCCCCGGGCACGATGTTTTCGTAGCGGGTGCGGAACGAGACCTTGACCTTCTGCGTGCCCGCCGGAATCGCCACCTTGCGGTGAGCCTGCACCTGGGTGTTGGGCTCCGGGGACTGGATGCGCAGGAAATGATTGCCGTCCTCCTCCTCCACCGTCACGCCGTTGCCAACGGCCCAGGACGTCGAACCGTTTTCAAAATCGCCGTTCGGAATGAGGGTGTTGCCGGGTTCGGCCGCCAGGAGGGTGGACACGGACAGGAAAAGAAGAGGGAACCGCAGAAATTTCATGCGGAAATTTTCTTCGGTCCAAATGATATGTCAATGCTTTATAATTACAAAGTCCATGTTTCGGGGGAACGACTGACTGCACTGGGAAGAAATACTGTGTTTTCCCCCAAGTTTTCCTTGTGACATATACGTTCGCTATAGTATTTGCGGGTTCTCAGAGCATACGCGGAAGGCACAGATTGAAACTCAAGCAACTCAAGCATAAACGGGTGGAGCTGGAATTGCGCCAGCTTGCGGCGACCTTGCCGGCCGGGGCCAAGCTGCCGGCCGAACGCGATCTGGCGATCGAGTACCAGTGCAATTTTCTCACGGTTCGAAAGGCCCTCAAGCAGCTGGTGAATGACGGCCTGATCACCCGCCGGATCGGGAGCGGCACGTTCATCGCGCCCAAGGAGACGCCGCCCCCGGCGGCCGGTTCGGGTCCGCGGCAAAACCGGATTGGACTGCTGGTTTACGAAAAGGGCAACGCCTATGCCTTCGGGGTGTTGCAAGCGATTGCGCACGTCGCCCTCACCGAATCGGTGGAGCTGAGGTCCTGCTGGGTGCGGGACTTTGCCGACGACGGATTGCGTCAGGCCGAAATGATGAAGAAGGAAGGCTGCGTCGCGCTCACGCTGCCGTGGTTCCCGCATACCATGACCGAGGCGGTGCGCAGTTTTGTGCTGCGTTGTCCCATTCCGGTGAGCCTGCCCATTCTCATTCCCGGACTCGAAAAATACTGTTTCGAGAAGAGTCTTTTCGGCGCGACGTTGCTGACGGGAACCGAGGCGCTGGGCCAGTATTTTGTCAAACTGGGTCACTCGCGCATCGCGTTCCTGGGTCCTGACGCTCCGGGCGATCTCATTTTGCAGCAAAAACTGGGTTCCTACTCCTGCTTCACTTCGCGCGAGAATCTCCAGATGTTGTGCGGCCTGGTGCCTCCGGGCACGCAGGCGATGGACCGGTTGGCGGCCCGGTGGAAGGCCTACCGCGGGGATCTGGCGATCATCAGTTACGACGACGAGCATGCGCTGCGTTTCATGACCGCCATGCACAAGCTCGGACTGAGCGCTCCGGCGGATTTTTGCATCGTGGGATACAACAACACGGATGCGAGCCATTACAGCGATCCCCCGCTGAGCACGGTCGCCCAGAATTTCGAATATGTCGGCCAGTGGCTGCTCAAGAGCGCCCTGGCGCTGGCGCGCGGGGAGGTTTCCCAGTCGACCGAAAATCCCGCCCTGAAATTCCTGGTTCGCCAGACCTGCGGGGGACGGGAGAAGATCGACGCGGATCTCATCCGGGCGCTGCACGATCTCAAGCTCGATGTGATTTGCGAGAATCCGCCGTCGGCGGAAACCGCGGCCTCCCACGCCACGGCGGACGCGATTTCGTAATTGTCGGCGGGCTCACCACGCCGTTTGATCCCGGGAGAGGCTGTTCCCGCCGGAGGGACGTCCCGCCCGCCCGAATTTCCCCATGCCAACCCTTCATCCCCTGCTGTCGGACCACGCGGTTTTCCAACGCGGCAAACCCATCCTCATTCACGGCGAAGCGACCCCGGGCACCCGGATCGAAGTCGATTTCGCCGGAGAATCCCGCACCGTTTGCGCGGCGGAAGACGGGCGCTGGGAGGCGGTTTTTCCGGCGCGGGAGGCGGGTGAGGGACTGGAGCTGACCGTTCGCGGTGGCGGCCGTGTGCTGCGCCGTTCCGACCTGGCCGTCGGCGAGGTGTGGCTCTGTTCGGGTCAGTCGAACATGGAATGGACGCTGGCGATGACTCCCGGAACGGAGGATGACGTCGCGGCGGCGGAGGATCCCCTTCTTCGGGTGTTCACGGTTCTGCGCACCCCGGCGCCCGAACCGATCCCGGAACCGGAGGGGCAATGGGAGGTCTCCACGCCGGCGAAGGCGGGAAATTTTTCCGCCGTGGCCTGGTATTTCGGGCGCCGGCTTCGCGAGTGTCTCGGTTGCCCGGTCGGGCTTTTGGTGCCGGCCTTTGGCGGAACCCAGATCGCCTGCTGGCTGCCGCAGGATGTCCTGGAATCCCGTCCCGCGTATGCCGGACTGACCGGTTCCTGGGAGGGCCCCGCGGCGGAGGAACTGCAGCCCCACGTGGACGAAGGCCGCTCGCCGGAATCGGCCGGTTGGGAAACATGCGACACGGAGTCCTGGCAGACGCTGGAGGTTCCGGGCCTGTGGCAGGAACAGGGCTGGCAGCTGAATGGTGCGGTCTGGTATCGCAAAACCGTCGAAGTGCCGCCCGCCTGGCGGGGGAGGGAGTTGATCCTGTACTTCGGGGCGTGTGACGATTTCGACGACACCTATGTCAACGGCACGCGGGTCGGAGGCCTGGGCCCCGAGGCTCCAAGCGCCTTTGCGACCAAACGGCTTTATCCCATCCCCGCCGCACTGAGCGCGGAGGGTCGGCTGGTGATTGCGGTGCGGGTTTTCGACCAATGGGGATTTGGCGGCATCGTAAAGGGGGCCTCCCTTTATCCGGCGGAGGATCCCGAAACCACCCTGTCCCTGGACGGTCCCTGGAAGGCCCGCGTGGAAAAGGCCTTTCCGCTTCGCGTCAGTTCCCGGCCGATTCCCCCCGCGGTCCTTTACAACGGCATGATCCACCCGTTGCTCCGCATGGCCATCCGCGGGTTTCTCTGGTATCAGGGCGAATCCGACGCGGTCCGCGCGGCGCTCTACCGTACGCTGCTGCCGGATCTCATCGCCACCTGGCGGCGTCTCTGGAAGGACCCCCTGCTGCCCTTTGGCATCGTCCAACTGACCAACTACGGGGAGCGGACCGCGGAGCCCGGGCCCAGTGAATGGGCGGAATTGCGGGATGCGCAATTGCTCGCCGCCCGCACCGTGCCCGCCACCGGACTCGCCGTCACGATCGACGTCGGGGAGGCCGACAACATTCATCCCCGCCTCAAGAAACCCGTGGGTGAGCGCCTGGCCCGCTGGGCGCTCGCCGAGGTCTACGGCATCGTGGAGGAACCGTGGCATGCGCCCCTGGCGGCGGACCACGGGATCGAGGACGGTGCGGTGTTTGTTCGTTTTGTGCATGTGGGGGACGGACTGCGCTGCCGCGAGGACCGGCCGCTGACCGCGTTTCAGATTGCGGGAGCCGACCGGAAATGGCGGTGGGCGCAGGCGGAGATCGTCGCTCCGGACACGGTGCGGGTGAGTGCGCCCGGACTCGATCAGCCCGTGGCTGTCCGGTACGGCTGGCAGGACAATCCCGACTGCACGCTGGAAAATTCCGCCGGGCTGCCGGCCTCGCCGTTCCGCACCGACGACTGGGAACTCACCACGCGCAACCCGCAGACTTCGCAGACATGAATCCCGTCACTCAGGTCAATCTTCTCCAGGGCACGCGTTCGGAGCGTGATTTCTCCACCGGAAACACCCTGCCCCTGATCGCCCGTCCGTGGGGCCTGCATCATTGGAGTCTGCAAACGCAGCAGAGCCCCTGGATGTTCCACCCGGAGCATCGCAAACTTCAGGGACTGAGGCTCACCCACCAACCGAGCCCGTGGATGGATGACTACGGCAACCTGCTGGTCACGGCCTTCACGGGACCGTTTTTTGAGGCCATCGATCATCAGGCTTCCGCCTACCGCCTCGGCGAGGCGGTGCTGCATCCGCATTATTTTCGGACCGAACTGCTCCGTTACCGCGTCGGCCTGGAAATGGCCCCCACCGGGCGCGGGGCGGTGTTTCGTTTTCATCGGAGGGCGGCGGAGGCTCTGCGGGTGCGGCTGTTTTTTGCGGATGCGTTTGAATGGGGACCGACCGCGCAGCCGCGCCGGTTTCAGGGGATTTCCCGCAATTTCACCGGCGGGGTGGCCGGGGATTTCGGTCTGCGTTTTGTCGCGGAGTTCGATGCCGTCCCGCTTCGCAGCGTGCCGGTGGGCAATGGCTGCGTCTTCGAATTCGCCCCGGAGGTGGAACGCCTGGAGCTTCGCCTGGCGGCGTCCTTTGTTTCGACCGAACTGGCGACGGTCAGTCTCGAACGCGAACTGATCGGTCGTCCGCTCGAGGAAATTGCCGCCGACGGGGAGGCGGTCTGGAACGAGCATCTCTCGCGGATCTCCTTCGCCCCGCGTGATGAACGGCAGGCCCGGTTGTTTGCCTCCTGCCTCTACCGCTGCCTGTTGTTTCCGCGGTTTCTGGATGAACACACCGCGGACGGAAGGGTGGTGCATTACAGTCCCTACGACGGTGCGGTGCACGAAGGGGGGCTCTGCGCGGACACCGGATTCTGGGACACCTACCGCACGCTGTTCCCGCTGCTCGGCCTGTTTTATCCGGAAACGCTTCGCCGCATGCTGGACGGCTGGGTGAACGCCTGCCGGGAGGCCGGATGGTCGCCGAAATGGCCGAGTCCGGGTCCGCGAAATTGCATGATCGGCACACATTTCAATGTGGTGGTCGCCGATGCCCTCGCGCGGGGCGTGGTGGATTGGAACGTTGAGGAGGCGTTTTCCTATCTCTGGAAGGACGCCACCGTGCCCAGCGATGATCCGCATTTCGGCCGGGTCGGACTGGAGGATTATCTGCGTCTCGGATACGTGCCCGCGGACAAATACCATCATGCCACCTCGGCGACGCTCGACTACGCCTACGATGATTTCTGCATCAGCCGGGTGGCCCGGTTTCTCGGTCGCGAACGCGAGGCGGAGGAGCTGGAACGCCGTGCGAAAAATTACCGCCATGTTTTTGATCCGTCCGTGGGATTCATGCGCGGACGGAATGCGGACGGCTCCTGGAGGGAACCGTTCGATGAGTTCGAATGGGGCGGTCCGTTCATCGAAGGCGGCCCGTGGCAGCACACCTTTCACGTGCCGCACGACCCCGCCGGATTGGCGGCGCTCTTCGGCGGCAACGACGCCCTGGTGCGCAAGCTCGACGCGATGTTTGCCACGCCGCCCCATTTCACCGCGGGTGACTATCCGTGCGAGATCCACGAAATGACCGAAATGGCCATGGCCGATTTCGGTCAATACGCGCATTCCAACCAGCCGGTGCACCATTTTCTGGCGCTCTACGCCCAGGCGGGCCGTCCGGAAAAAGCCGTCCATTGGATCCACCGGGTGGCCAATGAACTTTATACGCCGGACAGTTTTCCGGGGGACGAGGACAACGGCGAAATGGCCGCCTGGTATGTTTTTGCCTGCCTTGGAATGTTCCCGCTCTGTCCCGGCACACCGGACGTCTTCCGGTTCCCGGGCGCGTAGTCGGAAGCCTGCGGAGGGACGGGCCGGCGGCCGTCCCTCCATCGGTTACTGGATCGCTTTCCAAATCGGACCGTTCGGCAGGATGGGCGGACCGACCTTGGTGCTTTCCGGTTGGGGGGTGTCAAACGGGGCCAGTTGGAAGACGGGAAACACCGGGTGTCCGTCCTGCATCGGATAGGTTTCCCCCTTTTTCTCAATCAGCAAAAACGCACAGAAGACGCCGCCGGCGCGCTCGCCGATCAGGATGTCGAGGTCGATGATCTGTCCCTTTTTCAGGGAAAACCAGGTGCCGGCCCGCAGGTGCGAGTTGGCGACCTTCCGGCCGGGCGGCTCGGGGGACTTCCAGTTCACCGAGGGCGTGGTGATTTCGCGCCAGTTGGCCAGCAGGACCGGTTGGCCGTCGACGGCCACGCTGCAGACTTCCTCGCCGTCCCCCCAGAAACGCCACTCCCCGTCGGACGGCGCGCTGACCTGCCCCTTGTAATGGATGAGCCAGAAGCTGGGTTTGACGATGTTTTCCACGCCGAACGCCTTGGGGGCCGCATTGGCATTGATGAGGGGAATGAAGATCTGCGTCGTGTAAAGCGGACGCGTCACGCGGTAATAGCGGTTGAGCACACTCTCGTCCCAGCCCTTCGACAGGAACTCGTCGATCACCTTGTGGAAGGCGGGGTTGTTCATGTGCCGGGGCTTCCGGCTCTGGTCCTGTTTCAAATCGTAGAGAATGCCGATGAGCGCGGTCTCGCTGGCCTTGGTGGTGCCGAAAACGGATTCCTCCTGGGCCCGTGCGGGGAAGGACAGCAACCCCGCGGCAAACAGAAGGAGCAGAGGACGGAGGGTCATGCGGGACGAAATTCAGGCGCCTTCCGCAAAGAACTGTGCCCCCTCCAGAACCAGGAGGCGCAATTTCGTCCGAATGCCGCCCGGAGCGGAAAAGCCGGTCATGCGGCCGTCCGCCCCGATGAACCGGTGACAGGGAACGAGCAGGGGCCAGGGATTTTGTCCGAGCGCGGTGCCCACCGCGCGGGCGGCCGCCGGCGGCTGGCCGATGGCGCGCGCCAACTGTCCGTAGGTCGCGGTTTCCCCCGCCTTGACGCGCAGGGCGGCCTGATAGACGGCGCGCTGGAATTCGGTCACCCGGTTCCAGTCGTAGGGGAGGTCGGAAAAATCGTCCAGGTGCCCCGACAAATGAAGACGGACACGGCTGATGATCCCGGCAACAAAGGAGGGAACCTCCCGCGGGAGGAAACCGGCCAGCGGAGGCGGAAGGGAAAAGCCGGTGAGCAACGCATCCGTCCACGAAAGGCCGCACGGACCGATGGGGGTGTCGAAAACGGTGGACGGCATGCCTCATTGTCGGCGAGGACGGGCCGGGCGTCCAGCGGGAAGGTTGGGGGAGGCTTGCCTGAAAATCGGGAAGGCGCCAGAGTGCGGGAAACGTCATGAACCCGCAGGAAATTGGAGCGGCCTACGACCGCATTGCCCGCCGGTGGCAGGAAAACACGCCGGCCACCTACGGCATGGCCGCATTCGAGCGGGCGTTGAAATTTGTGGAAAACCGGCGACGCGCCCTCGATGTGGGATGCGGCAGCACCGGACGGTTTCTCGCGCGGTTCGCCGCGGAGGGATTCCGGCCCGAAGGGTTGGATGTTTCCGGCGAAATGGTGGCCCTGTCCCGGGAGCGAAACCCCGGGGCGGTGTTTCATGTGGCCGACATCGCCGAATGGACGCCGCCGCATGCCTACGACCTCATCACCGCCTGGGACAGCACGTTTCACCTGCCGCTGGAGGCCCAGGACCCGGTGACCCGCAAACTCTGCGGGGCTTTGGCACCCGAAGGCGTGCTGCTCTTCACCTGCGGAGGCGGACGCCCGGGGACGATCACGGGACGGTTTTGGGAAGAGGATTTCGGTTATAGCACGCTGGGCGTGGAGGGATTTGTGGCCGTGCTGGAGGCGTCCGGCTGTTTGTGCCGTCATGTGGAATATGACCAACTCCCGGAAAATCACGTCTTTATCATTGCCCAGAAAACATGAGACCGGTTGCTGATTCCCCGGCCGGAGCGGGCGCCGCTTCGACGAACGCTTGATTTTTCGGGACGTCCGGACACCTTAGCGCGATGGCATTGCTGGAAGTGAAGGATCTGCGCGTGTGGTTCCCGGTCTTGGGCGGGATCCTGCGGCGGAAGGTTGACGACGTGAAAGCCGTCGACGGGGTCAGTTTCACCGTGGAAGCCGGCCAGACCGTGGGCCTTGTCGGCGAAAGCGGCAGCGGCAAAACGACCGTGGGCCGCGCCCTGCTGAAACTCATCCCCGCCACTTCCGGAAAGGTCACCTTCGACGGGAAGGACATTCTTTCCATGAGCGAACGCCGGTTCCGTCCCCTGCGCCGGGAAATGCAGATGATTTTCCAGGATCCGTTCGGTTCGCTCAATCCCCGCATGACCTGCGGGTCGATCATCGGCGAGGCGCTGACGATCCATTTCCGGGACATGTCCGCCTCCGAACGGCGGGACCGCGTGGCCGAACTGCTGCGGCAGGTGGGCCTGAAGCCGGAAATGGCCCGAAGGTATCCGCATGAGTTCAGCGGAGGCCAACGCCAGCGCATCGGCATTGCCCGCGCCCTGGCGGTGAAACCGCGCTTCATCGTCTGTGATGAACCGGTGAGCGCCCTCGACGTGAGCGTGCAGGCCCAGATCGTCAATCTCCTCATGGATCTGCAGGAGGAACTGGGCATATCCTACCTTTTCATCGCGCATGATCTCGCGGTGGTTGAGCACATCAGCGACTACATCCTGGTCATGCACCACGGCAAAATCGTCGAGGCCGCCCCCGCCGGGGAGATTTACCGCAACCCCCAACACGAATACACCAAAACCCTGCTGGCGGCGGTTCCGCAGTTCGCTTAGGCAGTTCGCGCCCTATGCATTCGCTCCTTCGAAAATTCCTCGGCATGAACTGGCTTCTGTTCCTGCTGATGATGGCGCTTCTCGTGTACGGCATCTACGCGATTTACAGCGCGACCTGGATGCGGCCCCATGACAACTTCGCCCGCTCGCAGCTGATCTGGCTCGCCATCTGTCTTCCGGTCTATTTTGCGACGTCCCTGGTGGACTACCGATGGATCCGCATCGGCGCGGTGCCGCTCTACGTTCTCAGCATTCTGAGTCTGGTGGCGGTGATGGTGGTGGGGGAGAAACGATTTGGAGCCCGCAGCTGGCTCGATCTCGGTGTCATGATGTTTCAGCCCTCCCAATTGGCCATCGTCGCCGGCATCATGACGCTTGCGATCTACCTCGAGGCTTCGAAAAAAACCGCGCCCTTTCTGCGCATTCTCGCCTGCGGGGCCATTGTGGGGGCGCCCTGGGTGATGATTCTCATTCAGCCCGACCTGGGATCCTGCATCGTCTGGGTGCCGGTCGTTTTGGGCATGATGTTCATCGGCCACATTCCGAAGCGGTGGCTCATTTCCCTGTTGATCCTTGCCCTGGCCCTTGTGCCGCTGGTGGTGATTTTCGGGCTCAAGGATTACCAATACCGCCGCATCACCACGTTCATCAATCCGGAGGCGGATCCCCTCGGCGACGGCTGGAACATCAACCAGTCCCTCATCGCCATCGGTTCCGGCGGCATGAACGGCAAGGGATTCAAGGCGCCGAACACGCAAAACGAACTGGGGTTTCTGCCGTCCACGATCGTCCACAACGACTTCATCTTTTCCGTGATGGGGGAACAGCACGGCTTCATCGGCGGGGTGATCCTGATTGCGGTCTTTGCGCTCTTTTTTGCCATCATGCTGTATGTCGCCCTCGAGGCGAATGACGACCTCGGCCGATTATTGTGCGTGGGCATTGTGCTGCTGTTTTTCACGCACACCTTCATGAACATCGGCATGACCATTTCGCTGACTCCCATCACCGGTCTGCCTCTGCCCTTCGTGAGTTACGGCGGGTCGTTCCTTCTGATCACCCTCTTCAGCATGGGCATCCTGCAGAGCGTCTGGATCCATCGCAAGGTGGTGCGGTAGGCGTCCGCGGGGGCCGGCGCCGTTTCCCGCCGCGGCCCGGCGGAGCGGGATGTTCCGCGGGGCGGCCCTTCAGCGCAGCCTCTTCAGGCGTTCATCCAGATCCCGGCCGGCGAGGTCGATTTCCTCGCGAAGCTGACGGGCGGACATCGAACAGCCTCCGAAACTCTCCACCGTGGTGCGCTCCATGATGTCGTCCGTGGCGACCGTCACCTCGTATTTCCCGCTGTATTTGGCGACCAGGCGCTCGATGATGCTGTCGGCGGTCTGACCGTTGCGGGAGTAAAAGACCTGGATGCCGTGCGGTTCGCTGGCTTCCGAACTCTTCACGCCGGTGCCGTCGAAGACGACCGCCACGTGCCAGTCGGAGTTGTCCTGCAGGCCGGCGAGCATGCGGATGAGGGTTTCCCGCGCGATGGCGCTCCGCCGCGCGTGTTGCAGGGTCAGATCGGGCCATTGGAAGATCATGCTGTGGCCGTCAACGATGAGCACGCGCGGTTTCATGGGCTGCACCGCAAACCTAAAACACCATCCCGGTCTTGTCTAACGGCAAACTTGCGCAGCGTTTTTTCCTGACGTATTCTGAAGCCGTGAACCGGATGCTCCCACGCCTGTTTGTCATTCTGGCCGTGCTGGCGGCGTGGGTCGTGGCCTCCAATCACTGCGCTTTGGCTTTCCTGACCGCAACAAAGGCGGACCACGCCTGTTGTGCGTGCGACCAGCCCCAGGCCAGGAATTCCCTGACCGCGTGTTGCAAGGATCTTGGTGCGCCGCTGCCGGCGGGGACACACGTTCCGTCCGGTCCGTTCCAGGGGCTTTTTGTTGCCTGGGAGGGGGGAACCGGCGTGGAGACGGTGGTTGCCGGTCCGCGGATGGCGGAGGCTTTGTTTCCCTCCCATGGTCCGCCGGGAGCACTTGCCTTTGCCGAACTGGTGCTGAACCGGAGCCTGCCCGCGCACGCCCCGCCCGTTGTCGTATCCTGATTGGCCCCGCTGTCCAGGCGACGGACGGGGATTCTGCGCGGCGTGTCCGCACGTCTTTGGAACAATCCCTTTGCGACAACTTTATATGAAATTGATCACTCTTATTCTGGGGGCGCTGGCCGTGGGCGGTGCCGTGGCGGCTGACGAAGCCAAACCCGCCTATCCGCTGACTGTTTGCGTGGTGTCCGGCGAAAAGCTCGACTCCATGGGCGGGCCTTACATCATGACTTATGAAGGACAGGAGGTCCGCTTTTGCTGTGAGCACTGCAGGCCCCGGTTCGAAAAGGATCCCGCCACCTACCTGAAGAAAATTCGGGAGGCCCAACCATAGCGCGGTCGCAAAATCCATTGCCCTGTCTGACGGACGGGGTCGGGAGCGTGACACCCGACCCCTCCGGGAGGGAGGCAACCCTTATTCATCATGTCTGAGCATCATTGTTGTCACCATGGCGGATCGGCTCCGGCGGTTCCGCCCCCCGCGAAGGAATGGTATTGCCCGATGTGTCCCGGGGTGGAATCCGACCGGCCGGGCAGCTGTCCCAAATGCGGCATGGCCCTCGAGCGCAATCCCGCCTTTGTGCGCGCCGCGGTGTTCACCTGCCCGATGCACCCCGAGGTGCGCCAAGATCATCCCGGTTCGTGTCCGATCTGCGGCATGGCGCTGGAACCGGCCACTCCGGCCTCCGCGCCGGAGGAACCTTCGGAGTTGAAGGACATGAAACGCCGCTTTCTGGTGGGGCTGCCGCTGGCCCTTCCGGTGTTTGTTCTCGCCATGGCCGAACACGTTCCGGCACTGCGGATCATCCCGCCCATGATTTCGGCGTGGATCCAGTTCCTTCTCGCGACGCCGGTGGTACTGTGGTGCGGGTGGCCGTTTTTTGAGCGCGGTTGGCGTTCGCTGGTCTCGCGGCATTTCAACATGTTCACGTTGATTGCGCTGGGCACCGGCGCGGCCTATTTGTTCAGCGTTTTTGCGCTGTTCTTTCCCGGCCTGCTTCCGCACGGCCTCATCCACGACGGCATGCCGCCGATCTATTTCGAGGCGTCCGCGGTGATCATCGTGTTGGTGCTGCTCGGCCAGGTGCTCGAATTGCGGGCCCGGGAGGGCACCGGCGCAGCCATTCGGGCGTTGCTCGATCTGGCGCCGAAAATGGCCCATCGCATCGGGGCCGGAGGCGAGGAGGATGTTCCTCTCGACCAAGTGCGAACTGGAGACATTCTGCGTGTCAAACCCGGGGAAAAGGTGCCCGTGGACGGCATCATCACGGAAGGCCGTTCGGCCATTGATGAGTCCATGATCACCGGCGAGCCCATTCCCGTCGACAAACAACCGGGGGACAAGGCGGTGGGCGGAACGATCAACGGTCAGGGCAGCCTGCTGCTGCGTGCCGAACGGGTCGGCTCGGAAACCCTTCTTGCGCAGATTGTCGAGATGGTGGCCCGGGCTCAGCGGAGCCGCGCGCCCATCCAGCGGCTGGCCGATGTGGTGGCGGGTTGGTTTGTGCCGGCGGTTGTGCTGGTTGCGGTGATCACGTTTGTGATCTGGCTGCTCTGGGGACCCGCCCCGGCCTTCACCTATGCCCTCGTGAATGCCGTGGCGGTGTTGATCATCGCCTGTCCCTGCGCGCTCGGTCTGGCCACGCCCATGTCCATCATGGTGGCCGTGGGACGCGGCGCCGGGCTCGGCGTTTTGATCAAGGATGCGGCGGCGCTCGAGACACTCGAAAAGGTGAACACGGTGGTGGTGGACAAAACCGGAACGCTCACCGAGGGCCGGCCGGCGGTCACGCGCATCGGATCGCGCGGCGGAGAAAACGACCTCCTCGCTCTGGCCGCGTCGCTTGAGGCGCAAAGCGAACATCCGCTCGCCGGAGCCGTTGTGCGCGCGGCGAAAGAGCGGGGAGTGGAACCGGCGCCGGTGGAAAATTTCCAGTCTGTCCCCGGCGGTGGGGTGCGCGGCCGAGTCGCCGGGCGCGAGGTGGCGGTCGGAAAAAGGGCTCTGCTCGAAAGCGACGGCGTGCGGGGATTCGAAGCGCTGGAACGCGAGGCGCAGACCGCGCAGGCGGAGGGACGCACCGTCATTTGGGTGGCCCGCGACCGGGAGATCGAAGGGTTTCTGGTTCTTTCGGATCCGGTCAAAACGACCACCCCGGAAGCTGTTCGCACCCTGCATGACATGGGCCTGAAAATCACCATGCTCACCGGTGACAATGCCCAAACCGCCTCGCGCCTGGCGGCGGAACTTGGGATCGATGAATTTGTGGCCGAAGTCAGTCCGGCTGACAAACAGACGCATGTGCAAAAAATGAAATCCGCTGGCCGGGTGGTGGTGATGGCCGGGGACGGAGTGAACGACGCCCCCGCGCTCGCCGCGGCGGATGTCGGCATCGCCATGGGCACGGGAACCGATGTCGCCATGGAAAGCGCCGGAGTCACCCTCGTGAAAGGCGACCTGCGCGGCATCGTGCAGGCCATCGCCCTCAGCCGCGCGACGATGCGAAACATCCGGCAGAACCTTCTTTTTGCCTTTCTCTACAATGGACTGGGCGTGCCGGTTGCCGCCGGGGTCCTGTATCCGTTTTTCGGCATTCTGCTCAGCCCCATCATCGCCAGCGTGGCCATGTCGCTGAGCAGCGTGTCCGTGGTGGGCAATGCCCTGCGGCTCGGAAAGGTGAAACTATGAAGAGGCTCCTGCTGGTGGCGGTGGCGTTTGTTGCGGCGTGCTCCAAACCCGCCGACGGGGAACGCAAGGTGAAGTTTTACCAGAGTCCGATGCATCCGTGGATCACCTCGGACAAACCCGGCAGCTGCACGATCTGCGGCATGGCCCTCACGCCGGTCTACGAGGGCGACGAGCCGCTGGAGACCCGGGAAAATCTGGTCGCCCTGCACGGCAATACGGTCGACGTCCTTGGCGTCGCCACCGTGCCGGTGCGCCGTCTGCCGCTCACCCGGGACCTGCGGTTCAGCGGGATTCTGGAGGATGACGAAAACATCCATCGCGTCATCGCCGCATTTTACGACGGACGGATCGAACAGGTGAACGTCCAGCACGTCGGCCAATACGTGGAAAAAGGACAGCCGCTGGCCTCGATTTACAGTCCGGAGCTGCTTTATGTCGTGCGGGAATTTCAAAACGCCATGCGCGGACGCAACGATTCCGTGGCCCGCAATGCCGCCCAGCGTCTCATTCAATACGGCCTCACCACGGAGCAGGTGGCGGCCATCGCCAAGCAGCCCGACACGGTATACACCGTCGACCTCCTCGCGCCGATCAGCGGCACCGTGCTCACCAAGAAGGCCTACAAGGGCCAGTATATCAAAACCGGCGAACCCCTCTTTGAAATGGGTGATCTCTCCCGCCTGTGGTTTCACGCCGAGGTGTACGAACGGGACCTCGCGGATGTGCGGCTGGGACAAAAGGCGATCCTGCGGACCCCCGGCGTTCCGGGGCGCGAGTTTGAAGGGGTGGTGACCTTCATCGATCCGAACTTCGACGCACAGACCCGCAGCACCCGCGTACGCATCGAGGTGGACAATCCGCCCGCCGGCGAAAACGAACACGGCCTGCGCCGTCTGCTGCCGCATCGTGCCTACGCCGAGGCCACGATTCTGGCGGACCTCGGCGAAGCCCTTGTCGTGCCGCGCTCGGCGGTGCTGCGGGACGGTCGCCGCTCCGTGGCCTATGTGGAGGTTGGCCCGGGACAATACGAGCAGCGCACGGTGAAGACGGGCCGTGTGGGCGACGAAGGCATCGAAATCCTGGAAGGACTCAGGGAGGGCGAACGGGTGGTCACGCAGGGCAATCTCATGATTGACGCCGAGGCCCAACTGCGCCAGGGCGGCGGTTCTCCCGCCGCTCCCGAATCCGCCGGCGCCACGGTGGCGGCGGCGCCGGAGATGGAAAAGTTTCTCACCCAGCTGGCCAGGGTGTCCGAGGCGCTGGCCGGCGAGGACGCCGTTGCCGCCGTGCGGGAAGGACGCGCCCTGCCGGAACTGGCGGCCGCCCTCCCGGCCGCGGAGATGGAGGAGATCGCCACGCTGAAATCCCTGTCCGCTCCCACCGGGGGCGATCTCGCCGCGCTGCGGGCCAGTTTTCTCCCTTGGAGTAACGCGGCGGCGGAACTGGCCTTGGCTGTGGAGCGGAGCGGTCAGGCTTCCGGGGTGAAGGTCTTTGAGTGTCCCATGACCGGTGACAGCTTTCCCGGCGCCCCGCCCAAGGCGCGCTGGATACAGACCGGGTCGGAGACGCGCAATCCGTATTTCGGCTCGGCCATGTTGAATTGCGGGGCGGAGGTGAAACCGTGAACGCGGAGGAACGTTCCGGCCTCATCAACGGTCTGATTGACTGGTCGCTGCGCAACCGCTTTCTGGTGGCCTGCGCCACCCTCATCGTCATTGCCTGGGGCATCCGTGCGGTGCTGCACACGCCGGTCGACGCCATTCCCGACCTGAGCGAAAACCAGGTCATCGTGTTTGCCGAGTGGCCGGGCCGCAGTCCGCAGGAGGTGGAGGATCAGGTGACGTATCCGCTTTCGACCAACCTGCAGGGGCTGGCCGGTGTCAAGGAGGTGCGCGCCCAGTCGATGTTCGGGTTTTCCCTGCTCACGGTGGTTTTCCAGGACGGGATCGACAACTATTTCGCCCGCACGCGGGTGCTCGAACGCCTGAGCTTCCTGCAGACGCTCCTGCCGGAAAATGTCACCCCGCAGCTGGGACCCGACGCCACCGGACTGGGGTGGGTGTACCAATATTACCTCAAGGTGGATCCTGCCCGGAGTCCCAACGGGGGATATGACCTCGGCACCCTGCGCGCGCTGCAGGACTTTTACCTTCGCTACCAACTGGCCGCCGTCGAAGGCGTGGCCGAGGTGGCGAGCGTGGGCGGCTTCGTGCGGCAATATCAGGTCGCCGTCAACTCCGGGAAAATGCGCCAGGCGGGGGTGAGTCTCCGCGAGGTGATGGAGGCCCTTTCCCAAAGCAACCTGAATGTCGGCGGCAAGGTGATCGAGGAAAACGGCATGGAATTTGTCGTGCGCGGCATCGGGTTGGTGAATTCCCTCGACGATCTCCGGCGTGTGGCCGTGCGCAGCCGTGACGGCGTGCCGATCTATCTGGAGGACATCGCGGAGATCTCGCTCGGCGGGGATTTCCGGCGCGGCACGCTCGACGTGGACGGCAACGAAGTGGTCGGCGGCGTGGTGGTGATGCGCACGGGTGAAAATGCCATGCGCGTGATCGAACGGGTGAAGGAAAAGATCGCGCAGATCTCCCCGGGTCTGCCGCCGGGAATCCGGATCGAACCCTTTTACGACCGCAGCGGTCTCATCGACCGCACCATCGAAACCCTGCGCCATGCGCTGTTGGAGGAGATTGTTCTGGTAACCCTCGCGCACATCATTTTCCTCTGGCACTTCCGGAGCATTCTCATCGTCACCATCCCGCTGCCGGTTTCGATTCTCATTTCCTTCATCCTCATGGATGCGTTCGGCATTTCGTCGAACATCATGTCGCTCGCGGGCATCGCCATTGCCATCGGCGTGCTGGTCGATGCGGGCATTGTCATGACCGAAAACGTCATCCGCCACTGCGAGGCCGCGGAGCGGAAAAAGGGCGCGAGGCTGACTCCGGAGGAAACCTGGACCGTCACCCGTGAGGCGGCGCGGCAGGTGGGGCGTCCGATCTTCTTCGCCATGGCCATCATCATCCTGGCCTTTCTGCCGGTCTTTGCGCTCGGCGGTCAGGAGGGAAAACTGTTTCACCCGCTCGCCTTCACCAAGACCTTTGCCATGATCGGTGCGACGCTGCTCGGCGTCACCCTCGTGCCCGTGCTTTGCACCTGGCTGGTGCGCGGACCGTTCCACGAGGAAAAATCCAACGTGGTGATGCGGTTCCTGATGAGCCTGTATCGCCCCACGCTGGAATGGGCGCTGGCGCACGGACGCACCGTGCTGCTGGGTGCGGTCGCGCTGCTCGCCGCCGCCGTGCTGCTGGCCACCCGCATCGGCAGCGAATTCATGCCCGCCCTCGAGGAGGGCAGCCTGTTGTTCATGCCGGTCCTGGTGCCCAGCACCTCGCTTACGGAGGTCAAGCGGGTCATGGCCTGGCAGGACCGCGTGATCAAAAGCGTCCCGGAGGTGGAGTCGGCCGCGGGCAAACTGGGCCGCGCGGAGACGCCGACCGATCCCGCTCCGGTGGAAATGATCGAAACCACCATCATGCTCAAACCGCGGTCGGAATGGCGGCCGGGAATGACCAAGGAAAAGCTCATTGCCGAACTCAGCGAAAAACTCAGCGTCGTTCCCGGTTACGTTCCGGGTTTTCTCCAGCCCATCGAGAACCGCATCCTGATGTTGAGCACCGGCATCCGCGCCCAGGTGGGAATCAAGGTGCTGGGATCCGACCTCGATGTCATCCAGCGCGTCGCCTACGAAATCGAAAAGGTGATACGCGGCATTCCCGGGGCGGTGGGTGTGGCGGCCTCGCGCGTGCAGGGCAAGCCGTATCTGGAGGTCATTCCCGACCGTCAGGCGCTCGCCAGGTACGGACTTTCCATTCGGGATGTCATGGATGTGGTGGAGATCGGACTTGGGGGAGTCAATGTCAGCACCACCATCGAAGGACGCGCCCGCTATCCCATCCAGCTCCGCCTGGAACGCGGGGAGCGGGATGACATTGAAACCCTCGGCGACATTCTCATCGCCACCGCGGAGGGAAATTCCGTCCCGCTCGGACAGGTGGCGACGGTGCGGCGGTCCAGCGGACCGAGTGAAATCGCCAGCGAGGACGGCCTGCTGCGTGTCTTCGTGCAGACCAATGTGCAGGGACGCGACCTGGGCGGATTCGTGAAGGAGGCCCAGCGCCGGATTGCGGAGGAAATCCAGGTGCCGGCAGGCGTCACCCTCAAGTGGAGCGGGCAGTACGAAAACCAACTGAGCGCGCGAAGGACCCTGCTCATGATCGTGCCGGTCGTCCTGCTCATCATTTTCATGCTGCTGACGATGGTGTTCCGGTCGCCCATGGAGGCGGCCCATGTCATTCTCGCCGTGCCCTTCGCGCTGACCGGCGGGCTCTTCCTGCAATACCTGCTCGGCTACAACTTCAGCGTGGCCGTGTGGATCGGCTACATCGCCCTCTTCGGCACGGCGATCCAGACGGGCGTGGTCATGGTCGTTTATCTCGAGGAGGCCCTGAAACGAAAACAGCAGGAACGCGGCGCCGCCTTTGGTCTGGCCGATCTGCGGGCCGCCGTTCTGGAAGGCTCCATGCTGCGCCTGCGGCCCAAGGTGATGACGGTGTCCACCGTGATCGCGAGCCTGCTTCCCATCATGTGGAGCGTCAAAACCGGCGCCGAGGTGATGAAACCCATCGCGACTCCCGTCATCGGCGGCATGTTCAGCAGCCTGCTGCACATTCTCATCGTGACCCCGGTGATCTTTTATTGGCTGCGGAAGCGCGCGTTGCGGCTGTGAGGGTGGGGGCAACGGGCCATTGGCGCTCGGTCGGGGGCGTTGGCATGGCGAGGCCGCGGGACCGCAGGAACAGCGGCCCCAGGTTGATTAAACGGACTGTAGTCAGAATCGTTGGAGAAAGCCGTCTTCCGCTCAAATTCCGCCCCGCTCCATTTCCATCACGCGCCCGCGGAGCGCCCGGCCGGCGTAACAATGCGGTCCGCAGGACACAAAGCCATGCCGCCGGAAAAGCCGGCGGTAAAACGAGGCGGTGCGTCGTTCGATGTCCTTGAAATCCCCCTCGAGCGCCTCGTCGCTGGCGTAGGCCTCCAGGAAGGCGATGCCGCCCAGCATCTGGGCGATCAGGGAGAGTCCGACGTCCAAGTCCCGCCGCGGCACGTAATACAGCGTGTCGCTGCAGATGATGAGGTCGTAGGTTTTGGTGAGGTTGATCCCGCCGAGGTCGGCGAACCCGCCCAGTTTCAGATTGCGCTCCCGGCCGAACCGTTCCACGGCGTATTCGCTGGGATCGACGCCCAGATAGCGGATGCCGGGGCGGAGTTTTCTGAGAATGGGATTCCACTGCCCCTCACCGCAGCCGATGTCGAGCACGGTGCGCACGGGGCGTTCCAGGTAAAACTCGGCGATGCCCAGAACCATGGCCGCCTTGCGGGTGGCGCTGGCGGTGGTGCTGACCCGGTGCTTCGGATGCCGGTACCATTTGTCGAAATACGCCTTGTCATAACGTCGGGTCGCGGAGGTCATGCCCGCAGGGAAGCCGAAAATGGTCTCCGGGAAAAGTGATCTTCTTTTCGCGTCCGGGCGGTTTTTCTGCTACAGGGGAGGGAAATGTTTGAGATCAAGCCACGGGACAAGATGGTCGAGCGCGCCCTGCTGGTCGGTTGTTACACCAATCCGGCGGACAAGGCGGACGCCCAGGATTTGCTGGATGAGTTGAAGGAGCTCACCGGCACGCTCGGCATTCCCGTGCTGGAAAGCATCCTGGTTCACAACCGCGAACCCCAGGCGCGCTATTTCATCGGCTCGGGCAAGGCGGAGGAAATCTGCACCCGGGCCAAGGCGATCGACGCCGATGTGATCATTTTTGACAATCCGCTCACCCCGGCCCAGCAGCGCAACTGGGAGGAACTCTCCAAGGTGCTGGTCATCGACCGCCAGGAAATCATCCTCGACATTTTCGGCGAGCGTGCGCAGACGCGGGAGGCCAAGATTCAGGTGGATCTGGCGCGCATGGCGTACTCGCTGCCGCGGCTGACCCGGGCCTGGAGCCACCTCGGCAAGCAGGGCGGCGGCATCGGCGCGAAGGGCGAGGGTGAAAGCCAGCTCGAGCAGGACCGCCGCAAGATCCGCGGCCAGATGGACCGCCTGCGCCGCGAACTGGAGGCGGTGCGCAGCGCCCGCGCCACGCAGCGCAAGGATCGCAAACGCGCGCCCGTTCCGAATGCGGCCATCGTCGGCTACACCAACGTCGGAAAATCGTCCCTGCTGCGCCGCCTCACCGGCGCCGACGTCCTGGTGGAGGACAAGCTTTTCGCCACGCTGGACACGACCACGCGCAAGATCGCCCTGCCCAACAAACAGCCGCTGCTCCTCACGGACACGGTGGGTTTTGTGCGCAACCTGCCCCACGAACTGGTGGAGGCCTTTCACGCCACGCTGGAGGAGGCGGCGCTGTCCGATTTTCTCATCCACGTCCTCGACGCCTCGCATCCGCGCGTGATGGAGTTTTACAACACCACGATGAAGGTGCTCACCGATCTCGGCGCCAACACGAAGGAAATGCTCGTGGTGTTCAACAAGATCGACAAGGTGACCGACGACCACACGCGCGTCGTCCTCCGGCGGCATTTTCCGGACGCGGTGTTCATCTCGGTCCACACCGGCGAGGGGCTCGAGGAACTGGTGCACCGCATCGGCGGGTTTGTCAGCCGCGGAACCATCGGCGTCGAACTCCGCCTGCCGCTGGCCCGCACGGACCTGCTGGCCCGCATCCACCGTGAGGGAACCGTCGACGAACTGACCTACGAAGAGGACGCCATGCATGTGCGCGCCACCATCCCGCTGCGGGCGCTGGAAACCTTTGCCCCCTTCGAAGTGGCCGAGCCGACGGCGGTGCGGGTGGGAATGTAATCCCCGCCGGACTCACGCGGCCGCGATGCCGGCCCGGCTGAGGGCCTCGCTCACCGCCACCGCCAGGTCGCTGCGCAGGCGCTCAAGGCTGGAGAGATCCGTGATCCAGACGCTCAGCCGAAAGGTCAGCGCGGCGGCGGTGAATTTTACCAGAACCGCCCGTGGGGGCGGATTGCGACTGATCGCGGACCGGTCGGACGCGGTCTTTTCGAGCAGGGCGATGACGGTCTGCGGGTCCACGCCCGGCGCGACCGTGGTCACCTCCAGTTCGACGAGGCGCTGGCGGGCGGTCAGTGTCCAGTTCGTCACCGGATCGGAGATCAGCTTGGCGTTGGGAATGATGATTTCCGACCCCTCGGCCGTGCTGATAACGGTGGCGCGGATGCCGATCTGACGGACGGTGCCCTGGAGCGGACCGATTTCGATGTGGTCGCCGATTTTCACCGGGCGCTCAAACAGGACGATGAGACTGGAGACGAAGTTGTTGACGATGTTTTGCAGGCCGAAGCCGATGCCGACGCCGAATGCGCCCGCCAGGACCGTGAACTTGCTGATGTCGCCCATCAGCGCGGCCATGGCGATGTAAAATCCGAGCAGCAGGATGGCGTAGTGCAGCAGGGTGGAAATGGCGAAGGGAATGCCGGGTTTCAACGTCACCCGGCGATAGACATCCTCCTCCAACACAAAGCGGACAAAGCGGGAGATGAGGAACGAGGCCCAGACCGCGAGCAGAAAGGAGAGCACGCCGCCCACGGTGACGCCGGCCACCAGGGAGAGGGCCAGAAGGGACTTCACGGCGGCGACGGTTTCGTTGAGGAGCGAGAGTTTTTCGAGCGCGAAGGCGACCCAGATCACCGCGGCGACCAGACGGATCACCCGCATGATGCGACGCTCGAGGAGCGTGCGGTGGTGCCTCACGATGGCGAGCAGGGAAAGGGGCGGCACGTTGAAGAGGAACGTCAGCACCCCGTCGAGAATGCGGCAGGCGGCATAAAGCAGGATGCCGAGGTAGGCGCATTTCAGGGCGGTGTAGCCGATGAAAAGGGCCAGGCTGACATAACCCAGGATGTTGAGAGCGGCCACGGCCGCGAAAACGAGGAACGCCGCCCGGGCGGCAATTCCCACGATGTTCCAGAGCAGCCGACGGCCTTTTTCCGGTCGGCTGGCAAAGCGCGATCTGCGGACGAGCCAATGGACAAAAATCATGCCCGCCGCGGCCTCGGCCAGAAAGATCAGCCGGGAAACGTGCGGCAGGGCCGCCGCCACCTCGCGGGCCTGGGCGCCCAGGTAGAGCCCCAGCAGGGCCCAGGTGATGGGCAGAAGCGGACGGTCGATCAAATGCCGCAGCACCACAAAGATCGGCAGGACCAGGGCCGCGCCCAGCAGCGTGTTAAGGAGGTGCGGTGCGGCGGGAAAAAGCAGGAAGGACGCACAAAGGGCGAGCAGGGTGGCGGCGGACAGGGGAACCTCAAAAACCTCCATGGTGTCCTTCAGGGCCGGTTCGGACTCCGTCCATTTCCGCACCCTCCGCTGCGCGCGCACAAAGACGCTCACGAGAAACGCCCAGAGGACGAGATTCAGGACCACCTTGCCGCGCTCCCGGAAGAGATATCTCCCGATCTGGTCAAATTGCAGCGTGAGCGCTTCGCGGCCCGCCGCATCCGGCGTGGCTTCGGGGGCGAGGGCCATCCAGAGCGGGGCGCTGTCGCGCAGAAAAAGCCGGCCCACCGCGGCCTCCCGGGCGGCTCCCAGGGCGCTCAATGTTTGGGAGATGCGGGCGGATTCGTCCGCCAGCCGGCCCTGATGCCGGAGCAGTTCCGTACGCTTGGCGTCGGCCTCCTTTTCAACCGTCGCGATCTGGCCGCGAAGCGTCGTCAGGCGGGTCAGCAGGTCGGGCGGCATTTTGGCGGCGACGGCCTCCGCCTGGGTGGCCTTCCAGAGATCGTCCAGGGCGGTGAGTTGTTGAACCTGCTGCTCCAGGTGGCTGAGTTTTTCGCTGAGAAGATCCGTCCAGAGACCGGCCTGGTCCCGCAGGAGATTCCAGCGGGAGATTTCCTCCTGAATGGCGGCGAGCTTGGTTGTGCCCGAAAGGAGCTTCGCGGTCTCGCCGTCGGCCGTGTCGATTTGCTGTTTGAGCTGGGGAAGATATTTCCCGACGTTGTCCGAAATGCCGTCGCCTTCGAGGGCGGCCCGCATTTCGAGGAGGGTGGCGCTGGTTTTGTCGGCCTCCGAGACGATTTGGGAAATCGGAATGGGAGTGGGGGCGGGGGAGGCGGCCGGCGCGGGCGTCGGGGAGGCGCCCGAAACCGTAACCCCACCCAGTGCGAGGATCGGCCAAAGAATCAGTCGCAGAAACAAACGCATGACCGAAGGGTGGTCAGCCGGACGCCATCCCGCAATATTTCTCTGCCGCCCCGCCCGGAATCCGGGCGAACAAACCTCCATATCGGATCGGGCCGGACGTTTCGGTTGGATGGCGAAAACTTTTGTTCTCTTCCGGACAAATCCCCTTGCGGGCGCCGTGAGGCGGGGTAATTTTTTTCCATGCCGAACATCCTGGCACCATTGATGGGAGGGATAGTGGGAACGGCGGTGATGAGCGTGTTTCTGCTCGCTCCTCGGGTGCTGGGTGTTGGCAAAATTGATGTCATTCCGGCCGTGGGAGCCCTGGTGACGGGACGCGTGGAGAATGCCATGGCGCCGGGGTTTGTCCTGCATTTTCTTTCCGGCATCTTCTTCGCGTACTTTTACTGGGGGGTGCTCCTCGCCATGAAACTGCCGATGGCGTGGTGGAATTTCGCCATTCTCGGCGGTGTGCATGGGGTGGTTGTCATGCTGCTGGTCAGCATCGTCATCATGGAACATCATCCGATCGCCCGTTATCACGAGCGCGGGCCCATGACCGGACTGGCCCAGCTGATTGCCCACGTCCTGTATGGCATCACGGTCGGCCTGGTTGTTCAGGCCATGCATTAGGCTTGTTGAGCGGCGCCAAGTCGTTACCCTAAGCGGGTGATCTTCAATCAAATCAAGAGTGCGGTGGAATTTGCGTCCCACCTGCCGCGCTACCGGGAGATCGTGGGCATTCTGTGGAAATACGGATTTGCCGACGTGCTGAAGCTGGTCGCCCTGCAGCATTTGCTGGGCATGGAGGATGCGACCCTCACCATCCACGAGGAGGGGCTGCTCGCCAAGCCGCTTCCCGAGCGCATGCGGCTGGCCCTGGAGGAGCTCGGGCCGACCTTTGTCAAATTCGGCCAGATCGTCAGTTCCCGTCGCGACCTTGTGAACGACGAGTATTACGTCGAGCTGTGCAAGCTGCAGGCCAATGTTCCCACATTTTCCGCCAGGGAGGCGCGCCGGATCATCGCCGAGGAACTGGGGGATTCGGTGGATCGGTTGTTTGCGCAGTTCAACGACGAACCGGTGGGAAGCGCCTCGATCGCCCAGGTGCATTCCGGGGTTCTCCCGGATGGCACGATGGTCGCGGTCAAGGTGCAGCGGCCGGACATCGAAAAGGTCATCGAACTGGACCTCGCCATCCTTCGCGATCTGGCCCGCTTTGTGGAACGGCATGTGCCCGAGATGGCCGTGCTCAATCCGGTGGGGGTGGTCGAGGAATTTTCCGCCACGCTCATCAAGGAACTCGATTTCACGAACGAGGCGAAAAACGCCGAGCGCTTCGCGAAGCAGTTCAAGGGCAACGAATGGCTCAAGGTGCCGAAGATCTTCCGGGACTACACCACCGCGCGGGTGCTCACGATGGAGTATCTCAGCGGTTATCCCATCGACGACAGGGAGAAGCTGGAGCGGGCGGGGATCGATCCGGTGGAACTCGCGGATCACATCACCGAAATCATTTACGCCCAGATTTTCGACTTCGGTTTCTTCCACGGCGATCCGCATCCCGGAAACATGCTGGTGATGCAGGGCGGGGTGACCGGATTGCTGGACTATGGGATGATGGGATCCTTCACGCCGGCCTTCCGGTCAAGCATTGCCCATCTCATCGCGGGCTTGGCGGAGAAAAATCACCAGCAGGTCATGCGCTCGATCCTCGAAATGAGCGAGGAGGGGTACACGGGCGACACCACCAAGATGCTTGCGGATGTGGAGGAGTTCAGCGGCACGCACCTCAACCAGCCGCTGCGCGAAATCCATCTGGGGGTGGTGCTCAACAAACTTCTCGAGCTGCTGCGGAACAACCGCCTGCGCATGAAGGGGAGCTTTTACCTTGGCATCAAGGCGCTCACCCAGGTGGAGGCCATCGGCCGCGCCCTCAATCCGGACCTGAACTTCATCAAGCGCGGCGAGCCGTATGCCATGCGGCTGATCGAACGCAAGTATCACCCGAGGCGGCTGATTGATGTCCTGCGGAAGCTGACCACGGAGAGCCTGGATTTCCTCGAGGAATTTCCACCCGACTTCCGGAATTTCTACCAGCAGCTCAAACACGGGAAGCTCAACATCCCGCTGCAGCACAAGATCGATCCGGAGGGGTTCGAGCCGCTGCGCAAGACCCTCGATTCCATTGCCAACCGACTGACCAATGCCATCCTCTCGGCGTCGGTTCTGATCTGTTCGAGCATCCTGATCCTGTCCGGCGTGCCGCCGAAAATCGGCGAAGTGCCCATTCTCGGGCTTCTCGGACTGCTTTGGGGGTTCTTCATGTGCCTGCGCCTGGTGCTTTCCATCTGGAAACACGGCGGTTTGTAGGGCCGTCCGGACCGTTTCCGGTTTCTGTCCTTCACGCGGCCGTCCGGGCAAAGGAAAGGGCCTGAACGGGTAGCGCCGGGCGGGGCGGCGTTCCCTTTGCGGATGGATAACGCCCGGTGGACAAACCGGGCGGAAGCACGTAGGAGTGAGACAAGATGGACAGCTACGGCCGCATCATTGATTACCTGCGGATCTCGGTGACGGACCGCTGCAATGAGCGCTGTCTTTATTGCATGCCGGAAGGTTACAAGGGCTGGGCCCAAAAGGCGGACCATCTCACCGCCGCGGAGATTGTGGCCGTGGCCCGCGAGGCGGTGAAGCTGGGGTTTCGCAAATTCCGTCTGACCGGCGGCGAACCCACCATTCGTCCGGACCTTCCGGACATCGCGGCCGGTCTGGCCGCGCTTCCGGGCGTGGAGGTACTGGGCCTCTCCACCAACGGCACCCGGCTGGCCGCACTGGCCGGGCCCCTGCGCGAGGCGGGGGTGACCTCGGTCAATGTCAGTCTGGACGCCCTGGACCCCGTCCGCTATCGCCGGATCACCGGCGGCGACCTTCGGGTGGTTCTCGATGGATTGGACGCGGCGCTTGCGGCGGGATTTCCGCGGGTGAAGTTGAACTGCGTGCTGATGCGCGGGGTGAATGAGGACGAGATCTGGCCGCTGGTGAATTTTGCCGCCCAACGTCAGGTTCCCATTCGCTTCATCGAACTGATGCCCCTTTCGAACCGGGACGTTCTCGACGACCGGAACTTTCTGTCCGTCCGGGAAGTGATGGACCGGCTGGCCGCGCGGGACGAAATGGTGGCCCTGGACTCTCCCAAACTGGGGTGCGGTCCGGCGCGCTACCACCGGCTGACCCGAACCGGCGCAACGGTGGGGTTCATTGGCGCCATCACGACCTCGGATTTCTGCGAGGGATGCAACAAGATCCGCCTCACGGCCGACGGCAGGATCCGTCCCTGTCTGGGACGCCACAACGAAATCGACCTGCTCGGTGTACTGCGGAAAGGGGAGGGATCGCTGGCGGATGCGATCACGGAAGCCATCGCCCGGAAGCCGCAGGATCACGAGTTCCGCGCCTGTTATGAACCGGAACGTCCCATGACCGCCATTGGAGGTTAGATGAAATCGGTGCGCGTGTTGTTTTTTGCCGGAGCCCGCGACGCCGCGGGATGCGAGATGGCGGAGATTGCGTGGGAGGGGACGGCGCTCACTTTGGACCAATTCTGGGCCTTGCTGGAGGCCCGCTTTCCGCGCGTGGCCGCGCGCCGGGCCACCCTGCGGCTGGCGCGCAATCTCGAGTATCTGCCGGGCCGGGCCCTGCTGCTTCCCGGTGACGAAGTGGCGGTGATTCCGCCGGTTTCCGGCGGTTGAGTCATGGACGTGCAGGTGTTTTTCACGTCGTCGGAGATCGTTGAGCCGGGGCTGGCGCCGGCGGAAGGGGTCGGTTCGCAGGTGGAGTTTCGCGGCGTGGTGCGCGGGGAGGAACAAGGGGCGCGCATCTCGGCGCTGCGTTATGAGATTTATCCCGCCATGGCCGAAAAGGTGATCCGGGACATCCTGGCCGATCTGGAAAAGATCCATCCCTGCCTGCGCGTCGTGGTGATCCACCGTTTTGGGATCATCCCCGTGGGAGAGTCCGCCATCTATGTGCGGGTGGATTCGAAACACCGGGGGGAGGGATTTCGATTGCTGGAGGAATTCATGAACCGCCTGAAAAAAGACGTGCCCATCTGGAAAACGGAGGCCCTGCCATGTTGACGGTGCGGGAGCTTTGGGAGCTGATTGATCAACGCGTGGGTCCGCTGACGCCGCGGACGCTGACGCTGACCGAAACGGTGGGATGCCGGTTGGCCGAGGCGGTGGTCGCGGACACCGACCTGCCCGCCTTTCACCGTTCGTCCATCGACGGTTTTGCCGTGCGGGCCGGTTCGGGTCCGGGAATCTACCGCCTGGCTGGTGAGATCCGGCCCGGCATGCCGGCCTGCGGTCCGGTGGAGGAGGGGAGTGCCGTGCGGATTTTCACCGGCACCGCCCTTTCCGACGGTCTCGAACTGGTGATGGTGGAGGATGCCGAGGTGCGGGACGGGGAGGTTCTGCTGCACAAGGCTTCGGAGGCAGGATTGATCCGACGTCGGGCCTCGCAGGCGCGGGCGGGGGACGTCCTGATCGCGGCGGGTTCCGAAATCACCCCCGGTGCGGTGGCCCTGCTCGCCACGGTGGGAAAGGCGTGTCCGTTGGTGATTCCCCGGCCCACGGTGGCGCATCTTTCCACGGGCGGCGAGTTGGTGGACGTGGACCGGGAACCTCCGCCGGGATTCATCCGGGACAGCAATTTGTCCCTGCTGAAAGCGATGATTCGTGAAGCCGGTGCGGAGCGGGTTTTCCACCGTCGCGTTTCGGAGGACATCGACGAGGCGGTGTCCGCGCTGGAAGGGCTTGCCGCCGATGTTCTGCTGATCAGCGGCGGGGCCAGCGTGGGAGCTTATGACGGGACGGCCGAAATCCTCCGCCGTCTCGGCTTCACCATCCATTCCTCCCGTGTCCGGAGCCGTCCGGGCAAGCCGCTCATTTTTGCCACGCGAGAGGGACGGGTAGCCTTCGGGCTGCCGGGCAATCCGCTTTCCCACTTTGTCTGCTTCCATCTTTTTGTCCGTCGGGCGCTGGACCGGCTGGCGGGGCGGCCGCCGAAGACTCTTGTGGAAGTTTACCCCGATGAAATGCCCGAGCCGGATCCGCGCGAGACCTGGTGGCCCGCGCGGGTGAGGGCCGAGGGCGGGATGTTGCGGGCGCGCCCGCTGCCGTGGACGGATTCCTCCGATCTCACCGGTCTGCCTCCCGCCAACGCCCTGCTGCGGGTGGGCACGGAAAAAACAAACGCGCTGTCCGAGGTGTTGATTTTTGGCACTCTGGAATCATGAGCTCCTTTTCCCACCTCGACGCCGACGGCACGGCCCGCATGGTTGATGTCGGAGGCAAGCCGGCGCAAAAACGGGTGGCGGTGGCGACCGGCCGCCTGGTTTGCGCGCCGGAGACCCTTGTCCTGCTGAGGACCCACGCCCTGCCGAAGGGCGACGCGCTCACCGTGGCGCGCATTGCCGGCATTCAGGCGGCCAAGTCGACCGCGCAGTTGATTCCCCTTTGCCACACCCTTCCGCTGACGAAGGTCGCGGTGGATTTTGAGGTCGACAATGCCTCCATCACCATCCGCTGCGAAGCGGCGACGCGGGCACCGACCGGCGTGGAAATGGAGGCCCTCACCGGCGTGAGTGTGGCCGCCCTGACGTTGTACGACATGTTGAAGGCCGTGGACAAAACCATGCGCATAGAAGGCATCACCCTCGTGAGCAAGGAGAAGTCATGAAAGTCGCGCGCCTGACTATCAGTGATCGGGCCTCCGCGGGAATTTACGAGGACCGGGGCGGGCCGGAAATCGAGCGGGTCTTTGCCGCCGAATGGAGGGAGCCGGTGGAAATGGTGGCCCGTCTGGTTCCCGATGAGAGGGAACGCATTGCCCGCACCCTGTGTCAGCTCGCCGACGAGGAGGGGTGTGCGCTGATTTTGACGACAGGGGGCACGGGACCCTCCCGGCGGGACGTCACACCGGAGGCCACGCGGGACGTGATTGAAAAGGAAATGCCCGGCTTCGGAGAGGCCCAGCGCATGACGTCCTTCCCGACCGTGCCGACCGCCATTCTTTCCCGGGCCACGGCGGGAACGCGGGGAAGAACCCTTATCATCAACCTGCCCGGCAATCCCAGGGCCATCGGGGAATGCCTGCCCGCGCTCATTCCGGCCATCCGCGAAGCGTTGAAACACCTGGCGGAATAAGGCGCGGTGAACAAGGGGGGATCCACCGGTTGGACGGTGGACCCAACCGGTGTCAAAGTCCGGCGTCTTTGGGAAAAATCAGATCTTCTTGATCAGACTGTCCAGGGCGGCGGTCGTGCTGTTCAGCAAACCGCCCAGGGTGGACGAGGCGCGGTTCAGCAGCGCGTGGGCCTTTTTCTTCGCTTCGTGACGGGATTTTTCGGTGGTCGTGGCGCTGACCCGAATGCCCTTGCGCAGGAGGGCGGCGGCTTCATCCACCAGCTTGAGGGCGGTCTGGGCGGCGGCGGCTTCGCGGGCGGCGGCGGCTTTCGACGGCGTGGTTTTCGACTTTTTGGGAGCCGTTTTTTTCGGGGCCGTCTTTTTTGCGGCGGTGCGCTTGGGGGCGGCTTTCCGGGCGGTTTTCCGGGCGGTGGGGGTCTTCTTTTTGGTTGGCATGGAAAGAGCCTAACCCCAAGAGCGACGCTTGCCAAGCGATTGCGAGGAGGCAATGATGGCGGACTTCCATGGAAGCCCTGATTGATCTGCTGCAGAAAAACGCGCTCACCCCGCGCGAGGACATCGCCCGCATGCTCGACATGACCGTTGAACAGGTCGACGCCGCCATCGCCCGGCTCGAGCACGAGGGCATCATTCTGGGTTACCAGGCCATCATCAATCGCGAGAAGTGGGACACCGACGTGGTGACCGCCGTCATTGAAGTCAAGATCACTCCCGAGCGCGACGGCGGATTCGACCGCATCGCGGCGCGGATCGCCAAGTTCGAGGAGGTGCAGACCTGCTACCTGATGAGCGGCGGATACGATCTGCTCATCGTGGTGGAGGCCAAATCGCTGCGCGGCGTGGCGGCGTTTGTGGCCGAAAAACTCAGCACCATCGAGGCGGTGCAGGCCACGGCCACCCATTTCCGCCTGAAGACCTACAAGGAAAACGGCGCGTTCCATCAGATCGACCTCGCGCCCGAACGCCTCGCTGTTTCGCCATGAGCATTCCCATTGCCAACGCCGTCCGCGACATCCCGCGCTCGGGAATTCGCGATTTCTTTGAAGTGGTGCAAACCATGGGGGACGTCATCTCCCTGGGCATCGGTGAACCCGACTTTGCCACGCCTTGGCACATCCGGGAGGCGGCCATTTATTCGCTCGAGAAGGGACGCACCGGCTACAGCTCCAATCTTGGACTGCCCCGCCTGCGGCGCGCCGCGGCCGATTACGTGCACCAGCATTTCGGCGTCCGCTACGAGGCGCTCAGCGAAGTGCTCGTCTCGGTGGGCGTCTCCGAGGCGATTGACATCGCCCTCCGGGCCATGCTCAACCCCGGGGACGAGGTCCTTTATCACGAGCCCTGTTATGTCTCCTACGCACCCAGCATCGTGCTGGCCGGTGGCGTGGCCCGGGCGATTCCGACCCGCGCGGAGGACCATTTCGCCCTGCAAGCGGCGGACCTCGAAAAGGCCATCACGCCGCGCACCAAGGTGCTCATGTTGAATTATCCGAACAATCCGACCGGCGCCACCATGCCTCCGGAGGAGCTGGAGAAAATCGCCGCGGTCTGCGTGAAGCACGACCTCGTGGTGATGACGGATGAGATTTACAGCGAGCTGACCTATGACGGCGGCACCCACCACTGCATCGCCGCGCTGCCCGGCATGAAGGAGCGGACCGTGCTGCTGCACGGTGTTTCCAAGGCCTTTGCCATGACCGGATGGCGGATCGGGTTTGTCTGCGCGCCGCAGGAACTGATCGAGGCCATGATGAAGATTCATCAATACGCCATCCTCTGCGCGCCCGTCATGGGCCAGGAGGCGGCCATCGAAGCGCTCGAGCGGGGTCAGCTCAGCATGCAGAACATGCGCCGGGAGTACGAACTGCGCCGCAACTACATCGTGCGTTCCCTCAACGATCTGGGACTGGAATGCTTCAAACCGCGGGGGGCCTTTTATGTCTTCCCGAAGATCACCTCGACGGGCCTTTCCAGCCGCGAGTTTTCCCTGCGGCTTCTCCGCGAGAAAAAGGTCGCCGTGGTGCCGGGAACCGCCTTTGGCCCGAGCGGCGAGGGGCACGTGCGCTGCAGCTATGCGACGGCCCTCGACCAGATCAAGATCGCCATGGAGCGCATCGCCGAGTTCTGCGAGGAACTTCCGGCGGGAAAAGCCGCGGCCGCCTGAGACACCGGCCGAACCGGGCGGGCTTTTCCCGCGGAGTTCGCAACCGCCGCTAAGGTTTCAGTCCTTCGGAAATCTTCTGCAGCAGCGAGTCGGCGGGATTCTTGCTGTCGCTGCTGAGCTCCCAGAACATGATGCCGCCCAGGCCGCGGTCCTTGATGAACTGTGTCTTGTAACCGAGGCTTTCGGTGTCCTCGTAGGTGACGAAGGTTCCCCCGTTTTCCCCCGCGGCATAAATCCACGGGGCCTTGGCGGTGTCGTCCCAGAACCGTTTGTACACACCGGGCCGGGTGGCCAGCCGGTTGAGGATGTCGCGGTATTCCCATTCCATGTCGGGAGGATAGGTGCCGGGCATTCCCGCGGCGGCGGGCTGACGCAGACCGTTGGCGGTCGGACCGACGCCCCGCCATCCGCGCCCGTAGAAGGGGACGCCGACGACGAGTTTTTCGGGTGGCACGCCGGCCGCGAGGTAGGTCGCCACGGCGGCTTCGACGGACAGCGGATCGCCCGCCGGGGCCCGCAGGCAGGCGTGATGGTTGGTGGAGTTTTCCCAGTCGCCGTGCAGGTCGTAGGCCATGAGGTTGATCCAGTCGCAGACGGCGGCGATGTTCGCGAGTTCGAAGTTCGCGATGTTCCAGGGTCCGGCGGGTGCGGCGATGCTGAGGTAATATTTTTTGCCGTCATTCCGTGCCGCCGCGTCGAGTTGGCGTCGCAGTTCCTGCAGCAACAGGGTGTAGTTCTGTTTGTCCTGCGGACGGACCTTGTTGGATCCGAGGCCGCCTCCGACCGGATATTCCCAGTCGATGTCGATGCCGTCGAAGCCGTATTTTTTCATGAAGGCGATCGCCGAACGCGCGAAGCGGTCCCGCGAACTGGGGGTGAGGGCGATGTCGGAGAACTCTCCGGACAGCGTCCACCCGCCGATGGAGATCATCGTGATGAGGTGCGGATGGGCCTGCTTGAGCTTGATCAGCTGGTTGAAGTTGCCCATGAGCGGTTGTCCGGCCATGTCGCCGGGATACGGACGCTGCACCGCGGCCCATTCGTCGAAGAGCACGACGTCACCGGAACCCGTCGGCTTGGCGAAGGCGTAGTTGATGACATTCAGCTTGTTCGCGGGGATGTCGGAGACGTGGTAGTTCTTCTGATAGATGCCCCACTCCGCGAAATAACCGACGATCTTTTTCCCGCTCAGACTCGGGCCTCCCGTGGACGGGGTGGGCGAGGGCGACGGCGTGGGCATGGGCGGGGTCGGTGAGGCGACCGGTGTGGGACTTGGAACCGGGGTCGGCGTGGGCCCAGGCGTAGGGGTGGGCGTTCCCCCGGCTGACGTGCCGTTGACGCTGATGTTGGTGGGCGGCGCCTGCACGTGGCCGGGACTGCCGAGGAAACCGAAGGAGACGGTGCCGCCGGGCGGAATGCTCGTGTTCCAGCTCATGGGAGTGGCCGTGTAGCGGCCCCCCGAGCTGGTAACGACGGCATCCCAAGCGCTGGAGATCTGTGGCGCGAACTCAAATTCAAGTCGCCAGTTGTTGATGGGTTGTGACCCGGTGTTGGTCAGTTTGAAGTCTCCCTGGAATCCGGAAATCCAATCCTGCGTCACCGTAAAGGTCACCCGAATGTCGCCGACCTGCACCGTGGTGTTGGGACCGGATGGGGCGGGGCTCGGCGTGGGAGTGGGGATAGGGGTTGGAGTCGGGGTCGGAGTCGGAGTGGGGAAGGGAGTCGGGTTGGGAGCGGGCGACGGGGTGGCCGGTACGGGATTGGCGTAATACCGCTGGACCTTGGTGATCCACCAATAGGAATCCGTCGGAGGATTGCCGACGCTGTCGGTGGAATCGCCCACGCCGGCCCCGAAGAGGAGGAGGCGGACGCCGGCATCGCGGGCGCGCGCAATGTGGGAACCCCACCGCACGGCATTGTCTTCCAAGGAGACGCTGGTGGTGGTGTCAAACCGCGAGAACCAGTCGAGGCGGGCGCCGCTGACTTCGAATTTGTCGCCGAAGAAAAAGACGGGGGCGGAGTCCTCGTAGTGCTGGGAGGTGTTGGCCAGGTCGGGGAAGAATCCGCCGTTGTAGGGATTGGGTTCGAGGCTGAAATTGATGTGGCCGACCGGCAGTTGCCAGAGCACGACGGGGAGGCCGGATCCGGCGTTCAGCGCGCGGCAGAATTCCAGATAGTTCGACCAGTGGATGGCATTCCAGAACCAGGTCGAGGCGGACGGGTTGTCCGATTTGCCTTCGTAACCGGCATCGAGTCCGTATTTGTCCACGGAGACGAAATCGGCGCCATGCGTGAGGATGCCGGCTTTCACATAATAATCGCAAATGGCGCGGGCTTCGCGGGCGATGTCGGCGCGGCCCTGAATGACCCCGCGTTCGTCGGTGATGCGCATCAGGCCCTTGGCGCCGATGGGCGTGGTCCAACCGCCGGCGGGTGAGGCCCAGAGGTTGAACTGCCAGCCGAAGTAGGCATTCGGGAGGTATTTGTTGATCGTGTAATTGATGGCCTCCACCAGTCCGCGCACCGTGTTGGGAAACACGGGGTCGTCGGTGCGGCTGAGCACGCCGGATTCATAAACCGCATCGGTGCGGGCCTCGAGCGTCTCGGGATCCTGACGGTTTTGCGCCAGATAACCGAGGAAGTCCGGTTCCAGGACGAGTCCGATCATTTCATCACCGGCCTCCGCCTTCATCAGCTCGAGGGCGAACTTCAGATCGGTGAAATAGCCCCGCATGTATTCGGCGCTCTGGATGTGTCGCACGTCCGTCCAGTAGCTCTCGCCGCCGTCGGGAATGTTGTACCAGACAAAGAACGGAATCATGCCGAGCTTGAGACTTTCGCGAACAAAGGAGGTGGCCCGGAAGCCGTCCTTGTCGGTCCAGGTGCGCCAGCCGCCGGCGACGCTCTTGGGTCCGCCGTTCAGGTAGATGTAGCGCGCATCCATGCGGCGGTTGCGGGCGTCGTCGGAAAAGGCGCGCCAGAAGGCGAGGTCGGCCGGAGTGTCCTCGCTCACCGAGCCGATCGGAATGTAATCGGGCAGTCCGGGCAGGGACCCGTCGGCGTGGCGCACGCGCACGCCGAGATAACGGACCTCGCCGCTGGCCGTGTCCTCGATTTTCAGCGACGCGCGGCCGGCTTTTTGTCCGCGCAGCCGGATGGTGTTGCCGGCCACGATCTGGAACCGGAACACGGTGTCATTGTTGGTGGAAAGGCTGAGGGAGAGTGTTCCCGTGCCGCCGGGACGTGTCACCACGAGGTCGGTGTCGGCGTTTTGGGAAATGGTCACCTGACGGGCCTGTGACGTCTCGTCCAGCGGGGAAATTTTCAATCCGCTGGCTCCACCCGCGACATGGGTCTGGGGATCGCTGAGGGTTCCCCCTGCGGCATTGATCAATTCCACCTGATAGGTGAAGACGCCGTAGTCCCGGTCGCCGATGGACAAACGGGCGGTCTGTCTGCCCTCCGACGCCGTCGGCGCCGGAGCACGATGAATTTCCTTCTCATCCTCCAGCACCCGCCACGTGGTGGCATCCGGACCACTCCATTTGTTCCACTCGAGGTCAAAGCCGCCTTCCGGCCCCCAGTTTTTGTAAATCGCCAGCGAGGGTTTGCCCGGCACTCCGGCCTGGGGCGGAGGTGTCGGGGTGGGAGTGGGGGATGGAACCGGGGTGGGCGTCGGGGTCGGCGTGGGCACAGGGGTTGGTGTTGGGGTCGCACCTCCCGGCGGATCGCCGGCATCCCGCAGGACAAAATCGGTGGGCAGGGGTTTGAGGTTGCCGGGTTGCGCCACGAATCCGAATGAGGTCTTGGCGCCCGGGGCGAGCGTCTTGTTCCAGGAGGCCGCCTTGATCACATATTGGTTGCCCGTGCGGCTTTCCACGGACGCGTTCCAGATGCTGCTGATCTGGGGCGTCATGGTGAATTCCAACCGCCAGTCCGTCAGCGTCTTGGAGGACGTGTTGGTCACCTCAACCTCGGCCTGAAACCCCGATCCCCAGTCGTTGGTCACCTTCATGGTCGCTCCCGCAAACAGGGACGCCGGACACAACAGGGTCAGCAGAAAGCCGGCGAGGAGGGACGGGGAACAACGAACCGGGGAAACGATGCGGTTCTGCATAAAAGGGAATGGATTGCGTCCAACGATAGCCTGAGTCGGGGTGCTTCGGCGGAGAACTCGATGAATCGGGCCGGATTCTCGATGAACAAGCTCCACAACCGGATGAACTTATGCCTTTTTCTTGACCGTTTTGGCATTCACTGGCAACATATTCGGACCGTGACCTTTTCCGTGCGAACCATTCTGCGCCGCCTTGGATTGCCGGTGGTTTGTGTCGCGATGTTTTCGCTGCTCGGCGGACACTGGGCGGTTTTTCAGGTGATCGCCTGGACACAGATGTTGCGGGACTATTCCCGCGACGCCGGCCTGGTTGAGGCGGTGGAGAAAACTTTCAGCGGCAAGGCGCCCTGTGCGATGTGCTGCGCCATCACCAAGGAAAAGCAGAAGGAGGAAAAGAAACCCGCCACCTTCAAGGTGGACAAAAAGGCCGAGATCTTTTTCGCGGCGGGCGAGGGCGGTTTGCCGGACCGTGGTTTTTCTCCGTTTTCCTACCGTTTCCCCGAGGACATGATTGTTGTGGCGCGACCTTCGCGTCCAACCGCCCCGGTTCCCATCGGGATCGCCTGATCCCGCGACTTTGAAACGGACGGTCGTCGACCGTCCCCGACCCGAACCCGTCCGACCGCCGGTCTCCGGCTGTCGTCATCCTGAATTTTGGGGAACCATGGTGAAATCTTCCTCCGCCTTCAGCCTTGCGGAAACCCTGGCTGCGATGGGCGTCGTGGCCGCCCTGGCGGCTTTTGCGGCCGCCGGTCTGTCCGGCGCTGTCGAGCGCGCCCGCACGACCAAATGCCTGAACAACCTCCGTCAAATCGGCGCGAGCGCGCTGGCCTTTGCCGCCGACAATCACGGCGTCCTGCCGCAATCCAGCCACCAGGGGCCGGCAAGAACATGGACCAAGGTCCTGAAGGACTACGGTCTTTCGGCGAAGCAGTTTGTGTCACCGTTTGACCGGACGGGCCGGACGCTGAGTTACGGGATCAATGACTTTCTGACCGAGAAGCCGGCGGGCGCACCCGATCTGGATTTCTCGCGTTTGCAAAGCCAGCCGTGTCCGGCGGAAACCTTTTATGTCGGGATCCTCCACCCGAACCAGCAAAACACCGATCATTTTCATTTTGCCGAGGAAGGGTTTTCCGCGGGGGACTTTCAGTCGGAAGTCTGGGTGGAGGTGGTCGGCCGCGGCAGTCATTACCTTTTCGCGGACGGTCACGTCGAGGCCCTGAGCTGGCGGGTCGTCAAAGAAAAACTGGCCCAGCCCGGTTCCCGGTTTGTCCGGCCGGATGGCGCCCAACCTTGAATTCATGAAATACCATTCCTTTCTTTTTGCTGTTGTTTTCACCGGCCTGGCCCTTTCGTCCGGCTTTGGCCACGGTCACATCAATGCGGGCATCACCGCCGTGGGGAGCACCCAGCTCGCCATGCATTTCGAGCCCGAAACGGAAACCACGGAGCTTGTCTTCAACGGGGGCCTGAATGCCTATGGGGCGGACGGTTTCCTTTGGAACGGCTTCACCACCCTGACCGCCCTGCATCAGGGCACCTATCCGGACGAGGCGCCGAACTACAACATCCTCGGCGCCGCCAGCGGTTCCTATCTTGTGATGGAACTGGTCTCCATCTCGGGCCCGGCGGGGGCGCGGTTCGCCTTTTATGATTCGCTGGCCACCGATCCCCTTTGGGTCTTTGAGATTGGCACGGGGTTCATTGCGGGGGATCCGGCCACACAGGGAGTGATCAAACTGACGGACGACGCCTGGTTTGAAGCGTTCCCGTCGGACCCTTACGGGCATTATCACGACCGGACCTTCGGCGTGGACCAGGCGGGCATTTACACGGTGCAGTGGGTGCTGCGGGACACCCGGGGTCTCATGCAGGACAGTGAGATCTTTTCGGCAACCTACGTGGCCACGCCCCTTCCCGAGCCCTCCGCAGGCCTTCTCGTTCTGGGGGCCGCCGGCCTGTGGGGGATGCGAAGGAATCGCCGGGAAATTCGCCGTGGTGCGGCCGGCGGAAATCGCTAGTCTGGGCTGATGAAATTCTTCATTTGCATCGGCGCGCTGATCCTTTCGCAGACTGCGGGTGTCGCCGACACGCCGCTGAAGGTCGAGTCGCCGTGGGTCTTTGCCGTTCCTCCGGGCGCAAACGACACGGCGGCCTTCATGACCCTGGTCAACATGGGCAGCGTTCCGCTTCGTGTGACGGGAGGCCGGACCGAGGCCGCCCGCCGCCTGGCACCGATGATCACCACCAAGGAGGAGGGGCGGATGGGCATGAAGGATGTGAAATATCTCGAAGTGCCCGCCGGGGGACGCCTCATCCTGGCCCCGGGCGGGGATCACCTGATGCTTTACGGACTCAGGAAACCGCTGACCGCCGGAGAAAAAATCCCCCTCGTCCTGGCCTTGGAGCCGGGCGGGACGCTGACGGTGGAAGCGGTGGTCGCCAAGCGGGCACCAAAGGAATAAAATGGGAGAAATGCGGGAGTTCCGCCTTTCCGTGCCCGCACGGGCGGGGCGGAAACTCCCGCCTGCCCCGGGGAATGATGAAACCTTCAAGCTGGAAAAAATTCGCCTTTCCGATTTTTCTCGCCGTCCTGATCGTGCTGGGCATTGTCGGCGCGCGCCTTGCCATGCGCCATCCCCAGGCCCATGCGCACGGGACTCTGGAGAAGCTCCTTTTTCGTCCGGTCGAAGCGTACAATTTCGAACTGACGGACCATGACGGACGGAGGGTGAATCTGAAGCAATTCCGCGGTCAGACGGTGTTGTTCGCCTTGGGATTCACCCATTGTCCGAGCATCTGTCCGGCCACGCTTTCCCACTTCGCCGCCATCAGGGAGGCCCTGCCGGACGATGTCCGGGACAAGGTGCGGTTCCTTTTCATCAGCGTGGACCCGGAGCGCGACACCCCGGAACGGCTGAAGGAATGGGTGACCTTTTATGATCCGGAATTTCTCGGGCTGACGGGTGATGTCACCGCACTGCGTGGCGTCGCCTACAAATACAAAGCGACCTACACCAAGGGCAAACCGGCGGCGGACGATCCTTTGAATTATCAGGTGGATCACAGCGCCGATGCCTATCTCATCGGACCCGACGGCCGGTGGATGATGGCCTATCCCTTTGAGGAACTGCCCAAGGCGGAGTCGATTGCCCGCGACATCGCGCGGGTGGCCCGTTCGGCAAAATGATCGGCCGCGGCCAAAAAACGCCCCGGGGGACTTTGCACGCTTGATAAATGGCGGCGGCGCCGTTTTCTTTAAACCGACTTTCTTACCTATGAGCCGTCCGATCACCGAATTTATCAAACATCATTACCGTCACTTCAACGCCGCCACCCTGAAGGACGCCGCGGAGGCCTACAACGCCCACCTTGCCGCCGGCGGCAAGATGTTCCTCACCATGGCCGGCGCCATGAGCACGGCGGAACTCGGATTGTCCCTGGCCGAAATGATCCGGCAGGACAAGGTGCACGCCATTTGCTGCACGGGCGCCAATCTGGAGGAGGATATTTTCAATCTGGTGGCGCACGACCATTACGAGCGCGTGCCACATTACCGCGACCTCACGCCGCAGGACGAGCAGGCCCTGCTGGAGCGGCACATGAATCGTGTGACCGACACCTGCATCCCCGAAATGGAGGCCATGCGCCGGATTGAGAATGTGGTGCTCGAGGAATGGGTGAAGGCCGACCGCGCGGGAGAGCGGTATTTTCCGCACGAGTTCATGTACAAGATCCTCCGCAGCGGCAAGCTGCAGGGGAGCTATCAGATTGATCCGAAGAACAGCTGGATGATCGCGGCCATGGAAAAGAACCTCCCCATGTTCGTTCCGGGCTGGGAGGATTCCACGCTGGGGAACATGTACGCCGGACACTGCATCGGCGGGGATGTGAAAAATGTTCACACCGTTCGCACGGGTATTGAATACATGATTGCCCTGGCGGACTGGTACACGACCAATGCCAAGCCGATGGGCAACGTGGGTTCCATCGGGTTCTTTCAGATTGCCGGCGGCATCGCGGGCGATTTTCCGATCTGCGTGGTTCCCATGCTGCACCAGGATCTCCAGCGGGAGGACGTGCCGCTCTGGGGATATTTCTGTCAGATCAGCGATTCCACCACGAGCTACGGCAGCTACTCCGGCGCCGTACCCAACGAAAAGATCACCTGGGGCAAGCTGGGGGTCGACACGCCGAAATTCATCATCGAGTCCGACGCCTCCATCGTGGCTCCGCTGGTCTTTGCCTACGTGCTGGGCTGGTAGGAGTCAGTCGTTGGCGTCTTGGGATTTCCGGGCCCGCTCCGACCGGCCGGTCGGGGGCGGGCCCGAGTTTTTTCCGCTTCTTGGTGAGGGACGGCGCGGGAAGGCTTGCGCGGAATGTTCCCCATTTTACCATTCGGGAAACTTCCCACCGTGAAAACCAAACTTCTCCTGTTCCTGTTGGCGCCCCTTCTGATTCTCTCCGTCCGGGCGGATGAAATCCGCGGGGTGGTTTCCGTGGTATTGCCGGGATCGATCACCGTCGCCACCCACAAACTGGGGGAAATGGCTTATGCCGTGGATTCCAAGACACGGGTCATGACCGAGGCGGGCCAACCGGGTACGCTCGCGGATCTGACCCAGGGCGTCGTGGTGGAGATTCGCACCGGAACCAATGCCAATCAGGCCGAGGAAATTCGGATTGTACCGCCCCGGGAAAGCGAAAAACAATAGGGCTAGAAAACAGGTTGCTCTACCTGGTACATAAGCGGAATAGCCGCTTAGATAGCCGGAAACCGCCGATTTATTTATACTTGCACTTGCGTAAAGGCGTTTTCCATGCATTTTAATGCGCTTCAACCTATGTCTATTGCATCGCTAACCACCGCTAACATCGAGGCGCTCATTGCTCTCGTTAAGAAACGCGAGGCCCTCCAAGTTGAGCTCGCCAGGATCGAAGAACAAATTGAAGCCGCCTTTACCAAAGGCGTGGCTCCGAAAGCTTCTGCGAAGAAGGCTCGCAAGGGCGGCCGCAAAGCTTCCAAAGCCAAGTCGGTGAAGACAGCCGCTCCCAGGGCCAAGTCCCGCAGATCCTCCGCGAAAAGCAAGCGCGGCGCCCTCAAGGAAGCCATTCTCGCCGAACTCAAGGCGGCCGGCAGCAGGGGGGTTTCCGTCAAGGAGCTCTCCGAAAAGCTGGGTGTGAAAAACCAGAATCTGCACGTCTGGTTCAGCACGACCGGCAAGAGTGTGAAGGGCCTCAAAAAGAGCGGCACCGGCACCTGGGTGCTGGCCTGAGAATTTTTCCTCTCAAGGGCCGGCAGCGCCGGCCGTGACGCCGGTGTTTTGCTTTCCTAAGGGAAACCCCGAACAACCCGGGGTTTCCCTTAGGTCAATGTCGGGGCAATCCCTTAAGGAAAGCGGTTCGGTTTGTCTTCCAGGATCCTTGGGATAATCTAAAAGGAAGGGAATATTCGCCGCTTGGACCGGGAGGGGTCCGGCGAAAGGGCCGCGGTCTTAATTAATCCGTCCCGAAAGCCTCCCCGGGGCAAATAGGTGTCGCATCGGCCCGGCGGATCTGCTAAACGGCGGGCATGAGCGAGAATATGTCCTCCGCCCCCGCCCCTCTCACCCACAGCCGTGGCTGGCTGATCTTTGCCGGCATTCTTTCGATTTTTGTCGGCTTTTTTGCCATCGGTTCGCCGTATTTGTTCACGGCGGTGATCACGACCTTTTTCGGCATCTTTGCCCTGATCAGCGGCCTGGCTTCGCTCGGACTGGCCGTCTTTGGGAAGCATGTCACGCATCGGGTGATTGAGGCCATTCTGGCCGTGATCCGCATCGTGGCCGGTGTTGTGATTTTGTGTTTCCTCGCCTCGAGTGTGGCGGTGATCACCCTTATCATTGCGGTCTTTTTCATCGTGGAGGGGATTTCCGTGTCCATCGGGGCCTTTCAGATGCGGAATCACCGCGGATGGGTCTGGATGCTGATCAGCGGTCTGGCCTCCCTCATTCTGGGCGGCATGATCTATGTCCGCTGGCCTTCCGACTCCTGGCAGATCATCGGATTGCTTTATGGCATCCAGTCCTTGTTCTGGGGCGTATCGATGCTTTCGCTGGCCTTCGGGGCTTCCACGGCGGCGAAAAGCTGACGCGGGTCCGGTCATGATCGTGTGTCCGCCAGGGTCCGGCGGCGGGAACGGCTTGGCGCGGACCCTTCCCGGGTGAACGTCGGATGAGAGGAACGATGGGTGACATGTGGAGCCGTGGGGTGTTCGTGGTGGCGGGGCTTTTCCTTCTTGCCGGTTGTGGCGGGCGAGACTACCCGGGCTACAAATACAAACCCTATACGTTGCGGGGGGAGCGTTATGTGCCGATGCATCCCATGGTGGCGCCGGGGTATGTCGAGGAAGGCGTGGCGTCTCACTATCGCGAAGGATGGTTTCTTTTTCCCGGAAAAACCGCCCTCGGCGAATCCCTCTGGCCGTGGAGTCGCGGAGGGGCGCACAAGACGCTGCCCTTGCCCTGCCGGGTGCGCGTGACGAATCTTCGCAACGGGCGATCAACGGTGATCCGGCTGAATGATCGCGGACCCTTTGTGGCCGGGCGGCATCTCGATGTGACCGAATCCGTGGCGAAACAACTGGGATTTTACCATGCGGGGCTGGCTCCCGTTCGCATTGAGGTGCTCAGCGTGGGGGACGGGCGCTGGAAAATCACCCGGCCCCGGGTGCCGCGGGCTCAGCCGGTCTATTAGTCTTTCCTGGGGTTCTTGCTGGCGCAGAGCAGCTTGCGGGCCGCCTCGAGTTGCTCGGCGGTGCCGATGAGAAGCACCTGGTCGCCGTCGTGCAGTTCCTCATGGGGCGGCGGATTGATGATGCTTTCACCGTTGCGCTCGATCCCGACGACGCTGGCCCCGGTTTCCGCGCGAAGACCGAGTTCGGAAATCATCAGTCCCACCCCATGGGAATCCGGTCCGAGTTCGACCGTCTCCAGTTGGGCATGTTTGAGCATCGGGGGGAGGGGAGTCGGATCGGGTTCGTGTCTATGACCCGGCGCCGGATCCGGCGGCTGGGCAAAGGTGTCATGCAGGGCAAACTGGGCGCCGGCGTAGAGTTTGACCGAGCTCCGATAAAGGAGGAATCCGGAGACGGCCATGATGACGAGGACCAGCAGCAGGACATTGAACGAGGGGAGGATGGCGGTGCTGAGCAGCAGGACGATCAGAACCAACATGCCGGTTCCCACGATGGTGATGACATTGGCGATCATGGCCTGAATCGCCGGAGCGCGGGATCCCGCCACGCTCGGATTGACGCTCATTTCGGAAATGACCATGGCGCCCACCTCCATCTTGCGCCAGACGGCGATCAGCAGCGGGAAGCTCACCAGCAGGGCCGCCAGCCACAGCAGGGCCTTGATGCCGTCGTCGCCGCCGGGGAAGTCCGGCCAGGCGGCGAAGGCCTTCGTACGCAGGAAGACCGCGCCGATGAAAATGCCCGTGATGATCAGGAGGTTCACGGCGATCTGGGCGCCGAGCTTGGTGAGGATCTTGCGCTCGAGGTGGGCTCCGCCCCGCTGGGAAAGGCTGCCCACCCACCGCGTGTAGGAATCCATGCCCTGCAGAAGGGGTTTGGGGGCGATGCGGTCGAACCAGCGAACGACCGAATCCGAGCAGCGGATCAAATAGGGGGTGAGGAGGGTGGTGATGGCCGAGACGGCCACGGCAATCGGATAGAGAAACTCGCTGGTGACGGATTTGCCCGCCGCGGTCTTCAGGCTCAGGCCCAGGCTGGCGATGATGAAGGAAAATTCACCGATCTGGGCAAGGCTCATGCCGACGCGGAGGGAGGTCTGGCGGTCCTTGCCGGAAACGAAACTTCCCAGCGCGCAGCTGAACACCTTGCCCAACACCACGGCCACGGTGATGGCGACGATCGGGCCGGCGTATTCGACGATCAGCTTCGGGTCGATGAGCAGACCGATCGACACAAAGAAGACCGCGCTGAACAAATCCCGCACCGGATGCATGAGCGCCTCGATTTTGGCAATCTGCCGGGCTTCGGCGATGATCGCCCCGATGAGGAACGCCCCCAGGGCGACGCTGTATCCGAGGTGAACGGTGAGCAGCGAGACGCCGAAACACAGACCCACGACGGTCACCAGTAGCATTTCGTCGCTCTTGAATTTGGCGACATAATTGAGCAGCCGCGGCACGAGAATGAGTCCCCCCACGAGCAGGATCCCCAGGAACGAGGCCAGCCCGAGGATGGTCATGCCGATCTGGGCGGGCTGGATTTCGCCGGTCATGGCAAAACCGGTCAGCAGAACCAGCATGAGGATCGCGAGGATGTCCTCCACGATCAGGATGCCGAAGATGAGCTCGGCAAAGGGCTCCCGTGTTTTGCCCAGACCTTCGAGGGCCTTGATGATGATGGTGGTGGAGGAGATGGCAAGGATGCCTCCCAGGAAGATGCTGTCCATCTGGCTCCAGCCGAAGAAGCGTCCCAATTCGTAGCCGGCCAGGACCATGAGGAGAATTTCCATGGCCGCCACGATGAAGGCCGCCGCGCCGACCTTTTGCAGCTTGCGCAGGCTGAATTCCAACCCCAGGGAGAACATCAGGAAGATCACGCCCAGCTGGGCCAGTGTCTCGATGGTCTCCTCGTCGTGGATCAGTCCGAACGGGGGGGTGTGCGGACCGACCACCACCCCGGCCAGGATGTAACCGAGCACCACCGGCTGCCTGAGCTGGCGGAACACGATGGTGACCACGGCCGCGACGCACATGACCACCGCCAAGTCCTGGAGAAAAAAGACGCTGTGCATGAAAGCGCTTTCTTTTCGGTGAGGAAATTCAAAATGTCCAATCCTTCGGAAGACTCAAGCGCGATGGAGCCCGATTTTTTTTTCGCGCGGGGAGTTTCCCGAAGGTGCCGCCGGACCCGCGCCATTCAGCGGCGGGACCGCTCCCGGGGCGGTCGGGGGAGGGCGGCTTCCGGGGGGTCCGCGACGAGGAAACCGGTGATGGTTCGGTGCAGCGAGCGGGACAGGATGGGCCAGTTGTGCATGGGCATGTCGCAGCGGAGCCGCACGGAGGCCTTTTCCCAGCGGGCGGAGCTGCCCGGGAAAACCATCAGATCCCACGGGCACCAGGTCACCAGGGTGGGATGGTTCCAGGGGGCCTGGTCCAGGCGGCGGAGGAAGGCGCTGCCGGGTTGCATTTCGCGGCAGGCCGGCAGCATGGGCAGCAGCAGGCTGTTGAGACTGCCTTTGTGCGGGGAGTGCAGGAGAACCACGCGATGCACCCGGAGTTCCGGCGCCTGGCGCAACGCTTCCCGAACGACCAGCCCGCCCATGCTGTAGCCGATGAGATTGACCGGGCCCTGGACCCGTTTGAGTTCGGCGGCGAATTCGGCCCCCAAAACCTCCAGGGACACGCGGCCGGTGTTGTCATAGCGCCAGATTTTTGCCGGACCCACCTCCCGTTCCACGCGGGACCGCAACGCCTCCCAGCGGTGGTGGTATCCCCAGATGCCATCGAGGAGGTAGGTTGCGGGAGCGGCGGCCGCGCCGGTGGCAACGAGGAGGGGGGTGACGGCCAGGGTGGCGAGTTTCATGAGATGGCAAGGTCCAGTGTGGCGAGGCGGCGGCATTCCGCAAGATCCAGTTTTCCGCTGGCCAGGGTGGGCAGCGCCTTCGTGCGCACGATGTGCCGGGGAATCCAGAGATTGGGCACCCGGCCGGCCAGGGCCGCCCGGAGGGTTTCGCGGGTGAGGGACCGGGTGGTGACCAGGACGAGCCTTTCGCCCTTTTCGGCACAGGGCACGCCGAGCACGCATTCCTGACCCTCGCCCGGCAGCGCCGAGGCCAGGGCGGTTTCCACGGCGGAATGGGAGACCATTTCCCCGCCGATCTTGGAGAAACGGCTGGACCGGCCTTCGATGAAAAGAAATCCCTCCGCGTCGACGCGGACGAGGTCGCCGGTGACAAACCAGCCGTCACGGAACCGCTCCGGTTCGGCGCCGTCCAGGTATCCGGAAATGAGGTTGGCGCCGCGCAGGGCCAGAAGTCCGCGGGTGCGCACGGGAGCGCCGGTGTCCGGATCGATCAGCCGCAGGGCAAGGCCCGGCAACAGGCGGCCGACGCTGCCGGTCCGGTGGCCGGCCTGGGGCGAGGACGCCCCCGGTCCCCTGGCCGGATCGGGGAGGTTGAAGCTGACGGCCGGAGCGGCTTCGGTGAGCCCGTAGCCTTCCAGCACCTCGCAGCCGAACCGTTCCCGGAAGGCGTCGGCGGTTTCCGCGGGGAGCCGCTCGGCGCCGGTGACCGCCAGGCGCAGGGTGCCGAAGGCGTCGCGGGGCACACGCTTGAGGTAACCCCGCAGAAAGGTGGGGGTGGACAGCAGGATGGTGGGACGTCCGAGCCGCGCCGCCGCGGTGAGGCGTTCACTGTCGAGCGGGGAGGGCGCGGTGACAATGGGACGTCCGGCGAGCAGCGGAAAGACGAGGCCCATGGTGAAGCCAAAGCTGTGAAAAAGCGGCAGCGCGCTCAGCAGGCGGTCGTGCGGGCGCAGAAAGGAGGTTTCCGTGATCTGCCGGCCGTTGGCCAGAAGGTTGGCGTGCGTGAGCGGAACGCCCTTCGGATGCCCCGAGGAACCGCTCGTGAAAAGCAGCGCGGCTTCGCTGTCCGCGCCGGCTCCGGACAGCGGCAGCCGGGAGGTCCAATACGCCCGGGGCAGCAACAGGAACTGCGCCGCGGCGCAGACCAGTTCCCGGCGGGACAGCCGGGCCGCCACGGAGTCCAGGGAAATGACCTGTCCGGTCCACGGAAATCCGGTCAGTTTTTCCCGTATCGCGGTGGCGGTGAGGATCGTGGTGAGGCCGGCCTGTCGCAGGCAGGCTTTGGCGGCTTCCGCACTGAGGGTGGGGTTGAGATTCACCGGAACCTTGCCGGCCAGCAGGAGGGAAAGGTTGGCCGCCGTCCCGGCGAGCCCCGGCGGCAGGATCACTCCGACACGCCGGTCGGGCAGGGCGCGCCAGCGCGCGGCGAGCCGTCCGCTCAGGGCCAGCAGTTCGAGGTTGGTGAGGGAGGGTTTGGGGGAGGTGGGATCAATCAGCGCCGTGCGGAAGGGACGGGCCTTCAGGGCCTGCAGGAGTTCGCGGGGCAGGTTGGCGGTCCGGGTGCGCCGACGCAGCGCGGCCTCCCCGAGTTCCAGCATGATCTCCCGGGCGCGGGCTGCGGAGATTTCGTCCAGCGGCCGGAAGGACACGGTGACCCGGCGACGCCAGCCCTGCGGCCATTTGGTGAAATAGCGTCCTCCGGCAAAACTGTGGATCGATCCCCACAGGCCGTCGAGGTGCGCGACAATGACCGGACAGCCGGCGCGGCGGGCGATCAGTTCGAATCCGCTCTTCAATTCCAGAAGATGTCCCGTGCGGGTGAGCTGGCCTTCGGGAAAGATGCACACGATGTCCCCCTGACGGATGCATTCGGCGGCGCGGGTGATGGCTTCCTTGGCCCGTGTCGGGGAGACCGGGATGACTCCCGCCAGGCGGAGGATTGTGCCGAGGAGCGGGGTTTCCAAAAATCCGTCATACGAAAGAAACCGGATCGGACGGGGTGTGGCCAGGCAGAGGACGAGCGTGTCCACGTAGCTCACATGATTGCAGATCACGAGCGCCCCGCCCTTTGCGGGGAGTTCGCCGACGGAACGCACCGAATAACGCGTCCGCGCCACAGCCAGAGCGGCGAGGCGAAGAAGGTGTTGGGGCAAGAGGCGGGCCGCACAAAGGGCCGTGCCGATCATCAGCGCCCCCAGGAGGATGAACTGGCCCGAAGTGCCGATGGACAGAAGATTCGCCGCCACGGCATGCGCTCCCACCGCGGCCACCCCGGTCACGCTCGAAAGCAGGCTGGAGGCCGCCAGGATCCGGCCGCGTTGCTCCTCGGGCGAGCGATCCACAAGATAGGTCCCGAGCGGCACGATGAAGAGTCCTCCCGACACACCGAGCAGCGCCAGACCGGCGGGGAACCACGTTCCCGCCGGAGTTGCGCCGGCCAGCAGGAAAAGCGCCGCCGCCATGCCCAGCGCCCCCACGGGGGCAAGACCCAGCGTGTGCCCCCGGCGGCTCAGGGCGGCGGCCAGAAGACTTCCGGCGGCCACGCCGACGCCGATGAGCGCCATCATGAGACTCGTGGCACGGGCCGCGCCGAGGCCGTCCGGATGCAGATTTCGACCGACCTCGGCCAGGGTCAGCAACAACACTCCGCCCAGGAAATAAAAAACACCGTCTCCCAGGGCCGCGCGCCAGATTCCCCGGTCGCGACGCAGCGTTTTCAGGAGATCCCAATGACCCGCCAGCATCCGGAACCGGAACGGCGTCCGGGCGCAGGCGGGACGAACCGGCACCCGGCGAAAGCCTGCGAGCGCCGCCACGCAGCCCCCGACGAGGACGGCCAGGGAAACGGCCCCCGCCGTCCACGCGTCGGGGGAGGAGCCGCCGAGCCAGCCGGTCAGTCCGTCGATCATCTGTCCCCCCGCCAGGCCGCCCGCCAACACCGCGGCAATGCAAAGCATCTCCATCCACCCGACCATCTCGCCCACCGAATCCCCAGCCAGCTCGCGGACCATGCCGCGGCGGGCGGGGGACATGAGCGCGGATTGGATGCCGAGCAGAAAAAAGCCGCCCACGGCCAGCGGGAGCGAGTGAAGCGTCATCGCCGCCAGCAGCGTGACGGCGACGCCCAGCTGCAGCCAGAGGCAGGCCGCCAGCACGTGACGCTTGGGAAAGCGGTCGGCGAGCCAGCCCGCCAGCGGGGCAAAAAGCACGAACGGCGCCACCAGCAGGAGGGCGATTGCGCTCACCAGGGGATTCGCCGTTTCCCGCGGAAGCAGGATTTGCACGAGTCCGATGAGCACGAACTTTGAGGCGTTGTCGGTGAACGCGACCTGTGACTGGGCGAAGAGCAGGCCGGCCACGCCGGGGCGTCGGAAGAGGGTTTTCATCGACGTCCAGAGTGACAGGGAAATAAGAATTTACAAAATCGATAATAAATCATAATAATATCGATAAAAGCGATTGTTATGAATGTGCATCACGTCGAGCTGTTTTATTATGTGGCGAAGCATGGGGGCATTGTGGCGGCGTGCCGTCACATGCCGTACGGCATCCAGCAGCCGGCGGTGAGTGCGCAGGTGGCGGCCCTGGAGAAAGACCTTGGGGTGCGTCTGTTTGAACGGCGTCCCTTCCGGCTCACCCCCGCCGGGCAGGCGCTGTATGAGTTTGCGGCACCGTTTTTCAGCCGCCTGACGGAAGTGCGGGAATTGGTGCAGGGGCGGGCGAGGAGGGTGATCCGGCTGGCGGGATTGACCGAGGTGATGCGCGAGCACGTGCCGCAGCTGCTGGCCCGCCTGCGGGAAAGGTTTCCCGGACTTCGAATGACCCTGCAGGAAATCGAACAGAGGGGTGCCGAGCAGTTGATTGCGCAGGGCGAGGCGGATCTGGCGGTGACCGTGCTGGAATCGCGGTTGCCGTCCTCGTTTCGTTCGGTGACGCTGGCCCGGTTGCCGCTGTGTCTGATTGCGCCGGCCGACAGCGAATACCTCCGTGCGGCCGATCTGCTGAAGGCGGAGGAAAAGCCGCCGCTCATTTCCCTGCCGCCCCACGAATTGCTGCCGCGTCTGTTTCAAAAGGAACTCGATCGCCGCGGGCTGCTCTGGCGCACCGAAATGGAGGCCAGTTCCCAGGATCTGGTTTCCATCTACGTCCGCAACGGCCTGGGGGTCGGACTGGCGGTGCGAACGCCGGATCTCGGACGCGATGCGCGGGTGCGCGTGCTGCCGCTTTCCGGGTTTCCGCATCTGCCCATCGGCGCCTTCTGGCGGGGAACGCTTTCGGAACCGGTGGAGTATTTTCTTGAGGAACTCGCCGAACGGGCCCGGCGCATTCTTGGCAAACCCGACCGGGAGTGAGACAATCGGACATGTTCAGCCGTCTTCTTTTCCTCCTTCCGGGGCTGGGACTCGCCCTGTCCCTGTGTTCCTGCGCCTCGGTGAGCGTGAGCCAGGTCGTTTCGCTCGAAAATCGCACGCCGACACACCGTCCGCGGGGAATTTATGTGCGTCCCTTTGCCTTCGAGGAGGGCACGGTGCGGGTGGATCGCGAAGGTCGGAAACTCAGTGAATTTGAGAAGGCCCTGCAGGACCGGTTGTCCGCCGAATTGGTGGCCGGTTTGCGCAAGTACCTGGCTCCCGCCGACGGCCTGCCCGATGAGGCCGCCGTTCCTCCGGGCGACTACTGGGTGGTGACCGGACGTTTCACGCGGATCAATCAGGGCAGCCGCGCGCTTCGCAGCACCATTGGATTTGGCGCGGGCGGAACCAAACTCGATGTCACCGCCATCGTGTCCGACCATTCCTCCGGAGAATCCAAACCCTTCGTTCTCATCCGGACCACGGGGGGATCCAACGCCATGCCCGGCGCGGTGATGGGAATCATTGCCTGGCCCATGGTCCTGCAGGGGGCCCAGGGGCTGGCGGCGGGGGTGACCGCCGACACGCGCCGCACGGCGCGCGAAATCACCGCGGCCTTGGCGGATTATCTGAAGAAGAACGGAATGGAGGTTTCCCCCGACGCACCCAAACCGAAAATGAAGGGGCGCCTGCGGTTGTAGGGAATTCCGGCGGACCGGCCGATTCCCGCCGCCCGGGGCAACTGAGGGTCGGTGCGAACGGCGGATTCGGGGCCGGGGTATCGCCACCGTTTCTGCGGAGCCCCCTGTCCTTGGGATTCCCCGGATGAGGCGCCGGATCCATGCCGGAGGAAAGGGGCTTGCCGGGACGCGACACGTCCGGGAACGGAGGGATTTTTCGTCGCAAGACTTTGGCGGTTGGTCGTCGCTGATCCTTGGCGAAGGGGCGGGCCGACCGCCCCCTGGTACCGGAAGGTCAGCGCCGGCGACGAATCATCAGAACGACCAGGGCTCCGGCGGCGAGGAGTGTGGTGGCAGGTTCCGGGACGGCCTGCATGACAGCTTCGGTTTCCCCGACGGTCAGGAGACCGCTCACGGAGGTGTTTGCATCAATCAAACCTCCGATCTGTGCGCTGATGCTGATGTTTTCAAAGCCAAGTTTCAGGGCGGTGCCTGTTGCCGATCCCAAGGTGGCGTCGGCGGAGCCGGCTCCGGCATTGGAAATACGGATCAGACCGGATGCGGAAAGAGCGGCGAGTCCGGCCGGAAGTGTGATGGAGATCTCGGCGAGATCAATGGTGACCTCGACGGGGAAACCCGCCTCGAGATCGGCCGAGAGATCGATCGGAATCTGCGGAAGGATGCTCACCCCGAAGAGAAGGATGTCGAAGTCGAGCACCGAGGTGGAAAAGGACGCGTCCAGGTTTTCGCCGGTGCCGGCCCCGGAAACTTCCGAGAGGGACGTGATCGCCCCGGTGGTGATTCTGAGGGCGGAAACGCTGACATTGATTTCCGGGGACAGCGGCGCATCGACGGTGGCGGAAATGAGTCCGAACTCCACACTCAAACCGGCCACGCCGGCATTTGCGCCGGTGGTCTGGAATCCGGCCCCCCCGTCGACGGTGGATTGCGCCGTGTTGGTGAGGGCGGAAGCTCCGATGGCCAAGGTGGTCATTCCGGCATTCACATTCAGCAATCCACTCGTCGCATTGAGTCCGATACTGGCGTTGGGGGCGGTGAAGTTCAGCGGACCGCCCATCTCGGAATACGGGGCGGGAGCATTCCCGGAGGCCGTGCTCAGCGGAACGGCGGCCACGACGGTGGAGGTGCCGCTGACCGGAAGCAGCGGGGCGTTCAGGCTGACGGCGGACGAGACATTCAAGCTCAGCGGTGTTCCCGAAGACTCCCCACTCTCAATCTGGGCATGAACCGGAGGACTGAGGAAGGCGAAGGCGGCGGCCAGTCCGCCCGGAAGCAACAGGCGGCGGAGTATGGGGAAGGAGGATGATCCGTGGGTTGTCATCATGGCCCCAGCATGACGCCAACCCTGCTTCGGTGCCTATCGGTGAGGTCCCTAATCGTTTGGATAGAATCCTTATAAAAGGGGATTTATCCCTTATGCACCAGTTGCATCGGTGTTGGGCAAATTTCGGGGACGGTTGGGGTTTGCCGGCGCCTAGAAGCTATCCCAAAACCTCTTTCATGAGAAGGAGAGCGCAGGCGAGATGAA
>CALCJD010000086.1 GCA_937960895.1 uncultured Spartobacteria bacterium | reverse complement strand
GCGGAGTCTACGGGGCTCGAACCCGCAACCTCTGCCGTGACAGGGCAGCGCTCTAACCGATTGAGCTAAGACTCCTCGTTGCTGGAAGGGGTGGGAAATATGCCGGGTTTCCGGCATTTGCCAACTTTTTTTTCTGAAAAAGTGTGATTTTTTTGGAGGAAAAAAGTCGCCAAATCGGCAATCCGGATAAAATTACCTCAATCCGTTGTAATTCGCATGACCAAGAAATCCGCTTCCGCTCATTGGGAGGGCAACCTCAGCGCCGGTCACGGCACCATCACCACCACCAGTGGCGTTCTCAAGGAGACGCCGTATTCCTTTCGCGATCGTTTTGAGGATGGGGTGGGGACGAATCCCGAGGAACTGATTGCGGCGGCCCATGCGGGCTGCTTCACGATGGCGCTGAGCCTGTTTTTGGGCAATGCGGGTTTCACCCCCGAGGCCCTCGACACCCGGGCCGAGGTGACACTGGATCAGGTGAAAAGCGCCCCGGCGGTCACCGCCATTCATCTCACGCTCAAGGCGAAGGTGCCGGGCATCACACGGGAAAAATTCGAGGAATTGGCGGCGTTTGCGAAGGCGAATTGCCCGATTTCGAAGCTCCTGAACGCCCCGATCACGCTCGAAACCGAGCTGGAAGCCTGAGTCCGGCCCTGCGGCGTGAGTGGGCCGACGTGGCTGGGCTTCCTGCTGGCGTCGTTTCTGATCAGCATTTCGCCGGGTCCCGGGGCGGTCGCCTCCATGTCGAGCGGGGCGCGCAGCGGGTTCCCGGCAGGGTATTGGACGGCCGTGGGTCTGCAGGGTGGACTGATTGCGCAGATCGCCTTGGTGGCCTGCGGTGTCGGCGCGCTGCTGGCGACTTCGGAGCCGGCGTTTCTGACGGTTCAATGGCTGGGCGCGTTGTATCTGGCCTGGCTGGGGTTGCGCTTGTGTCTGGGAGGATCCGGGCGGGCCGAGACGGTGTCGGTGGTGGCCGACCGGCCCGGCGCACAGATGCTGCGCGGCCTGCTGGTCAATCTTTCCAATCCCAAGGCCATCGTCTTTCTGCTGGCGGTGCTGCCGCAGTTTTTGGATTTGGGCCGACCGCTCTGGCCGCAGTATGCGGTCATGGCTGCCACCATGGTCTCGGTGGACCTCGCGGTGATGGCGGTCTACACCGGGTTGGGCGCCTCGCTGCTCAAATGGTTTGCGGATCGCCGTCATCGCCGGTTGCTGGACGTGGGTTTCGGCGTTCTTTTTGTCGGGGCGGCGGTGGTGCTGGTCCTGCATCGCCGGTGAGGCGGCGTTTTTGCGCATTCCCGCCATTGCCAGCGCCCTCATCCTCCTTTATTCAGGGATTCATGCAGTCGTGTTTTGACGGTGGGCGATCGGGGGAAGATGAGCCGCGCGGTGTCGCGGTGCGGTGCGCCGGGATTTTTTGACGATGGCATTCTCTTCCTACCGTGCCTTTGTGGAGGCGCTCGAACAGGCCGGGGAGCTTCGGCGGATCACCGAACCGGTGGCCACCGAACTGGAAATCACGGAACTGGCCGACCGGGAGATGAAATCCCCGGACGGCGGCAAGGCGCTGCTGATTGAAAAACCCACCGTGAACGGCGTGGTGAGTCCGTTCCCGGTGGCCATCAACACGATGGGTTCCTGGAAACGCATGGCCATGAGCATGAATGCGGCATCCGTGGACGAGGTGGCGGCCGATTTGGGAACGATCATGAAAGCCAAGCCGCCGACGAGTCTGCGCGAAGCCATGGCCTTGCTGGGCGCCGGGATGGAACTGCGGCATGCCCGTCCGAAGCGGGTGAAGACCGGTCCCTGCAAGGAGGTGGTTCACCGGTTTGACGCCCCGTCCACGCGACGCGAAGCCTGGCCCCCGGCGCCCGACTGGCGGAATCCGGCGACCCTTCCGGCGCAGCCGCCGACGCTGCTGAATCTGCCCATTCTGAAATGCTGGCCGCTCGACGGCGGGCGGTTTGTGACGCTGCCCTGTGTCGTGACCCGCGACCCGGACACCGGCGAGCGGAATCTGGGGATGTACCGCGTCCAGATCTACGACGAATGCACGACCGGCATGCACTGGCAGCTGCAGAAGGTTGCGGCGCGGCATGGACGCCGGTATTACGAAACGGGCACCCGGATGCCGGTGGCGATTTTTCTGGGCGGGGATCCGGCCTTTCCCTTTGCGGCGACGGCTCCCCTGCCGGACGGTCTCGACGAGTTTTTGCTGGCGGGTTATCTGCGCAAGAAGTCGGTCGAACTGGTCCGGTGTGAAACCAACGACCTTGAGGTGCCGGCCAATGCGGATTTTGTGATCGAGGGGTACATTGATCCCGCCGAGCCGCTGCGGGAGGAGGGGCCGTTCGGGGATCACACCGGTTTCTACACACTGCCGGAGCCCTATCCGGTGTTTCACGTGACGGCCATCACCCATCGGCACGACGCCATCTATCCCGCGACCATCGTTGGCATTCCGCCCATGGAGGATTTTTACATGGGCAGTGCGTCGGTGAAGCTGTTTCTGCCGATCTTCCAGATGAACTTCCCCGAGATCGTGGACATTGCGCTTCCCGCGGAGGGCGTGTTTCACAATGCGGTTTTTGTGAGCATCCGGAAGACCTACCCGATGCAGGCCTACAAGATCATGCACGGTCTCTGGGGCATGGGACAGATGATGTTCACCAAGTACATCGTGGTGGTGGACGCCGATGTGAATGTTCACGACACCCGGGAGGTGCTTTTCCGGCTCTGCGCAAACACCGACCCGCAGCGGGACAGCATTTTCACGCGCGGCCCGGCCGACGTGCTGGACCACGCCACCAGCGAAATCGGCGCGGGCAGCAAGCTCGGCATCGACGCCACGCGGAAGCTGCCCGGGGAGGGGTTCCACCGCGACTGGCCGCCCATCATTTCCATGGATCCCGCCGTAAGGGACCGCCTTTCCCGAAGGTTCGGTTCCGGCGGTCGCTGACGGTTCCAAACGCATGAGCCATTCCCCCTCAGATTTCCCGCTGTCGCTCAAGGATGTTCTCGACAGTGTCAGCGATGCGTTCATCACCATCGACGCCGGCTGGCGCATCCGCTACGTCAATGCGGCCTACCTGAAGCTGGTGTTGCCCCTCTTTTCCACGGCGGACGAGCTGATGGGAAAGAACCTGTGGGAGCTTTTCCCGGACATTGTCGAAAGCGAGGCGGGGCGGTTTTATCGCGACGTGATGGAGCGCCAGGTGCAGGGAACCCTGGAGTTGTTCTATCCGCGCCTGGACCGCTGGCTCGAGATCCGCGCCTATCCCAGTCCGCAGATGCTGTCGATTTTCGTGCGGGACGTCTCGGCGCGGAAGGAACACGAGCTGGAGGTGGCGGCGCTCACGCGGAAGGTGCGCGAACAGTCCACGATCTTTGACGCGGTTCTCTCCAACCTTTCCGATCTGGTGTATGCGTTCGACCGAGAAGCACGCGTCCTTTACGCCAACAAGCCCCTGCTGAAAATCTGGGGAGTGTCCCTGGAGGAGGCGGTGGGGCGCACGCTGTTTGAGCTGGACTATCCTCCGGAACTCGCCGCCCGGCTGTCGGAGCAATTGCAGCGCGTGGCCGCCACTGGGCAGGCCGAGCGGGGGGAGATTCTGTTCAAGGGGCCCGAGGGTGGGGAGGAAATCCACGATTACATCTACAATCCCATCATGGACTCCGAGGGGAATGTGGTCGGCGTGGCCGGTACGACGCGGCTGGGTTCGCATCTGCGCCGGGCCGAGCGGGCGGCGCGCCAGCTGGCGGCGATTGTGGAGTCGTCCGACGATGCCATCATCAGCAAAAACCTTGAGGGGATCATCCGGACATGGAACCGGGGCGCGGAAAACCTGCTGGGTTTTACCGCGGAGGAGATGGTCGGTCGAACGGTGCTTTCCATCATCCCGGAGGATCGGGCCGGCGAGGAACATGAGATCCTCTTCCGGATCCGTCGTGGCGAGCAGATCCACCATTACGAAACGGTCCGGCGCCACAAGAACGGCACGGACATTCCGGTGTCCCTTTCGGTTTCCCCGATCCGGGACGATCTGGGGCACATTGTCGGCGCATCGAGCATCGCCCGGGACATCTCGGAGCAGAAACGCACCGAGCGTGCGCTGCAGGAGGCCAAGGAGGCCGCCGAGCAGGCGAGCCGCTCGAAGGATCATTTTCTGGCCGTGCTCAGCCATGAACTGCGGACGCCGCTCACTCCCGTTCTCATGAACGTGGCGGCGCGGCAGATGGATCCGAACCTTTCCGAGTCTCTGCGAAAGGACTTCGCGATGATCCGGCGCAACATCGAGCTGGAGACGAAATTGATCGACGATCTTCTGGATCTCAGCCGTGTCACCAGCGGGAAGCTCAGTCTCCGGCAGGTGGAAATGGATCTCAACACCGCCGTCGAACACGCCTGCGAGGTCTGTCTGCCGCAGATTTTCGAAAAGGGAATCAAGCTCACGCAGGAACGGGCTCCGGGCGAACTGCCGGTGATGGCGGATTTTGCGCGGCTGCAGCAGGTGCTTTGGAACCTTTTGAACAACGCCGCGAAGTTTACCCCCGAGGGCGGCTCCATCGTGGTGCGCACGGCCCGTCGGGAGAATCGCGCCCTGGTGGTGGTGAGCGACACCGGCGCCGGCATTGCCCCGGAGATCCTGCCGCGGATTTTTGATGCGTTTGAACAGGGCGGCGCCGGCATCACCAGGCAGTTTGGAGGCATGGGGCTTGGTCTGGCCATTTCCAAAGCACTTGTCGAACTGCATGGCGGTACCATTCGCGCGGAGAGTCTCGGGATTGGCCTGGGGAGTGTTTTTGAAATTGCGCTGCCCCTCACGCCGGCTGCGGTTCGGGCCGGGGCGGTCTCCCTGCCACCGCGTCGTCAGACGGCGGGAACGTTGCGGTTGCTCATCGTCGAGGATCATGCCGACACGGCC
>CALCJD010000085.1 GCA_937960895.1 uncultured Spartobacteria bacterium | reverse complement strand
CCGCATAAAATCAATGCCCGTTGTCCAAGAAAGAATTATTTTGGACAGCCGTGAGATTGTATGAGTTCTTGCACGACCTCCACCCATTGCCGCAAGGAACAGGTAAGCCTGCAAACCGGCCAGTCGCTTCCCCAAAGAACCCGCTCCCACCCGAAGCATTCGATAACGTGCTCGACAAACGGCCGAAAATTCTCTGCCGACCAATTTGCGGGATCGACGCTGGCCGCAATGCCGCTGACTTTGCAAACGACATTGGGTTCCTCCGCAAAGGCGCGGAGATGCCGCCTCCACGGGTCGAGGGCCTGGCTTTTAATGTCGGGATTGCCGCAGTGGTCGAGGACGAAGGAGATCGACGGAAACCGTTTCACCACCTCCAGCGCCGCGGGCAACTGGCGGGCCAGCACGCAAAGGTCGAACGACAACCCCCGCTGCGCAAGAATGCCAAGGTTCGATAAAAACCGGGCGTCCTTCATGATCTCGTCGGCCTGGGTGTGAATCACACGGCGGAGGCCCTTCAACTTGGGATGCACCCAGAATGGCTCAAGATGTGCGAAGCAATTTTCGCGCTCGAGGCGGGCCCCGGCCACCACGCCCAGGATGCCATGGGCCGGATTGTCGGCCAGGGAGAAGATCCATGCCGTCTCGGCCGGCAAATCCGCCTCGTCCACATCGGTCTCGATATGGACCGAACCTAAAATGTTCAGCCCTTCCGCGGCTTCCCGGTACGTGCGTATCAAATGGGGAGCATTCAACGCGGGCAACTCCTCCATCCACCGATAAGAAAACCGGGCGGTGTCCCAAAGATGCTGATGCGTGTCGAGGAAAGTCGTCCTGTCGATCACGTTCCCATCCTCCCACTTTATCGGGAAAATTAAATCAAAACCATTTTTCGCCAAAAGCGCGCTTCGCTCTCAGAGACTCGAATCTCCGATGGTCGCCGCGTGATCCATCCAGCAGTTGGCTCCCTTCCGGCCAAAGGCCGGGAGGAGCACGAAGTGGTCCTGCGTCTCGAGGATGCGGTCCCGCAGCAAATCGTGATGCCGCGCGATCTCCGCGGCGTGCTCCGGCGCGTCCACCAAATTGTTCAATTCGAAGGGATCCGTCGCCAGATCGAAAAATTGCCAGGGTGTTCCCCCGAGATTGTTGCCCTTGACGGTGTATTTGAACCGCCGCGTACGGAATGCCCGCCACGGTTCGTTGGAAAAAACCCGCTCCGGGCGCAATTCGGCTACGAATTCCAGCATCACTCCCTCCCGGGCAAGGCGATCGACCTTGCCATGAATCAGCGGTGTGAGATCGGCGCCGGGCAGAGTGTTTTTGGGGCGAAGCCCGGCGAGACCCAGCAAGGTCGGGAAAAGGTCCTCCGTGCATGTGGGATCTTCAATCACCCGGCCAGCCCGCTCCGAATGCCGGGGATCGTGCACGATGAGGGGAATGCCCACCGATTCCTCATAAGGCCATTGCTTCTCCTCCAATCCATGCGCTCCGCCCAGCTCTCCATGATCGGAAAGAAAAACCGTCACCGTATTTTTCGCCAGGCCCGTCTCATCCAGAAAATCACGCATCCGCCCGATATTGGCGTCCAGGTTCTCCACCATGGCCGCATACCGCTTCCGGTTGCGGATCACCCGCTCGCGTTCTCCCGCATCCTCCATCGCAAAATTGGGCGGCAGGCTGATTTCGCGTGCCTCCCATGCCGCCTGCAAATCCGGCGGAGCCACAAACGGGTCGTGCGGCGGTTCCACCGAAATCACCAGGCAAAACGGCCGGTCTCCCCTGCGCCTCCGCAAACATTCCATGCCCCGGTCGAACAGCGCATCGGTCTGATACCCGGCCAGCTTTTTCGGCACGGGATCGTCGTTCTCGAAGATCCAGGTATCGAGCGGATCATTGCGCAACTCAAACCCCTGCCACGTCTGCCAGCGTCCCTGCCGCGAGCGCGGCACCCGCGTCCGGTTCACCTGCGCGGCTGATCCCAGCCTCCCGTGACCGCCATCCAGATGCCATTTTCCCACGTAAATCGTCTCATATCCCGCCTCGTTGAATTCGTCCGCCAGCGTCCGCTCGGCCGGCGACATCGCATACTCGATCCCGGGGACCTTTCGCGTATGCGCATATTCGCCTGTCATCAGCGTAAACCGGAAAGGCACGCAGATCGGCGATGTCGCGCACGCCTGCGCAAATCGCACCCCCTCCGCCGCCAGCCTGTCCACATGCGGCGTCCGCGCCTCCGGATCCCCATACACGCCCAGAGCCTGACGCCGGAGTTGGTCGCTCAAAATCACCAGGACATTCGGAGATTTATTCATCAATCGCGCTGAATCCATTATCGGGCGCTTTCCAAGGCGGCTCATCCGCTCAATCAACCGGCACTCGGATAAATTGCCTCACGCGGCGCCTCGCACCATCGTTCCGCTGTTCACAAATTGCTCATTGCATCACTTGGCGGGGTCGGCAACCAAACCTCAGCCGCCCGCGGGCGCATGGAGTCATGCGCTCCTACCTTGTTTCCGCGGCCTTGCGCCGGATGCGCCTGGCTCCCAGGACCAACAGGCCGGCCGCCAAAATCGAGGTGGTCGTCGGTTCGGGGACGAAGCTCACCTTCAGTTCACTACCCTCGAAGCCAAAGAAATCGATGGTCAGGCCGGTCGTGTTGGTTCCGATCACCCAGCTTTCGTCCCATCCAGCCGCGAGGGAACCCGCGCCGCTTGCGTCAAACAGCGTATACTTCACGCCGGTTTCGAGCAGCCCGGCCCCCAAGCCGAACAGATTGACGGTCTTGGTTCCGCCCAACGTGACTGTCCCGC
>CALCJD010000084.1 GCA_937960895.1 uncultured Spartobacteria bacterium | reverse complement strand
CTGGCCGGCCCGCGTGGAGGAAAACGCCTACTTCGTCGCCGCCATGCGCCGTGTCGCGGAATGTCCCCACCTCTCGTTCCAGGTCCTTCCCGAACGCACGCACGGCGGCATCCTGCAAAGCCTGGCCAAACCGGAGGATCCCACGGCCAGGGTGGTGCGGGAGTTTCTCAGGACGGGCGTCCTGCCCCCGGACCACGCCCCTTCACCGCCTCAACCGAATCCGGCGAAACCTCAGGACGGTTCCTCCTCGCCGTCGGCGTAACAGACCGGACTGGAAAAATACCGCTCCGCTCCGCCCCGCAGGGAAAACGCCGCGGTGATACCCGGACGGATTTTCTGCGCCTCGGCCCGAACCAGCTTGGCAAGCAGGCTGCGATGACACCGGGATTCGTCCTCGCAATAACAGCCGAGACTGAGGGGTTGGACGAGCGAGACCCCCGCCAGAAGCGTGATGACCTGACGGCATTCCGGCACCTTCATCCGGCGGTGGTACTGTCGCGAAAAGGCGGCAAAGGTCAGCTCTCCGCCCAGGAACTTCCTGATGGCCTCCGGTTCGGGTGCAAGCAGCGGCAGCCAGATGTCGAAATACCCCCGGGTCTGCCAGTCTTCGCGTCGCACGCCCCGGGGCACATACCGGGCCGTTCCAATGCGCAATCCCTCCCCCTCCACCCGGGGGGAGCCGTAACGATAGGTGTGAATCATCATGACATTTCGCAAGCCGCCGGTTCCGCGGGCGGATGGGACCGCCCCCCTTCCGCGGAAGCCGCCACCTTCGCAAGCAGCCCGGAAAGCACCGGCCCCACGGTTCGCAGTTCCTCGTGATGGGCCGACGCCAGTTTCTCCAGCCTGGCCCGGCCGCGGCGGGTCAGACGAACCACCACCCGGCGCCGATCCTCCGGAGCGGGTTCCCGCCTCACCAAGTCCGCCGCCTCGAGGCGGTTCACCAGGCCGACCGCACTGTGCGGGGCGATCTGCAGCCGCTCAGCCAACTCCCCCATCGAAACAAAATCCCGCCCGGGGAACCCCTCGATGGCCAGAAGCGCCAGATACTGGCGCACGGGCAGACCGCGGTCCTGCGCCACCCGCTCGCTGAAATTCAAAAACCGGCGTAACGCGTAGCGAAAGGCCGCCAGGGTCTCATAATCGGACTTGGTCACTTCCCAAGTATATCGTGTTACGATATATTTACCATTAAATTCCTCATCAAAAAGAATTTCGCAATTGCATGCCGCGTAATTCAGCACATAGTCGAACGTCTTTATCTATGGCACTCACCGCACTGGAAAAAATTCAGGAAATTCAGGCCCGCGCTGAACAGGAGATTAAGGAACTTCGTCAACAGGCGATTTCCGAGGTGGTTCGCAAACTGGCCGAAGCCAAGGCGCTCGTAAAGGAACTTGAGGCCCAGTATACCCAGCTTACCGGCAAGAATCTCAAGGGAGAGTCCGTGGACGCCTCCCGTCCTGCCCGTTCCTCCAAGCCCGACATCGGAAGCGAACGGGAATTGATCGAGCTGCTGCAGAAGGCTCCCGGCAAACGGCTCAACCGCAAGGGCATCAACGACGCCGGCTACAATCTCAAGTCCGCCCTCGCCATCGCGAAGGCGTCGCCGAAGACCTTCGGTTTTTCGCAAAACGGCCCGCAGGGCGAAGTGTGGCTGAAATAGCGGGATTCACCGCTTTTTCCCAAGGCCCCGGCTGCCTCCGCGCGCAGGATTCGCTTGCGTCGCGGAGCGTCGCCGGATGATGCTCCCTGCTCCTGTGAATTCCAATCGCCTCGCCCAACGTTTCCGGAAACTGGCCGACGAGGGCCGCAAGGGTTTTGTCGCCTACATCACGGCCGGCGATCCATCCGCGGAAGCCACCGTCGAGGTCATGCACGCCCTTGAGGAGGCGGGCACGGACGTGATCGAACTCGGCATCCCGTTCTCCGATCCCCTGGCCGACGGCCCCACCATCCAGGCGGCTTCCAATCGCGCCCTCGCCGCCGGCATGACCGTCCCCGGAGCGCTCGAGCTGGTGCGGAAGTTCCGGTCCCGGTCCGAACTGCCGCTGGTGTTGTTCACCTATCTGAATCCGATTTACGTATACGGTTTTGAACGCTTCCTCACCGACGCGGCGGCGGCCGGCGCCGACGGGCTGCTCATTCTGGATCTGCCTCCGGACGAGGCTGAGCGCAATGCCGAGCTGGTGGCGGCGGGCGGACTGGATCCGATCCGGCTGATTGCGCCCACCACCCCGCCCGAACGCATGGAAAAAATCGCCGCCACGGGCCGGGGATTCCTTTATTACGTCTCCCGGGAGGGCGTCACCGGGGAGCAGACCAGTCTTTCCGACACCATCGCCTCGCAGGTCGCCGAACTGCGCCGTCACACCACGCTCCCCATTGCGGTCGGATTCGGCATTTCCTCGCCGGAACAATCGGCGGCCGTCGCCCGCCATGCCGACGCCGTCGTGGTCGGCAGCGCCATCGTCCGCCGGATCGCGGAAAATGCCACGGCGCCCAACCTCGGCGAACACATCGCAAATTTTGTCCGTCCGCTTGTGCAGGCGGCCCGCTTGGCCTAACTTTGTTGTTTCTCCATGACTCTTTCCTTCACCAAAATGAATGGCGCCGGCAATGACTTCGTCATGCTGGACAACCGGGACGGATCGCTGGCCTTGGACCGCGCCCAGATCGCGCGCCTTTGCGACCGTCACCGCGGTGTCGGCGCCGACGGACTCCTGATGGTGGAACCCGCGCAGAACGGCACCGATTTTCGGATGCGTTATTACAATGCCGACGGCGGCGAGGCCGAGATGTGCGGCAACGGCGCCCGGTGTTTTGCGCGCTACGCGCGCCGGGTGAGCGGAACGACCGCGTCCGAAATCACCTTTGAAACCCCCGCCGGCGTGATCGGCGCGAAGTTCCTCGGCGATCTGGTGCAAATCGCCATGAGCGACCCGCATTCCCACCGCCCGACCCAGACCCTCGAGGTGGCGGGCCGTCCGCTGGAGGTCGACTTTCTCAACACGGGCGTGCCGCACGCCGTGGTTTTTGTTTCCGATCTCGAGGCGGTGGACGTGCACGGCGACGGTGCGGGCCTCCGTTACCACGAAGCCTTTGCCCCGAAGGGCACCAATGCCAATTTCGCGGCGGTGACCGGTCCGTCCGCCATCGCCATCCGCACCTACGAACGCGGCGTGGAAGGTGAAACGCTGGCCTGCGGCACCGGCGTGTGCGCCTCGGCCATCCTGCACCATCTGCGCACCGGCGACCCCGCGCCCATCTCGGTTCGGGTCCGCGGCGGCGACACCCTTCAGGTGGATTTTGTGAAGACCGACGGCGGATTCCGGAATGTGACTTTGACCGGACCCGCGGATTTTGTTTTCGAAGGCACCATTACCCTGTAAATCTCCCTCTCCATCCATGACGTTCAAAGGCACCCATACCGCGCTGGTCACCCCGTTCCGCAACGGGACGTTCGACATTCCGGCTTTTCGCGACCTCATCGAAGCCCAAATCGCCGGCGGTGTGGAGGGAATCGTTCCGGTCGGCACCACGGGCGAATCCCCGACCCTCACCCATGAAGAACATGCGGAGGTGATCAAGGTGGCGGTGGAGACCGCCCGCAAGCGCTGCCTGGTCATTGCCGGCACCGGTTCGAATTCCACCGCCGAGGCCATCGACCTGACCGTCGAGGCGGAGAAACTCGGCGCCGACGCCGCCCTGCTGGTCGCACCCTATTACAACAAGCCCTCGCAGGAAGGCCTCTACCGTCATTACAAGGCCATCGCCTCCGCGGTGAAAATCCCGCTCGTGCTTTACAGCATCCCGGGCCGTTGCGGCATCGAGATCGGCGTCGAAACCGTCGCCCGCCTCGCGAAGGACTGCCCGAACATCACGTGCATCAAGGAGGCCGGCGGCAGCGTCGAACGGGTCAGCGCCCTCCGACAGGCCGTTCCCGACGCCTTCGAAATCCTTTCCGGAGACGACTCGCTCACCCTGCCCTTCCTCGCCGCCGGCGCGGTGGGGGTCATCAGCGTCGCCTCGAACTACCTCCCGCGCGAGGTGTCCGATCTGGTGCGCGCCTGGCATGAGGGACGCCTCGCGGATGCCGCCGCCATCCATCGCCGGTTGTATCCGCTCTTCAAGGATCTCTTCATCGAGCCCAATCCCGTGCCGATCAAATTCGCCCTCTCCCTCCGCGGAGACATGACCTCCGAGGTCCGCCTGCCCCTTTGTGAAATGAGCGCCGCCAATCAGGAGCGGCTGCGCAAGACGCTGGCGGCGCTTTAGGATCCGCGCGGACCCCGGTCGTCCGCAGCGTTGCGGTTTCGAACCAATCGGCGGGAATCCCGTTCCGGGAGCGTCCGTCTTTCCGACTGCGCCCGACCCGGCCTCCGCCGGCCGGATTTCGTCCGCGGCTCGACCACGCACCGAAAACGGAGCCCGCCCCCTTCCCGGAAGGACCGCGGGCAAATTCGTCCCCAACGGCGGGAAGAATTCCCTTCGTTATATAAGACTGTCGGAGAAAGACTTTCGTAAATTTCCCACCCTAAACAGCGGTGCTCTTAGGATTTAACAACCCGTTGTCTTCCCATCCAAACCCTTATTGAAAATTAAGCATTCGACTGAGGGGCTTTTGCGACATTTGGACAAATAAACTCAGGATACACCCAGTTTAGATAAGCCGGTTCCGCGCCGATTTTGAAAGCATCATGAAAATGCTTTCGAGTGCGCTGGGAATCCTCCTGGCTTTGATGACGATCGCTTCCGCCGGGGAAAAAACCGGACACCAAAATCTTCCTTCAACTCCGCAGTGGTCCCGTTCCGAATCGCGTTCCCTCCGCGGACCCCAACGGTTTTCTTATCGTGGGGGCGTGGTGAACTACTGGCCGTCGAAAGGCTCGCAATGGACACCGACGGGAGGAAAGAATGATGGCAAAATCTTTGCCGACACCCCGACCGCCGCCGCGCTCCCCAACGGGTGTCTGGTTTACGCCTGTGCCCGCGCGGAGCAGATCCGCCTGAATTCCTCCCACCGGGAGACCAAATCCAATGTGATCACCTATCGCCGCGCGGACGGGAGCGGTCATGCCTTTGTCGTCTACAAGAAGGATCAGGCCTTCATCGCCGAGGACAATTGCGGCAACAAAACCCGGGTGCCCGCCTATGAAAACCGCTCCCGCGCGGAGGCGCTGTATCTGGCGCAAACCTTCCAGAGGCGGACCGGATCGGGAATCTCCATGCCGGTCCAGGCCGCCTTCGTGGGAAGCTTTTAGTCGACCGCCTCAACCTTCTCCGCGCCGGTGGCGGGAAGAAGTCTCAGCGTTTTGAGCGTTTCCGGCATTTTGTAGAGGCGCTTCATGTTGCTGTTGGAAAGCGCCGCGGCGGGCACGGAGGAAATGAAGTCCGCGAACCGGCGTTCCCCTGTTTCCTTGAGCAGCTTCTGTCCCGCCTTGGTGGCCCAGAATTCCTCCTCGATGGCCTCCAGCGAACGCACCGCTTCGTCCGCGGGAAAATCCTCCCGGCGGGCCAGCAGCCAGATGAGCTCGGGATCCTCGGGCAACGCGACGGGAAACGGCACATAGGGCGCCTTGGGTAGTTCCTCGGGAACCTCGTCCGGGGGAATCACCTTGACCTGACTGGTCACAACGCGGTCCGGCAGGGTGATCTCCACATCCAGCGCCCGTTGCTCCTCGTTGGGGGTGACCGTCACATTGGCCTCGCCAAAATTGGTGGCCAGCTGGCTTTTGAATTCGGCGACGGTGGGTTCCTCGAGATCGGGCAGCGAACCGCTGGCGCAGAATTTCTCGAAGGAGGCGAGATGATTGCGGAGCTGCACCTGCCGGGCCACGGCGTCATAGATGGCACTGGCCAGCGCCGGATCGGGCGTGGCTTTCGGGAGCACCTGCTGCAGCAGCGCAAGGAACTCTTTTTCGGACATGCCGGAAGTCTTTTTCATGGGAAATTCGGGCCGGTTGTTGTCGGTGTTTTCCGTCTCCGGCGCAACGGTTTTTCTCGAAGTTTTCCCTCCCGGGTGGCCTCGTGATCTTCCCTTCCCTCCCCCGCCCGAATGGTGTTAGCTCCCAGCCATCATGAGTGCCGAACAGCCATCCTCTCCCGAGGGTTCCCCTCTCGAAATCGACCTCGCCCTGAGTTTTCAACCCGCCTGGGCAAAGGAAGGCGCGGACGCATCCGCCCGGCTGGCCCGCCGGTTTTCCGATGACGCCGACCACCAGGGTGGACGTCGGGACGACCGGCGTGGTCCCCGGAGGGACCGGCGGCCTCCCCGGGAGGGAGAACGGGGCCGGAGGGAAGGACGCAAGGAGGGGCGCCGCGAGGACCGTCACGGTTCCCGCCGGAACGCACCCCATCCGCAGCCCGTGCTCACCGGCTGGGAAATCTCCCTCGCGTCCCATGCCAAAGGGATCGACGGACTGGCCCGTCAGATCCGGTCCACCGCCGTCGCCTATCCCCTTTTCGACCTCGCCCACCTCGTGCTGGAAAAGCCCGAACGCTACACTGTCACCCTCCGGCACAAGGACGGTCCGCCGTTGTTTCAACTGACCACCGACGGCAGCGTCTGGCTGACCGTGCGGGAGGCGATCTCCCATGTGCTGGCCCCCCATTTGGACGCCTTCTACCGTCGCGAAACCGTCCCCGTGGATCCCCCCAAGGGCTCCTACACCTGCGTGGCCGTCTGCGGCCTGAGTGAGACGCTGATCGGACCTCCCAATTACCATGATTATCAGGACCGGCTCCGCCAACTCCACGCCGAGCGTTTCGCCCACATGCCCTTCGAGGCCTACAAGGCCCGGGTTCGCATGGTGCGCGACGGGGAAATGATCCAGAAATGGAAGGAGGCACGGAGCCGGAGGGAGGAATTTCTGCCCCTGTCCACCCCGGAGGGAGAAGAGCCTCCCCGGCTCACCTCCCTGAGCGAGGTCGAACGGCATTTTCGGGAACACCATGCCGAAAAGGTCATCGTTCCGGTGGGGGAAAGCGTTGAAATCCCCGGACCCGCCATCCTGCATTCCTCGACTCCCGGAGCCCGGGCTCTCGCCCGCCGTACGGTGGACGAACTCCGTCGGTTTCCTCTGCCCCTGGTTCATTCCCTCAGCCAGGCCCTGGCCGCCCGCGGACTCCACATCTTCAAGGCCCACGAAAACATCACCTACGTGTCCATCGCCCGTCCGCGGTATCTGGATCGGAAATCCACCCCCGTTTCGGACACCCTCAGCGGCATTCTCACCTACCTGGAGGAACATCCCGGAACGCCCCCCGGCGAGCAGCGCAAAGCCCTCGCCGCGCTGCGTCCCCTGCCCCCGGGCGAAAACGGCGAAGCGGAACGCGAAGCCGCCGTCGCCCGCGACCTCTCCTGGCTGCTGCACGAGGGCTACGTGGTCGATTACGCCCGGCGGGGACTGGAAGTCGTGCGACGCCCCAAATCCCGCCCCGAACAGGAACAATAGCCCCCGGCAGAACCGCCCCTTGGGGACGGACCCAGCAAAACCGAATTGCCCGCGAGTCCGGGGCAATTCGGTTTTTTTGCGACATCCCGCCAACCGGACGCGCTCCAGGATTTCGAATCTCCTCCAATCCCTGGAACGCAAAACGCGTGGATTGAATCCCTCTGGAATTCCATCGAGGCGCCAGAGTGCGCCAAATTGTCTCGAAACCTTTGGCCGGCGCGAGAGGACAAAATGTCACAAGACAAGAAAACCGCGAACCATCCGTCCCGCGGCAAAAGTCGCGGCACCCCGATCCCCTCCTCACAACTTCCGACAATCTGCCCCTATCCTCTGCGCCCCCGGACCGATCCCCTCGACGAAATTCGGGCGGAACCTCCGCCGATAAGCGGGAAGAATCGTGGCCGATCTCCGAGGAACGAGGCCTCACTCAGAGCCGGAAATTCGACGTCATCCACGGTCATCCCTTCCGAAAATTTCGCATACACGCGGAATCGCATTATTTGCATCTCAGCGATTCCGCAGACACAGAAGTCAGCAGGACCCGGCTCGACCACGGAACAAGAACACCTCCCACCGGCCTGGCACATCCCCTCTGTCGACCCCGTGTCACAGGGACGACTTGTGAACAAATGCGAGCGTTCGTACGGACAGCCCCTGCGCGATGTGTCGTCCGCGAGGGGAAAAAATCCCCGAAGATTGGTTTTACTCTTTTTGAGTAAATTTATAGTTAATTGGATTATTATGAATTATTTATACAGATTATTGTATAAAATATTCCAATCCATACCCCGTGCGAGAACCCTCCCGTCTCTCCCGGAGAACGGAGGGATTTCCTCCTCCAAAGTCCGGTTCACAAGTTATTCACAACACCCGATCCCAAAACTGTTCTTTTTGTTCGCGTAAGAGCGAATAACAAAACACCCTGACATGGCCCAGATCCTCACTTCCCCTTCTGCCCGCATGTCCCCGGCGATTCCTTTCATTTCCGCATGAATGCATGCATGCGAACGAACTAAATATTTCCTCACCTTTCGCGATCGATGAGGGGAACTGAAGGATGCCTTACGCGGCCGCAGTGGGGGCGGTCATTCGTTCAAGGGCGAGAGTGACCATCCCATCAGTTCGGACAGATATTCGGCCAGTTCCTCCCCGTTGACTTCAGCCTGCGCGCGAGAGGGATGGTAGTCGGCTCCGTGGCCGCGGGCTCCCTGCGCCGAGAGTTCAAAGAAGGTCACCTTGCCCGGGTGTTCGGCATTTACCGTGTCCACCACCTGATTGAGGAGGTCCTTGAGCGTCCGGGTATTGTTCATCGGGCCGGCCAGGACGACGATGCGGGCTTCGGGGTGGAGCCCAATCAATTTTTTGATGAATTCCACGTAGTTCCCGGTGAAAAGCTCCAAATTGGGTCCCTTGCCGCTGAAGTCGTTGGTTCCCAAATTGATACAAATAACATTCGGCACGAACCGCGAAAAATCCCAAGGGGTCTTGTTGTGGAAAAGCGCCCGGTCATAAATGGCCGGCATGTTGTCGGGATTGCCGTCGGTTGGACCGCCGTAATTGCGCAGCATTCCGATGCCCGACCGGGCGACGACGGCATATTCGGCATTGAGGGCCCGGGCGGTCCGCCAGGCGTAGGTGTCGCAAAAATTTTCCGTGTCGGGGGTGAAGTGCACCTTCGGGTCATCCACCTCGATGCCGTATCCACAGGTGATGGAATCCCCGATGAACTCGATCCTGCGTGTCTCGGGGTTTGGGTATTCGACCACCTTGCCCCCTTCGGGGAGTTCAAAACCGCGGAAGGTGACAGGTCCGACCATGCCTTCGGTCGCCTTCACGATCTCGACGGTATGCACCCCCGCTCCGAGTCCGGAGGCCACGGGGTAGGCGGTTTCTTCGCCGTCGACCTTGAGCTTTTCGGTTCGGCGTCCATCCACGTAAATGTTCACCCAGTTGGGCTTGGCACTCTCCAGCTTCACGACGAGGGCCGGTCCCTCGAAGGCCATGCGCACCCGGGCTCCCGAATATCCCAATTGCACCTCACCCGGTTTGCTGTCGTCGCGACGTCCGCTGTAAAGCAGATGCGGGTCGTCGGGCGCCACGGTCACCGGCGCCGCGGAAAGGGGCAGAGTCCAGGTCAGAAGAACAACAGCAAAGGCGGGGAGGTTTCTCACGGCGGCAAGCTATTTAGGCCACCGGATCCTGTCGAGTCACGGATTTCCGGGCACCGGCCCCCCAAAGCATTCCGCCACCGCCTACGCTCCGGAAAAAACCGGAGGAGCAGGGAAAAATGTTCCTGGCGTGACCGGACGAACGGGCGCAGGTCAGGGCGGGTCGCCGCTCCCGGTTCCTTTCCGCAGCGTCCCGCGGGAAGACTCAGAATTGATAGGAAAACAACTTCGCCCCCGCCGGAGACCGGAAATCGCGCGGCGTCAGGTCCGAATTGCTCCCGGTGTCCACGGTCCTTTTTGCGAAGTCGAGAAAGCGGTCCGTGGATGCGGCCTTGGTGATTTCCGCAATTGTCAGCATGTTGTTGCGGTCGGAATCGATCTTCCGGAAACTTTTTTCCGACCCTCCCGCCGCCACCCATTCCTCGCGGCTGATGGTCCGGTTTCCATCACGGTCGGCCACTTCCACGGAATAAGCGGCGAAGGCGGGACCGACCGTCGACGCATTCAGCGCAGTCCGGTTCACGGTGTCACGCGAGGCACAGCCGGCCAGGACAATCAAAACAACGAGCGCAGCGGATTTCATGAGCGCTTTATACGTGCCCCCCTTTCCGCTGAACAGCCCGGAATCCGGGGGGAAGCTCCCCGTCGAGGGAGCCCGGCCCCTTCCCTGCTTCGTTGGCCCTCTACGCCTTCCCGCCGGACTTCACGCCGCCAGTTCCTCGCCCTGGGAATCGATCAACTCGGCGAAGGGAGAGGATTTCCGTTTCAGGCCGGGAAGGATGGTCGGCAGGATGTCCTCCAGGTCCTCTGCGACGGCAAAATCCCCCGGCCGGCACAGGCCGTTGAGCATCCCGATGAGGGGATCCCAGAACCGCTCGCCGGAGGCCGTGCGGCGGTTGAAGATCACCACCGGTTTGCCCTCCATGATGGGATGCCTCTGGTGTTTGAAAATCATCAGGGCCAGCAGTTCCTGCACGGTGCCGGCGCCTCCGGGGAAAATCACAAAGGCGTCGGAATTCTCAATCATCACCTCCATGCGGGTGTAGATGTCGGGACGCAGCCAGAAGCTGGAGAGCCCATCGGGCAGGCCCTCGAGTTCGATGATGTGCGGCACGTTCGATCCGGCCGCCCAGCCGCCGGCATCGACGGATCCTTTCACCACGGCCCCCATGATGCCGGAGCGGCCCGCCCCGGACACACAGCCGATTTTGTTTTCCGCCAGGAGACGGCCGAGCCGCCGGCCGTCGGCCAGATATTCCGGATCCTCAAGCGACGCGGAACAGAACACGCAGGCGCTGCCAAGGTAGTCGGCGGGAATGGGCGTCTCGATCACTTCCGGCTGACGTCCCCCGATCCTGTGCCGGCCGGGATCGGGAATGCCCCGGGCCTGGACAAGCGCCAGGGTGTCCAGAACCTCTTCGGGCGTGGACACCTCCAGGAGGAAATCCTTGTGATTCTGCCGGACGGTGCCCATTTTCCGCAGGTGTTCGAGCACCCGGAAGAACGGATCCCAGGAATGATCCTCATTTAAAATGATCGTCGGCTTGCCGGCCAGATTGCGGTCGAGGGTTTGAAAACCCACAAAAATCGACACCGCCTTGAACATGTCCTCCAGGGTGGCCCCGGGGGTGAAAACGAAGGCATCCGATTCGATGATCTTCTTTTCAATGTTGGCCAGCGTGATGCGCTGATCGCCGTTGGAATTGTAAATGTCCCATCCCGCCGCAAAGAGCAGGTAAAGAAGCCTGGCGCGAATGGCGCGGTTGGGATCGTCGGAGCCTGAAACCGTCCCGGAAAGTCTGATTTTTGCCATACAACCTGATTGCAAAGCCTTTTATAGCATCAATCGTGCCGAATTTCGCCTTTTTAATGTTTCCCGGCCTGTTCCTGTCCCTCCCTGCGGCCATCCATCGTTCCGGCGGACGCAAGGTACATTTTTCCCGCAGTCGGCGGCCGTCCACCGTATAATCGGACCGTGGACACCGTCACCCTCCAGCAATTGGCCGTTTCGCTCGGACTCGGGCTTCTTCTTGGACTGGAACGCGAACGCAAGGAACCGGCCATCGCGGGAATCCGCACCTTTCCGCTCATCGCCCTTTTTGGCACCGTGTGCGCCCAACTGGCAGAGACCCTGGGGGGATGGATCATCGCCGCCGGGCTTCTGGCGCTCGCGGCTCTGATGATTTTTGCCAATCACGTCAAAGTCCAGAGCGGGGATATCGACCCGGGAATGACCACGGAAATCGCGGCTCTGTTGCTGTATGTCGTCGGCGCCCTGCTGGTGGTGGGACACATGAGCGCGGCCCTCGTGATGGGCGGCGTCATGGCGGTCATCCTGCATCTGAAGGAGCCGATGCACCGGTTTGCCGCCGCGGTGGGCGAGCGGGACATGCGGGCGATCATGCAATTTGTCGTGCTCACGCTCATCGTCCTGCCCGTGCTGCCCAACCGCGACTTCGGACCCTACGGCGTCTGGAATCCGTTCAAGATCTGGCTGATGGTCGTGCTGATCGTCGGCATCAGCCTCGGCGGTTATGTCGCCTACAAGCTTCTGGGCGCACGGGCGGGAGCCCTGCTGGGCGGTGTGCTCGGCGGAATGATTTCCAGCACGGCGACGACGGTCAGCTACGCGCGGCGCTGCGCCTCAAAAACCTCCCTCGCCCCGCTGGCCGCCCTGGTCATCATGATTGCGTCCTGCCTGTCGCTGGCGCGCGTCCTGGTGGAAATCGCCGCCGTGGCCCCGAAGTCCCTGCCGCAAATGGCGCCGCCCATCGCCACACTGCTGGCCGTGTGCGTCCTGATTTCCGCCGTCCTTTTCCTCCTGGCCCCGCGCAATGGCACTCAGATGCCCGAGCAAAAAAACCCCGCCGAAATGCGATCGGCGTTTCTTTTCACCGGAGTCTACGCGGCGGTGCTGCTGGCGGTGGCGGCGGCGAAGGATGCGTTCGGCACGGCCGGTCTCTATGGGGTCGGCGTGATCTCCGGCCTCACCGACATGGATGCGATCACCCTTTCCACCGCGCGACTCGCGGAAACCGGCGGGGTCGACACCGGCACCGCCTGGCGGGCCATCGTGGTGGCGGCCATGGCGAACTTTGTCTTCAAGCTCGGTGTGGTGGCCAGCCTGGCGAAGGGCGCTTTGACGGCGCGGGTGGCGCTGGCGTTCGGTGGGGCGGTGGCCGCGGGCGCAGCGCTGTTTTTTCTCTGGCCGCGGTGACGGTTCAGGGTTGAGCGCGACGCGGGTCGCGTTCAACGTGGGGTTTGAACGTGCGCGACTCCACACCTTCCGACGGAATTTCCGGACTCATCGAGCGGGTCACCTTTCACAACGAGGAGACCGGCTTTGCCGTGCTCCGGGTGAAGGTGCAGGGACGCCGCGACCTGGTGACCGTTGTGGGTTCGCTCCCCACGGTCACCGCCGGCGAATGGCTGACCGCCGAAGGCCGCTGGGTGCGCGACCGCGATCACGGCCTGCAGCTCAAGGCCGACTACCTCAAATGCAGCGAGCCCACCTCGCTCGAAGGGATCGAAAAGTACCTTGGCAGCGGACTCATCAAGGGCATCGGTCCGGTGTATGCCAAAAAACTCGTCGCACGTTTCGGCGAAAAGGTCTTTGACGTCATCGAACACACCTCGGCGCGCCTCGAGGAGATCGACGGCATCGGTCCCGCCCGGCGCCGAAAAATCCGCGAAGCCTGGGCCGAACAGCGGGTCGTGCGCGAGATCATGATTTTTCTGCACGCCCAAGGCGTGGGCACCAGCCGGGCGACGCGCATTTACAAAACCTACGGGGAAAAGGCCATCGAGACGGTGCGCTCCAACCCCTATCTGCTGGCGCAGGACATCGCCGGCATCGGCTTTGCCACGGCGGACCAGGTGGCGCGCCGTCTGGGCATTCCCCCGGACTCCCTCATCCGCGCCCGGGCCGGTCTGCGGCATGCGCTTCTGGAGGCGACCGGATCCGGTCATTGCGCCCTGCCGCGTGAGCTCCTCCTGGACCAGACGGCCACAACCCTCGAGGTGGACCGCTCCCTCGTGGAGGATGCCCTTGCCCGCCTTCTGCTCGACGGCGAGGTGGCGGAGGACACCGTCGCGGGCGAACCCCTCATCTTTCTTCCCGCCCTTCAGGCGGCCGAGGAGGGCATTGCGCGGCGCATTCGCGAACTGGCCGCCCAGCCGTCGACGCATCCCCCCATCGACGTCGAAAAAGCCGTCGCCTGGTGCGAGCAAAAAACGGGCACCGTCCTCTCGGACTCCCAACGCTCGGCCATCGTCGAAGCCCTCACCCGCCGCGTGCTCGTCATCACCGGCGGACCCGGCGTCGGAAAAACGACCCTGGTTCGGTCGCTCCTCGCCATCCTCCGGGCCAAGAAGGTGACCTGCCTGCTCTGCGCCCCCACCGGCCGGGCGGCGAGGCGTCTCACCGAAACCACCGGACTGGAGGCCCGAACCATCCACCGCCTGCTGGAATACCAGCCCTCCGGATTTGCCCGGAACGAAACCCGGCCCCTCGAATGCGACCTCCTCGTCGTCGATGAAGTGTCGATGGTGGACGTCCTGCTGTTCCACAAACTGCTGCGCGCGCTGCCCGCGCGGGCCCATCTGCTGCTGGTCGGTGACGTCGACCAATTGCCTTCGGTCGGACCCGGATCGGTGCTGGCGGACCTCATCACCAGCGGCGCGGTGCCGGTCGTGCGGCTCACGGAAATTTTCCGCCAGGCGGCCACCAGCCGCATTGTCGTGAACGCCCATCGCATCAACGCCGGACAGATGCCGGAGGAGGCGCCGGGCGAGTCGGATTTTTATTTCGTCGAACGTGACACACCCGAGAGCATCACCGCGGTCCTCGTCCAGATGACCCGCGAACGCATCCCCGCGCGGCTCGGCTGCGATCCCCTGCGGGACATCCAGGTGCTCTGTCCGATGAACCGCGGCACGCTCGGCGCCCGCGCCCTCAACACCCTTCTGCAAAACACCCTCAATCCGCTCCGCCCCGGGGAAACCCCGGTGCAAAAATTCGGCTGGGAGTTTCGCCTGCGGGACAAGGTCATCCAGACCGCCAACAATTACGACAGGGAGGTGTTCAACGGCGACATCGGCCAGGTGACCGGCATCGACCCCGAAGCGCGGGAGCTCCTCGTACGCTTCGACGGCCGCGACGTGGTCTACGACTTTGGCGAACTCGACGAACTTTCGCTCGCCTACGCCATCACCATCCACAAATCCCAGGGCTCGGAATTCCCCGTCGTGCTGCTGCCCCTGGCCATGCAGCATTACCTCCTGCTGCAGCGCAATCTCGTCTATACCGGACTGACCCGGGGCAAAAAGCTCGTCGTGCTTGTGGGCGAAAAAAAGGCGCTCGCCACCGCCGTGCAGTCGGCCCGCACGGGCATCCGATACTCCGGATTGCTGGCGCGCCTGAAACACTCGGATCCGGTCCGCCTCAGGCATCCCCTCTCCTAAGAATCAGGGATTTCCCCATTTCCGGACAAAGGGCAACCCACTATATATACTGCTCTTAGGGCGCACCCACGGTGCCTAAACCAAAAGAAAAGCCCACGGGCCCCCATCATGAAATCGTCGCTCTTCCCGTTAATGCCCATGGGGGAATCCGTCCATGAAAACACCCCTCCTGCTGGCCGATGATCACACCCTCACCCGCACGGGACTGAAACTGCTCCTCGAACTCGTGGCGGACTTCGAAGTCGTCGGAGAGGCGCAGAATGGGCGTGAAGCGGTGACCATGGCACTGGAACTGAAGCCCCAAGTTGTTTTGATGGACCTGGCCATGCCGGAATTGAACGGCCTCGAAGCCATGCGTCACATCCTCCATGAATGTCCCGCCATCAAGGTGTTGGTACTGTCCGCCCATCTGGAGGAAAACCGGGTGCGTGAAGCCCTGCGCACCGGCGCGACCGGCTATCTGGTGAAAAGCGCCTCCCCCGGCGAACTGGAAATCGCCATCCGCGCCGCCCTCAAGGGTAACACCTATCTCAGTCCGGAAATCTCCCACTTTCTGGTCCGCACCCTCGAAACCGATCCTCTTTGCGAACCGGCCGATCCGCTCACCGGACGGCAGCGGGAAATCCTGCAAATGCTGGCGGAAGGCAAAACCACCAAGGAAATCGCCTTTGCCTTGAATCTTAGCATCAAGACCGCCGAAGCCCATCGCTGTCAGATCATGAACCGGCTCGACATTCACGACCTGCCCGGACTTGTCCGTTACGCTTTGCGCGCCGGCCTCATCTCAGCCTAGAGGCTATCCCAAAACCCTGATTTTGGCATGATGTCTGCTAATTGGTTAGGATGCTTACACTTAGTGACGA
>CALCJD010000083.1 GCA_937960895.1 uncultured Spartobacteria bacterium | reverse complement strand
CTACCGCGTGCGCAAAAACTCCGACGCCACCTGGCTTTATGTCACGCCGACGTCGGGCACGTTGTCGAACAACTCCACGACGGTTCTCACCTTCGGCGTGAACACCGCCGGTCTGAGCGCCGGACAACGCGAAGCGGTCGTTCTGGTGCGCCTTGCCAACGGCCTCTCCGTTCCGATCTCCATCACGGCGGAGGTGAATTGACGGGGAGCGGAACCCGACCCCGCGAAACGCCCCCGCGCGGCCGGAAACCCTGAAGAGAGCTTCTTGGGGAAGGCGGGCACCGATCGGCTCGCGCCTTCCTCAGCGCCGGTTCCGGCGCTTGGTCATGACCAACACGGAGGCCGGTCCAAGCATCGCACCCGTTCCGGCCCGGGCACGGGTGTGAATGGTGAGGGTCCCTGTTTCGTAGTCCATCTCGCCGACATCGTCGGCCACATTGAAGACAATGGCCGAGAACCCCGATGCGGGCGCGAATGAGGCCTCGTCAAACAAGCGGTCCGAAGGAACGCGACAGAGGGGGGTGTCGCAGCTTTCGGGCGGCATTCCATCCCCCTCCCCCGGCCCTTCGAGCCGGGCTATGGGATTGGCGCGCCTTGGCGCTTTGCCGGGATGTCCCGTTGACGCGACGGGGCCCGGGGGCACATCGACCCCGACCTTGTGGAAAGGGCTTCAGCGTTTGGCCGCTTCGTTCCGATACTGGAAATACCCGGTGCGCATGGCGACATAGGGGTCCACCGCGTTTTCGGTGGCGGTGTCATAGAGGTCGAATTTTTCCGGCATCACGGCGAGGGTGTTGCCGGCGGAGACCGGAATGGTCCAGGCCCAGGTGCCGTAGAAAAAGCCCACCCAGGTGAGCGGATGGAGCGCCCAGTCTCCCGCCAGGCCGACGGTGTCGCGGGCGCTGCGGGGACCAATGACGGGAATCATAAGATAACAACCGTGGCCGATGCCCCATTTGGCAAAGGTCAGACCGGTGTCGGTGGGAGGTACATTGGCAAGGAGCGGAAACTTTTCCGCGGGCGTCATGAGACCGCCGACGCCGAGCACGGTGTTGACACAAAACTTGCCGGTTTCCTGGCCGGCACGGGCAAAGTTGCCCTGCAGGGTGTAATTCACAAACCGCACGGGAAACTCGACGTTTCGGAAAACATTGCGGATCCCCTGGCGGGCCGGGCGCGGTACCACTTTTTCGTAGGTCTTCGAAATCGGACGCAGCGCATAGCGGTACAACTGGTGGTTGAACCAGAAGGTGCCCCGGTTGATCGGCTCGATCGGATCGGGGATCCTCACCAGCTCATATTCACCCAGATCATCATCCGCAGACACCGCCGTCTTGCCATCCCTCGTTCCGGAAACGGCGACGGAATCCGGGCCCGGCGGACTTTTCCGCGGCTTGCCGGCGGCACAGCCCGAAAACGTCAGGACGGACAAACACAGCGCGGTCGTCAGAAGGGAGAGGGGCGAATTCATTTGGAGGAAGCCACGGCTTGGGAAAGGGAGTTCAGGACGGCTTCGGCTCCGCCTTTTTTGAACAGGGCATCAAACTGGGCACGGTAATTGGCAATGAGACTGACTCCCTCCACCTGCACATCGGTGATGCGCCAGCCCTCGGATGCTTCCAGGCGGTAATTCACCGCATAATGGCTGCCCTTGTAGAGAATGGTGGTCGGCACTTCCACGCGGCCGGGCGCGGGTTCGACGCCCGGTTTGTATTTGACCACGGGACGCTCCCCGAGGGTGAACTTGCCGCAGTAATTGCGAATGATCAGGGTCGTAAACAGAGCGGTGGCCTTTTTCCGCTGCGCGTCGGTGAATTGTCTCCATCCGGGTCCCACCGCCCGCCGCGTCATGGCTTCAAAGCTGATGGCCCGAATCAACACCGGACGCAGCTCCTCCGCCAGAGCCGCATGGGAGGGCGCGCGGCTGGCAATGGCAATGGCCTCGTCGACCGCCTCCTTCAGGCGTTTCTCCGCCTGGTCCGTCGCCCCGGCGGGCGCAAGGGCCGGACCCAGCAGGAGGGCAAACAGAACGGCAACAATGGGGCGAATGTTCATGGCGCGGGCTGTTCGCCGGTTTCCTTGTCCACGCTGCCGAAGGCCATCCGGCCGATGAGGGACTCCAGATCGACGGCGGATTCCGTCAGGATGATTCGTGTCCCGGGCTCCATGGTGGTTTCGTCCGCGCCGGGGGACAGGCTTACGTATTTGTCTCCGATCAGTCCAGACGTTTTGATGGACGCCATGGTGTCGGTGGGCAGGCGCACCGACGAAATGATCCGCAGCGTGGCAATGGCGCTGAAGTCGGCGGGATCCATGCGCACGGATTCCACGCGGCCCACCGTCACTCCCGCGACCTGGACATTGCTGCCCGCGCGAATGCCGCCGGCATTGGCAAAACGCGCTTCGATCAAATAGGTGTCGCCACCCAGCAGGGATCCGGATCCGAGTTTGATGGTCAGGTAGGCCACGGCGGCCAGACCCAGCAAAACAAAGAGGCCGACAAGAAGCTCGAGATTGGTCTTTTTCATGACTGGTCAAACGGGGGGGGACGGCGAATGGCGGCGATGGCCAGGCCCAGCGCTTCGGCGCTGTCCCGGAAGCTTCGCACCACGGGGTGGGAGGAGGCGGAAAATTCCGACGGCGTTCCCTCAAAACAAATCCGCCCCTGGTCCAGCAGCGCCACCCGATCACTGGCCACCAGGGCCTCGGCCACGTCGTGGGTCACCACCAGGGCCGTGAAGCCGAACTGCCGCTGGTAGCGGGCGATCATGGTGAACACCGCATTGCGCCGCAGCGGGTCAAGGCCGGCGGTCGGCTCGTCGAAGAAGACCAGTTCCGGACGCGTGACGATGGCCCGCGCCAGCGCGAGCCGTTTTTGCATGCCCCCGGAAAGCTGGCTGGGATAAAGCGCCGCCGAGTCCTCGATCTCCAGCTGACGCAGGGCTTCCAGGCTTCGCTCGCGGATCTCGCGATCGGACAGGCGCGTCGTCTGCTCAAGCGGGAGGGCCACATTTTCGAGGGCGGTCAGCGAATCAAAGAGGGCGTTGTTTTGAAAAAGAAAGCTGCTCCGCCGTTGGAAATCCCTCCGTGCGGCGGCCTGTTCCTCACCCAGCTCGCGCCCGGCGAACCGGATGGTACCCGCGTCGGGCGAAAGCACCTGCGCGATGCATTTGAGAAGAACGGATTTTCCGGCACCGCTGGGACCGAGCACGGTGAAGAGGCTCCCCCGCGGCACCTCGAAATTCACCCCCTTGAGCACCCGGCGGTCTTCGAAGCTCTTGTGCAAATCCTCGACCTGAAGAAGGAGATCGGTGGCGACGGCTTCCATGGTTCAGACGAGAAACGAAGTGATGACGTAATCGGCCACCAACACCATGATGCAGGAATGGACCACCGCCCGGGTGGTGGCGGCGCTGACCGCCCGTGCGCCGGTGGCGGATCGACAGCGGTCCGCATGAAAGCCGTGATAGGCGCAGATGCTGATGGCAAGCAGCCCGAACGTCGCCGCCTTCAGAAAACATTCCCTCACGTCACGGGACCGCACGGCTTCCTCCACCGACGACCAATAAAGCCCCGACTCGACGCCCAGCAGTAGGGATCCGGAGAGGCTGCCCCCCCACAAACCGACCGCCACAAACAGCGCCGTCTGCAGGGGAAACGCCACCAGAGCGGCCAGCAGGCGGGGTGCGACCAGATAGCCGTGACTGCTCACGCCCATGGTTTCCAGGGCGACGATCTGCTCGCTGTTTCGCTGGATGCCCAGCTCCGCCGCAAGCGCCGATCCCGCCTGACCGATCAGCATCAGCGCGGCCAAAACCGGCGCCATTTCCCGCACGAGGCAAAGCGAAACCAGCGCGCCCAGCAGCCCTTCGGAACCGAATCGGTTGAGAACATAATACCCCTGCAGACCCAAAACGAGTCCGGTGAAAAGCCCGACGATCAGAATAACCGGCAGGCAAAGCGTCCCCTGTTCATAAATCGCCCGGCAGACCCGCCGGATCAGACGGCGGGAATGGGCGGCGGCGCGAAAAGACCTTCCGGTAAACAACGCAAAGTCGCCAAAACCCATGACGATGCGAAGAGTTTGCCGGCCGAGCAGGTGGAGCATCGGGCGCATTCATGGCAGGAAGCCCCGCCTTGTGCAATGCTCTGTCGGTTGGGACCAATCAACCGGTCCGCCTCCCGGAAAAAGCCCGGTCGCCCGGCCGGGTGGAAGGGCGGATCCGACCGGCCCCGGACAACCACCCCGAAGGGCGGGAACCCACAACCTTGTATTTGGCTATCTAACTCTCTTTCTGAGACTTACATTCAGAAAAGCAGGAGACAAGTTTCAGCACGCCCAAAACGATCAAGGCCGGTTTCACCAAATAGAGCAGCGCGCGAACAAACGCGCCGACCATCCGGCCCACCGGCAGGAAATTCAGCAAATACCCGATGGCGCCGGCAATCAGGACGCTCGTCCAGGGTTCCTGACGGATCCGCTCCTCACAGTCTTCCAGACAAACACAGCAACTTTCGGACAGGTTCTCCACACCGGAGGCGAAGGATTCGAAGGGAGTCTTGCTCATGCCTTTCCAGTCTAAGCCGGGTCCGTCGGCGTGGCAACCCGCGAACATGTTTCCTTCGTCGATGGGCTCAAACTCAGGGCCCGGGCCAACGGCGGGCAATGCGCGCGGAGGGCAGGCCCTCCGCTGGCAGCCCCAGGCTGTCGCCAACCGCCGTTCCAAGGAGAACGCTTTCGCCGAACTCACGGCCGATTCGCAAAATAAAGCGCCGAATACACCTTGCAGTCGACCAGACGTCCGGCCGCGCGCCGTTCGGCGATCCAGTCATCAAGCGAGTCGAGCGGCACTTCGTGCACGGTGAGGTTTTCCGAAGGATCTCCCCCGCCCTCCGCCACGCGGGTCAGGCCCCGCGCACGAAAGAAACTCACGAACTCCGTTGAAAGCCCCGAAGAGGACGGGCCATCGATGAGAAACTCCATCTCTCGCGCCTCGTAGCCGGTTTCTTCCAGGAGTTCGCGCCGCGCGGCCTCCGCCAGCGCTTCGTTTTCCGCCCCCGCGATGTCCCCGGCCAGACCGGCGGGAATCTCGACGACCACGCGCCCCATGGACGGACGGAACTGCTCGACAAAAAGAACCTTCCTCTCGTCCGTGATCGCCAGGATGGCCACCACCCCGCTGGACCTCTTCCGTTCGACGTACTCCCAGGTGTTGTTGCTGACCAGCCGCAGGAACCGGCCTTCGTGGAGGATGAGAATTTTATTGTCCATGATCTGTTTTCCGGGGACCTTCGAATTTCCGGCCGAGAATTTCCTCCGAGCGTGTGATGACCACGCCCGCTCCCTGCATTTCCTCGATGGCCCGTTCCCCGTCACCGGGTTTGAGATTCACCGCCCGGCAGGCGTCGGCGATGAGGTGCGTGCGGAATCCGAGCGAAACCGCGTCCAACGCGGTGTATTTCACACAATAGTCCGTGGCGAGACCGACGAGGTAAACATCCGTCACGCCGCGCTCCCCGAGGTATTTCGCCAGGCCGGTGTCGTGCTCCCTCCCGTTGTCGAAAAAGCCGCTGTAACTGTCCACGTGCCGCACCACGCCCTTCTGAAACACCCCATCCCAGCGGCTCCGATCGAGTCCGGGCACAAAATCCGCGCCCGGCGTGTCCTGCACGCAATGGGCCGGCCAGAGAATCTGCGGACGCCCGGCGAGTTCGACGATGTCGCCGGGACGGGCGTTCGGGTGATTGTTGGCATGACTGCCGTGGTCCGGCGGATGCCAGTCCTGTGTGGCCAGAATGAGGTCGAAATGTTTTTGCAGTTCGTTGACCAGCGGAACGATCCCCTCCCCGCCCGGAACGGCCAGTGCGCCGCCGGCCACGAAGTCGTTCTGCAGATCCACAATGATGAGCGCTTTCATAATTCGAAAAGGAAGCCCTTTTTCCTGAGCTGACGGTATCCGGCCTCGTCGAACCGATAAAGCCGCGCGGCCCGATGGGCCACATTCTTCTCGATCTCATCGGTCTCGATCAGCAGGTCCATGGAAAGAATCTTCCGGCGGAAATTGCGCTTGTCCAAAGGCGTTTCCAGGATGGTCTCGTAGAGGTGCTGCAGCTGGGTCAGGGTGAACTTCGGCGGCAGCAGCTCGAAGCCCACCGGCTCATGACGCGCCTTGTTTTTCAGGCGCTGCAGGGCGACCTCGACAATCTCCCCGTGATCGAAGGCCAGGCGGGGAAGGTCGTTCACCGCAAACCAGGCGGCATTGCGGGCGTCGGTCGCCGCCTTCACGCCGTGCAGGCTCAGCTTCACCAGCGCGTAATAGGCCACGCTGACCACACGTTCACGCGGATCGCGGTCCGGACGGCCAAAGGTGTGAAGCTGCTCCAGAAACACCCGGTTCACCCCGGTCTCCTCCCGCAACTTCCGGAGCGCCGCGTCATCCAGCGATTCGTCCACCTGGACAAATCCGCCGGGCAGCGCCCACCGGCCGGCAAACGGCTCCAGATCCCGCTCGATCAGCAGCACCTTGAGATCCCCCTCGTCAAAACCAAACACCACGCAGTCCACAGTGAGGGCCGGACGGGGATATTTGCAGGTGGGTTTCATGCCGCCCTCCGCGCCTTGAGGATGAGATCGGTCTTCAACCGATGCAGCGAGGGCTCGAGTCCCACGGGATACCGGTGCGGATTCAGGAAGCGCTTCACTCCGGCATGAAAGCCGGCCAGTTGGTCCCTCGTCCGCTGGCGGATCACATCGATGGGCGGAGTCTCGTAAACCCGCCGGCCCTGACGGAAAACCGGCACCAGCAACTCCTCCGGCACCGCGTCGGCCGGCATTTTCTTGGTCCGAGTGCTGTCCAACGGATCCACAATCAGGTCCGCACCGTCCACCTCCCCGCCTTCGTTGAACACCATGTCGCCGATAAATTCGCCCCGGGCGCGAAACCGGCGCACCTGCAGGATGCCGGGATTGGAAATTTTTTCCGCCTGTTCCGAAAGTTTGAGGCAATACCGCCAGGCCTCTTCGGGATCGCGCACCGCGCCGAGTTTATACACCCCGCCCATCGCCGGCTGATCGTAGGCCGTGACGAGTTTGGTGCCCACGCCCCACACGCCGATGCGGGCGCCCTGTTGTTTCAGGCTGTTGATGATGTGTTCGTCGAGGTCGTTGCTGGCCACGATCACCGCGTTCGGGAATCCGCCTTCGTCGAGAATTTTGCGCGCCTCAATGCTGAGGTAGGCCAGGTCGCCCGAGTCGAGCCGGATGCCCGCCATTTCATGGCCCAGTTCGCGCAGACGACGGCCGACCCGCACCGCCGTGTGCACGCCTTCCAGGGAATCATAGGTGTCCACGAGGAACACGCAGTTGTTCGGCAGGGCCTCCGCGTAGGCCAGAAAAGCCTCCTCCTCGGTGTCGAACGCCATCACCCAGCTGTGCGCATGCGTGCCCTTCACCGGAATGCCGTAGCGCAAACCCGCAAGCACGTTCGACGTGGCCGCACACCCGCCAATGTACGCCGCCCGGCTGGCCGCCTCGGCGCCGTCGATGCCCTGCGCCCGCCGGAGGCCGAATTCCAGCACCGGATCGTCGCCCGCCGCATGACAAACCCGTGCGGCTTTGGTCGCAATCAGCGTCTGGAAGTTGATGATGTTGAGCAGAGCCGTTTCCAGAATCTGCCCCTGCAGGATCGGGCCGCGCACGCGCAGCAACGGTTCATGCGGAAAAACCACGGTCCCCTCCGGAATGGCATCGACGTCGCAGGAAAACCGCAGGTCGCGAAGATAATCCAAAAACCCCCGCTCAAAAAGCGCCGCGCCGTCGTTGCCCTTCAGCGTACCCAGATAGGCCAGTTCGTCGTCGTCAAAACGAAACGCCTCCATGAAGCCGATCGCATCGGCCAGCCCGCAGCCGACGCTGTATCCGCTCTGAAACGGATTCTTGCGAAACGACAGATGAAACACCGCCTCGCGCTCCTGCGTCCCACTCTTCCAATACCCGTAAGCCATGGTGAGCTGGTAAAGATCCGTCAGCAGGGGGGAATATTTTTCGGCCATTGAGATAGTGTGCAATTGACACTATTTGGAGACAAGGAAATTCGGGTCCGGATTGACCCGTGCTCGACGGAGGGAACATGCCTCCAGTTGGTCTCAAGAAGCCAACCGACCGTCGAAGGGCTTGGGCCGCAACGGATAAAAGGATGGGGCACTTCCCTTGGGGAAGGCCGGGGGCGCCCGGCCCGGATCCAAAAAAATTTCCGACAATCCCTCCCGTTTCGGAGAAAGCGGGCGGGTTTACGGACCGGGCGGACGATTTCGAAAAACTGGACTCGCGGGGGGGTTTGACGGAAACATCCCGGCATGCCCGCCGCGAAAACCAAAACCTCCCCGATTTATTTCGTCACCGGTTCGGATGAAGCCGCGGTGAAAAAGGCGGCCCGTGCCCTCGCGGAAAAACTGGCTCCGGGGGCGGACGCCTTCGGGCTCGAAACGATCGACGGCGCGGTCGACACGGTCGAGGCCTGCGTCCGCGCGGTGGAGGACACGGTGCAGGCCCTGTTGACCCTTCCCTTCCTCGGCGGCTCCAAACTTGTCTGGCTGAAAAGCGCGACGTTTCTTTCGGACAACGTGACGGGGCGTTCCGACAGCGTCCTCGAGGCGCTCGAAAAACTTTGCAACGTGCTCAAGGAAGGACTGCCGGACGGCGTCACCTTCCTGCTCAGCGCCACCCAGCCGGACAAGCGCCGGACGACCTACAAGACCCTCACCAAGCTGGCGCAGACCGAGATCCACGACATGCCGGACCTGGGTTTTCGCGCCGGTGAGGAGGAGATCATCGAATGGACCACCGCGCGCGTCCGCCATCGGGACCTCCAGCTTTCGCCGGAAGCCGTCGAGACCCTTGCCGCCCGCGTGGGACTCGACACCGGTCAGCTCGACACCGAACTCGAAAAACTCGAAACCGCCTTCGGCAAGTCGCGTCCGATCAGCGCGGACGACGTGCGTTTTCTTGTGCCCCAGACCCGGGAGGGGGGCATTTTTGATTTGAGCGATGCGGTGGCGCGGCGAAACCTGCCCCTCGCCCTCGACACCTTGCAGCAACTGATGCGGCAGGGCGAGAAGGGAGTGGGCATCCTGCTGGCCGCCATTGTGCCCACGATACGGAATCTGCTCCTCGTGAAGGATCTTCTCGTTCGCCACAAAATCTCCCCGCCCACCCAGGCCAACTATTTCGCCAACTCGCTGAAGCGCCTGCCGGAAAGCGCCGTCTCCCACCTGCCGCGGAAAAAGGACGGCTCCCTCAATACGTATCCGCTGGGCATCGCCGCCATGAATTCCACGCACTACACCCTGCCGGAGTTGGATGCGGCTTTCGCCGAATGCGCCGCCGCCAATCAGGAACTGCTCAGCGGACGGATGTCCGACGATGTGATCCTGGCCCGTCTGCTCATCGGAATCCTTTCGCGAAAAACTGCACAATCGCGTTGACATCCCAACATATTGTGGTGAATTGGCGGAAATCCACGCGCACGCCACAATGCGTTGTCCAAAGTGCGGCTCTCTAGAAGATAAGGTCATCGACTCCCGTCTCTCCAAGGATGGCGCCAGCATTCGTCGTCGTCGCGAATGCCTCAGCTGCGAGACCCGCTACACCACCTACGAGGAAATCGAGCTGATCGAAATGCGCGCCATCAAACGCGACGGCCGTCACGAGCCCTTCGACCGTCACAAGTTGGTCACCAGCATCTCAAAGGCCTGCGAAAAGCGTCCGGTCAGCGTCGAGCAGATCGAGCGTGCGGTCGAGGAGATCATGCAGGAGATGGAGGCGGCGCAGAAACGCGAGATTGCCACGCGGGAAATCGGCGCGATGGTGATGGAAAAACTGCACGCCATCGATCCGATCGCCTACGTCCGCTACGCCTCCGTGTACCGTCAGTTCCAGGAGATCGGCGATTTCATCGAAGAAATCCAAACCTACGAAAAACGCACGGCCCGATCCGCCGCGCAACCCGAACTCTTCAAGACATGATCGGCTTCCGAAACAACCTCCCCCTGGTGCGTTTTGCGGACGGACAGGTTCTCCCCTTCGAACGCAACTGGCTGGCCGGCGCCCTCACCCGGGCGGCGGAACGCGCCGGATACAAAAAGTGGTGGCTGACCCCGCACGTCACGGAAAGCGTCACCAATTATCTCGAGCAGGATTTCGAGGACAGCGTCGTCACCATCAAGCGCCTGGAACAGGCGGTGCAGTCCGTCCTGCAGGTGATCGGTTATGCGGATGTGGCGGGTCATTTTCACGCCTCCCGTCCCCCCGCCCGGATCTCGCTGGTGGAACTCGCCCGGGACGCCGGGCACGGATACGAACTCGTCTTTTTTGATCTTCTCCGCGCCAGACTGCGTGAAGCGCTCGATGCCAAACCGGAGCGCCTGGAAATCTGCGACGCCCACAACGGCGTGAAAATGCTGCGCTCGGCAAAAAACTGGCGCCGTGACTGCAGCGGACTCCTCGACGAAATCGTGGGTTTTGTCCGCAAGGAAGTCTGCTCGCGGGAAGCCGAACTTCAGCTTCAGTTGTCGTGACCATCTTCGAACGCATCATCGCGCGCGAAATCCCCGCGCAAATTCTCCACGAGGACGACCAGTGTGTGGCCTTCCGGGACATCAATCCGCAGGCCCCCACGCACTTCCTGGTGGTTCCCAAAACGGTCATTCCGCGCATCGGTGAAGTCCGGCCGGAACAGGCCGCCCTTCTGGGACACCTTCTCCTTACCGCCGCCGCCGTGGCGCGCCAGGAAGGCCTCGCCGATTCGGGATACCGTGTGGTGCTCAACAACGGCCCCCACGGAGGCGAAACGGTTCCGCACCTGCACGTGCACGTGCTGGGCGGCCGGCCGCTGACCTGGCCGCCGGGCTAGTCGAAAAGAGCTGTCTGTTCAGACAGATCGGTCCGATCCTTTCTTCTTTTGGCCCGGCTTCCCGTATGGCGCCCCGGGCTTGGGCATTGTCGCGTCCGGTTTTTCTCCAGTAGGCGTCTCCGCCACGCCGACGCTCTCGCCGAAGACATCCTCGTAGTCGCAGTGCAGCGCCCGGAGGATCTGACCCAGCGCCCGCAAAGTGACGCTCTGCTGGCCGTTTTCAATCCGGTGCAGGGTCGACTCGCCCACGCCAAGCTTCCGCGCAAACTGCGCAAAAGTCTGCGTTCCCCGCTGCTGGCGGAGAAATCGGGCGAGCTTCTGATCCAGGGACTCCGGAGGCACGCCCAAAGCCTGCGGGGAATTTCATTCCGTATGCGGAATATTTACTGGCGTTCCGTATCCGGAATAATCTGTAATCCCGCCCCGTGGAACCCCGCGCAACCGGAAGCTGACCCTCCCCCTCCTCCATGTCTTCCAACCAAAGTCCCGAGCAGATCGCCCGTGATGCCATCGATGAACAGCTCCGCGCCTCCGGCTGGGCTGTTCAAGCGAAGAACGCCATCGACTTCAACGAGCGTCGCGGCCAAGCCGTTCGGGAATACCTCACCGACAGCGGACCCGCCGATTACGTCCTCTTCGTCAACGGCCAGCCCGTCGGGGTCATCGAGGCCAAAAAGGAAACGCTCGGGCAGAAAATCACCTCGGTCGAGGACCAGACGGCGCAGTACGCCTCAGCGAAACTCCGCTACATCCAGAAGTCCGGTGAACCGCTGCCTTTTCTGTATGAGGCCACCGGCGTCATCGTGCGGTTCACCGACCAACGGGATCCCAAACCGCGCTCCCGGGAGATCTTTTCCTTCCACCGCCCGGAGACGCTGATCGAATGGATCTTCAAGAAACGCTCGCTGCGCTCGCGCCTCCAGGATCTGCCCGCGCTCGACCCCACCGGCCTCCGCGCTTGCCAGATCGAGGCCATTACGAATCTCGAGAAATCCCTCAAGGCCGCCCGGCCACGCGCCCTCGTCCAGATGGCCACCGGCTCGGGCAAGACCTTCACCGCGATCACGTCGATCTACCGCCTGCTCAAACACGCCCGCATCGGCCGCGTGCTCTTCCTTGTCGACACGCGCAATCTCGGCGAGCAGGCCGAGCAGGA
>CALCJD010000082.1 GCA_937960895.1 uncultured Spartobacteria bacterium | reverse complement strand
CCCTGCGGGTGTTTGCTGTTGGTGCCCGGACGTTGTTCGTTCCACGAATTGCTGTCGCTGCGCGGATGATGCAGACTGCAGTTCTGGACGGTGATGCGCTCCAGCTCCGGCGCGTTGGAAAAGATGGCCGCATTGAGATCGCGGGCCTGGCCGTCGGAACCGGTTTCCCCCCCAGCCGCTGATGTCGCATCCGTCAATGACCACGTCGTGAACGTTGCCGAGCACAATGCCGTGACGCTGGGCATTCCGGAGGGTGAATCCCTTGAGGATCACATACGAGGCGTCGACTTTGAGATTTTCCAGGGCCGTTCCGCCGCCGTCCCAGGGTTTGTCCGGGTCGGCCGGTTCATAAAGAACGTATCCGCCCGGCGTTCCGCCCTCGGTGATCGTGAGGGATTTCGCGCCGGGATCCGGCAGTTTGACACGCCGTGCGACGGGAAAATTGCCGCTGCGGGTCCGGGCTTCGAGGACTTTTTCAGGACCGCCTTCCATGGTGAGTTTGACCTCGTAGGTGGTGCCGGGCTCGAGTCCCACGATGCTGCCCCGGTATTCGTAGCTGTGTGCGAGGGCCTCTTCGTCATGCTCGGTGGCGTCGAACCACAGCGGCAGGGCGTCCTTCCACTCGCTGTCCCCCTTCCTGCGGTACTGCACGCCGACGGTTTTCTTCGCGCTGCCACCCTGCGGCTTCCAGTAGAGGCCCAGACAGTTGTAGGTGGCCACCGCATGTGGAGGCGTTTCCCGGAAGGGAGGCGGCGTCCATACGTATTCCTCCAGGGACAGCTGGGCAAACTCGGACGCCGCCCCGAGATCGGCCTCCTCCTGCGCCCAACGCAGCAACACGATCACGGATTCCGACGCTCCGCTGTTGAATTTCACGCTGACCGGCCTCCATTCGGTTCCCGCTTTGGGCGAATTGATCCGGTTGTGTTCCTTTCCGTCCAGCAGCGTCTTGACCTGAAGCAGCGCACCGCCCGGCGCGTCGGAACGGACCAGACCCTTCAGGATGTAATCCGTCTGCGGCTGAACCTTGACAGTTTGAAAAATCTCCCCGCTTTTCCCCGGAAGCGCCTTGGCGTTTGTGACCTTCAGGGTCGCCTCGCCGTTGGGACCGGTTCCCCGCTCCACCTTCTGCGGCGAACGGATGCCCCAGCCGACCGGCCTCGCGCCGTCCCAGTTCTCGAAACTCGCCTGCGGAAGCAAATTGTCCGCCGCGGACGCAAGGCCCGCCGAAACAAGAAGGAAACCCACCACGGCGGGACGCAGGCCACGGAAGGAACGCAAAAGGCGAACAAACGGGGAGGAAATCATCGGTGCAAATTACAAAAAATGCAAAAAAACGCAAATTATGTTTGCAGAAAAATGGCCCTCCCGTTTCGTGTCGGGGAGGGCCATTTGTTCCGGGGAATCCCGCGTCCGATCCCTGTGTTTTTGGGGCGGCCGGTTCGCCCTGCCGGCGGACCGCTCCGAAAGGCGGCCCGACCGGCAGGAGAACATTCAGGTCATGCTGTGGAGTCCGACGACATTGCCTTCCGGATCTTCAAAGATGGCGATGAACCCGTGCGGCGGGATGGCCGTGCGCTCCCGAACGACCTTCCCCCCGGCTTCGGGAATCCGCCGGAGGACGCCGTCGAGGTCGCCTTCGACATCGAGATAGACGAGGGTACCGCCCGGCCCCGGTTGGTGCCCCGCCATTTGGACGATGGCGCCTCCGGTGCCGGTCTGCCCGCCTTCGGCTAAGACCGCCATGCGGCACTCGCTGCAGGACGCGGAACCCAGAGACCGGCCGAGGATTTTTTCGTAGAAGGATTTCGCCCGATCGAGGTCGGAGACGAAGATTTCGAACCAGTTGATCGCGTTGGTTTTCATAAGGAATGAGTGTTGGTTTTGTTCCGGCCCGGAGTTTTCCGGGCACGCGCTCATTCCAGCACCGGGTACTGACAACCCTATGTCAGCAGGGTTTCCGGGGATCGTAGAGCCGGCTGATTTCTTCGGCCCGGGTGCGGACCGCTTCCGCGAGTTCCCACGGGGCTTCCACCCGGGCATTTGTTCCGAAGCTCAGCAGCCAGTTGACCAGGTATTGCGGACCGTGGACCGGAATTACCACGCGGACGCGGCCGTCGGGCAGCCATTCCTCGCGCAGGGGCGGCGAGGGGGCCTCGCTGCGAAAGCGGTCCAGATGTTCGCGGGCGACCACCACGGTGGCGGGAGTCCTGTCGGGGTCGTCCGTGTGTTCGCGCAGGAATTCCTCCATGGAAAAATCCTCGTGACCCGGGAAGGTCTCGGGAAGGACCTGCCAGCTTTCCACGCGATCGAGGCGAAAATCGCGCAGGTCGTTGCGCAGCCGGCACCAGGCGATGAGATGCCATTGGCGGGCATAGAACACCATGCCCAGCGGTTCGACGACCCGCTCGGTCACCGCCCCGCGCCGGCCGGCATCATAACGGAGGGCCACACAGCGTCGCCGCACCACCGCTTCCTGCAGGGGAATGAGATCGGCGCCCAGAGTGTTGGCCCGGCCCAGATACACGTTGACCGAGCGTTCCAGGCGATTGACGTAATCGCGACGGTCAACCGGCAGGACGGAACGGATCTTCAGGAGCGCCGCGCCAAGGGAACGCCGCAGCGAATCGTCGGCGATCTGCCGGGTCACCTCGGCGCCGATCACCAGGGCGGCCGCCTCCTCGTCGGTGAACATGACCGGCGGTACGTGATAGCCGCGGGCGAGACTGTATCCGACACCGGGTTCGGCCACAATGGGCACGCCGGCCTCGCCGAGCGCGGCAATGTCGCGGTAGACCGTGCGCAGACTGATTTCGAAATGCCCGGCGATCTGCCCGGCCGTCACCACCCGGTGGCTTTGCAGCAGCAGGATGATGCCGGTGAGGCGGTCGATGCGATTCATGAACGACGCAGAACGCGGACCCCCAACGGGGGCAAAACCAGTTCGCCCGTGACGACTTCGTCCGTGAGCATGTCGTGGAAGGTTTCCCCGGCGAGGTTCAACGCTTCCGGACGGGACTGGAAATTCAGGAGAAACACGCAGTCGGTTTCCCCATCGCTGCGCATTTGCGCCGTCACGCCTTCCGGAAGCGGGGCCGCCACGGCCTTGCGCAGTTGGAGCCGCGCCGCCAGGGCGGTGAAAAATTCGTCCGCGAACGTCTCGTCGTTGCGCGAGGCGATGTAAAACGCCGACCCTTCGCCGAATCGGTTTTCCGTGAGCGCCGGACGCCCGGCGTAAAAATCCCTGCCATAGGTCGCGAGAACCTCGGCGCCCTCGGCATGAATCAACTCACACAGCTCCCGGGCTTCGTGGGTGCGGGCCAGTCCGAGGGCGTTTCCCTCCGCCGGAATCACCGTGTTGGTTTCTTCCTGATAAAGGGCGTCGATTTCCTCAGCCCAGATTCCCAGAAGTTGACGCAGCGGTCCGGGAAATCCCCCGAGAAAACAGAGGTCGTTTTCGTTGACGAGGCCGGTCCAGTAGGTGGCGACCAACGTGCCGCCCCGCCGGACAAAGTCCTCCAGGCGCTCCGCCACGCCCGGCTTCACCATGTAAAGCATGGGTGCGACGATGAGACGGTAGGGGGAGAAATCGCAGGTGGATTCGATGACGTCCGTGGGGATGCCCAGTTTCCAGAACGGACGGTAATGATCCACGCAGGTGCGATCGTAACCTTTTTCCCGGCGCGGACCCTGGGCGTCGTCCAACGCCCAGCGATTTTCCCAGTCAAAGATCACCGCCACTTCGGGACGGACCGACGTGCCGGCGAGGGGGGCGAGTTTTTCCAGGTTGCGTCCGACTTCCGCCACATCGCGGAAAACGCGGGTGTTTTCGTGGCCGCAATGATCGATCACCGCGCCGTGGAATTTTTCCGACGAGCCGCGGCTCTTGCGCCATTGAAAATACTGCACCGTGTCGGATCCGTGAGCGACGGCCTGGAGGGAGGCCAGCAGGTGCATGCCGGGCTTCTTGGGTTTGCAGATTTCCTGCCAGTTGGTGCAGGACGGGGTGCTTTCCATCAACATCCACGGACGCCCTCCCTTGAGCGAGCGGTTGAGGTCGTGGGTGAAGGCCACGCCCACCGCCTCGCGCCAGTCGCCTTCGACTTTGCCCCAGTTTGGATAGGAATCCCACGAGACGATGTCGACTTCGGACGCAAACCGCCAGTAATCGAGATCGTAATAGGTACCCATGAAATTGGTGGTCACCGGCACGCCGGGGGTGATGCGCCGCAGCGGCTCGGCCTCGGCCTTGAAAAAATCCACCGTCTGATGGGTGGTGAAACGGCGCCAGTCGAGGTTCAGACCGTGCACCCAGCTTTCGCCGAGGGACGACGGAGACTCGATCTGCGACCAGTCGGTGTAGGTGTGACTCCAGAACGCCGACCACCATTGCTCATTGAGACGGTCGAGCGTGCCGTAGCGCCGCTTGAGCCAGTTGCGGAAGGCTTCCTGGCAAAGCGGGCAGTGACACGTGCCGCCGTATTCGTTGGAGACATGCCAGATCAGCAGGGCCGGATGATCCTTGTAGCGCTCGGCAAGAAGTGTGTTGATGATGCGGCATTTCTCCCGATAAACCGGCGAGGTGAAACAGTGATTGTGACGTTTGCCGAACAACTGGCGCCGCCGGTCCTCCGTCACACGCAGCACCTCCGGGTATTTCTGCGCCAGCCAGGCGGGCCGCGCCCCGCTCGGCGTGGCGAGAATGGCGTAAATGCCCGCCTCCGCCAGGTTGTCCATGGTGCGGTCCAGCCAGTCAAAGGTGAAACGCCCCTCCTCCGGTTCCAGCGCGCTCCAGGCAAAAATGCCCACCGACATCACATTGCAGCGGGCCTTTTTCATGAGCCGGATGTCCTCCCTGAGAATCTCCGGCGCATGCCGCCACTGGTCGGGGTTGTAGTCCGCCCCGTGCCAGAGACGGGGAAGGTCGGGCCGAAGAGGTTGACGTGCCGTTTTCATGCGGACGGCCATCATGCCTGACCCGCCGGGAAAAATCATTGTGAAACGGATGGAGCCGAGTTGGGCGTCCCCCCCCGCTCGCCCCTGGAAGCCTTTTTTTCAACCGGAGCCAAAGGGCCTGTTTTCGCCGCAGTCCACGAA
>CALCJD010000081.1 GCA_937960895.1 uncultured Spartobacteria bacterium | reverse complement strand
GTTTTGTCATTTCCGCGATACCTTGCCGAAAGCACAAAACTGCCGGCGGGCCGGGGATCGGGCAGTCCCTTGATGACAGAATCCGCCAGGCGCGAAATGTCCCGGTCCGTCCAGGCGGCGGCGGTCTGGTTGCCTGAGATCACCTGCGGCGCCGGCGAAAGCGCGGCCTTGCGCAGGGTGCGGAATTTCGACCGCTCAAGGAGCGAATCAAAGGCCACGAGCAGCCAGAGATTTTCCTGCGTGGAAAGGCTGGCGGAGGATTCCATCAGTTTTTCCAGGCGTTCCTCCAGTTCGCGGGCGTCGGGCGATTCCTCGATGAGCCGGCGCGCCCAAAGGCAGAGGGCCTCGGTGCGCGTCATGGACGCGAAGGTTTCCGGATTGAAGCCGATGTCGTCGAACTTTCGCGGAAGTTCGTTGACGAGCTGCCTTTGTTTTTCCGGCCCGATTTCCAGGTTGTGCAGCGCGATGGCCAGCAGGGCGCGGCCCTCTCCGGTCAGCCGGTCGCGGCGAAGATAAAGTTCGTCCGCCACGGCGGCGACCTCCTTTGCCTCCTCCGCCGCGAAAAGCGAATACACAAACAACGCAAAGGCCCGCAGGGTGTCCGGGAAGTCCTCGCGCAGTTTTTGCAGGACCATTTTTTCCATCACGGCCGGAAGCTCGATGGCGAGCCGGTCGGGAACCTGGAACCCGGCGGCCTCCGCCGCGGCGACGCACCAGGCGGTCTGGATGGTCACATAGTCGTTGGCCGTGGCGCCGTTTGGCCAGTAGGGCACCCGTCCGTCCGGCAGGAGCGAGGTTTCCAGTTCGCGGAAGGTTTCCCCGATGACATGCGCGTATTTTTCCTTCCGGGCTCCGGCGTCGGGCACAAAGGCCAGCAGATTGCCGAGATAGGTATAGGCCAGCAGGCGGGCGGTCTTCTGCTCGAAACAGCCATACGGATAGTCGAGCAGGTAGGGCAGGCCCATGAGTTTGTTCAGCCACGGGGTGGTCGACACGGCGAAGGTGAACGTGCCTTGTGCGTTCTCCCATTCGCCCGGGGCCACTTCCGCGACCCGGAACATCGTGTTGCCGATCCGTCCGCCCACCGCTTCCTTTCGCAGGATCACCGGTTCCGCCACCGGCAGGGTGACCTCGACGGCGTCGGAGAGTTTTTTGTCCGCGGCCGGGACGACTTCAAATTTGACGGAGCCCCGTCCGACCGAACGCGCCCGGGCCTTGAAGCTCACCACGGACGCGGCATTTCGCGACGCGGTGATTTCCTGCTCCGGTTCGGAAACCAGTTCCAGTCCGCCGCCCGTGGAGCAGCGCACCACCAGTTTTTCCTCGTCGGATACCTTCTGGCGGGCCACCGCGCGCAGTTCCACCTCGTCGCCTTCGCGCACGAAACGCGGCAGCGCCGGTTCAATGAGAAGGTTCTTTGAAACGGTGAACGTCGTGTCCGCCGCGCCGAACTGATTTTTCCGGGTCTGCCCCACGGCCACGACGCGGAAGGTGGTGAGGTTGTCCGGCGTTTCGCAGGAAAACTTCGCCACGCCCGCCGCGTCGGTTTTCACGCTCGGCTGCCAGAGGATGACGGGTTTGAACTCCTTGCGGGCAAACGTCACGTTGGAAAACAAGTCCGGTCCGCCGTCCCCGATCACAAAGCCCTTTGAGGTCAGCCACGAGGGGGCGATCCTGTCGACATAGGCCGTGAGCGCGGAATAGGTCACAACCCTGTGGGGACGCGCGGGGAAAAATTTCCCCGTAAGCGCCGGCAGCCTCCAGTCGCCGAGGGTGAGAATGGAGTCGTCAACGGCGTAGAGGGCAAGATCGGCGCCCGCCACGGGCCGGCCCGCCGCGGTCACCTTCACCGTTCCTGTCACCTTCTGGCGGGGCTCGTATTCGGCCCGGTCGACCTTCACGTCCATTGCGAGCACACGGTCGGCGGCCATGACATTCAGGGCCGTGGATCCGAACATCTCGCCGGCCAGCGATTGTCCGCCGCCCGGACGCAGAAGATAAACCGAGACAAAAACATTCGGCTCGTATTCCGGCTTCACCGGAATCTCGATTGTGCTCGTGTTGCCCTGCAGCGGCAGGGTGAACGTGTCGAGAATCCGGTCCGTCTCCACACTCACCCAGGCGACCCCGGGTGTCGGCGAGAGCACGACAATGCGGGCCGTCTCGCCCACCTTCCAGGGCTGATGGTTTGGGGTGGATCCCTTCACGGAAAACACGGTCGCCGCCGTGTCGGACGACACCGGATTTTCCGAGGGTGCCTCCCCGCCGAGGTAGGCCTCCTCGCTGACCGGCATGGCCTTGGCACCGTCAATCGGGGAGAGCAACAAAACGTAACGTCCGGGCTCCGTCGGGGTGAAGGCGAGGGTGTGTTCGGTGACCCGGTTGCGTTGTTCCACCAGACGGAACCGGTCCGTATTCCGATAGCGATAGACATTCGGCGCGATGCGCTCCTTCACGGTTTTGGTTGTCACGTGAAAGAGCTCCGCCTTCACGGCACGGGGAGGCGCCCCTTCGGAAAATTCCTCCGCGTCCCATTCGAAGGTGAGTTGTTGCGGATTTTCCGCCTCGACGGACTTCACGCCCAGCAGGACGGGCAGCATGGGAATCCGCTGGTCCGCGCCGCCGGTGATGGTCTGGCCGTCGGGGCCGGTGACATCCACCTTCCAGATCACCTGACAGTGCGCGCGATTGCCGGGGTCCTTGAAGGGCGGCTCACAGCGCAGGGTGACCCGGCCATTGCCGTCCAGCGCGCTTTGACCGGAAATCTCCGCCTCGAAAACCGGTTCCCGGCGGTGTTCGGAGTAGAGATCGACGCGTTTGAATCCCTCGCCGTCGCCGTCGTAATACCCGCCGTCCGAATCGCTCACCCAGGTGGCGGTCCAGGTCACCGTCGCGCCGCCATTGGGCGCTCCATGAAAATATTGCGACTCCACCGTGATGACGGATTCGCCGGGTTTTTCCGGATCCTGCGCCTCGCAGACAACCGAGAACGGCGGATTGCGGAATTCCTCGATCTGAAAACGCGCCTGTTCGTCGGTGGGGACACCGCCCACCGTGGCCTTGATGGTGAAATGGCCGAGCGGGCCTTCGGCCGGGGGAGTCCAGGATCCGTTCCACCCGCCCTCGGCGTCGACGCGGGTTTCCCCCGAGGCGACGACTTCGCTGAAATTGCGCTCGATGATCCACTTCACGGGGCGTCCGGAGGGAATTTTCAGGACGCCGTCGGCTTCCTCGCGCACCATGCCCTTGAAGGAAACCGTCTGGCCCGGACGGTAGAGCGGGCGGTCGGTAAAGACGCAGGATCGCAAAGGCGGCGCCCGATGGTTCGACAGATACCCGCCCGGGAACGACGAGGACATCGCCACCGGCTGCAGCGTGAGATTTTCCCCGTCCTCCGCCGCGAAATATTCCGCGCCGGGAATGGCGGTCTGCGCGAAAACAACCAGTCCTTCGCCGTCCGTCGTGGCGGTGGCCAGCGGGCGGAGTTTTTTGTCGAGCGCCCGTACCGTGACGCCGGAAACCGGCTGGCCGTCGCTCATGCGCGCGACCCGCAGGGTGGTGTCCGTGTTGGTCACCTTGCGGGTGATGGCGTTCTCCCCGAAATAAATCAGCGCACGGTTGCCCACGATGCGTCCCTTGTCGTCCCGGCCGGTGATTTCCAGAAGCATGGGGCCGCCGAGGGAGCCGCTTTCCGGCATCCAGGAAATTTCCCGCAGGGTTTCCGCATCCCCGGGCGACGCCGGAACGGTGCCGGTGGCCACGGGGGTGAGTCCGAGGGCGGGAATGAGAAGCTCCGTCGGCGCGTGCTGAATCCGGCCGTCCCCGGTCCAGACCGGCTCGTCGTTTTTGTCCAGCAGGGATTCGTGAAATTCCTCGAGACGCGCCGTCACCTCGGGCAGGCGTTCGGGCGGCACGGGGGCCAGCCGCCATTCGAGTTCGCCGGTGTTGATCTGATAAAACGCAAACCGGAGACCCAGCGCGGAGCGCTCGCGGACGGTGCGGTCCGGAAAATAAATCGCCGGCCGCCGCGGTTTGAATGTCGCGCCCCAGGTCTCCGGTTTGGCCGGCGTGTAGTCGTGGGCGCCGCGGATCGCGTCGGACACCCGCACGGTGTACCGCGTGCCGATTGTGAAATCGCCGTCCACCGTGAGGGAGCGTCCGCGGTTGAGCAGTCTCATGTTCGGGACGGGCGGGGTCACCGTCACGGCATTCGCGGGCAGCGGGGCGTCATCGAGAAGGGCGTCGAACTTGATTTCGAGGGACGGCTTCTCCAGGGGTTCGTTTCGGGCGCGGACGTATTCCACCTTGAGCGGGGTCGTGGGACCGAGCGGGAACACGCGGGGATAGGGCAGTCCGCGTCCGGCATATGCGTCCACGATGCCGTCAATGACCAGGTCGTAAAAGGCGCCGACCGGCAGGGGTTCGCGCGGACGGATGCGCACGTCGTAAATTTTTTGTTCCTCGGCCAGCCGTCCGTCCGCCACGGTGTCTTCCACCTCTCCTTCCGGACTGTTCAGCAAAATCTCCGCCGGATACCGTTCCCGCGTGGCGCGATTTTGAAACCACGCGCCCTGGGCGGCGTCGGAGAGGCGGATGGGGTAATTGAACTCGACGGGCACCTGGGGGCGCGCATTGAGGCGGCGGCGTTCGCCGTAGTTTTCCTCCACGACGGCGAATTCCGGCGTGACCATTTCGGCCCCCCACTGGCTCACCGGCAGGTCGGCGCCGTCGGCGTCCTTCAGACCCTCGCGCAGACGGAAGCGGTAGGTTTGCCCCGGAATGAGCGGACCCTTGATGGTCAGGTTGCCCTGGGTTTGGGTGGTCCATGTGAACTCCGCGTCCACCGGCGGCCAGATGGCGATCGGCGATTCGGAATCGTCGGCGTCAATCCGGTCCGCTCCGACCATTGTGGTGGGAAAGGTCACGGTCAATGTGGTGAACGGACGCAGTTCCTCCCCGAGACCCTGAATGGAAATGTCCCCTCCCTCCGGTGCGTTCACAAAGGGACGCGTGTCCTCCGGGATTTGGAAGGCTGGCGCGGGCGGCTCGGCGGACGGCGTGGAAACCGGAAACGGAACCGCGGCGCTGCGGCGTCCGGGGTTTTCCAGGGCCAGCAGGGTGGCGGTGGAAGCAAGGAGCAGGCAGAGGGCGCGTTTCATTTTTTCTCGAGTTTTTTGGCGCTGGCGAGGTCGGCCTGGGACTCGGCGAGGCGGCCGAGCCGGTTCAGGATGGTGGCCCGGGTTTTGTAGAGGCCGGGGGTGGGGGCGGCCTTGAGGCCGCGGTTGGCGAATTCGAGCGCCGCGTCGAAACGGAGCTCCGCCATTTCCCCTTCGGCCAGATACTGGCAGGCATGGGCGAGGCGCGCCGGTTTGGGATGGGATTTTTCCAGAATGCCCAGCGTGGCGGCGGCCTCCGGGGTTCTGCCGAGTTTCACCAGGGCGTAAATTTTCTCAACCAGCGCGTTGGCATTGGCCGGATCGGCGGCGAGGGCGGCCTCGGCGTCCCGCAAAGCCAGGGCGTGCTGGCGCGGCTTGTCATTGAGTTCGAAACTGCGCGCGGCCAGCAGTGTGGGATCGCCGGGTCGGGCCGCCAGGGCCCCGTCCAGCCGGAGCAGGCTCTCGATCGTCTCCGGCGGCGGCAGGGGCGCCTTGACGTCGACGGAGAGGTCCTTTTTGGCGCGGTCCGCGGAGAGCGTGAAGCGCGCATAAAGAATGCGCGCCGCCATGGACTCCGGCGCCGCCCGCCAGGCCTTTTCGACATCCGCGGCAACCAGCGGGGCCGGCGCATTGAGGGAGCTGAGCAGCACGGCGCGGGTGAGGAGGGCGGGGACATCCTCGGGATTTTCCTTCAGCCGCGCCCCGACGGACTGCAACCGGGGCAGCAGGGATTGCAGCCGTTCGTAAACCGGACGCTCCGCCTGCGCGACGGAGGCATCGCGTTTTTCGGCAAGGCCAAAATCGCGAAGCGCTCCCTCAAAATCCCCCTCCGCCCGTCTGGCCCGCGCGCGGACCAACAGCAGGTCGGCTTCGTCCGTGACGCCGGGGGCCGCGTCGAGCAGAGTCACGAGTTTTCGGTATCTACCCGTCGTTTCCAGATAACGGGCCAGCTGCCGCGTGGCCGTCAGATCCGTCGGGTTTTTGGAATGATAGGCTTCCAGCAACGCAATTGCGTCGTCAGGGCGGTCGTCGCGTGCAAAAAGAATTTCCGCGCCGATTTCCGCGCGCAGACGCTCCGGCGCCCCCTTCCAGCCCCGCAGTGCGGCCTCGGCCATGTCGTGGTCTTCGACCTGCATCCAAAGCCGGATCACTTGCTCCTGCAGTCTGGAGTTGAGCGGTTCCTTGTCCAGGATCCGGCGAAGAATTTCGATCTGGGCGTGGATGTCCCCGGCCTTTTCGGCCAGGACCAGTTGTTCGCTCAGGCCGGCGGGGGCCCGGTGAAAAGAGAAGACCGACGCGAGGACGAGAAGGGTCGCAATCCGGCGCATA
>CALCJD010000080.1 GCA_937960895.1 uncultured Spartobacteria bacterium | reverse complement strand
AGGCGGGCGAACTCGGCGTCGGTGAGCTGGACGCGGTTGAGGGCCTCGAATTTTTGGCGAAAGTTCCGCTCCAGCGCGGCGCGGTCGCGAATGTCGGGGCGGAGGGTGTATTTGAGATTCCGCAGTTTTTCGAGAAACTCGTTCTCTATGTCCTGTTCCCGCACCACGGCCGTGGCAGGGGCGGGGACTTGGGAATAGGAGGGAGCGGCGGGCATACGGGAAACCTCCATTTTACCACGCAACGGGTGAAATTTTAAAGGGGGAATGCTCCGAAAAGCGTGGAGACACCGCCCGGCCGTCCCCGGGGCAGACGGGGGGCTCCCCGTCCGCGGAGCAAGGCGGAATCAGCGTTCCGGCTTCCCCCACGTCAGCGGGCCGAAGGGAATTTGGGATCGCGCTGGCGCTGTCGCCCCCCTTGGGAGGGGACGGGTGGAAGTGGAAAAAAATTTTTGAAAATTTTTTTGAACATTGTTTTTAGTCGCCTGTCTCTACCCATCGCAAACGCTCTCCCTTCCGATCCCGATTTTCCATGATTGGCGTCTCGAATCTGAGAAAACAGTTTGGTCCGAAGCTCGCAGTTGATGGCATTTCCTTCTCCGTGGAAAAGGGGGAGGTTCTTGGGTTTCTTGGTCCGAACGGTGCGGGAAAATCCACCACCATGCGCATGATCACCGGCTTCATCCCGCCGGATGAAGGCGAGGTGCGCGTGGGATCCTACAACATGCTGGAGCAGCCGATTCCGGCGCGCCGGCTCATCGGTTATCTGCCGGAAAATGCGCCCTGCTACACGGACCTGACCGTGCTCGAATTTCTCAACTTTTCCGCCGAGCTTCGCGGCCTGTACGGCGAGGCCAGGCGGAAGGCGGTGGCCCGGGTGGCGGAGATGTGTTTCCTGGAAAATGTCCTGCACCAGAGCGTCGAGACGCTGTCCAAGGGCTACAAACACCGCACCTGCTTTGCCCAGTCGCTCCTGCACGACCCCGAGGTGCTCATTCTCGACGAGCCGACGGACGGCCTCGATCCCAATCAGAAGCACGAGGTGCGCACGCTCATCCGCCGCATGGGCGAAAAGAAGGCGATCATTTTCTCCACGCACATCCTCGAGGAGGTCGAGGCGGTGTGCACCCGCGCGATCATCATCGACCGCGGCAAGATCGTGGCCAACGGCACTCCGGACGAACTCAAGCGCCGCTCGCCGCTGGCCGGACGCCTCACGGTGAAGCTGGCGGAGGGATCCGCCGCGGACGTCGCGAAAAAACTCGACGCACTGCCCGAGGCCGACGGGGCGTCCGTCGTGTCCGAATCCCCGCCCGTCGTCACCGTCCAGCCGCGCGAGAGGGACAAGCCGGCGCTCGCCGCCGCCGTTTCCCAGCTGGCCGCCCGGGAAAACTGGAAACTTCTCGATCTGCATGCGGAGGAAGGGCGGCTCGATGATGTCTTCCGCTCCATCACGCTTCCCGACACCACCAAAAACCGCTCATGAACAGCTGGCGCAGCATCTGGACGATTGCGAAGCGCGAAGTGGTGGGGTTGTTCGCCTCGCCCATCGCGTATGTGTTCATCATCATCTTCCTGCTTCTGGCCGGATTCTTCACCTTCATGGTGAGCAATTTTTTCCTCCGGAACGAGGCCAACCTGTCCTCCTTCTTTGTCTGGCTCCCATGGCTGTATCTCTTTCTTGTTCCCGCCGTGGGCATGCGCATGTGGTCGGAGGAACGCCGGCTCGGCACGCTGGAGCTTCTGCTCACGATGCCCATCGCCCCCTGGCATGCCATCGTGGGCAAATTCCTGGCGTCCTGGCTGGTCGTGACCATCGCCCTTTTCCTCACGTTCCCGCTGGTCCTCACCGTCAACTGGCTCGGGAATCCCGACAACGGGGTGATTCTCGCCGGTTATTTCGGCGGACTGCTTCTGGCCGGAACGTATCTGGCGGTGACCGCGCTCACCTCCGCGCTCACCCGCAGCCAGGTGGTCAGTTTCATCGTTTCCGTGGTGGTCTGTCTCTTCCTCATTCTGGCGGGCTGGCCGCCGGTCATTGACCTGCTGGGCCGCTGGGCCGCGCCGTGGCTGGTGGAGTTTGTCGCCTCCTTCAGTGTGATGACCCACTTTGCCAGCATTCAGAAGGGCGTGGTGGACACGCGGGACCTGGTGTTTTTCCTGTCGATCATCGTCTTTTGCCTCTTCACCACCAGCGTGGTGCTGCGCATGCGCCGCGCCGGGTAGCCGAGCCGTATGAAAAAGACCCAAGAAACTCTGCTGTTCTCCGTGGCCGGGGTTGTTGCGCTCTTTTTCGCCCTCCTGGCCCTCAACTTCCTCGCCGGCAATTTCAAACAACGCATCGACCTCACCGAGGACCGTGCGTTCACGCTCTCACCGGGCACCCGCGCCATTCTCGCGAAGCTCGACACGCCGGTGCAGATCCGCCTCTACGTGACGAAGGGTTCCGCCATGCCGATCGAACTGCGGAACTATGCGACGCGCGTCGAGGACACGCTGAAGGAATTCTCCCAGGCCAGCCGGTTCATCAAGCTGCAGAAGCTCGACACCGAACCCGACTCCGACGCCGAGGATTCCGCGGAGCTGGACGGGGTGACCGGACTGCCCACCACCAACGGCGACCGGATTTTCCTCGGCCTCAGCGTGAGCATGCTCGACCGCAAGGCGGCCATTCCCTTCCTGCTGCCCGAGCGGGAAAGCCTGCTCGAGTACGAAATCGCCCGCGCCATCTCGCAGGTCGCCTCCGACAAGAAACCCGTCATCGGCGTGATGAGCTGGCTGCCGGCCTTCGGCACCATGAATCCCATGATGATGCAGATGGGCATGCAGCCCCAGCCGTCGTGGGTCTTCATCAGCGAACTGCGTCAGAACTTCGACGTGCGGGAAATTTCCACCACCGTTGACTCCATCCCGGAGGACGTGGACGTGCTGATGGTGATTCATCCCAAGACGATCACCGACACCACGCAGTTTGCCATCGATCAGTTTGTCCTGCGCGGCGGACGCCTGGTCGCGCTGCTTGATCCCTACTGCGTGCTCGACCGCCAGGCCTTCATGGGCGGACCGCCGAGTTCGTCCACCCTCAGCAAACTGCTGCCGGCGTGGGGCGTTTCCTTCAATTCGTCCCAGGCGGTGGTTGACCCCCAATTCGGCATCACCACGCAGCGCGGACGCCAGCCCGCCGTGCTTTTCCTCAACCAGACCGCCTTTGCCTCCGACGACGTGCTCACGACCGGCATCGAAAACATGCTCGTCGCCTTTGCCGGCGCTTATGAGGTCAACTCCGGCACCACCGCCCCGGCCGACGTGAAGAGCACGGTGCTGGTTCATTCCTCGGACCACGCCGCCCAGGTGGATCCCGTCTTCGCGGAAAATTCGCCCGATGCCGCCATGCGCACCGCCGCACCCGCCGGCAGACAACTGCCGCTCGCCCTGCGCCTCACCGGCAAATTCAAGACCGCCTTCCCGGACGGAAAACCGAACGCCGCGGCGGCCGCCGAAGCGGAAACGCCTGACGAAAACGAAAAGAAGGAAAACGGCGACGGGAAGGAAAAGGCCGACGCCCCGTTGAAGGAGTCGACCGCCGAAACCTCCATCGTGCTGATCGGCGACGCCGATTTCATCCAGGATCCCATCGCCATCCGCGAGATTCCGAACCTCTTCGGTCAGCGCCTCCTCATGCCCGCCAACGGCAACCTGGCCTTTGCCCAGAGCGCGGTTGAACAGCTCGCCGGTGATGAAAACCTCATCGCTGTGCGCAGCCGCGCGGCCGGCACCCGTCCCTTCACCGTGGTCCAGCAGATGCAGACCGAGGCCGAGAAACAATACCAGGGCACCATCGAACAGCTGGAACAGGAGCTGCAGGCCACCGAAACCAAGCTGAACGAACTGCAGCGATCGAAGGAAAAGGGCCAGGAATACATTCTCTCTCCGGAACAGAAGAAAGAGCTCGAGAACTTCCGCAGGAAGGAAGCGGAAATTCGCCAGCAGCTCAAACAGACCCGCCGCGATCTGGCGAAGGACATTGACGCGCTGGAGGTCCGCCTCAAGTGGATCAACATCGCCCTCATGCCCGCCGTCGTGGCCGTGATGGGAATCGTCTTCTTCCTCATCAAACGTCAACGCGCCGCCGCACGATGAACCGGAAATCCGCCCTCCTCCTCCTCCTCCTGGGCCTGGTGGTCCTGGGAACCGCCAGCCTCCTCCTGCTCCGCCGCGAAAAGGATTCCTGGCGTTCCGTCGCGCACGGAACGGACGGGAGGTTGTTGCCCGATTTTGACCCGAATTCCGTGGCCGCCGTGCATCTCAAGGATGACCACGGCGAAGTCCACCTGGTCCGCAAGGACGGCGTGTGGATTGTCGCCGAGCGCGACGATTATCCCGCCGACTTCAACCGCATCGGCAGCCTTCTGCGGAAATTCTGGCAGCTCAACGCGCTTCAGAAGATCGAGGCCGGACCCTCCCAGTTCGGCCGTCTCCAGCTGACCGAGCCCGGCCAGGGCGGGGAACCGTCCGCCACGCGGCTTGAGCTCAGGGATGCCGGCGACAAAACGGTCGCCGTGGTTCTGCTCGGCAAAACCTACAACCGCACGCCTTCGGGCGGAGACGCCGGTTTGGGCGGCGTTCCGGCGGGACGGTTTGTCCTGGTCGTGAACGACTCTCCCCAACCGGTGTTGGTGAAGGACACGCTGTCCGAGGTGACCGTGCGTCCCGAGGACTGGCTGGACCGTCTCCTGCCCCGCATCGAAAATGCCAGGACGCTTAGCTTTGAAAACGGTCCGAATTCCTGGACCATTGAACGCCCCGCCCCGGACCAGCCGTGGACCGTCGCCGGGATGAAACCCGAAGAAAAAGCCGATCAGTTCAAGGTGGAAGCCGCGGTCCGCGTCCTCGGCCGCTTGGAAATCTCCGACCTGCAGGCGAAGGACAAACCATTCGAGGCCCTGCAGACCCTCAAGGTCACCACCTTCGACGGCCTGACCTACACGATTCAGATCGGCGAGGTCGCCGACGGCAAATATCCCGTGCGGATCGGCGTCGTCTCCGAGGCCCCGAGGGAACGCACGCCCGGCCCGGAGGAAAAGCCCGAGGACAAGGAACGCCTCGACAAGGAATTCGCGGATCGCCTGGCCAAAACCGACGAAGCCTTCAATGCCGCAAAACGTCTGGAGGGCCGCACCTTCCTGGTTGCCCAATACCTGATGGAGCCGCTCTTCACCAAGCCCGCCGACTTTGTCGTCCAGCCGACGCCCACGCCCACGCCCACGCCCACGCC
>CALCJD010000079.1 GCA_937960895.1 uncultured Spartobacteria bacterium | reverse complement strand
CAACGCCTCAACGCCTCAACGCCTCAATCCGAATTCCCAATGACCCCGACCCCATCCCCTACAACAACCCGAGGGCGGCGAGCCAGGAGCGGGCGATCAGCGTGTGTCCTGCGGACCCGGGGTGGACGCCGTCGGTGGTCCAAGGGATGTCGGGGCGCTTTTCGCGGGCCTGGTTGAAGGCTCCGTGGAGAGGGACCAAGGCGCGGACGGAAAACTTTTCGGCCAGTTCCCGGACCACCTGCACATAGGGCTGGAGGGCGGCGTGGCCTTCCTCCGGAGCGGGAGGCCAGATGACGCTGGGCTCGCAGAGCACCACGAGGGCCTTGGGATGTTGTTCCCGCAGCCTCTGGAGGAGCGATTGGTAGACGGAACGGAAGGTGGCGAGATCGGTGCCCCGGCGGTCGGAACGGAGTCCGTGCCAGACGTCGTTGATGCCGATCTTGACGGACACCAGAGCCGGCTGGAGCTGAAGGACGTCGGCATCCCAGCGGTCGGACAGATCGGTGACCTTGTTGCCGGAGATGCCGCGATTGAGGATTTCGGGCGCGGAGGCCGGATGGGAGGCCAGCAACCAATCCCGGATAAAACGCACGTAGCCGTTTCCAAGTCCGTCGGGACATTGGAAACGGCCGGCATCGGTGATGCTATCCCCGATGAAGACCCATCGGGAATCGCGCGTAAGGGGCAGCGCCATGAAGGACGCGCGCTCCTTAACGTTTGGAGAACTGGAAGCGCTTGCGGGCGCCGGGCTGACCGGACTTCTTGCGCTCCTTCATGCGAGGATCGCGGGTCAGCAGGCCTTCCTCACGCAGCGGATTGCGGAGGGTTTCGTCGTTGGCGACGAGGGCGCGGCTGATGGCCAGACGCAGGGCACCGGCCTGGCCGGAAATGCCTCCGCCGGAGGTCTTGGCCTCGAGGTCGAAACCATGGACGGCATTGGCGATCTCGAGCGGACGCAGGATGATGTTCTGCATCGAGAGGCTCGGGAAGTAATCGGTGAAATCCTTGCCGTTGACCTTGAAGTTTCCGCTGCCTTTGCGCATGCGGATCTGGGCGACGGCGGTTTTGCGGCGACCGGTGGCGATGATGTCGGACATGAGAGCGATCAGGCGTTTTTGGGATTCTGGGCGGCGTGAGGATGCTCGGCGCCGCGATAGACCTTGAGTTTGCGATAGATGGCGCTGCCGAGACGGTTGTGCGGGATCATGCCGCGGACCGCCCGCTCGATGAGGAGCTCGGGATGACGCTCGCGGCGGGCCGCGAAGGTCTCGGACTTGTGTCCACCCACATAACCGGAGAAGCTCATGTAGGTTTTCTGGGTCTCCTTTTTGCCACCCACGCGGACCTTGTCGGCGTTGATGACGATCACGAAATCACCGGTGTCCACGTGCGGAGTGAAAATGGTCTTGCCCTTGCCGCGCAGGAGATTCGCGGCCTTGACGGCAACGTGGCCAAGATGTTGATCGGCGGCGTCGATCACCCACCATTGACGCTTCACGTCAGAAGCTTTTGCAGAGAATGTCTTCATTAGAGTCTTACGGAGAATCGAAAATCATCTCGAATCGCGTCTTTTTGTCAAACGAAATCCCGATACCTTGTGAATAAATGGGGGGATGTCAGAGGGGCCACCCCCGGTTTTCTCCGTACCGGCCGGTTCCGCCGGGCGGCTTCAGGCCGAAGGAACGCTCCGGGCACTCCCATGGCCCCCTGGTCCCAGCAATCCCAGCCCCGGACCGGGTGGTCATTCTCAAAAAGGAGGCAGGTCATGCGATGCATGTGGCCTTCGCGTGCGTGGGGGGCGGCGCGCCCAACGGCCGCCGCTGTGTGCCGGAGGCCTGCCAATGGACCCAAGCGTCCCGCTCGTCGCCCACAGAGTGGAGGATTTCCAGTTCCAGATCGGAAAAGACGGTGAGCAATTGATTGCGAAACTGCGCGAATTGTTCCGACCGTCGATCTTCAGTCCGCCCTCGGCGGTTCCCGAGGCCGGGGGACTCATATCTATTCAAAAATTCAAAAATGGCCTCCCGGGACTTCTTCTGCCAGGCGCGCCAAAACCATTGCGTCGCCAGTTGCTTTGCCCGGGGCGCGCCATTCCCTTTTTGCCACAAAAATCACGGGAAATGTCCGCAGGAATCGCCCCGAAGGGTTGACCTCCCGCAACCGGCCCTCTAGGCTTTCCAGCTTACCCAACAACAGTCCCCCGACCAGCCCATTGGCGGACTTAAATCAAACGGGCGCCCGAAAACGATCCAACATGGCAAAAGTCACCCTCAAAAACGTTTACAAAATCTACCCCGGCGACAAGGGACAGGACGTCACCGCCGTCAGCGATTTCAACCTGGAAATCGAGGACCGCGAGTTCGTTGTGTTCGTCGGCCCGTCGGGCTGTGGCAAGTCCACCACCCTGCGCATGATCGCCGGCCTCGAGGAAATCTCCAAGGGGCAGATCATCATCGGCGACCGGGTCGTCAACGACGTGCCCCCCAAGGACCGTGACATTGCCATGGTTTTCCAGAACTATGCGCTGTATCCGCACATGACCGTTTACGACAACATGGCGTTCGGTCTGAAGCTGCGGAAATACCCGAAGGCGGAAATCCACAAGCGCGTCATGGAGGCCGCCAACATCCTCGGCATCGAACAATATCTCGAGCGCAAACCCAAGGCGCTCTCCGGCGGTCAGCGTCAGCGCGTCGCCGTGGGCCGCGCCATCGTCCGTCAGCCGAAGGTCTTCCTTTTCGACGAACCCCTTTCCAACCTGGACGCCAAGATGCGCGTGCAGATGCGCACCGAAATCACCAAGCTGCACCAGCGTCTGCAGGCCACGATGATCTACGTCACGCACGACCAGATCGAGGCCATGACGATGGGCACGCGCATCGTGGTGATGAAGGACGGCGTGGTGCAGCAGGTCGACACCCCGCTGAAGATCTATGGCGAACCCGTGAACCTCTTCGTCGCCGGCTTCCTCGGCAGCCCGCCGATGAACTTCGTCAAGGGCACGCTGACGGGCAGGGAAGGTTCCATCATCTTCAAGGAAATGCAGGGCGGCGTGGTGGAGGTCAATCTGGGCGACCGCAAGGCCGCCGCACCCTACATCGGCAAGGAGGTCATCCTGGGTGTGCGTCCCGAGGACTGCGACATGCTGCCTCCGGGCAAGGCGCCTTCGGAAAATTCGTTCCAGGCGGTCGTCGACATCGTCGAACCGATGGGCGCGGAGACGTATTTCTACATTCAGACCGGCGAGCACACGATCATCAGCCGCAGCCACGCGACGGTGGATCAGCGCGAAGCCGGCCATCGTCTGCAATTCGAGATCAACGCCGCCAAGGCGCATCTCTTCGATCCGGTGACCACCCACCGCATCGTGTGACCGTTCCCGGGAGGGGCGCCCCAAAACGGGGCGTCCCCTTCCCCCCGGCGGGCCCCTGTTTCCCGCCACCCTTCCGCCCATGCTGAAAAAACTTCCGGCGGTTGCCGTTGCCTTGGCGCGCTCGCTCGCAACGAATCAACTTTCCCGCCGCCGGCTGCTTTTTCGGATGACCCTCGGAGCCTGCGCGGCGCTCTTTCTCGGCGCCACGCTTCTGTCCGGCTTTCTCGAACAGCACCGCTGGCTGTTTGTTTTTTACTGGCTGGGGGTGGCCTGGCTCACCTTCACCATCATTCTGGTTGCGATGCATGACGTTCTCGTCGTTCTGGCGGAGGGCCGCCGCGCCCGCCGCGAACTCGAACACCGCCTGCTGAACAAACAAAACCTTTCGACAAAATCGGACCCGTCCAACACCTCTCCGGACTCATCAGATTAAGAGGTTGGTTTTCCGCGTTTCCCGGGACCGTCACAAAAGTCCGCGACGATTGCCATGCGGGAATCCCGGACTTTTCGCCCTACGCACGCCCGGTCTTGGCGGCAGGCCGATGGGAATCGGCGCATCCGGCATGACCCGCCGCCCCAATATGGGGTGGCCGAAGTTCGGCCCCATTCGTCGTCCTCAGCCGAAAGGAACCCGAATCAAGCAACTCTTCCAAGATGTGTCGGCACCCAGGGTCTGCTTTGATCGCATTCAGTTGATCTGCGCCCCGTCAGCCCAATCGCTCAAGAAACTCTTCAAACCACTCTTCCTCACCTATGTGTGCGGCAAAGTGACTTTCCCACGTATGTCCCTCCCCTGCGGGTGACGT
>CALCJD010000078.1 GCA_937960895.1 uncultured Spartobacteria bacterium | reverse complement strand
GTCCAGCGGGACGGTCCGGATGCGGCTTTTCCACGCCTCCGAAGGGGAGGCGCTTTTTTGAAAGCGCGCCACCACGGCCTGTCCGAGCAGTTCGCCGCCGCGATCGTTCAGATGAATGCTGTCCTTGATGTAGTCCTTCGGCGTCGTGCCCTCCCGCTGCATGGTCTCCTTCCAGAGCGTGCGCGCATCGGCGACTTCGCAGCCGTATTTCGCGGCCAGAGTCTCCATCAGTTTCGAAGTCTCTTCCCGTTTGCCGTTGGCTTCGTCGGCGGTCTCATCCACATGGTGCGTCCACACCAGGATGTCGGCGGTGAGATGCTTTCGCATGCCGCGGAAGATCTCTTCCAGTTCGCCGCCCTCGCCGCCGTAAACGTGAAAGACCACCAGATCGGGATTCCGGTTGTACATGTCCTGCCAGGCCGACAGCCGCAGGGCCGGCGCCGGATACCCCCCGATGGCGGGATTTTGGAACGAGACCCCGGCGTGCGGATAACGCTCCTTGATCCATTTCATGATGGCGCGATCGGCGTAACCCTGCGCGGTGATGGACTGACCGTAAAAAAGGATCGAAACCGGGGTCCGGCGATCCGGCCCGCTCGATTCCAGCAGGGACATGGTGCGGGAAAGATGCGTGCCGGCTTCATCGGCGGCGGCCAGCGGAGCGAGCGCGCAGATGAGCGCTGCCGGGAACAGGAACCTGGGCATGTTGGGGAAGGGGGTAAGGGTTTCGGAGCCGCCTGCGGGGTGTGCGGGGTTATTTCGCCGGAATCAGCTCCGCGACGCGAACGACGAGATCGTCGCCGTAGTCGTAACCGGCGCAGTGCAGCACAAAATGGACATTGTCCTTCGACTGCGTGAAGCGGGCGCGTTCGCCCGTGTCGATCCAGCGGGCCTCGCGGATCTTCGCAGGCAGCCCTTCAATGGCGCGCAGTCCGTTGCCGCCGCCGGGCGTCACCACATTTTCGTCGCCGCGGCGGGACAGGTCGAAGGCGAAATAATAATAGGCCTTGGGACCCTTCAGCACAAAATCGCGTCCTTCACAGCCGGTTTCCACCGGACGGCTGTCGTAAATGACTTCGCCGGTTCGGCGAATCCACTGACCCAGCAGCCGGAGCACCGCCGTTTCGTAGTCCGGAACGCGTCCGGAAGCCGTGGGTCCCACGTTGAGAAGGTAGTTGGCCCCCACCTTGCGGCAGGTGCAGAGGTGCTCGATCACCTCGGCCGGACTCTTGAAGCGAAAATCGTTGAAGCCGATGCCCCAGTGGCCGTTCATCGTCTCGCACATTTCCCCGGCGAGATATTTCGGCCATCCGCGGCGGTCCGGCTCGGTGGGCAGACCCTGCTCGAAGGTTGTGCTGTCAAGTTCCGGGTGTCCGGCCACGCCGCGCGCACTCAGCCCGGTGTTGTTGATGATGATGGCCTCCGGTTGATAACGGCGGATGGTGCCGTAAAGACGGCTCTCCTTCCAGTCGGCTCCGCGGCGGGACCAGTTGCCGTCGAACCACAGGCCGCCGATTTTGCCGTAGTGCCGGCAGAGCACTTCCACCGAGGCGTTCAGATAATCCAGGTATTCGTCGAACTTTGCCTGGGAGCACCCGGCGGAGTCCCAGCGCCAGTCGAGGGTGGTGTGGTAAAAGAACGGAACGATCCCCTCCGCCCGACAGGCCTCGACAAACTCCGCCACCAGATCGCGGCCCGCCGCGGAATGCGGGGCGTCGAATCGGGAAAGGCCCCGCGTGTCGTAGAGGGAGAAGCCGTCGTGATGCCGGGTGGTCAGCGTGATGTAACGCGCCCCGGCCTCCCGGGCGAGACGCGCCAGAGCGCGGGCGTCGAATTCCTCGGCGGTGAATTTTTTTGCCAGCTTCTCGTACTCCTTCAGGGGAATCTTGCGGAAATGTTGAATCCATTCGCCTTGGCCGAGGAGCGAATACAATCCCCAGTGCACAAAAATGCCGAATCCCAGACGTTCAAAACGGGCGATGCGGGGCAGGGGCTTGGGGACGGTTAAGCGGTTTTTTTTCATGGCTGAAGGATGAAAGATGTCAGGACCCAAGCCGGTTTGCCCGGCTGGACGGAAGGAATAATGAGTCCGGGTGAAGGCACTCCGCCCTGCACCCGGAACTCATTTTTTCCCCCACGGAAAACTCTTGGGAAACTTCGCGACAACAGAAACCGGTTTGCCCGTGGGGTCCGCGAAGTTCCGGCGGGTTCACACCGTGCGTCCGCGAGCCCGCCGCGGAAGAAGGACAAAGAGGCCGCAGGCTCCCGCGAGAAGGGCCGTGGAAGGCTCCGGCACGGTGGCAACATAAATGTTGTCAATGTACATGCTGCCGACTCCGGCGTTGCTGTTCCATGAGAATTCGATTTTCGACACGTTGACCAGCTGATTCCGGAAAGCCAGGTCGGTGACGGTCACAGGTGTGCCGCCATACGGCGTGACCGTGATGGTGTAGGTGTCGAGGGCGGAGGAAATGGGAGCCGTGGTGAGTTCAATGTGAAACCAACGTCCGGTTTGGGACGGAGCGATGATGACCCCCTCGCTCCAGGAGCCTCCCTGATTGACGATTTGGTTGGGCGCGCCCAGGAAGGAATTGGTCAAATTCAAGGTGACACCGGCTGACAAAGGGCCGCCCGACCCCGTGGACCCCGCCAGAGTCAGGGAGGGCAGAGTGCCCGCGCCGGCCGGAAGATAAAAGTCGAAGGAAACAAACAGCGGGGAATCGGTCGCCGCAAAGTTGTGGGAAAGGGATGAACCGCTGTTTGCTGTGCCGTTCAGAAGAACCGACTTGGTTCCCGTGGAAAAGGGCGAGGACAGGGCGTCCGTCACGGTCACCGATCCCTGGGAGCCGCTCGGACTTCCCGTCCACGTGACCCACGGGGCCGTGGGCGTGGCGCCGTCCGCGTAGTCCTCCCAGGTTTCATTCACCAGCACCACCGCGGTGGCGTTTTCGGTGCCAAGAGTGGCGGCGGCCAGCAGCAGGGGGAGGAGAAGGGCTTTTTTCATGGCAGGGAAGAGAAACTTTGCACGTGCATAGGAAAAAAGTGCATCGGTGTCAAGTCATTAGGGGGCGCGGAGTTGCGTGGACTGGAACAGGGGCGGGAATCCGGGGACATTCCCCGCCGGAAAAACGGAAACCCGGCAACGTGGCCGTTCGTTATCGCGATAACTTGACACGTGAAAAGTTAAGGGTCAACTTGGCGGTGTGCCCAATCAACGCGTCATTGCTGCCGAGGCGGGCGTCACCCAGGCCGCCGTTTCCCGTGCGCTTCGCGGGGATCGGTCCATTCCGCTGGCCACCCGGCAGCGGATCCAGGCGATTGCCCGGCGGCTCGGGTATCGACCGAATGCCTATGTGTCTTCGCTCATGGCGCACATCCGTTCCGGACGCCCGTTAAGGGACAGGGGGTGCGTGGCCCTGTTGGTGGATGCGGCGTCCGAGAAGGACTGGCTGGGACATCTGGGGGGGTACGCGTATGCGCTGCAGTACCGCGGGGTGGCACAGCGGGCGGCCCAATTGGGGTTTCACACCGAGTGTTTTTATCTGCGGGCTTCCGGAAGCCGGTCCGCACAGCACGTGGACCGTGTCCTCCGCGCGCGGGGTCTCACCGGTGTGATTTTGATGCCGAGTTGGAACCGCGACGCGAAGGAACCGGCTCCCCTGTCCCTTTCCTGGGACCGTTATGCCGTGGCCGCCGTGGCCTATTCCTGGACGGGGATTGCCGTCGACAGGGTTTCCAGCCATCATCGTCACAATGTCGACACGGCGTTTGCGCGGCTGGCCGCGATGGGATATCGCCGCATCGGCATGGTGCTTCCGCCGGAGGCCGTTGAGGGTGTTGACTACAGCTGGCGGGAGCGGCATCTCCTCTGGCAGCAGCGCCTGTCCGTGCGGCAGCGCATTCCCCTTTTTGTCGGCAAACCCGGACTGACTCCGGTGGGACGGTTTCAGTCGTGGCTGCGCCGGTGGAAGCCGGACGTGATCATCGGGCTGGTCGGTCATGAAAAGGAGTGGCTGGATCGGCTGGGTCTTTCCGTACCCGGGGACATTGGTCTGGCCTGCCTCAACCGTCCTCCGGATTCCTCTCTGGCCGGGGTGGAGGAGAATCTCGAAACGGTGGGGGCGGCGGCGATGGATGCCGTGGCCAACCGCATTTTGCACAATGAATACGGGCCGCCCGAACATCCCCGGCTCGTGCTGATTGAGGGCACCTGGAAGGACGGCGGGACGGTGGCGCCCCAGGCGTCCCGGGAAGTTCGGATTGAAGCTGCCGGTGAATGACGATGAAAAGCCGAAGGACTGGTTATCGGGATAACAAAGATGGGATTTGCAGGGGCCGGAGGTCGGGACTACGGGATCGGGAATCGTATCGGCCCCCAATGCAAAAGAGCGCGTTGTCTTGCTCCGTCGCACCTCATCGTGCCTTTTCCCTGGCCGAGGTGACGATCGCCCTCGGCCTGGCGACATTCGCCGTCCTTTCCGTGGCGGGCCTGCTGCCGCTGGGGCTGGGGACGCTCCGGGACTCGAAGGTGCAGATGCTGGAGACGCAGATTCTTCGCGATGTGTCCGCGCAAAATGCGGTGGGCGATTATACCAATGTCTCCTACACCGCCTGGTTTGACAATGACGGCCAGCGCACAAGCGGTGCGGATGGCGCGGTCTTTCGCATTGACGTGCGGGAGGTGGCGGGTCAGCCGATTTATCCCGGAAGTGATCAGGCCTTCGATCTGGGCGCCTCGCTGAAGGCCGTGCGGGTGGAAATTCAGGATCTGCGCACCCAGGCAAGGCGCACCAACCATCTCTGGCTGCCCCGCGACGGGCGGTGAGCCTTGGATTCCATGGTTTTGTCCTCCTCATTTCCGGGGCGGCCCACGAGCCCCCCGTCGTCCGGTCGGGGTTTCACACTGCTTGAGGTGATGGTGGCCTGCGCCATCCTCGCCCTGCTTGTCGTCCTGCTTCTTTCCATCATCGGACAAACCAGCGCCGCCACGCGCCGTGCCAGTGACAGCGTGACCGCATTTCAGGGGGCGCGCGCGGCCTTTGATTTGATGACGGCACATCTGAGCCAGGCGACGCTCCGGAGTTATTGGGACTACCAGGATGCCACCGGGGCCTTCCGCACAAGCGCCAACCGCGCGACGTTCCGTCCGGCCACCTATGGACGGCAGTCCGAACTGCATTTTCTCATTCAGAATGCCGGAGGGAGCGCGCCCGGCACGGCCGGAACCGGACAGAGCATTGCCTTTCAACTTCCCGCCGGGGTGGCCACCTCTCCGGACCACGAGGGGTTGTCCAATCTGCTGAACGCCTGCGGGTATTTTGTCGCATATGGCGATCAGGAACCGCTGCCCGGACCGTTTCCCCCCTTCGCCCCCAAATATCGCTACCGTCTCATGCAGGCCCTCGAGCCCAGCGAGGATCTTTCGGTGTATCAAAACGCCAACGGGAACGCTTGGGTGACCGCACTGTCCCAACACGCCGTGCCGATTGCCGACAATGTCGTTTATCTCGGACTCTGGCCCCGCAAGACGCTGTCGGAGGATCCGGACGGCGACGATCTTTCGAAGGATTTCACCTATGACTCCCGGCTTGATGCCGCCCGGTCCCCGCAGCCGGAAACCGCCAACCGGCTGCCGCCGCTTCTGCAGGTCATGCTGGTCTGCATTGACGAAGCGTCGGCGGCACGCCTTTGCACTTCCTCCTCTCCGCCCGCGGAGATCACCGATGCGTTTTCGGGACTCTTCATTTCCTCGCGTCAGTCGGACTTCGAGGAGGATCTGACCCGGCTGGAATCCCGTCTCGCCGCGGCCGGAGTCACCTGCCGCA
>CALCJD010000077.1 GCA_937960895.1 uncultured Spartobacteria bacterium | reverse complement strand
CATGTCACGCTAAGTAGAAATTGGTGAACTATCCGATTTTTTATTGTATCTCATCTTGGCAATCGCGTTTTGCCTTGTCCCGTATGGTTTGGGGAGTGGTATATTGACATGTTCGGGAAGTGGCTTACTGACATGTCCGGTAAGCTCGTAGTTTTTACCTACATCATTTTTTATTCGAAGGATTTTTTATGAATTCATCGCAGGACATTTTGCAGCGTATAACGGGTTACGGAAAGAATCTCACGGAGATGCCCCATGCGGGACTTTCCACGTTTTTCCGTGCTGATTTTACGGAGGATTGGGAGAAGGTTGATATCGGGTTGATCGGGGTGCCGACGGATGCGGGTTTGAGCCATCGATCCGGGGCGCGTTACGGTCCACAGAGCGTGCGCGCGCAGTCGGGGTTGATCCGCTACATCAATCCCATGACGAAGGTGATTCCTTACGAGCACGCGCGGATTGCGGATCTGGGGGATGTGCCGATTTACAATGTCTTCGATCTTCAGCTGCTCAACGACGAAATCACGGCCTTTTATGAACGGATCGTGGAGGCGCGGATTGTGCCGCTCTCGGTTGGGGGAGATCATTCGATTTCGTATCCGATCCTGAGGGCGTTGGGCAAAAAGCGGGCGCCGGCACTGATTCATTTTGACTCGCACTTGGACATGGCTCCGCCATTGAAGGGAACGAAGTTCCACCACGGCGCACCGTTCCGGAATGCGATCGAGGATGGGGTGATCGATGCGGCGCACAGTGTTCAGGTGGCGATTCGTGATCCTTATTGGGAGTTGACGATTCCGTTTGCGAAGGAGGCAGGGGTGACCGTCCTTGAAATGACCGATGTGGATACGATGGGAGTGGTCGCGGTGGTCGAGACGATCCGCAGCGTGGTTGGGGATCGGCCCGTGTATCTGAGTTTTGATATTGATGCGATTGATCCTACGCTGGCACCTGGCACGGGGACGCCGGTGATGGGTGGCCTCACAACGCGCGAAGCGATGAAGATTCTGCAGGGCCTGAGCGATCTGCACATCGTCGGCGCGGATGTCGTGGAAGTGTCGCCGCCTTATGATCCCACTGGAATGACCGCGCTGCTGGGTGCGCAGCTTTTATTCGAGATTCTGTGCGTGACGGCGCAGTCGTCCCGCGTTGCGAAAAAATCGCGAACGTAGGTGCTTTGACCGGAGACGGCCCGCGGGATATTTTTCGAGCAGGGTGCGCTGACCACGACAGCGGTTATTGCGCGGCGGTCGGGGGTTTCGGAAGGGGTGTTGTTTCAGCGTTTCAAAACGGAAGAGCTCTTGCTCGAAGCGACGTTGACGCATGATCCGGGGAAATGACAGGCGGAAGCCTATCGGAAAATCCTCTCGCGGTTTTCGCTCATCGTCCACGAGTTGCTGCACTTTTCCGTCCCGAACCACGGCAAGCTCTGGAAGGCCCTCATGCGGGCCCATCTGGGAAATTATGAGAAGCTTGAGACCCACCTACGACATCACGCCGGGGGCACAAGGGAGTCCGTCAACAATTCTTGACAGAACCCATGGCAGAACCGAGCTGCGCGGGGTTGGTCCCGAGGGGGTGGGGGGGTAATTGGGGCCCTGGGTCGGCTATTCCTCTGCTCCGTGAGTGTTCACGCTTCAGCGTGGCGCTTCCTTCCGTCGGCGCCTACGGCGGGCAGGTTACTCATCAGATCGAAGTCGAACGTCGAGGCTGGCACCGCCGCAGCGAAGGCAAGACACAGACAGGAACGCCAGATTTTGCGCCCGTTGGCCCCATCCCGACAATCCCCCCCGATGGTGGTCAAGGTAACTTCTTCAAAAACCCGGCAATCATGCGATCGCTCGTTTATGATGCAGCTATGCCTTTGGAGGAGCCGGGGGCTCGGGTTCCTGACTCAACACGCTGCCCTCCGTCGGAATCAGATGGTGGCTGGAGCGCGCCCTCGGATGCATCCAGAAGTGCCCCTCCGGCGCGTTGTGCAGCTTGATGTGCACCATGTCGGCCACGGCGCCCTTGGATTTTTTGTCGTGGAGCGCGTAGATGATGAAGGGGATCGAAAAGATGACCAGGAAGCTGACGATCAGCAGTCCCACGTAAATCCTTTCGGACTCGAGCGCGGTCAGGCTGCTTGGCGGGAAGAAGGAGATCACGAAAGCCAGCAGGGAAATCGTGAAGCCGGAGGCCGCCACCAGGAGCTTCACCGGTTTGCCGCCGGGGATGTTGTAGGAGCGCTTTTTCTCGGGATGCTTCAGCACCAGATTCATGTAGCCGAGGAAAAGGAGAAGATACGCGATCAGGTAGAGCACGACGGTAAGCGCCAGCGCGATGAGGAAGGACATGTTGCTGCCGCCTCCGCCCAAGGTGAAGATGATCAGCATGATCGTGGTGATGCTCAGCTGGAAGATGACCAGGGGCACGGGCACGCCGTTCTTGTTCACCTTGGCCAGCGCCTTTGGCAGGATGCCCTTCTGCGCGGTGACATACATGCCGCGGGACGGACCGACGATCCAAGAGGTGATCTCCGCCACGACGCCCAGCATGAGGATGGCCGCGATGATGCGGACGATCCATTCGAGGTGCGGGCCATAGCTCGAAATGAGCGCCTGGAAGGTCTGCACGACCCCGGCGCTCAGGTTGATCTCGTTGGCCGGGATCACGGCGGCGACGGAGAGTCCGCCGATGGAGCTGAGGCTGATGGCGGCGCACATGAGCAGGAACATGGCTAGCGGGTAGTCGCGGCCCGGATTTTTCATCTCGTTCACATGCGTCGCGGAGGCTTCCACGCCCATGTAGCTGAGGATGAAGGCGACGAGCACGACGAGGGTGCTGATTTTCGTGAAATCGGGGAAGAAGCTCGCGGCGTTCATCTCGATTTCCAGCTTGGCGCCGCTGGCGAGATGAAGAAGCGCCAGCACGACGAGAATGGCCGCGGGCACCAGAATGCCCCCGAGGAACCCGGCCTTGGCGATGCGCGCGGTATATTTCGTGCCCCCGAGCTGGGTGAAGGCGAGGAACCATACGATGACGAGCGCGGCGACGGTTTTCACCAGCGGGTCGTTGTTCAACGCCGGCCACGCGAGCACGTAGGAGAGCGCGCCCAGGATGAAATAGAGCATCGGGATGAAGCCGATCGCGATCTGGAAGTAGGCGAAGGCGATCGCGGCAAAACCCCAGCGTTCCCCCAGCGTGTTCGACACCCACGCGAACACGCCACCCTCCTCCCATCCTTCCACGGTGGCCATTTCGGCCGCGCAGAGCCCCACGGGGATGAACCAGAGGAGTCCTCCCAGCAGCAGGAAGAAAACCAGGCTGAACCCCGACGTGGCGAAGGTCGGATACTCGTAAACGGCCATCACCATGGAGGCGGTAATGGCAAAGAAGCCAAACAAACCGAGTTGCTTGGCGGGATTATTCGATGACGCGGTCGTGCTCATAGGTTGTCGAAGTGAAGGGAGGTGGAGATCAGTGATGGTAGCCCGAGGCTTCCGCTGCGGTGGCCGGGTGGGAGACTGGGTGCTTCTCGAAATATTCCAGGCTCCGCTTGAAGTCCTCAATCAGTAGGCTGATCAAATCCCGGCTTACGCCGTGGCGGACAAGGATGCGCTGCACCACGAGATCCTCGCGGTGCGCGGGCATCGAGTAGGCGGGCACCTGCCAGCCGCGCACGCGCAGGCGGTCGGCTAGGTCGTAGAGGGAGAAGGGCGTCTTGGCCCCGTCCTTGATCTTCCAGCTCACGCAGGGGATGCCCCGATCGGACTCTCCGCCATAAAGCACCTCGAAAGGCCCGAGTTTCGTGATCGCGCCGGCAAAATATTGCGCGGAGGAGTAGCAGGCGTTCTGGATCTTGGCGTAGCCTTCCTTGCCGAGGCGGATGAAGTTGTAATACTGCGCGATGATCTGCCCGCCGGGACGGGAAAAGTTCAGCGCGAAGGTGGGCATGTTGCCGCCGAGGTAGTTCACGTTGAAGATGAGGTCTTTGGGCAGGTCCGCTTTCTCGCGCCAGATGACCCAGCCGGCGCCCAGGGGGGCGAGGCCGAACTTGTGACCCGAGGAGTTGATCGACTTCACGCGGGGCAGGCGGAAGTCCCAGGGCAGATTGGGCGCGCAGAAGGGAGCGAGAAAGCCTCCGCTCGCGGCATCGACGTGAATGGGGATGTCGAGCCCCGTGTCGGCCTGGAGTTTGTCGAGCGCGTCGTTCACAGCCTTGACCGGCTCGTAATGCCCGGTGAATGTGACTCCCAGAGTGGGAACGACGCCGATGGTATTCTCGTCGCACCGTTTGACGACCTCCTCGGGAGTCATGATGAGGCGGTTCCCTTCCATCGGGATTTCGCGGAGTTCGATGTCCCAGTAGCGGGCAAACTTGTGCCAGCAGATCTGGACGGGGCCGCAGATCAGGTTCGGCTTGTCGGCGCTCTTGCCTGCCGCCCGGCGTTTTTCACGCCAGCGCCACTTCATCGCCATGCCTCCGAGCATGGCCGCCTCGCTGGAGCCGGTGGTCGAGCAGCCGATGGTGTCCGCCGCGTCGGGAGAATTCCACAGATCGGCCAGCATGTGGACGCAGCGCGCCTCGATCTCGGCCGTCTGGGGATACTCGTCCTTGTCGATCATGTTCTTGTCGATGCACTCGTCCATGAGCTTGCGCACCTCGGGCTCCTCCCAGGTCTGGCAGAAGGTGGCGAGATTCTGCCGGGCGTTGCCGTCGAGCATGAGTTCGTCGTGCACCAGTTGATAGGCATCCCGGGCCGAAGATTCGTTTTCGGGAAAACGGTATTTGGGCAGCGGTCTGGCCAGTGTCCCGGAGCCGAAGACTTCATCGATTTCGTTGGATAGGGAGGGTTAGGAGTGGAGTGACATAATTGTTTTTCAGGTTGTGGTTGATGGGAGATGATGGGACAGGGCGCTTAGAAGCTGACGTTGATGATGGCGCCGATCACCCAGGCATTCTGGATCGTGCCGGTCGCCCCGGGGTTGACGATGTATTGGACGTCGGGTTGCACAGTGAGCCATTGATTGACGGCAATCTGATAAGACCATTCAAAGACCAACTCGTAGTTCTCCTGGGGTTGGTTCATCGACGCCTGCTGCGCGGCAAGATCCCGGCTGAAACTTCCCCAGGCCACGCCGAAGATCGTCCAATCCTGATCCCGGTGGGGAATCAACCCGAGATATTGGGCGCCGCCCGAGACAAAGAAGGGAATCTGGGCGATGGACTGCTGGGGAACCAGGGTGAAGGCGCTCCAGAGATAAAGCCCCTGGTCATCTTTCGCGGATTCCCGGAACACCATCTGGTCCGCGAGGAAATAGAAGCCATACATGTTTGGCTGATTGAGGTTGTTCGTAAAGGAGGGGTAGCTCCAGTTGGAGAAGAAGGCGCCGAACTTGTAGTGTCCCTTGTAGCCGGGACTCAGTTCGTCGTCGAGCGGAACATAAGTCTTCTTCGAAGCTACCGATTTTCCATCCGAAGCCGGGGCGGGCTTTTCCTTCTTGAACAAGGTCGGCGTCCAGCCCGCTTCCATGAAGATCATGGTTCCGTCGCCCTTTCGGATGCTGTAGTCAAACCCGTGGTATGCCGGCTGACCGATGCGCTCGGACACCTGGTAAATGCCCGCCTGGGCATACCACTGAGGTTCCACATATTTGACAAAGGCACCCCACGAGGCGGCCGGCATGGCCGTAGCCGGCATATCGTAAGGGATGCCCAGCGGGTTGCCGCAGAAGGCGAGGTTGGCGTAAACATCGTAAAGGGGCGAGGCCATGAAGTCATTCAGGAGCGACATCTGACCCAGCTTGATGTGCAGCTTCCCATCCAGCAGTGTCTGCATGAAGTAAAACTCATCAAACATGAAGGTGTTCGGCCCGTAGTCGGTTGAGATCTGGAAGTTGTTTCCGACGGCGGTCGACAGGTCGCTGCCCGCGTTGTCGGCAAAGGACCAGACAATGGTGCCCCCCTTCCAATTCATGATCTTTTCCAAGTCCAGGTTAAGCTGGAAGAAGAGCATGTGGTTGTAGGCAAAGTCCCGGGTCAGACCTCCGGACACATTGCCCAGGAAGTATGCCGTAAACGAACCCATGAAACTGACGCCCGCATCCGCCAGATCCTGACGCAGACTGGATTCCGGAATCGCCGATCCCTCCCTTTTCCGGAGTTTTCGGCTGTGCGTCTCCTTCATCCTAATGTCGACTTCGGGAAGCGCGCTGCTCCCGTTCCACCATCGTTCAAATCCACTTTGGATGGGAGACGGGTCCTTTGTTTCTTTTGCCTCCTGAGTGAAGGCAACCGGTAGTAGCGAAAAAAATGCCGCTCCATAAGCGAGCGGCCTGGCAAGGGATTGAAGCAACATTAATTTGTACCCTCCGGGTCCACGTCGTATTTTCTAAAGCGGTTTTGGTCAACAACGTACCAAAAATGGATAATGATTGGCCAAAATTTGGTCAGGGATGCGATTTGGCTGTGGAGGTCGGCCGGGGGATATTGAACCTAACTGCCATCCGGCGGGCGGAGCGTGCCTTGTTTTGCTTTGTTATGGATACAAATGGCAAAGAGATCCATAAGGAGATCGGAATTCACAGCGGGGCGTTTTTCGAATTTGCTGGTCTGAGAATATGAAGCGCTGGATTCGTCCGACGGAGCAGCAGGTGCTTGCCGCATCGGTTGTTGTCACGGTCATACTGGCCGTGGTGGGAATCGGTTTCGGGCTCTTCACCCGTTCGCAATCGATCGTCTTTGACGGCATCTTTTCCATCGTGGACTTTCTGATGTCCGCGCTGGTTCTGTTTGTGGCCAGGCTGCTCAAACGCTCGGGGAGCCGGCGGTTCCAATACGGATACTGGCATTTCGAACCGTTGGTGTCGGCGTTTCGCGGCCTGGCGCTTCTGGCGGTGTGCATTTATGCCCTGGTGGACGGAATCGGCGGAGTGTTGGCCGGCGGATATCTTGTGGAGCTCGGTGAGGCGTCCGTGTATGCGGCCGTCGTCTCAGGGATCTGTTTTGCGCTGTATTTCTATGAGCGATGGGTCAATCGGAGAATCGGATCGGAATTCATCCGGATAGACATGAACAGTTGCCTGATGTCCGCCGCCATCACGCTGGCACTGTTTTTGGGATTCTTGTCGGCGGAGCTGCTGGAGCGTGCCGGTTTTGGGGCGCTGAAGCCCTATGCGGACCCGGTGATTCTGATCGTCATGACGCTGGTGCTGCTCCCCATTCCGGCCGGCATTATTTATCGGAGCATGCAGGAGGTCTTCATGGTGGCCCCGCCGGATGTGGTGCAGGTCGTAAACAATGTCATGAACAGGGAGACGGCCCGCCATGGATTTTCCGATTACAAGGCCTACGTCGCCAAGTCGGGGCGCATCCATTTGATTGATATTGTCATCCTGCTTCCCGAGCGTTGCCCGAAAACGACCGTGGAATTGGACGCCATCCGTGAGGAGATTGCCGGCCAGCTAAGTGATTTTGCGAAACTGGAGCAGTGGCTGACCATATCGTTCACGACCCGGCGGGATTGGTTGTGAGGACAGGAATTTTGCCGGGCAGGGCAACAGGTGGTCAGGCTGACATTTGACGGAGTCAGCGGGGTGAAGTGCTGGTGGTTCGGACATGAGTTTTATCTGGG
>CALCJD010000076.1 GCA_937960895.1 uncultured Spartobacteria bacterium | reverse complement strand
GGCCGCCGGTGAGGATCGCGATGTCCTCGAGCATGGCCTTGCGGCGGTCACCGAAGCCGGGGGCCTTGACGGCCGCGACCTGGAGCGTGCCACGGAGCTTGTTGACCACGAGGGTGGCGAGGGCTTCGCCTTCGACGTCCTCGGCGATGATCAGGAGCGGCTTGCCGCTCTTGGCCACCTTTTCGAGAAGCGGCAGCATGTCCTTGAGGCTGCTGATCTTCTTCTCGTGGATGAGGATGTAGGCGTTCTCCAGCACCGCCTCGAGCGACTCGGCGTTGGTCACGAAGTAGGGCGAGAGGTAGCCCTTGTCGAACTGCATGCCTTCGACGACGTCGAGGGTCGTTTCGATCGACTTGGCTTCCTCGACCGTGATCGTGCCGTCCTTGCCGACCTTGTCCATCGCCTCGGCGATGATCTGGCCGATGGTGGTGTCCCAGTTGGCGGACACCGTGGCGACCTGGGCGATTTCGGAGCTGTCCTTGACCTTCTTGCTGATCTTGGCGAGTTCCGCGGTGATCGCCTCGACGGCCTTGTTGATGCCGCGCTGCAGGCTGGTCGGATTGGCGCCGGCGGTCACGTTCTTGAGGCCTTCGCGATAGATGGCCTCGGCCAGAACGGTGGCCGTGGTGGTGCCGTCACCGGCGATGTCGGAGGTCTTGCTCGCGACTTCGCGGACGAGCTGGGCGCCCATGTTTTCATAGGGGTCCTCCAGTTCGATCTCCTTGGCGACGGTCACGCCGTCCTTGGTGATCGTGGGAGAGCCGAATTTTTTGTCGAGAATGACGTTGCGTCCGGCCGGCCCGAGGGTGGCCTTGACGGCTTTCGCCAGCTTCTCAACACCGCGCAGCAGGGACTGCCGGGCGGCTTCGTCAAACGAGAGTTGTTTGGCTGCCATAGTTTGGTTTCAGGAATTTAGGGTTGGGTTTGGGTGGAGAGCTCGGATCAACCGATGATGCCGAGGATGTCGTCCTCGCGCATGATCAGGTAGGTTTCTCCGTCGATCTTGACTTCGGTTCCGCCGTACTTGGAGATGAGGACCTTGTCCCCCTTCTTCACGGTGAACTCGATGAGCTTGCCGTCCTCATCGCGCTTGCCGGTGCCCAGGGCGACGACCTGTCCTTCCTGGGGCTTCTCCTTGGCGGTGTCGGGAATGATGATCCCGCCTTTTTTGACTTCCTTCTCTTCGAGCGGCTGCACGAGCACGCGATCTCCGAGAGGCTTGATGTTCACGTTGGCCATAGGGCTTCTTGTGTTGGTTTTGCTTGGGTTGTTTGGTTTTTAACGTTTGTCCCGGTCCGCGCGTAGGCGGGACCGGGACAGTTTGTTAAAGTCGGATTACTTTTTCTTGTCCTCGTCGACCATTTCGAACTCCGCGTCCACGACGTCGGCGTCCTTCTTGGCCTCGGACTTCGGCGCTTCTCCGGCGGCGGCGGCTCCGGGCTGCGGGCCGGCCTGCTGGGCGGAGGCGTTCTTGTAGAGCTCGGCGCTGACTTCCTGGAACTTGGCCTGCAGGGCGTCGGCGGCGGACTTGACCGCGTCGGCGTCGTTGCCCTTGAGGGCTTCGCGCACCTTGGCGATGGCGTCCTCCACGGCCTTCTTCTGGGCGCCGTCGAGCTTGTCGCCGAGCTCCTTCAGCTGCTTCTCGCACTGGTAGGCGAGGTTGTCGGCATTGTTCCGGATCTCGATGGTCTCCTTGGCCTTGGCGTCCTCGGCGGCGTGGGCCTCGGCCTCCTTGCGCATCCGCTCCACTTCCTCCTTGGTGAGGCCGCTGGATCCGGTGATGGAGATCTTCTGCTCCTTGCCGGTGCCCAGATCCTTGGCGGACACGTTGAGGATGCCGTTGGCGTCGATGTCGAAGGTCACCTCGATCTGCGGCACGCCGCGCGGGGCCGGCGGGATGCCGTCGAGGTGGAACGTGCCGAGCTGCTTGTTGTCGCGGCTGAGCGGACGTTCACCCTGCAGCACCTTGATTTCCACACCCGGCTGGTTGTCGCTGTAGGTCGAGAAGATCTGCGACTTGCGGGTCGGGATGGTGGTATTGCGCGGGATCATCGCCGTGGCGATGCCGCCGGCCGTCTCGATGGCGAGGGTCAGCGGCGTCACGTCGAGCAGGAGCACGTCCTTGACGTCTCCGCGGAGCACACCACCCTGGATGGCGGCGCCGATGGCGACCACCTCGTCGGGGTTCACGCCCTTGTGGGGTTCCTTGCCGATGAGCGAGCGGGCCGTTTCGACCACCTTGGGCATGCGGGTCATGCCGCCCACGAGCACAAGCTCGTCAATGCTGCTGGCCGACCATTTCGCGTCGTTCAGGCAGTCCTTCACGGGCTTGATGGTGCGCTCGAAGAGGTCGTCGGTGAGCTGCTCGAGCTTGGCGCGGGTGAGTTTCTTCTGGATGTGTTTCGGACCGGTCTGGTCGGCGGTCACGAAGGGCAGGTTGATCTCGTATTCCTGCGTCGACGACAGCGCGATCTTGGCCTTTTCGGCCTCCTCCTTGATGCGCTGCACGGCGTCGGGCTGCTTGCTGAGATCAATGCCGGTGTCGGCTTTGAATTCGCCGATGATCCAGTCCATGATCCGGTTGTCCCAGTCGTCGCCGCCCAGGTGCGTGTCACCGTTGGTCGCGGCCACCTGAAAGACCCCGTCGCCGATTTCCAGCGCGGAAATGTCGAACGTGCCACCGCCGAGGTCATACACGGCGATCTTTTCGTCCGATTTCTTGTCGAGGCCGTAGGCCAGCGAGGCGGCGGTGGGTTCGTTGATGATGCGCAGAACCTCCAGACCCGCGATCTTGCCGGCGTCCTTGGTGGCGTTGCGCTGCGAGTCGTTGAAATAGGCCGGCACCGTGATGACCGCCTGGGTGATCTTTTCCCCGAGTTTGGCCTCGGCGTCCGCCTTGAGCTTCGCCAGGACCATGGCGGAGATTTCCGGCGGGCTGTACCGCTTCTTCTCGCCATTGACCTCCACCTCGATGTGGGCGTCGCCATTCGGGGCCTCAACCACCTTGTAGGGCACACGCTTCAGTTCGTCCTGAACCTCAGCGAACTTGCGGCCCATGAAACGTTTGACGGAGAAAATCGTATTCTGCGGATTGGTCACCGCCTGGCGCTTGGCCGCCTGGCCGACCAGGCGCTCGCCATTCTTGGCAAAGGCGACGACGGAAGGCGTGGTGCGCGCGCCTTCGGAGTTTTCCAAAACCACGGGCTCCCCACCTTCCATCACCGCCATGCAGGAATTGGTGGTGCCCAAGTCGATACCTAAAATCTTTGACATAAAATTAAACCTCCCCTGTCTTCCAGCAGGATGCGTTCCGCCACGATGACAGATGAAGCTGTTCTTGATGTACCATATTTATTTTAAAATACTTATCTAAAAATTTTCCCTCTTCCGGCCTCCTCTTGTCTGAGACAAATTGTCACTATACCTGTGCCATGTCCCGCCCCCTGTGACAGGATGTCCTGGCACTCTTTTTGAAAAATCAGGCGACTTTCCTCCCTCCACGGGGTTAAAATGAATGGCCATTCAGTTTATGAATACCAATTCACCCGTGCAAAGCCCCTCCTTCCGTCAGCGGGAGAAGGACGGACGTCGTCAGCGGATTCTGTCCGCGGCGGAGGCGGCGTTCAGCGCCGGGGGGTATCACAAGGCCTCGCTGGCGGCGATTGCGCGGGAGGCCGGTCTGGCGGTAGGGACGCTGTATTTGTATTTCGCGGACAAGGCGGACCTCTACGGTCATGTCATTCTGGAAAAGATGAAGCAGATTGCCGTGCGGTTCGAGGAGGCGCTCACTTCGTCGGAGAGTGCGCCGGAGTGCCTTCGGGCGGCGGTGCATTCGCAGTTTGCGTTTCACGATGCGAACCCGAATTTTTTGGAAATCTTTCTGCACCAGCATCAGGTTCGGACCTCGCCGCTGCATCCGCAGCACTGGGAGGAACTGGAGACCCTGAAGCGCCGGATTCTTGTATTGATTGAAGAATGCATTGTTCACGGCCAGCAGCGCGGGGAATTTAAACCCGGCGATCCGCGTCTGTATGCGGTGGCTTTTCTTGGAGTGACCCTGCAAATCATCCGGCAGTGGATTCGGGAGCAAAGCTCCGGCCGTCTTTCCGATTCCGCGGATTTTGCCGCCGATGTGTTTCTTGGTGGAGCCCAATTCCGATGATGAAATCCCTTCCCGTTCTCTTTCTCACCGCCCTGGCATTGAGCGCCTGCAGGCAGCCCGTCGCGTCATCACCGTCGGGTCCGCCCCCCGCCCCGGTGGAGATCGCCGTGGCGGAGCGGCGCACGGTGCCCGTCGAGATGAAGGCCATCGGCACGGTGGAACCGGTGGCGAGTGTGCAGATCAAATCGAAGGTGCAGGGGGAAATCCTCCAGGTGCATTTTGCCGACGGCGCCGAGGTGAAGGCCGGGGATCTGCTTTTCAGCATTGATCCGCGGACTTTCGAGGCCGCGCTGAAGCGGGCGGAGGCGAATCTGGCCATTGCCAAGGCGACGGCCGAGAACGCCACCGAGCAGGCCGAACGCTACACCACCCTGATCAAGCGCGGGGTGGCCTCGCGGGAACAGACCTCGCAGTTCCTCGCCACGGCGGAATCGCAGAAGTCCGAACTTGCCGCCCGCCAGGCCGACGTGGACGAAGCGCGTCTTTCGCTGGAATGGACGCAGGTGCGCGCTCCGATTTCCGGCCGGGCGGGGGCCGCCCTGCTCAAGGCCGGCAACATCGCCCAGCCAAACGTGGACACCCTGGCGGTCATCAATCAGATGCAGCCGATTTATGTCACCTTCTCCCTGCCGGAGAACTCGCTGGCCTCGGTCCGCCAGTGGATGAACCAGGGCCGGCCGACCGTCACCGCCTACGAACCCGACACCGGGCGGGTTCTTGGCGAGGGGGAACTGACCTTCATCGACAATTCCGTGGATCGCGGATCGGGGATGATTGCGTTCAAGGCGACGTTTCCCAACACCGACGAATTGCTCTGGCCCGGACAGTTTGTGGACGTGACCGTGAAGCTGGCCGAGGAGCCCGACGCGCTGGTCATTCCCACCACTGCCGTCACCGAGGGCCGGAATGGCGCCCAGGTGTTTGTCGTGGAAGGCGACCGGGCCGTCCTGCGACCCGTCGAGGTGGAACGGATGATCGGCGACCGGTGCGTCATCAGGTCCGGGCTCCAGCCCGGCGAGCAGGTCATCACCACCGGCCAGCTTCGGGTCACCCCGGGCGGGAGGATCACCGTGACGAAAAAGGACACGCCCGCGGAGCCACAGGGGGACGCGGACGACGGAAACCCGGCAACCGGATCGTAAACCCCATCACACCCCGAGCAATCCCGTGAGCCTCACCGACCCCTTCATCCGCCGGCCCATCATGACCACGCTGGTCATGATCAGCATCCTCGGCGCCGGACTGCTCGCTTATTTCCGGCTGCCGGTGAGCGATCTGCCGAGCGTGGATTTTCCGACCATCACCATCTCCGCCTCCCTGCCGGGGGCGAGTCCGGAAACGATGGCCTCCGCGGTGGCCCTGCCGTTGGAAAAGGAATTCTCCACCATCGCGGGCATCGAATCGATGACCTCCACGAGTGCGCTCGGTACGACCACGATCACGCTGCAATTTGACCTCTCCCGCGACATCGACGCCGCCGCCCAGGATGTCCAGGCCGCCATTTCCCAGGCGCAGCGCGACCTGCCGACCGACATGCCGGCGCCGCCGTCCTTCCGCAAGGTCAACCCCGCCGAGCAGCCCATCCTCATGCTGGCCGCCTACTCGGACAGCCTGCCGTACAGCAAGGTCGACGAATACGCCGACACCCTCATCGCCCAAAGGCTTTCCACCGTGCTGGGCGTGGCCCAGGTGGACCTGTTTGGATCCCAAAAATACGCCGTCCGCGTAAAGGTGGATCCGCGGGAACTGGCGGCCCGCGGCATCGGGTTTGACGAGGTGGAAAAGGCCATCCAGGAAGCCAACTCCAACGCCGCCACCGGGCAGCTCGACTCGGGCGCCAAGGCCCGCACCGTGGAGGCGACCGGCCAGCTCACCAACGCCGCCGAATTTCGCGAGCTGATCGTTTCCTACCGCGACGGTTTTCCGGTCCGGCTCAAACAAATCGCCACCGTGCTCGACAGCGTCGAGGACGACAAGAACCTCGGCTGGTACAACAACAGGCGCGGGGTGGTTCTGGCCATCCAGCGCCAGCCGGGAGCCAACACCGTCGCGGTGATCGACCGCATCCGCGCCGTACTTCCCCAATACCAGGCCCAGCTTCCGGGCGGGATGAAACTCGACATTCTCTACGACCGCTCCCTCTCGATCCGGGAATCCCTGCACGACGTCCAGTTCACCCTCGTGCTGGCCGTCGCGCTGGTGGTGCTGGTCATTTTCATCTTCCTCCGCAACGTGCGTGCCACCCTCATTCCCAGCGCCGCCATCCCGCTTTCCATCATCGGCACCTTTGCCGTGATGTACCTGATGGGATTCAGCGTGAACAATTTTTCGCTGATGGCCCTCATTCTCGCGGTGGGGTTTGTGGTCGACGACGCCATCGTGGTCCTGGAAAACATCGTGCGCCACATCGAGAGGGGGCTCACGCCGCGGGAGGCGGCGTTCCGGGGCGCGCGGGAGATCGGATTCACCATTCTTTCAATGACCCTGTCGCTGGCCGCGGTCTTCATTCCCGTCCTTTTCATGGGCGGCATTCTCGGCCGGCTGCTCAACGAGTTTGCCGTCACCATCGCGGTGGCGATCCTGATTTCCGGGTTCGTGTCGCTGTCGCTGACCCCGATGCTCTGCAGCCGTTTTCTCACCAGTGCCCACGGCGCCGGCAACAACCTTCTGTTTCGCTGTTCGGAGGCCGTCTTTGACGCGGTCCTGAAGATCTACGAAAAAACCCTCCGTCTGGCCCTGCGGCACCACCTTCTGGTCAGCATGGCGGCGCTGGTCATGGCCGGGGCGACCGTCTGGCTGTTCCTGAAAATTCCCAAGGGGTTTCTGCCCAACGAGGACGCCAACCGGATTATGATTTCCACCGAGGCCGAGCAGGGCGTCACCTTCGACAAGCTGGTCGAACTGCAACAGCAGGCCGCCGACATTGTCAGCCGGAATCCCCACGTGGAAGGGTTCATGTCCCGCATCGGCGGGGGACAGAACGCGCGCGCCAACAACACCGGCCGGCTTTTTCTCACGCTCAAGCCGCGCAGCGAACGGCCGCCCATCGACGACATCGTCCGTCAGCTCCGCCGTGATCTGGCGGGCATTCCCGGGCTCAAGGTCTTCCCGCAGAATCCGCCCAGCATCCGCATCGGCGGCATGCAGACCAAGAGTCTTTATCAATTCACCCTCTTCGGTCCCAACCTCGACGAACTTTATGAGGCGGCCGCCCGGATGGAGGAAAAGATGAGCCGGATTCCCGGCATCGTCGACGTGACCAGCGACCTGCAGATCTCCAATCCGCAGGTTCTCGTCGACATCAACCGCGACAAGGCCTCCGCCCTGGGAATCACCGCCGCACAGATCGAACGCACCCTCGGCGCGGCGTATGGCGCGCGTCAGATTTCCACCATCTACACCCCAAACAACCAATACCGCGTCATCATCGAGGCGAATGACGACTTCAAGCGGGAGGCCGCGGATCTTTCCCGGCTGTATGTCCGCTCCGCCACCACGGGCCGGCTGGTCGCCCTGGACGCCGTCGCCAGGATCAAGCCCCAGGTCGGTCCCCTCACCGTCCAGCACCTCGGCCAGCTGCCGGCCGTCACGCTGTCCTTCGACCTCGCCCGCGGCGCCTCCCTCAGCGACGTGGTGCCGAAAATCGAGGCCCTCGCGCGGACCGAACTCGGCGAACAAATCGGCTCGCAGTTTCAGGGCACCGCCCAGGCTTTCCAGGCGTCGCTGGGCAACCTCGGGTTTCTTCTGCTGATGGCGGTGATCGTCATCTACATCATCCTCGGCATCCTTTACGAAAGTTTCATCCATCCCCTCACCATCCTCTCCGGCCTGCCGTCGGCGGGATTCGGCGCGCTGCTCACGCTGCTCGTCTTCGGCATGGAGCTCAACGTCTACGGCTTTGTGGGACTGCTCATGCTGATCGGCATCGTGAAAAAGAACGCCATCATGATGATCGACTTTGCGCTTGAGGCGCAGCGGAAGGACAACCTGCCGCCGGATCGTGCCATCTTCGACGCCTGTCTGATCCGTTTTCGTCCCATCATGATGACCACCCTGGCCGCCATGATGGGCACCCTGCCCATCGCGCTTGGACTCGGTGCGGGAGGCGATGTCCGTCAGCCGCTCGGCCTCTCCGTGGTGGGCGGCCTTCTCATTTCCCAGCTCGTCACGCTCTACATCACGCCGATCATCTACCTCTATCTGGAACGGCTGACCGGCGGAAGGAAGGGCGCCGCCCCCTCCCCCGACGCTCCCCCAAAACTGGTTCCGGCCGGAGTGTGAATGGCGCCGGGGCGGACACCCACCGCGCCGGTCCTAACGGCTGTGAAGGAACTTTCGCAGGGTCGGATTGAACCCGACGACCAGCAGGGCGACGGGATGGTAGCCAAGGAGTGCCAGGAATCCGAAGGGAAGGGAATCCCTGGCGGCCAGAAGCTGCGGAAGGACGACCAGCGCCCCGAAGGCCGTCGAAAACACAAGAAAAAGGCACAGGATGTACCGCGCCCAGTTCTGGCGCTGCCAGATGGCGCCGAGGAGAACGCAATTCCACACCATGCTGAGACCGACCTGAAGGGACAGGTCGATCCGAAACACCGGCGGGGCGGTGAGCAGAACCAACAGGGAAAAGAAGAAAAACCCGGTCAGAATCAGCCCCACGATGGTTCGGGCCCGCTTGGTATACCGATCAGGCGGCGCAAGATGGTACATGAGTGAGTTTCGGGGCGGATTCTCCCCCGGCCGGGAGCCCGGCGCGAGAAAATTCCTGAAATTCCATCCCCGGAATCATCGCGGCGCCTGCACGCCTTCCCGCATAATCACCAGCTTTATCGGAGGCTCGGCGGGGTCGCGGACAATGGTGAGCTCCACCCGGGAACCCACCGGTCCGCGAATCAGGTCCACCACATCACGCAGGTCCTTGCCGTACACCGACGATCCATCGACCTCGGCAATGATGTCATTCTGCTGCAGACCCGCCCGGTCCGCCGCCAGACCCGGCAGCACCCCGGCCACCACGATCGCCTGTGTGGTCTCATCCTTGTCGAGAACGGCTCCAATGCCGCCGAACTCCTCGACCTCCGCAGGCATCCCGATCCATCCCGGCGACAGGCCCTGACCCAGGCCGAACCCGGTGCACGCCAGCCAGAAACAGACCACCAGAAGATTTTTCATGGACCGTGCCACTCAAGCACCACACCGTGCGTTGCGCAACATCGCCCCCTTCCGTTCCGCCCCGGGAATTCTTCCCGTCACATTTTCCCCCTTGCCGAATGAGAAAACCGATCGATCTTTTCCTCAGGATGAACCTCGACCTTTCGGAACTGGTCGGTCAGTCGCTCACCATGGTGCAGAGGGAGGGGAATACCTGGTCGTTTCATTTGAGCGGCGGGGACACCATTTTCACCGAGGAACCCTGGCGTCTGATGACGCCGCACGGCACGCGGATTTCCTCGGAGGACGACCGGGTCAGTTTTGGCGAAACGGAGATGGTCGACGCGGGGGATCAGCTCATTGCGGAACTGCAGGGCGAGGCCGTCGAGAACGCCCGCTACGACGGCAGCGGCGACCTGAGTCTCGTCTTCTCCGGAGATCGCACGCTGCAGTTTCTCCAGCTTTCGAGCGGCTATGAGTCGTGGCGCCTGCACCTGAAGGACGCGGAATTCATCTGCCTGGGAGGCGGGGGGCTGGCGGAATTTCCGCGCAGCCATGCGCTTTAGGCGCCGCCTCCGCCGGATTCCCGGGTCCGTTCAGCCGGTCGCTTCCCCCTCCGCCGCCAGGATCTTTTCGAGACGGGCCTGACGCGCCCTCTCCGCGCGGTAAGCCCGGTGGATGGACGGAACGGGCCGGGTGGCGGAACCGTATTTCATCTCCGCCACGGGCAGTCCGAGTTTCTCCAAGGCAAACACCGCCGCGCCCCTCAGGGACGCCTCGGGTTCCGGATTGGCGTAAACCGCACGGCCCATCACATTGGCCAGGCGGCGGAGGGCGGACTTCGACTTGAGGATTCCGCCCGACACAATCCACTTGGGTTGTTCGCGGCCGGCGATCATTTCGGCAATGAGTCCGAGCCGGTGATAAAAGCCCTCCGTGATGGCCTGCAGGAGATCAAGCGCCGTGGTGCTCTGCCGAAGGCCCACGATGGCTCCCTGGGCGTTTTCGTCCCAGGTGGGCGCGCGTTCCGCCGACCAGAACGGCAGAACGGTGAGGCCGTGCTCTGGCAGCGGACGACCGGCGAGCGCCTTTTCGATGGCGGCCGGATCGTCACTCAGGCGCAGTTCCCGCAAACACCAGGCATGAAGGTTGCCCGCATTGCTCACCGCGCCGCCCACCAAGTAGCGGCTGGCGTCCACCCGGTAGGCAAACAGGCCAAACGGCGCCCGGGCGACACGGCCTTCGCGCATGATGCGGAGCGCGGCGCTGGTCCCCACATTGATGGCGCCCCGGCCGGCCCCGACGGCTCCCGAACCCAGATTGCTGGCCGCCCCGTCGCCAATGGCGGGAAACCACGGAACGCCCCGCCAGTCGGTGGGTTCGTCCCCGACGGGCAGCATCCGGTCGGCGGAAAACCGGCAGGCCTCCAGCATGCGGGGGCTCCATTCCAGCGTGCTGGGATTGAAGAGTCCCGTCCCGGTGGCCATGCCGTAGGCACAGCGTGTTTCCCCGGCCAGGCGCCACTGCACCCATTCGGCGGGGGACATCCAGAAGCGCACCTTTCGGAAACGCGCCCGATCGGTGCGCTGCAGCCAACGCAGCTTGGCCGGCCAGAACGAGCTTCGCACCATGCAGCCCGTCTCGGCGTGCACCTCGCGCTCCCCCAATTCCTCGCGCAGGCGGGCGGCATCCGTCCGGCACCGCGAGTCCGCCCAGGTGTAGATCGGCGTGAGCGGATTGCCCTCCGCGTCCGTGCCGAGAAGGCTGTGCCAGAAGCACGACATGCCCACCGCGGAAATCTTGTGCCAGCCCGCGGTGGCCTCCTTGATGCAGGCGCGGGTCTGGCGCAGGACATCAAAAGGATCCAGTTCGGCCTGTCCATCCCTCGCCGTGCGGAGGGTGTAGACGCGTTGCGCAACCGTGCCGGGAATGCGCTTGCCGCGCACGTCGAACAAACCGGCCCGGACGGAGGAGGTGCCGAGATCTATGGCGAGAACAGGAGGTAACTTCATCGGAATACGCGTCATCTTTTCCGCATCCCGCACCGGATTGCCAAACATTTCCCGACGAAGAACGGCGTCCCGGCTCCCAACGAGCCGGCGGACTCCGAATTGCATTGACCGTCCCTCCCCCTTTCGGCAAGGCCTAGAGCCTATGAGCATCCGCCCTTCGCTGCGTGTCATTCTGACCGGCGCCCTGTGCATGCCGTTTCTTTCCGGTTGTGAAAAGGAACACGCCGTCGAACTGCCGCCGCCGGTGGTCACCGTCACCAAGGCCGCCGAACAGAAAATCGAGGACTGGGACGAATACACCGGCCGGCTCGCCGCCGCCGAAACCGTCGAGGTCCGGGCGCAGGTGAGCGGATACCTCATGGAGGTCAAATTCCAGGACGGTGACCTCGTCAAAAAGGACCAGCCGCTTTTCCTCATCGATCCCCGTCCCTACGAAGCCGACTACAACCGCGCCAAGGGCGAATACAACAAGGCCGAGTCCACGCTCCAGCTTGCCAAATCCGACCTTGAGCGCGCCAAGCAGCTTCGGGAGAAGGGGGTGACGTCGGCCGGCGATTTTGACAAGACCAGCGCCACCTTCCTGCAGTCCGAGGGCGCGGTCCTCTCCGCCCGGGCCGCCCTGGAGAAGGCGGCCCTGGACCTTGAGTTCTGCACGATCAAGGCTCCCATCGACGGCAAGGCCAGCCTGGTCAACGTGACCGTCGGAAACCTGGTCTCCCCGTCCATGGAAAAACCGCTCACCACCATCGTATCCATGACTCCGGTGTACGCCTACGCCGACGTGGATGAACGCTCGTTCCTGCGCTACAAGCGGTATTACCTCGAGCACAACGTGGCCCCGGGCGACGAGGAAAAGGCGGAAATTCCCATCGAGTTGGGATTGCAGGACGAAAAGGGATATCCCCACCGCGGATACATCGACTTCACCGACAACCGGGTGGATCCGGAAACGGGAACACTCCGCCTGCGCGGCGTCTTCAATTCCGAAAACGGCCTGCTCAGTCCGGGACTCTTTGTCCGCCTGCGCATCCCGGCGGGCGAACCCTACACCGCCGTGGTTGTGCCCGCCCGTGCGGTGGGCAACGACCAGGGACAAAAATACGTGGCCGTGGTCGGCGCGGACAACACCGTGAGCATCCGTCCGGTGGAACTGGGCCGCGCCCACGACGGCCTTCAGGTCATCACCAAGGGACTGGCCGCGGGCGAGACCGTGGTGGTGGACGGCCTGCTCAAGATCCGGCCCGGCGAAAAGGTGGATCCCAGGCCCGCGGACGACACCGCCTCCAGCACCTCGCCGTGAACATCAGCCACTTCTTCATCGACCGGCCGATCTTTGCGTCGGTGCTTTCGATTGTCATCACGATCGCGGGCGCCATCGCCCTGCTTTCGCTGCCGGTCGCGCAATATCCCGACATCGTTCCGCCCACGGTCACGGTGAACGCCTCCTACACCGGGGCCAACGCGCAGACCGTCGCGGAAACCATCGGCGCCCCCATTGAGCAGCAGGTCAACGGCGTCGAAAACATGCTCTACATGTCGTCGCAATCCTCCAGCGACGGCTCCTATTCCCTCACCATCACCTTCAAGCTCGGCACGGACCTCGACACCGCGCAGGTGCTCGTGCAGAACCGCGTCAACCTCGCCCTCCCCGTCCTGCCGGAGGATGTCCGCCGCACCGGCGTGTCGGTGAACAAGCAGTCGCCGTCGATGATCATGTGCGTGAACCTGATCTCGCCGGACAACAGCCGCGACGAACTCTATCTCGGCAACTACGCCCTCCTGCAGGTCAAGGACACCCTCGCCCGGGTCAACGGTGTCGGGAGCATCAACCTCTTCGGCTACGAATATTCCATGCGCATCTGGCTCGACCCGGACCGCCTCGCCGCGCTGGGGATCACGAGTTCGGACGTCGTGCAGGCCATCCAGGAGCAGAACCGCCAGGTGGCCGCCGGCGTGGTCGGCCAGCCGCCCACCCCCGCCGGCACGGAGTTTCAGTACGTGGTCAACACGCAGGGCCGCCTCGTCGATCCGGCGGAGTTCGAGAAGATCATTGTCAAGCGCGGCCGGGGTGGCGAAGTGGTCTATCTGCGCGACGTCGGCCGCGTCGAACTCGGGGCCCGCAGCTATGCGGTGACGAGTTCGCTCAACGACAAGCCGACCGCCACCCTCGCCATTTTCCAGCTTCCCGGCAGCAACGCCATCGCCACCGCCCGGGCCGTGCGCGAGACGATGGAGGAGCTCAAGAAGAATTTCCCCGCCGGGGTGGACTACACGATCGTCTACGACACGACGGTTTTCGTGAAGGAATCCATCCACGCCGTGCAGCACACGCTGCTCGAGGCCGTCTTCCTCGTCGGCCTCGTGGTCATGCTCTTTCTGCAAAGCTGGCGCGCCGCGCTCATTCCGCTGGTGGCCGTGCCGGTGTCCCTGATCGGCACCTTCATGGCGATGGCCGCGTTTGGGTTCTCGCTCAACACGATCTCGCTCTTCGGTCTGGTGCTGGCCATCGGCATCGTGGTGGACGACGCCATTGTGGTGGTCGAGGCCATCGAACACAAACTGGGCCTCGGCCTGTCACCGCGCGACGCCGCCCGGGAGGCCATGAACGAAGTGGGCGGCGCCGTCATTGCCGTCGCCCTGGTGCTGGCGGCGGTTTTTGTTCCCACGGCCTTCATCAGCGGCATCACGGGGCAGTTTTTCCGCCAGTTTGCGCTCACCATCGCCGTCTCCACGGCCATTTCGGCCTTCAATTCCCTCACGCTCAGCCCGGCCCTCGGCGTCCTTCTGCTGCGCGGACCGGATGCGCCGAAGGATCCGTTCACCCGGCTGCTGGACCGCACCCTGGGCTGGTTTTTCCGGGGCTTCAACAGGCTGTTTCAGGTCACCACCAACGGCTACGGCCGCGCGGTCGGCGGCGTGACCCGCAAGGTGGCGATCTGCGTTCTGCTTTATCTCGGATTGCTGGCGCTCACGGTCTTCGGTTTCCGCGTCACGCCCACCGGATTCATCCCCGACCAGGATCAGGGCTACCTCATCGCCAACGTCGAACTCCCCAGCGCCGCATCGCTCGAACGCACGGAGGCGGTCACCGCCAAGGTCGTCCAAATCCTGAAGGAAACCCCCGGCGTCAAATCCAGCCTGGTCATCAACGGCTACTCCATGATTGCGGGCAGCAACCAGTCCAACATGGCGAGCCTCATCATCACCCTCGACGACTTCGGCAAGCGCCCCCCCTCCGGGGTCATCCTCAATCAGCTGCGCGCAAAGTTCACCCAGATCCCCGAGGCCATCGTCCTGGCCTTCGGTCCCCCGCCGATCCAGGGTCTGGGATCCACCGGCGGATTCCGCCTGATGGTGCAGGACCGCAGGGGGTCGAACTTCGCCCAGCTTGAAGCCGCCGCACAGAATCTCGCCAACGCCGGCAACCAGCAGCCGGGTCTGGTCGGATTGTTTTCCAGCTTCCGCGCCGACCAGCCGCAGGTCTACGTGGACGTGGACCGCGAGAAGGCCAAGAGCATGGACGTGCCGCTCAACAACATCTTCGACACACTCCAGGTCTATCTCGGTGCCGCCTATGTCAATGATTTCACCTACCTGGGACGGTCGTTCCAAGTAAACGCCCAGGCGGCCAGCAGCCACCGCGTCACCCCGACGGACATCCTGAAGCTGAAAACCCGCAACGCGCAGGGCCAGATGGTACCGCTCGGCACCCTGGCGTCCCTCGAGGAACGCCTCGCCCCCGCCACCATCACGCGTTACAACCTGTTCACCGCCGCGGATGTGACCGGCGGCATGAAGTCCGGCACCAGCACCGGACAGGCCATCAGGATCATGGAGGAACTCGCCCGAAAGATCCTCCCGCCCGGCATGGGCTTTGAATGGACGGATCTCACCTACCTGCAGATTCTCGAGGGCAACACGGCGATCTACGTCTTTCCGCTCTGCGTGCTTTTTGTCTTCCTCACCCTGGCGGCCCAGTACGAGAGCTGGTCCCTGCCGTTTGCGATCATTCTGATCGTCCCCATGTGCATCCTGTCGGCGCTGGGCGGCGTGCTCTTGCGCGGCATGGACAACAACATCTTCACGCAAATCGGCTTTGTGGTCCTGGTCGGACTCGCCTGCAAAAACGCCATCCTCATCGTGGAATACGCCAAGCAGATTCAGGAAAAGGGCAAGGACGCCGTGGCCGCGGTCATCGAGGCCTGCAAGCTGCGCCTGCGGCCGATCCTGATGACCTCGTTCGCCTTCATTGCGGGCGTGGTGCCGCTCGCCCTCAGCGAGGGGCCGGGCGCCGAAATGCGCCGCGCCCTGGGAACGGCGGTTTTCTTCGGCATGCTCGGCGTGACGATTTTCGGACTTTTCCTCACGCCGGTCTTTTACGTCCTGATCCGCTCGCGGCTCGCGCGCCGGGCGGCATGACCCCCTGCGAATTTCTGCTTCGCGCCGGCGAACCCTTTCGTATGCTGGAGGGATGCCGTTGAAAGACACCCAAAACGAACGCGACACGCGTCGCATTCCCATCGACCGCGTCGGGGTGAAGAACCTGCGTTATCCGATCCAGATTCGGGACAAGGACCATGCCGTGCAGAGCACCATCGCCACCGTGCAGCTCACGGTGGATCTGCCGCATCATTTCAAGGGCACCCACATGAGCCGCTTTGTCGAGGTGCTCAACTCGCACGGTCCCGTTCTGCATGTGGACAACATCCGGGACATCCTCGACCAGCTGACCCGCCGCCTGGAAAGCGACTGCGCGCACGTGGATTTCGAGTTCCCCTTCTTCCTCGAAAAGAAGGCGCCCGCCACCCAGGCGCCCGGACTGATGGATTACACCGCCCGGTTCCATGCGACACTGGAAAAGGGCAGAATGGATTTTGTGGTCACCGCCATCGTTCCCGTCACCACCCTCTGTCCGTGTTCCAAGGCCATCAGCGCCCGCGGCGCGCACAATCAGCGCGGGCAGGCCACGCTCGCCGTCCGCTTCCGGAAGCCCATGTGGCTCGAGGACATGATCCGCCTGGTCGAGGAGAGCGCCAGCTGCGAGTTGTACAGCCTGCTCAAGCGGCCTGACGAAAAGCTCGTCACCGAGCGCGCCTACGACAATCCGGTTTTTGTGGAGGATCTCGTGCGCAACATTGCCTCGCGCTGCAACGCCGATCCCAACATCACCTGGTATCGCGTCGAGGCGGAAAACTTCGAATCCATCCACAATCACAACGCCTACGCCCTCATCGAAAACGACAAGACGGCGGGAGCGGCCGACTGACGAACGCGCCCCCGAAACCCCGTCGCCAAATCTGCTCTTGATCGCATGAACCATCCTGATACCAAAAGCCCCGGAGGTTCCCCCATGACCAATTCCACCGATTTCCAAATCTCCGAACGTTTCACCAGCGGCCGCTGCAATGTGGAGGACCTGATCGCTCCGCTCATCGATCTCACCCACGAATCCTCCTCGCTGGTTCTGGGTTACGGCATGCCCCAGGCGGGCGTCCGGGAGAAGATGATCCCGTATTTTCATGTCTGCGGCACCTACACGGACGTTGAACCCCTGCGGGTTCTCATCGTCGGCGGCTGGACGGGAACGGAAAGCGCCACGCCCTATGCCATCGCCCGCCTGCTTGCCGCGATGGAGGCGCGCCTCAGCCTGGTCGCCGGCCTCGAGATCACGGCCTATCCCGTCGCCAATCTCGAAGCGCACCGTGAAGGCGTCTTCCTTACGGAAAAGCAGCAACTCGAAAGCGTACGCTGCTGGGAAAACTCCTCCTGCAGCCACATTCGGGTGATGGAAAACGAACTGCGTCGCTACGATTACGATGCGGTGATGCTGCTGCGGGAAAATCCCAACACCACGGAGACCGAAGTCGAAGCCTGGGTCCCGCAGGAGCGCCAGCACGCCGTGATCAAAGCCGCCCTCGAGCGGCATGCGGCGTCCGGGGAACCGGTCCGCTGGTCCGCCAACTCCGAATCACCGGGCTACGCCCGGACCTTCACGCCGATCCCGCACTCCGCGGTGCAGCCGGCTGAAATCATCATCGGACTCCCCGGCAGGCGGGAAGCCACGGAACGCGCCTCGGAGGCCCTCGGCCTCATGCTGGCCCTGCTGCACGCCCTGCGCGAAGCCCGGCAGCAAAACCAGCTGTAACCGCCCGTTCATCGGACAGCGTGGCGGACGGGCAAGCGGGGGGCAAATGTTCCACGTTCAATTCTAATCGTTCAACGCCGAACGCCGAATCCGCAATCAATCCCATTGACCGCTGACAAAAAATTTTCTCGCCTGAATCCATTGGGGCTGACGAATTTTGAATTTCGCGTTAGGCACTCGGGATGCCGCATAACATTGACCTTATCCTGACTCTGACAGGCGGATTGACGGCGGCGCTTGCGCTCGGCTTCGTCACCCAGAAACTGCGCCTTTCGCCCATTGTCGGTTATCTGCTGGCGGGCGTGGCGGTGGGGCCGTTTACGCCCGGATTTGTTGCGGACAATCACATTGCGAGTCAGTGTGCGGAAATCGGCGTCATTCTCCTCATGTTTGGCGTCGGTCTGCACTTCCACCTCAAGGATCTTCTGGCCGTGCGCAAGGTGGCCATTCCGGGTGCGCTTGTGCAGATTGCCGCCGCCACCGGGCTGGGCGCGGTCATCACGCAGTTATTCGGTTGGACCTGGACCAACGGCATCATTTTCGGCATGGCCATCTCGGTGGCCAGCACGGTGGTGCTCACCCGCGTGCTAGCCGACAACGGCGCCCTGCACACCCCAAGCGGCCACATCGCCATCGGCTGGCTGATCGTGGAGGATCTTTTCACCATCCTGGTGCTGGTGCTGTTGCCCGCGATCTACGGCGCCACCAATGCCGACGGCAGCATCTGGGCCACCCTCGGCATCGCCCTGCTCAAACTTTCCGCCCTGGTGGTCTTTGCGCTCATGGCCGGTCAGAAGGTCATCCCGTGGATCCTGGGTTATGTCGCCCGCACCGGCTCGCGGGACCTCTTCACGCTGGCGGTGCTGGTTTTGGCCCTCGGCATCGCGGTGGGATCGGCAAAATTTTTCGGCGCATCGATGGCACTGGGCGCCTTCCTGGCCGGCATGGTGGTGGGGCAATCGGAGTTCAGCGCCCGGGCGGCCTCGGACGCGCTCCCGATGCGCGACGCCTTTGCCGTGCTGTTTTTTGTGTCGGTCGGCATGCTTTTTGATCCGTCGGGCATCCCGCACGGCTGGCCGCTCATGCTGGCGACGATTGGCATTGTCATCCTCGGCAAGCCCCTGGCGGCGTTCGCGGTGGTGATCGCCTTCCGGAGACCCGTTCGCGATGCCCTCTCGATCTCCGTGGCACTGGCGCAGATCGGGGAATTTTCCTTCATCCTCGGCGCACTGGGAGCCAGCCTGAACGTCCTGCCCACCGAAGCCAACAATGCATTGGTTGTCGCCGCGGTGGTCTCGATCACCCTGAACCCCCTTGTCTACAAGGCGGTCAATCCGCTCTGCCACTGGCTGGAGGCCCGGGGGTTTTCGCGGCGCAAACCCCCGATCGAACCGGGCGAGGCCCCCGTTTTCGACGAATCCGTTCACCGCGTGGTCGTGGTCGGTTATGGTCCCATCGGGCGCACCCTCGGCCGGATTCTGCGCGACAACGGCATCGAACCGGTGATTGTCGACAGCAACCTCACCACCGTGCAGAAGCTTCTCGAGGAAAAACGGCCCGCGGTGTATGGCGACGCCTCGGACCGGCAGATCCTGCACCACGCGGGCATCGAAAAGGCCGAGGGCCTGCTGATCACCGCCTCCGGGGTTCCGGCGGAGGCCGTCGTGAAGGCCGCCCGGGAGTTGAACCCCAAGATCCGCATCGTCGCCCGCGCCACCTACCTGCGGGAAATCGCCGCCCTCGAAAAGGCCGGGGCGAACGCGGTGTTTTCCAGCGAGGGGGAAATCGCCCTGTCCATGACCGAATTCCTCATGCGCCAGCTGGGCGCCACCGCCGAATCCATCGAGCGCGAACGCGAGCGTGTTCGTGAAGCCCTTTTTTAAGCCATGACCTCCGCCGACCCCGTTGCCCAGGCCCGCCGCATCAATCGCACCTGGATTGTGCGCGGCGGCCTGGCGGAAACCACCGCCCGTTATCTCGATGCCCTCGAAGCCCGGGATGCCGGACTCCTGCGCACCGTGTGCGAACTTGCCATCAACGCCGCCCACAAGGCTTCCAAGGAACTGCGGGATCCGAAACCGGACTTTTACGCCTCGATTTTCTCCCGCGCCACCGAAGCCGAGCGCGAGGATTACCTCCGCAACCACGCCTGGACCCGCCGGCGCTCCCGGGAACTCGCCGGGCAGCAATGAACCGCCGCCGGCCGGGCTTTTCCCCGGCCGCCATGCCGGTATGCTGACAGTTGTGTCGCCACGGTTTTTCCGGTCAACGGTCCTCGCCCTTCTCGTCGGTATGAACTCCCTTCCCGCAGAATCCTCAAAACTCTTCGGAACCCGGGGCGAACTCTGGGACCGCGGCGGGCGCCTGACGGATTTCTCGTTCGCCGGATACCGCCAGGGGGAACCCCCTCCCCGGCCGCCGGTCCGGGCCAGCGTACGGGACTTCGGCGCGAAGGGGGACGGTGTCACCGATGACACCGAGGCCTTCCGGCGCGCCATCGCGGAAACACCCGACGGCGCCCTGCTCATTCCCGCGGGAAAATACGTCCTTACGGACATCCTCGACATCACCAGGTCCCACCTTGTTCTTCGCGGCGAGGGCCCTGACAAAACCCTGCTCTTTTTTCCAAAGGGCATGGAGCAAATCCGGCCGTCCCGCAGCGCCACCACCTCCGGCCAGCCCACCACCGCGTATTCGTGGTCGGGAGGATTTTTCTGGGTCCGCGGCAAACAAAAAGGCCCCGGGGTGGGCCGTCTGGCTGCGCGCTCCCCGCGGGGATCCCGCGTCATCGAACTGGATTGCGAACCGAAGGTTCAGCCCGGCGACCGCATCGAAATCACGCAGGAGGATCCGGGCGACGGTTCCCTGCTGGACCACCTGTATCAGGGCCAGTCCGATTCCACGGCCAAGATCGAAAAGACCCGCACGCGTTTCGTCTCCCGCGTCGAAGCGGTGGAGGGAACAAAAGTCCTCCTGGAGCGGACGCTCCGCACGGACCTGGACCCGCGCTGGAACGCCTGGGTCCGGATCTTTGCGCCCTCGGTGACCGAAGTCGGCATTGAGGATCTCACCTTCGAATTCCCCGTCGTCCCCTACCGCGGGCATTTTCAGGAGGACGGGTACAATGCGATCGCGTTCTCGGGCGCAGCCGACTGCTGGGTGCGCAATGTTCGGGTCGTCAACGCCGACAGCGGTCCCTTCCTCAACGGCAGCATGTTCGTGACCCTCGACGGACTGCGATTCGAGGCCGCGCGTCCGCCCGACCGCAACGGAGACACCGGCCACCATGGGGTGACTCTGGGTGATGACAATCTTCTGACCAACTTCGATTTCCGCTGCCGGTTCATCCACGACATCAGTGTGGAAGGCACGGGCGGCGGGGTGGTTTCACGGGGGCGTGGCGTGGACCTCAGTTTCGATCACCACAAACGGTATCCCCATGCCAATCTCTTCACCGACATTGATCTCGGCGAGGGCCTTCGGCTTTACCGGTGCGGCGGCGGAAAAGAACTCGGCCGGCATTCCGCGGCCTGGACCACGTTCTGGAATCTGCGCTCGCGGCAGCCGGTGGCGAAGTTTCCGCCCGGCTTCGGTCCCGATCTCATGAATGCCGTCGGCCTCAACAGCCGCGATGAGGCCGTTCTTGACGAGGACGGCCTCTGGTTCGAACCCATCCCGCCGTCGGCGTTGGAGCCCCCCAACCTCCATGAGGCGCAACGCGCCCTGCGCAGGGCGGCGAAAAACCCGAAGCAATAGCGCCAAGCCGGGACCTTCGTCCTGTTTCGGGCCGATTTCTACCGGTCCACCACCGTGGTTCTTTGAACCGTGGTCGAGGGCGCGATCTCTCCGCTCGTCGTGGTGGTGGTCGTCCGGGTGACGCGATCCCGTCCCTCGTGTTTGATGTGAATGCAGCCGCCCAGCAGGAAAACGGAGGAAAGCACCAGGGCGGAAAAGCAAATCGGGAATGTTTTCATGGAGTGACGTGTTCCCTAAGCATTCGCAGGCACAAGGATGTCCGGTTGTATGCCGCCGGCGGGAGGCATCGGAAGCGGCTCCATTTTCACCGTCACGGTCATGTCCAGATAATGCTCGCGCGGTCCCGAATAGGACCCGCTCACCGGCATCACCCCGCGCGGATGAGAGCTCACCCCGGTGACGATGTGCTTGTGCGAGGTTCCCTCGCCCAGGGTCGGATCAAAGCCGAACCATCCGTGCTCGGGAAAATAAACCTCCGTCCAGGCATGGGTGGCGGCCCGACCGGCGGCGGAAGCGGCGCTGTCCAGATACCCGCTGGCAAAACGCGCGGCAATGCCGAGACTCCGCGCCGCCTCCAGCAGCAGGGTCGCCATGTCCCGGCAGGAACCCGCCGCGAGACGCAGGGTTTCCAGCGGGGACTGCACGCCGCGTTCTTCGCGCCGCCGGTAGCGGATGTTTTGGTAAATCCAGAGTCCCATCGTGTGCACCAGCGCCACGGCGTCGTCGCCGGACCCGGGGGCAAAACGTTCCCGCGCCCATTGGGCCAACCCTTCGGCCTCCCCGGGGTAAACCGGAGCGCGATAGCCCTCCGCCACCGGCAGTTCCCCCGGCGGGTACTCTACGGGAAAACGAACCGGCAGCGCGTCAAGCAGTCCGCGATGGGAAGGCACATCCCGACGACAGACGGTCACATCGTTCCGGATCAAAAGCCGGTCCGCCGATTCCGAAAAAACCGCCACCGCGATGGAATTTCCAAACAGATCCCGATGCCAGCTCAAGCTGGCCGCGGGTTCGATGGTGAGTTCGAGGTGCTCGACCTGGAGGTCGTGTCCTTCCCGCGGTCGCACCACCATGCGGTGCCGGCCGAAGGAAACCGGCGCGGCATACCGGTAGAGGGTGGTGTGAACGATGCGGCGACGGTTCATGTCCGCTCGCCCTCGAGGGAAAAGGCGCTCCGACGGATTTCGTCCCCGCCGATCGGCTGAAAGCCGGCATCAAGGCATTCGCAGCGGATGTCCTGTTTCACCGATCGGGCGATACCAAAGGCCGTGCAGACGGAAACGTCGGCGGCATCCCGTCCCGATCCGATCCGGACCAGTCCGTTGGGCGGAGCCAGCCGGGTGGCGTCGAAAAGAATCCAATGGCCCCCGATGAACGCCTCGAAACAGGCGTGAAAGTCCGGCGGATTCAACTGATGGGCATAACCCGCAAAATACCGCGCGGGAATGGTCAAGGCCCGGCAAAGCGCAATGCCCAAATGCGCAAAATCCCGGCACACCCCCGCACACTCCATCGGCGTGTCATACGCGGATGTCGAGGAATTGGTCGATCCCGGAACATATTCGACATTCGTGTGGATCCAGTCGGTGATCGCCAGGACCTGGTCATAGACGTCCGTGATGGCCCCGAATTTCTGCCAGGCAAAACGCGCCAGGCGATCCGACTGGCAATACCGGCTGGGCAGCAAGAAGGGAAGCTGCGCCTGATTCAGGTGGGCGGGCGGGACCTTCCGCAGGGTTTCCGGATCGAACAGATAATAATCCCGTTCGACCTCCGCCTCGTAGCGGACCGTCAGCTCCCGTCCCTCCGTGACCCGCACCCGATCAAAACGGTTGTGGTCCGGCTCGGTGATGACCACCTCGGTTCCGACGCGCGGCGAGAGGACCAGACGTTCCTGAACCACCCTCTGAAAATCCGAGGCGCGGGGCCGAATGGCAAAGAGGAGCGTCACCGGCGGACGGATCTCGTATTTGATCCGGCAGGATACGCGAAACCTCATGGACTAGAAAACGCGCAGCAACGCCAGAATGAGAACGATCAACACGATCAGCCCGAGGCCCCCGCTGGGATAATATCCCCATCCCGAACTGTATGGCCACGTGGGCAGCGCGGAAATGAGGAGAAGAATAAGAACGACAAGAAGAATGGTGCTCATAAGTTTTTTCCCTCCCTTCGCAGAGCCCGCGGGCGTTGCGTGTGGGCATCTCACCGAGCGGTGGATCAGGCGGTCCCCTGAGGGGACCGGAGGATCCGCAAGCCGGGAGACGGGAAGGGGACGCGGTTTAGACCGCCGTCCTCCGGGAATTCATTGCGGCAATGGTGATGCCCGCGCCCGCGAGAAGGAGCACCCCGCCCACAATGGGGGAGACCGGAATGCGCTCCTGCTTTTCCGTCACGGCCTCAATGGGTCCGATATCCAGAACCTTTTCCTTTTTGGTAAACGGGATGTAGGGCAGGGCGAGGGCCAGAACTCCGACAATGATCAAGATGATTCCAAGTGGTTTCATGCCACCATATCGCGGCGAGATCGGCGACCGCGTGTATCGGGCACGGGAGAAAACAGATTCTCCGGCTTTCCCCCTCTCCCGTTCCTTCCGGGGCGCGGCCTGAGAGCCCAGGCCGTCGTTGCAACCGTTTGCCCGGCTCCTCCGTCCTCCTCGACTATTGACGCCGGGCCGATCTCGCTTCACCTTGCCCTTTCTGCATGAGCCTCCTCTTTTTCAAACGCGTTCTCGCGAATCCCCTGCGTGTCGGTTATGTCGTGCCGAGTTCCCCGTTTCTGACCCGTCAGACCGCCAAACGGATGGATTTTTCCAAGCCCCGCGTCGTGGTGGAATTGGGGCCCGGTGAAGGCTGTCACACCCGGCAGATCCTCAAGCGCATGGATCGCGAGTCCAAACTCATTCTCATGGAGCTGGACGAGGAATTTGTGAAACACCTCCGCAAGCAATTTGCCGGGGACAGGCGGGTGAGCGTGTTTCACTCCGACGCCCTGCATCTTCCCGAGGTGCTGGCCCAGGAGGGTCATACACAATGTGATTACGTGGTTTCCGGGATCCCCTTTCTTGTGGTGCCCGAAAAAACCCGCAACGCCATCCTGCAGAACATCGCCAATGCGATGCACAACGAGAGCCGGTTCATCACCTATCAGGTGACCGACCAACTCTGCGAACACAGTCATCTTTTCAAACTCGAGGGCCGCACCTACTGCCCGCTGAATCTGCCTCCGATCAACGTCTTCGAGTTCCGCAAGGTGGCGTAGGCGCAGGGAACCGTTCGGAGGCGCAAAAGCCTCTTCCCGCGCGGCGCGCTATTCCAGCGTTTCGACGAAGACCGACGACCCTTTCGCCGGTTCCAAGGGAGCGGGTCCGAATTCTCCGATGGAACTGAGAATACGGGCCGCGAGAGGCGCGGCCACCGCGCCGCCGGATTTGGCGCCTTCGACAAACACGCTGAAGGCATAGCTGCGGTCCTCCGACTCCGCAAAACCCAGAAAAGCCGCAACACGCTCCTTCTCCCCCCGCCGCCAGAATTGCGCGGTCCCCGTGCGTCCTCCCACGGAGAATCCGGAAATCCGACCTTTTTGAGCATTCCCGCCCGCCCCGTTGACCGAGGCCAACAGGCCGGCCCGGACAGGCCGGACTTTATCCCGACTCAGACCGAGTTTTTCCAGACTCGTGCGGCCTGGTGGTTCGGGGCGGACCGTTGTTCCATTAGCCTTCACCACCCGATCAATCAATCGCAACGGACAGACCGCCTGTCCGTCGGCCAGGGTGGCCGCGAGGGAGGCCATCTGAATCGGCGTAACCATCAGGGATCCCAGACCGAGGGCCATGGTGGCCGTGCGGGCATCCGTCCAGGTTTCCCCGGGGCCGAGTACGGCGGGGGAATTCGGGCCGCCGGTATTTCCGGAAGCCTCCGTTTTCAAGGGCAGGCCGCCTGGCCGTCCCAGTCCAAGCACCTCCGCCGTCTCCACGATCTTCTGCGGTCCGACAGCCACGCCCAGATCGCAGAAAAAGGTGTTGCAGGAATTTTTCAGGCCGTCCGCGAGGATCTGGGGCCCGTGGCCGCCCCCCTCCCCATTCTTCCAGCACCTCATGACCTTGTCGCCGAACCGGCGTGAACCGGTACAGGTGTGCTCAAAGGAGTCCAGGCCGGGGGAGATTCCCGCCAGCAGGGTGACCGGCAGATACAGGGCTCCGGGCGGATAGGTGGCGGCCGCACGATTGTTCAGCGGATGGGTTTCGTCCGACGACAGATTCGGATCGTCGGCCTTCCCCGGGTCAAAGGAAGGCACGGAAGCCATGGCCAGCACGTCTCCCGTCCGGGGGTCCACCACCACGGCGCAGCCCCTCGGCACGGCGCGCAGGGCCTTCTCGGTGGCCATTTGCACCCGGGCGTCGATGGTGAGAAAAACCGTCTCTCCGTCCCGGGGAAGGGCGTCGGACCGCAGGTCGGAAAGCAGGTGCGCGGCGAAGGCCTTCAGGGGAAACTTCCGGACAACGGATCCGTCGGGATTCCACCCGACCTCCATCAGGAGGACTCCATTGCGATCGCAGAACTTCCCGGTAGGGGCGCCCAAGGCTGTCACTCCCGGGAAAACAACCGCAATCACCAAGCCCAGCCATGCGGCCGGCCTGGAGTTCCAGGAAAAAATCAGGCGGATGGGGGGAAGCTCCGTTCTCCACCCGCCGTTTCATGGAATCAGCTCTTTTGTCCGGTCGCGAGCGCTTCGAATTCCTCGGGGAACTTCGTGAGGAAGCTCTGGGTCGGCCAAGAACACGCCTCACCGAAGGCGCAGACCGTGCGGCCGGCAATGTTGTCGGCCACGCTCTTGAGCATCTTGGGATCGTTTTCCACCGCACCGCCCTTGAGCATGCGTGTGGTGATCTTCGACATCCAGAGGCTGCCTTCGCGGCAGGGCGTGCACTGGCCGCAGCTTTCGTGCGCGTAAAACTGGTTCAGGTTGTTGAGCGCCCAGACCATCTCGCGCGAATCGTCCATCACCATGACTCCGCCGCTGCCCACCATGGTGCCGACCGCGGCGAGGCTGGAGGCGTCCATGACGACATCCAGCACGTCGATCTCCTTGTCGACCATCTGGCCGTCCGGACCCTTGACCTTGATTTTGAACTTCTCGCCGGCGCGCAAGACCTTCGCGGAACTTCCGCCCGGAATGACCGCCTTGAGTTTGCGGCCGGGTTTGAGTCCGCCACACACGTCGTAAATCAGTTCGCCGAGCGTCACCGCCCCGGCGGGCAGTTCGTAGAAGCCGGGCTTCATCACGTCGCCGCTCACGCACATGGTGCGCGTGCCGCCGTCGCCGGGCGTGCCCATTTTGGCGTATTCCTCGGGTCCCAGGCGGATGATGTGCTTCACGTGGCAGATGGTTTCCACGTTGTTCACGATGGTCGGCTTCATGTAGAGGCCGAGCACCGCGGGGAAATAGGGCGGTTTGATGCGCGGATACGGACGCTTGCCTTCGAGGGATTCGAGCAGGCTGGTTTCTTCTCCGCAGATGTAGGCGCCGGCTCCCTGGTGGACGTAAATGTCCACGTCGAAACCCGAACCGCAGACATTCTTGCCGACAAATCCCCTCGCCCGCGCCTCCTTGATGGCGTTCCAGACGATCTTGGCCGCCTCGGGAAACTCGCAGCGGATGTAGATGTAGCAGAGGTGGGTGTTGGTGGCGTAGGCGGCGATGACCAGTCCCTCGATCAGCTGATGCGGATCGTAATGGAGAATGTAGCGATCCTTGAACGTGCCCGGTTCGGACTCGTCGCCGTTGACGACGATGTAGTGCGGTTTGCCGTCGTCGTATTTGATGAAGCTCCATTTGGCACCGCACGGGAAGCCGGCTCCGCCGCGGCCGCGCAGATTCGAAGCCTTCACGGCATCAACGATCTCGGAAGGCTTCATGGTGAGCGCCTTCTTCAGCGACTCGTACCCCCCGTGTTTCAGGTAGGTGTCGATCGACGGATCGTACCCCGGGATGCTCAGGTTTCCGAAAATGATGCGGCGTTCCTTCGGGTGGGGCGCCGGCATGACAAAGGGCTTGGCGGTCGCAGTCATTTCAATTTTTCCACGATGCCGGGAACGGATTCGGGAGTGATGTTTTCGTAAAGGGTGTCGTTGATGAGGGCCACCGGGGCGCTGCCGCAGCTGGCCAGGCACTCGACAAATTCCACACTGAACTTGCCGTCCTTGGTGGTCGGGGGCGCGCAGCCGAAACCGTGATGTTCCTCATGCGGATCGAGTCCGACCGCCTTGCAGAATTTTTCGCGCACCTCGTAGCTTCCGGCCATCGCGCAGGCGAGCGTGCGGCAGACGCGGATGATCGTCTTGCCAGCGGCCTGGCGGCGGAACCACGGGTAAAAGGTCACCAGTTCGAGGATGTTGATGGGCTGGAGTTCCAGCTTGGCGGCAATCCATTCAATGCCACTGTCGTCCACATATCCAAAATGATTCTGCCAGTAATGCAGAAGGGGCAGCGAGGCGCTGCGTTTGGACACCGGATAGTGCGAAATGATCTCATCGATCTCCGCTTCAATTTCCGGCGTCACCTTGTCAGCCTGACGCTCGGTGGTGGCTGTCGGATCGGCGGTTACGGTCATGGTGTGACGTTTTCCCGTTTTCCTTCCCGGGCATCAAGCAAAACGATGCAGAAGGGAAAAATTGGCAGGGATTTGCACAAAAGGGGGGGCGCCCCCGGGGGGCTACGGGCCGTCGGCCCCTCCATACCTCCGGCTCATGGCCAGGACCTCGGCGGCAATCTTTTCGCGCAGGGAGGACGGTTCGAGCACCTCGGCATGCCCTCCCCAGCCCAGAACCCAGCTCTCCAGGTCCGGGGCCACCCCGACCTTCATGGTCAGTTCGGCCCCTCCTCCGACGAGAGGACGCAGTTTTTGCGACTTGTGCCACTGGCGCTCCGCCACCAACCGGGCGGCAAAGGCGTCGAAGCGGATGCGGACCCTCTCGGGTTTTCCCGCCTCGAAGGCCGAAAAACTGTCCGCAAGCATTTTGGCGGCTGAAAAATCCGCCGGCCGCTCGAAGGGCAGGCCCAGATCCCGGGCGTTTTCGATGCGGGTGAGCGCAAAGGTGCGGAGCCCGTTGCGCGCCAGATCGCGCCCGATGAGATACCATTGGTTGCTGATGCAGGCCAGATGATAGGGCTCGACCCGGCGGCGTTCCCGCGTCTCCGCCCGCAACGACAGATAATCAAACTCTACCGTGCGGCAGGCCATCACCGCCTCCGCCAGGAGCTCAAACACCTCGATCTGGGACCTGGGCACCCCGGCCGAGCGGAAGGACACCGCCTCGGAAAGCTCGTGCAGGGACACATTGGCTTCGTCGCCGAGGCTGGCGACCAGCTTTTCAAAGGCGGCATGAAGGGGTTTTTCGAAGGACGTGCCCCGGTATTGCTCCACGGCCTTCTGGGCCACGAGAAGGGCCACCAGTTCGCCCTCGCTCACCGTGATCATGGGAAACTGCGCCACCGTTCCGGCGTAATAAAATCCGTGACGCGGACCGTCGTACTCGATCGGCAGGGCCAATTGGTCCCGCATGAACTCGATGTCCCGCTGGATCGTCTTGGTCGACACCTCGAACTCCCGCGCCAAGGTGGAACAATTAGGGTACTTTCCCGCCGCGAGCAGATCGTGAATGCGCACCATGCGCACCACGGGCGGCCGGGCGGCCCGCGCGGTGCCCAGTCCTCCGCCGTACGAAACAGGCCGCCGGGAAGAAACCGCGGATTTTTTTTCGCCTTTTTTAGGCATAGGACATCGTATGTCCTACCCCATACGGCAGAGTCAAGGGCGTTATGAAGAACATCCAAACCCTGATCCGCTCGATGACCCGCAAGACCCGTCCGGTGTGCCAGCAGATGGAACTTCCCCTGCCGGGGTCGCGCCTGACCCGCGACGAAGTCTACTTCCTCGCCGAAATCCGCCGTCTCCGGGAGCAGCTCGCGAAGGCCTGAGGCGCCTTGGCGAGGCGTCTCCGCGCCCTTAAGCCACGCGAGCCGAAAGAAAGAAGGCCCCCAAACGGGGGCGGAAGAAAACCCATTCCACCAATCCTGCTTCGGAGCATATTCTGCCGTGGCGGATGGATCCCGCCGGGAGCGATTTCCCCGAGAGAGGCGGTCCGGGGTCAGCGCACGGAGGCAATATGCCTTTTGAGTGTGCCCGCCTGTTCCATCGCGATGAACTTTTCCACCCCGGGGATGTGGAAGTCCGGGTCTTGGCGCTTGATTTTCTGATAGACCTCGAGCGTGGCCTGCACGCCGGCATAGGGCTCCGGCTGGGAGGAATTCTTGCGCATTTGCTCGCGCAGGTTGCCCGCGATGAAGGCGGCCAGCAAAATCTGACTGCCCCTCGGCAGCGAGGAATCCTTCACCCAAGGCATGTAGCCGACCTTCAACTCGATGTGATATTTCGGACTTTTTCCGGCAAACTTGATGACCTCCGCACCGGCCATCCGCGCCGCGTCCGAAGTGGGGTCGCGCAACAGCGTTTCAATTTTTTGCTTCACCCGCGATTCGGAAAGAGCCCCAAACCCCTGGGACGGAAGGAGGCAACACGCCGCCAACATAAGCAGCAACACCCTCATTTTCACGGACATGGGAAACACCATTTAAAATAACCCGTCTCCCGGACTCATGCAACAATCGTTGCACACAGGGACCAAATTTTCCTGTCCGGCGGAGGCGGAGTCCGCAGGCGGTCCTTCGCCCCGAGAGCCTTGGTTCCGGTTTACCAGCGGTAGTCGATCGCCTTGAGAAAGGCGCGGGTGATGACCATGTGTCCGGCCGGTGTGGGATGCACACGATCCCAGGCCAGGGTGGCGGAATAAAAATGGGTCAGCACCTCATCGAAGGCCGCCTGCACGTCGACAAACACGGCGTCGTATTTTTGGGCAAGGTCCCGGACGATTTGCCCATAGGCATCCATGCGGGCCCGCATCGGATCGGCGCGGTTCGGTTCGATGAAAAAGGGGGTCATCAAAACGAGGCCTTTGAGGCGCGGACGGGTTAGCGCCACGAGTTCCTCGTAGGTGGCGGCATATTCCCCGGGCAGGACGTGATTTTCCTTCTGCCAGGGAAGGTCAAACTGACGCCAGACGTCGTTGGTTCCGATCATGATCGACAGCCAATCCGGATTCAGATCGAGGACATCACGCTGCCAACGGCCCTTGAGGTCCCGCACCCTGTTGCCGCTCTCCCCCTGATTGACGACGCGGATGAGACGTTCGGGATAGGTGGACTGCAACAGGGCATCCACCTGGGCGACATATCCCTGACCCAGCGCGCCCCGCAATCCTTCGCCATGGGGACGATGACGTTCCGCATCCGTGATCGAATCCCCGATGAACAACAATTTGGCGTTTTGCTGAATTTTCATCAAGGGGAGCACTCTTGCGGGTGTTCTCCGGGGGATCAAGCCGGATTCCCGGCTTGCCCCGGCCCCAATGCCCCGCTATGGCAAAGGGCTATGAACTCCCCCACCGGGCAGAAAACGTCGGGTCTCGCGGTCAGCAGCCTTGTCCTTGGATTGCTCGGCGTCTGTTGTCCGGTCTTCGCCGCCTCCCTGGCCGCGGTCATCTGCGGACACCTCGCCTTTGGCAAAATCAAGAAGGACTCCTCTCTGACCGGAGGCGGTCTGGCCGTGGCGGGTCTTGTGCTGGGCTATCTCATGCTGCTGCTCTGGATCGTCCTGTGGATCTTCAGCGCCACACTGCTGAAGCCCTTCACGGCGCTGGGCACCGACACGATTCAAGCCCAGAAGATCTACGAGGCCGTCGAGCAAATGGTGGCCGAGGGCGGCACCAAGGGGGACAGTTCGCTCGGCTGGCCGGCCGACGCCGGCATCACCACGGTCGCCGAATTGAAGCAGCGTCTGGTGGACAATGGGTTCCTCCCCGCAGAAGAGGTGAATTCCCTCACCTTCGAAAAATTCGAATTTGGAAACGTGGGCAAGGCCGACCCCGGAGAGACCATCTTCATCAGGTTCAAGGAGGAGTTTTTCGGCAAAGTCCTTTGCATCAGCAAGGATGGCGAGGTGATCGACGTCGACCCGGGTGACACCAGCCATGCTCCTCCGCGGTCTCCCGCCTACCTCGCTCCCTGAACGGCCCGCGACGCTTCCGGGCGCGGCCCGCTTCGCATCAATCCCGGCACCCGGGCAAAGCCGACAAACCGTCCGGGACTCCCCTCGCCGGGGAGGCGGAATTCAAAAACACTCACGCCGAAACATTTTCTTCCCCGGTACGTGCGCCCGTCGCTGGCCCCCACCATGAGCGGCAGGCCGTCGGCCTTCGCCCGTCCCAGGTAAATCATGACATGCGTCACGGTGTCGGGTCCGCCGGCCGCGTAGGTGCCGCTCCAGAAAAGAAGGTCGCCGGGGCGAAGTGCGGCGAAGGCGGGTGATTCCCCCGTCACCGCATCCCCCGGTTTGAAGGTGCCTTTTTTCAACACCCATCGGTACATCGCCTCCGCGGAACGCGGGACCCCGTCGATCCCGACCTCGCTCAGGAGATGAAAGATCGTCCCCGAGCAATCCATGCCGCCCAGGGCGGGATCGGAGGATCCGAAGCGATACCCCAGATTGCGCCGGGTGAGGGCCAGCGCCCGTTCCAACAGGTTCCTCACCGGGCCGGGAAATTCGTCAAAACCGGTGATGTCCGACGGTTCCAGTCCGACGACCTGCGGCGGGATCAGGCGGCCGTTTTCATCCGCCTGCGCGCCGGCAATCAGCGCGAGGCCGACCGCCAGCGCAGCCACCCGCGCCAGAACGCTTCGGGAACGAGGGCGATCAGGATCAGAATGAACGGCCAGGCGAGCGCAAAATACCGATGGTGTTCCACGCCGACGAAATACACCGTGATCAAATACCCCCCGAAGGTGATCGTCCAAACGCCGAGGGGGCGCCGGAAGGGCGCAAAGAGCGACAAAATCCCCCCGAACAACGTCAGCCAGCCCAGCGGCGTGACCCGCATCTCGAGCAGTTTGGTTTGCTGTCCGTGCGGACGATGCAGAAGGTCGCCGTAGGACTGAAACGCGTTCGCGTAGTCGAGGTAAAACTTTGTCCAGAAGGAGTCCGGGCGCGGACTCACCCATCCGCGCATCTCCTCGTAACTCGGATACGGCGCCGATTTGGGAATGCCAAAAACGATGCGCATCATGCTCTCCTCGGCGCCGCTTTCGTAATACATCTTCCGCAGGTAATCGGCGTAATAATACGGCCGGAACCGCACCGTCTTGAAATCGGCCTGATTGCACGATCCCGCCAGGCGCTGCAGCGCGATGAGGAAAAACAGATCCGGCCGCGCCCTGATACCCTCCATAGCGAGTTCCTTGTAGAGCTTGTCGCGCTCCTTTTTCGGCAGGCTGTTCCATCGGGTGAACTCGGGGCGCATTTCCGGACTGCGCAGGAAATCGTGCACCTCGTCATCCTCCTCATCGTAAAGCGTGATGCGTTCGCGCTTCAGCAAAACCCAGTCGCGGATCTCCTCCTTGAATTCCGCATGCAGCGGCGTGTCCAAACGCGTGAGCGGAAATGCCGTGGTGTACAGCAACCACGAGCCCTGATTGTCCGAGCCGACCGTGGCCCCGGCCAGAAAGACGGCGGTCAGCGCACTCCACTGCGGCCATTTCCACACCCGCCAGGCCGCCACCAACACGATGCCGATGACGATGCCCGGCCAGAGCATTTTGCCCGAGGGCTTGGTCAGCACAAGGATCGCCAGCGGCACGAGGAACCACCACCAGAGCCGGCGGGCGCGGACCGGATCCGACTGCGTGACCCACGCCACCCAGCCGCCGAGCGTCCAGATCGTACATTGATAAAACACGGACTCCGCAATGAGCTCGTGCTCGAACCACATGAACACCGGCATTCCGGCGTAGAGCACCGTCACCGGCACAATCCACACCTTCCAGCTGCGGAACACCCGGCGCACCATGTAGGCCAGCGGCAGGATGCTCGCGAGCCCCAGTCCGGCCTGGATCCAGGCCAGCCAGCGGAGCGTTCCGCCCGGCAGCAGCGAAATCGGCAGCAGGAAGACCGGATACAGGTAGCGTCGCTTTTCGTTGATGCTCCAGTAATTGTCGGTCAGCACCCCGTTCGCAAACCCCATGAAGGAGCGCGAGTCGGCGCCCCAGAAGGCATACGGCGAGGTGTAGATCAAAATGCACCGCAGCGCGGCGCCGAAGAGAATGGCCGGCACCGACCACAACAGCACGTCACGCAACAGAGGATGCCTGGCCAGCCAGGCGTGAAAACGATCAAACATCGGTTCGGTGAGTTTTACCCAATGGCAAGAAACGCAGGGGGCGACGCAAGGAGTCGCTTCCACCCGTTTTTTCCTTCCCCGAGCCGCCCGGACGGCGGCGCGGCCTTCCTTTCGCACCCGACCAGGCCGGACTCCATCAGGCCGTCTTGTTGACCGCCTTCAGGAACGGCTTGACGGCCTCGGTCAGCTTGGCGAACGAATCGAAATTCACCTGCTGCTGACCGTCGCTCATGGCCTCCGCGGGATTCGGGTGAACCTCGATGAGCAGTCCGTCCGCCCCCATGGCCACGGCGCCGCAGCACAGGGCGATGACCAGATCCGCCCGGCCGCAACCCTGACTGGGATCGACGATCACGGGAAGATGGCTTTCCTTCTTCGCGATGGCCACGGCCGCCAGGTCGAGCGTGTTGCGGGTGTAGGTCTCGAACGTGCGGATGCCGCGCTCGCAGAGCAGGACGTTGGGATTGCCGTGCGCAAGGATGTATTCCGCCGCCAGGAGCCACTCCTCGATGCGCTCGCTCATGCCGCGTTTGAGCAGGACCGGCCGGCCGCTTTTGGCCGCCTCGATGAGGAGCTGGAAATTCTGCGCATTGCGCGCGCCGATCTGAAGGATGTCCGCCACCTCGGCGACATGCTCCACATCGCGCTCGCTGAGCACCTCGGTGATGATTTTGAGTCCGGTTTGTTTTTTTGCCTGGGCGAGCAGCCGGAGTCCCTCCCTGCCGAGCCCTTGGAATTCGTAGGGCGACGTGCGCGGTTTGTAGGCGCCGCCGCGAAGGATGGTCGCTCCCTGCGCCTTCACCGCCTCGGCCGTGCTGAGCAACTGTTCCTCACTTTCCACCGAGCACGGCCCCGCCATCAGACAGAAATGGCCGCCGCCGATCTTCACCCCGCCGACATCCACCACCGTGTCCGTCTCGCGGGACTCGCGGCTGGCGAGCTTGTAGCGTTTCTGCACACGGAGCACGCTTTCGACCTGCGGCAGGACGGTCAGGGACTCGAGATTCGCATGCGTACGCTCGTCCCCGATGGCCGCCACCACCGTCTGCGTGGCTCCATGAATCGGAGCGGGCGTGTAGCCCAGTTTCTCCACCTCCGAAATGACCTCGGCAATTTCTTGTTGTGACGCGTGGGCGCGAATGACTATGATCATGGATTGTTTTTACGATTTTGGGGGCCGTGTTCCAGGGCCTTGTGTGTTCCCCCCCAATCTTCCATATCAGTGCAGTTATGAAAGAAAAAGTGAAAGACCCCCGCGTGCGGAGCCTTGTGGCGGAGGTCGCCGAGGGCCGGCAGGCCGAGCTGATCGAGGACATGATCGAGACCGCGCTGGGGTTTGGGAGGGACCGGGCCGGAATCGCCGATCTCAAACTTTACAGCCGCGCCATGCGCGAGTTGCGGCACGCTTCGAAGGTGTTTCAGAAATACCGCGGCATCCGGAAGGTGGCCGTCTTCGGCAGCGCCCGCACCAGTCCCGATGCGGAGGAATACCGGCTCGCCCACGATTTTTCCAAACTCATGGTCGGCGAGGACTGGATGGTCATCACCGGCGGCGGCGACGGCATCATGGGCGCGGCCCAAAAGGGCGCCGGCGCGGCCAAAAGCTTCGGACTGAACATCCGTCTGCCCTTCGAGCAGAAGGCCAACGAATGGATCGACGGCGATCCGAAACTCATCACCTTCCGGTATTTTTTCACCCGGAAGCTCAATTTCGTGAAGGAAACGCACGCCTTCGCCCTCTTCCCCGGAGGATTCGGCACCCACGACGAAGGGTGTGAGGTGTTGACCCTCATCCAGACCGGCAAGAGCCCGATCGTGCCCATTGTCCTGCTGGATCGCCCAAACGGCCATTACTGGGAAACCTGGCGGCGCTTTGTGGTGAACGACCTGCTCGATCAAAAACTCATTTCGCCGAGCGACCTGAACCTCTTCATGGTCACGCACGACATCGGGGAGGCGCGCGCGCACATCCTTCAGTTCTACCGCAACTTCCACTCCTACCGCTGGGTGAAGAACCGCATGGTCATCCGGATCAACCGCCGCCTGACGGCGGCGGCCCTGGTCGAGCTCAACAAGGATTTCGAAAGCCTGCTGACCTCGGACCGCATCACGCAATGCGGGGCGCTGCCCGAGGAGGCCGACGACGCCCACCTGGCGCATTTTCACCGCATCGTGCTGACCCCGCACCGTCGCGATTTCGGTACGATCCGGCTCCTCATCGACGCCATCAACAAGGCGGAAACGGAAACGCCCAAGGCTTCCATGGCAGACGTCGCGGTGAGTCAGCCGATGTAAGCTGGGGGTCTCTTCGCAAGTTCGTTCCTCCCGGAGTCCCGCCAAAAACTTTCAAATGCTGCGCCTCATTCCACGTCGGAAATGACGGATGGAGGAAATGCCGCGCGCATGGCGTTCAGCACCGCGAGGACGTCGATGATTTCCTGCAGGATGGCGCCGCCGATGGGCGTCAGCCAACCGGCCGCGGCCGCCGACATTCCAAGGATGCTGAGCACCATTCCCCCCAGCGCACTTTGCAGGGCAATGTTTCGCATCCGGCGGCTGATGTGGAGGAACTCATCCACCTTTCTCAGCGAGTTGTCGAGGATGACCACCCCGGCCGCATCCGCGGTCACATCGCTGTTTTGTCCGAGGGCCACGCCCACCGTGGCCGCCAGCATCGCCGGGGCGTCATTGATGCCGTCGCCCACATAAACGGTTTTGGCCCGCGCGGTTTCCGCCCGGACGAAGGCCAGTTTTTCCTCGGGGCTCTTGCCCGCGTGGATTTCGGAAATGCCCACCAAATCGCCCAGATAGCGCGCCTCCGATTCCCGATCCCCGGAAACAATGACCAGCCGGTCGAAAAGATGTTTCGGTCCCAGATGCTGGATAAACGACCGGCTCTCCGCGCGGGGCGCATCGCGGAACCGATAGACGGCCGCCAGACATCCGTCGACGAGAACGACACACTCCAGGCCGCCGGTTGAAACCGGCAATTGTCCGAGTTCGCGCCGGATCGCGGGATTGAGACGTCCGCGTCCGGTGATCTCGACGGTGCGTTCCCCCACCCGTCCCGTCAGCCCCTTTCCGGGCGGTTCGCTCACGGAGTGCGCCTCGAGCAGCGGCAGCTTTTCCCGCCTGGCCGCATCGAGGATCGCCACCGCCAGCGGATGCCTGGAATAGCATTCGAGGCTCGCCGCCAAGCGAAGCACTTCCTCGCGCCGGAAGGCGGGCGTCGTCACCTGCTCGACCAGGCTGGGATTACCATAGGTCAGGGTGCCGGTCTTGTCGAAAATCGCCGTGCGACAGCGCGGCGCCTGTTCGAGCACGGAGGGGTTTCGGATCACGATGGCCCGGCTGGCGCAAAGCGAGATCGATCCGATGATGGCCGTCGGAATGCCAATGAGCAGCGGACACGGCGTGGCGATCACCAGCACCGCGAGAAACCGCATCGGCTCCCCGCTGAACAACCATGCCGCCAGGGCAACCCCGACCGCCAACGGCGTATACCAGGCCCCCAATTGATCCCCCAGCCGCCGCATGCGGGGCCGTTCCTGCTCGGACTTGCGCATCACCTGCATGATGCGGGCAAATCGCGAATCGGCCGGACGCCGCGTGACCTCAACAACCAGCAGGGAATCCCCGTTGACGGCCCCCGAGATGACCGCCGACCCGCGGGTCTTGGTCATTCGAAACGGCTCTCCGGTGAGATACGATTCATCCATCGCGCCATGGCCTTCGATCACGACGCCGTCCGCCGGACAGATCTCATGCGGATAAAGAATGAGCGTGTCCCCGACCTCGATGTCCTCCAGCGTGATGTCCGTCAGTTTTCCCCCGCACCGGCGGTGAGCCACCGAAGGCAACCGCTTCGCCAGGCTGCGCAAGGCCGAAGTGGCGTTTTTCAGGGCGAACCGTTCCAGAGACTCGCCTCCCGAGAGCATCAGGACAATGATCGAACCCGCCAGGTATTGTCCGAGGATGGTCGCCGTAACGATGGATATGCCGGCCAACAGGTCGGACCCGAACTCGCGCTTCCAAAGTTTTCCCAGCAGGTCCCAGAGCAGCGGCACCCCGCCCAAAGCAAGCACCAGCAGCAGGGGCGCTTCCTCCCATGGGGCGCCGACCCGGAAGGCGAACCGCAAAACGAGATGAACAACAATGCCCGCCAGGGCCAGGGAGGCGATCCCCAGACTCCAGCGCATCTGGGAATCGCCGGCTTTTGCCTCAGAATGTCCGGCGTCGGGGGAGGCGTGATCGTGCTCTGATGCCATGCCGTGCCATCAGAATACCGAAAGCACCATGAGCACGACAATCACGACGGCCAGCAGGCTGCCCGACCAGGCGATGATCTGCTGGGCCGTTTTCGGAGGGCACGCCCGCATCACAATCATGGCGCCGACATACCACCCGAGGGGAATCAGCAGCAGCCACAGTCCGGCGTCGGCCAGGACGCCGGCGATTTTGGACAGGCCGTTTCCTCCCCCCTCCACCTTGTCGAGGGTGATCACGGCCATGTAGCCCAGGGCCATTGCAGCAAACTGCAACAGGGCGATCGCATAGGCATAACCGCCCAGATCATCCTCCTCCCCCAGGAGGGCTTCCACCGTCCGAATGTTCTTGTGGGCGTCCAGTTTCATCTTCCACCTCCACATGAACCCTACGCCGGGGAACCTTCGGTGGCTCACCCGAACTTGGCGGATGCCGACTGTTTCTTGACGCCGGACCCTTCCGGCGCGGCGGAAACCGATTCAGCCGCCCGCAAACGAGGACAGGGAGACGTGGAAAAAAACGGAAGACGGAAATCGCAAGCGCAGGGGTCGGCGTCAGGAGGCGTCCCCTGGGGGCCGGGTCAGGCGGAAATTTCCATCGGGTCGTCGAATTCCTTCGAAGCCCAGCGGGCCGTCAATTCGATGGCGGGTCCTTCGTAGGAAAGGCGGTGCCGGCTTCCGTCGAATTCGTAACACAGCCGCCCCGGCTGTCCGTTGAGGACGACCGGCAGCTCCGTCCGGCCGCCGGGGTGACGGTGCGGGGCGAGGACCACCTCCAGACGGGAGAGCGGACGTTCCCCGACAAAATTCATGACCTCCTGCATGGGCACAACGGCTCCCTCCCTGAGATAGAGGGGAATCTGCGAAAGCGGAGCGGTTCGCCGGATCCAGCGGCGGCCCGGTTCGACGGTTCCCGTCCACCAACACGTCCACCGCCCCTCCGGCAGATAGATGCGGCGCGTGCCGTCGGGCGCAAAGATCGGCGCCACGAGCAGACTCTCCCCGAAAAGGTATTGATCGCCGATCGTCCAGGTGGTCGGGTCGTCCTGGAATTCAATCACCAGGGCGCGCGCCATCGGCAGCGATTGGCGGGCGGACTTTTCCGCGCTGCCGATGATGTAGGGCAAAAGCGCATAGCGCAGCCGAATGATGTCCCGGCAATGCATGAATGTTTCGGGCGAAAACTTGTAAAGCTCGCGATCCCCAAAACCATGGATTCGCGAATGCGAGAGGAACATTCCGAATTGCATCCAGCGAATCAGGAGGAGGTCGTCGGTTGTTCCGCAAAAACCGCCGATGTCCTGGCTCCAGAACGGAAAACCGCACAGGCCCAGCGACAGTCCCCCGGCCAACTGCGGAATGATGTTGTGAAAATTCGGACTGTTGTCACCGCCCCAGTGCAGAGGATAGCGCTGACTGCCCGCCCAGGCCGAGCGCGCCCAGACCACCCCTTCCCCGGTGGTCTTTTCCGTAACCTCGAAAGCCGCCCTGTTGTACAAAAGGGGATACAGATTGTGCATGCGGTGTCCCGGGGTTCCGTCGTGATAGACGCCGTCCACGGGAGCGGCCTCCCCGAAATCCGTCTTGATCACCCCCGCGCCCATCTCGAGCAACCGGCGGATCCGGTTTTGATAAACCTCCACCGCGCGCGGATTGGTGAAGTCGAGCACACCCACCCGTCCCTTGAACCCGGGCGTGAAGCACATTTTGGAATCGTACATCGTCCCGTCCGGATTCTTCACAAAACCGTCCACGGCCTTCACCTCCTCGAAATACGCCGAACCCTCCGGGATGTAGGGCAATTGCCACAAGGAAACCCGGAAACCGAGCTCGCGCAGTTCCCTGAAAAAGGCCTCCGGATCGGGAAACCGCCCGGGATCGAACTCGAGGTCGCAGTACCAATCCTCCTTGAACCAGAACGTGTCGAGGTGGATCACGTCGCAGGGGACCCCGCGCGCCCGCAGCTCCCGGGCAATCTCCAGGACTTCCGCCGCGGACTGGTAACTGATTTTGCTCTGCCAGTATCCGAAGGTCCAGGCCGGCGGCACCGCCGGGGTTCCCGTCAAACCGGTATAACTTTTCAACACCTCCCTGAGGGATCCCGCGATCAGAAAATAATCGAGAAACGGATCGTCCACCGCGACCTGGATGTCCGCCGCACTCCGGCTCCCCACCCAGAAGGTTATGCGGCTCGAGTGGTTGAAATAGACTCCGTACCCCGCGGTGGTGACAAAAAACGGAACGTTCTTGTAGCTGCGCGGCGTGGTCACTCCGAGGGCGTCCTCGGTATCCAGGTCGATCGTCTGCCCGGTCTTGTCGAGTTTGAGGAACTTCTCGCCAAAACCATAAACCGCTTCTCCTGGGGCCAGCGAAAAGTTTTCCGTGGCCAGAAAATGTCCGTCCTGCTGAATGAGCCCGGTGTTGAGCGAATCCCACTGGGCGAAAAAATTCTTCTCCCTGCCGCCGACCGTCGTGAGCACCGTCCCGTTGCCGTCGCACACCGTCATCTGAAACGGGGAAAATTCCATGCGGCACCGCAGATGCGCGGTGCGGATCGAAACGCCCTTTTCGTCGGCGGAAATCTCCGGCTTCTCCCCGGGATCGACGGTCCCGACCCGCATCGGCGTGGAATTTTCAGGGACATCCGCGGCTTCGGCGTAACGCACCCGCACCACCCGGGGCGAAATCACATCGAGGCGCAACGTTCCCCCAACGGGCGGTTGGTCCGCCAGCCGATCCCGCCACGCCGCCATCTCCGGATCCGCCGAGGAAACCTTTTTCGCGATCTCCAGCCGCGTATGCGTACGCAAACAGACATGGCGTTCCTCCATTTCGAGCAGTTCCGCCGTGGCGACCGAACTGCGCAGGCCCCTGTGGTCTTCCACAATCCGAGTGGGAATGTTCGCGTTCATGGAAGCGAACAATTCCCCCAAGGAGTGCGCCCGGAACAGGGCAACACAATGGGAACATTATTGAAACGACGGACGGCCGCCGATCCGGCGGGCCGGCGGCAAAAAAAAGAGGCGGCCCTGCGGCCGCCTCCTTGTGGAATCTTCAGGACGCCTGACCCAGACCGAAGGCCTCGTGGGCGAGATTGGCGGCCTCGACGATTTTTTCCTCGTCGATGATGACGGCGATCTTGATTTCCGAGGTGGAGATCATCTGGATGTTCACCCCGCCCTTTCCGAGGGCTTCGAAGAGCCGGGCGGCGACACCCGAATGCGAGCGCATGCCGATGCCCACCACGCTGAGCTTGGCGATGCCGTCGCGTTTGACGATTTCGCCGGCGCCGATTTCCCTGACCACACGGTCGAGGGTGGCGCCCATCTTCTCCAACTCGTCCTTGTTCATGGTGAACGAGATGTCGGTCGCACCGCTGACGGAGACATTTTGCACGATGACGTCGATGACGACCCCCGCCTCGGCAAGGGCGAGAAAAATGGCGGAGGCGGCGCCGGGGCGGTCGGGCACGTTGGTGATGGTGACCTTGGCCTGGTTGCGTTCAACGGACACGCCGCGCACAACGACGTTTTCCAGTCCGGGCGTTTCTTCTTTCACGATGGTTCCTCGGTTGTTGTTAAAACTGCTGCGAACTTCGAAGGGGACTTTGAATTTTTTGGCAAACTCGACGGAGCGCGACTGCATCACCTTTGAGCCGGAACTGGCCATTTCCAGCATCTCCTCGTAGGCGATGACGTCGATCTTGCGGGCGTTCGGCACGATGCGGGGATCGCAGGTGTAGACGCCGTCGACGTCGGTGTAGATCTCGCACATGTCGGCTTTGAGCGCCGCCGCGATGGCGATGGCGGTGAGGTCGCTGCCGCCGCGGCCCAGCGTGGTGATGTCCCCCTGCAGGGTCTGGCCCTGGAAACCCGCCACGATGCAGATGAAACCGTCCGCGAGATATTTGCGGATCTGGCGCGGGGAAATGTTGGCGATCTTGGCCTTGGTGTGCAGTCCGTCGGTGATGATGCCCGCCTGGGCGCCGGTGAGGGAGATGGCCTTGCCGCCGAGGGAATTGATGGCCATGGCGGCCAGCGCGATGGTGGTCTGTTCGCCGGTGGCGAGCAGCACATCCATCTCGCGTTCGGTGGGACGCGGGGAAACCTGTTTGGCCAGCTTGATCAGGCTGTCGGTGACGCCGGACATCGCGGAAACGACCACGACCACGGACTTGCCGGACTGCTGGGTTTCGTAGGCGCGCCGGGCGACATTGAGGATGCGCTCGGGAGACCCGACGGAGGTGCCTCCGTATTTTTGGACGACAAGATAACTCATGGGATCAGGAATTCTCGAGAACCTCCCGCACGGCGTTGAGCTCGGCATCCGCATCAATCGGACGGTAATCCCCGGTGGTCATGGCCGTGTCGGGATCCTTGAGTCCATGGCCGGTCACGGTGAGGACCACGCGGCGGACGTTCAGTTTTCCGAGTTTGAAGAGTCCGGCCACCGAGGCGGCGCTGGCGGGTTCGACAAAGATGCCTTCGTGGGAGGCGAGCCAGCGCTGGGCGGCGAGAATTTCCTCGTCGGTCACGCTGTCAATGGCGCCGCCGCTTTCGTCCAGGGCCTGACGGGCGCCCTGCCAGCTCGCCGGATTGCCGATGCGGATGGCGGTGGCCACGGTGTTGGGCTGTTCCACGACGCGGTTGAGAACGAGGGGGGCGGATCCCGCCGCCTGGAATCCCATCATGCGCGGACGCACCCCGGCCTTGCCGAGGGCGAAAAATTCGCAATACCCCTTCCAGTAGGCCGTAATGTTGCCGGCATTGCCGACGGGCAGGATGTGCATGTCGGGCGCCTCGCCGAGTTCCTCGATGATCTCGAACGACGCGGTCTTCTGGCCCTCGATGCGGTCGGGATTGATGGAATTGACGATGGCAAAATCCTTGAGTCCGCCCAGTTCGCGGACCAGCCGCAGGGCGTCGTCGAAGTTGCCCCGGATGGCGATGACCTTGGCGCCATACAGGTAGGCCTGGACGAGTTTGCCGGTGGCGATTTTTCCGGCGGGCAGGAGCACCGCACACTGGACGCCGGCGCGGGCGGCGTAAGCCGCGGCCGAGGCGGAGGTGTTGCCGGTGGAGGCGCAAATGACGGTGCGCGCCCCCTGCTCGACCGCCTTCGAAATGGCCATGGTCATGCCCCGGTCCTTGAACGACCCGGTGGGGTTCAGACCCTCGTATTTGATGAACACATCCGCGTGGGCACGTTCGCTGAGGCGGGGCGAATGGATCAACGGCGTGGATCCCTCGCTGAGGGAAATGACGGGGGTATCCTCCGTGACCGGAAGATACTGGCGGTAGCGGTGAATGACACCGCGATCATGAAGAGGGCCGGACATCAGGAGAAGGATTCGACGTGGAGGAGAATGGGACTGGCTTTGACGCAGCTGAGGGCGGCAAGGCGTTCCAGGGCCTTGTTCATGGCCTCGAAGGCGGCGTCGTGGATCATCAAAACAAGCGGCACGGCGTTTTCCTCCTGTCCCTCGGGCTGGATGACGGACAGGATGCCGATGCCCGCCTCGCCCAGCGCACCCGCAATCTGCGCCAGCACGCCGGGACGATCCTCGACGGAGAGGCGCAGGTAGTATTTGGACACCGAGGCGCCCACCGGGAGGCATTTGCCGTAGAGATCGTGCGCGGTGAATCCGACGCAGGCCCGCGGACTCTGCAGCGCGACGGCCGCCTCCGCGAGGTCGGCCAGCACCGAGCTGGCGGTGGGATCCTGTCCGGCGCCGCGACCGTAAAAGAGCGATTCGCCCACCACATCGCCGCGCACCAGGATGGCATTGAAGGCCCCGTTGACCGACGCCAGCACGTGCGTTTTGGGAATAAGCGTGGGGCATACGCGCACCTCGATCTGATTGTCCGGTCCGGCCTTGATCGTGGCGATGAGTTTGATGCGGTAGCCGAGTTCGTCGGCAAAACGGATGTCGGCCGCGGTGACCTTGTCGATGCCCGAAACGGAGATCTTCGCCGGGTCCAGCCAGAACCCGTAGGCCAGCGAAGCGAGGATGATCGCCTTGTGCGCGGCGTCCCAGCCATTGATGTCGAGGGTGGGATCCGCCTCGGCATAGCCCAACTGCTGGGCCTCCGCGAGCGCCGCGGCAAAATCCATGCCCGTATCGGTCATGCGGGACAGGATGTAATTGCTGGTGCCGTTCAGGATGCCGTGGATGCTCTCAAAGCGGTTTCCGATGAAGGCCTCCCGGACGACCTTGATGATGGGGATGCCGCCCGCCACGGCCGCCTCGTAAAAAACCGGAACGCGGTGTTCGCGGGCCAGGTGGAAAATCTCCTGTCCATGCTCCGCCAGCAGGGCCTTGTTGCCGGTGACGACGATCTTCCCGGCCTGGATGGCCTTTTTCACGAAGGCCAGGGGCGTCTCGATGCCTCCCATCAGTTCCACCACGACGCGGATGTTTTCGTCGTTGATCAGATCGCCGAGATTCTGCGTGAAAAGCTCCGCCGGCGCCTCCACGGAGCGCACCTTGCGGGCATCGCGCACGGCGATGCGCCGCACGTCAAAACGTGCACCGAGACGCTGACCGAGCAGGTCGCCATTTCGGGCGAGATTTTTGTAAACCCCTGCGCCGACCGTGCCAAAACCTGCCAGACCTATGCCGATGGATCGAGACATGTGGAGCCCTGTAGTATCCGCAGCCGCCGGCAAATTCCAAAGAAAAAACGCGCGGAAATGGGGGCTCCCGGAGTGAAAAACTGCGGAAGGACGGTGCCGGGGCCCTTTACGGTCGCTGTTGTTGCAGGAACTCGGTGGGGGCGTAGTCGTCGGTGAGCACCACGGCCTCCGTGGCGGCGGGGCCGAGGTGGTTCTTGAGGGCCTGTTCGAGATGTTCGCGCAGGGAGCCCGCAAAGCGGGACAGGTCGGCCGCCCGCAGATCCCCTGGCGCTCCTTCGCAGGCCAGAGCCACGACATTTCCCGTCCCCGGCACGTCAAACATCTCCACCTGCGGGAACACGGCGCGCAGCGTGGCCTGATCGCTGGCGAAAAGCCGGCTTCCCCGGTGCAGATTCAAAACCACGGCGCCGCCCGGCGCGAGGCGCGACCTCAGCAGTTCGTAAAATTCCCGCGTCTTCAAATGGGGCGGCACGCTGCCTCCGGTGTACGCATCGACGAGAATCCAGTCCCAGGGGGCGTCGTTCCGGCGAACAAAGGTTCGGGCGTCCTCAATGACCACCACGTCCCGGTCATCCGGGCGGTATCCCATGAACTCCACCGCCATGTCGCGCACGGTGGCGTCGATTTCCGCCGTCTGGAGAAACACCTCCGGCATCACCCGGCGAAGGTAGCGATTCAGCGCCCCGCCGCCCAAACCGAGCTGCAAAACCCGCCGGGGTGCCGGCTGCACCAGGGCTCCGACCAGCATGGTCCGGGTGTAGGGAATCACCAGCCGTTCCGGATCGGTCAGGTCCACCGCCGTCTGCCGGGGCACCTTCCGGCCGCGGCGAAAACGCAGTTCCACAATGTTGCCGTCCCGCTCGATGAGGATCTGATTGTAAAGCGATTCGCGCTCCACCCGGAACCGGGCGGGGCCATCCGGGGACGCGCCGGGAGTGCGATCCCCGCAGCCCGCGAGTCCGCCGACCAGCAGAAGAAGAATCAGCGCACGCATCGCATGACCCATACGGAAGACGCGGCCACGGCGGCCGTCCAGATCCAGAGAAGCGCGCTGACGGGAAGGTTCGGAATCAAAACGAAGGCCGTGAGCATGATCCCGGCGATGTTTCCGAGGGTGCTCACGCAATAAATCAGGCCGGAGGCAAATCCGGCGGCATGTCCCCGGTCGTGCGCGGCCTGCACCAACACCGGCGTGAAGGCCGCAAGGGCGGCCACCGGGGGAAGGAAAAGCAGCCCGCACGCCAGACTGAGCGCGACCATCAGCGGGGCGGAGCGTTCATCCAGCCAGTCGAGAAACGCGGAGGCCGACAGCGCGTTGACGGCAAAGCCCGTCACCGCCACCACCCCCACCCCGATCACACCGCGTCTCCGAGGTCCGTCCGGAAACCGCACCAGCCAGCCACCGCAGATCGAGCCGAGGCTGAAAGCCACCAGAAAGGCCGAAATGAGAAACGCCCAGACGATGATCGACGATCCGAACCACGGGCTCAGCAGCCGCGAGCCGAGCAACTGAAACCCCATGCTGAAAATTCCCAGGATAAAGGAAAGCGCGTAGGGCATGACGCGTCAGGATTCGTCGCGCAGCACGTAATCCAGCCTCCGCGCTTGCAGCCAGCGGACGCCCAGCATGTCGAGCGTCGCGCGCACCGCGCGGTTGCCCAGGCCGTATTTGCTGGACCCGAAGCGGCGGGGACGGTGATGGACCGGAATTTCCGCGACACGGAAGCCGGCGCTTTTGATCAGGGCCGGGATGAAACGGTGCACGCCCTTGAAAGGCACCAGCGCGGACACACATTCGCGGCGCATCGCCTTCAGCGTACACCCCGTATCGCGCACGCCGTCGCCCACAAAGCGGCTGCGCACGAAGTTGGCCACCCGGCTGGTGATTTTTTTCATCGGACTGTCCTGCCGTTTGGCCCGGAAACCGCACACCAGATCGGCCCCGCCGGCCAGGGCGTCGAGCAGGCGCGGAATGTCGGCGGGGTCGTTCTGCAGGTCGCCGTCCAACAACACAATCACCGGCGCCGTGGCCGCCCGCATGCCGGCCAGCATGGCGGCGCTTTGTCCGGCATTTTGCGCAAAACGCAACAGACGCACGCCGGGGCCCCGTTCCACGGCCTCCGCGGTGGCGTCCGTCGAACCGTCATCGACCAGGATGAGTTCGTAATGGCGCCCCGCCAGGGCGGTCCGGATCTCCGCCTGCAGCACGGGCACGTTCTGCGCCTCGTTGTAGAGCGGAATCACAACCGAAAAATCCGGCGCACTCACAGCGGAAGGGTCTGGTAGTTGAGGCAGAAATACAAATAAAGCGGTTCGCCGCGGCCCGGCGGACGGATTTCCTGAAGAAGTTTCACCGCCTCGAAGGCCCCCTGGATGGCCTGCGGCAGGTTTTCCGGGGATTCCCGCGTGAGATAGAGCGCGCTGCGGCCCACAAAGAGATTTTCGCCCTTTTGTTCGGTGAAATATTCATCCACGACCCGGTTCGACTCGATGAAATCGTCATAGCTCGGCCAGAGTCCAAACTGGCTCGAAATGCCCTGCGACTCCCGCTCGTAAACCGTCGGATGACCCTCGGGCGGCACCAGGTCGTTCCGCAGATACCATCCCATCACCGAGGCCAGCGGGGCGTCGCCGGCGATGAGAAAGACTCCCTCGTGACCCGCTTCGGAGTGTTCGGAGAACGCCTCCTTCAGCTCCGTCGCCGCCTCGCTCCAACCGCGGCCGTCCTCATGCGCGCGGTAGACCGACCATCCGGAAAAAATCACCGCCAAACCGATCGCCGCCATCCACAGCGTCCGCACCCAGGGCCGGTTTTCCATCCACACGAAAACCGCGTAGATCAGGAGCGGCGCAGCCAGCAGGAGGAAAAACCGCGGATGGCCGTCGCGCCACGCGGAATAAACGGTCAGGACCACCAGCGGCAGCGTCCCCAGCGCCACAAAGCGCGCCCGAAGATGCACCCGGGACTGCCGCAACGCCACAATCCACGCCAGCAAAAACAGCACCGGCACGAGAGGCGAAAACTGCCCGACCAGACGGACCAGCGCCGCCCCCAGCCCGGCCAGACTGAATTCCCACAGCGAGCGGAACGTCCCCGAAAAAAACGGCACCCATTCGTAGGCCGCATTCCACGCGAGGGCCGGTCCGAGGGCCGCGAAAGGCACGAGGAATACCAACACCAATCCCAGATAATTCCGGCCGCGGTGATGTTTCCTGCTGCACAGGGTGTGCAGGGCCACGCCGGGCAGAGTCCAGAGCGCCAGGTAGGAAAACTGCGCCGCCAGCGCGAAGGCGGCCGCACCGCCCAGCCAGGACCCCGGGGCACCGCGTTCGGCTTGCAGCGCGCGCCAGACGCCCCACAGTCCCAGCAACACAAAGGTCAGCGCGGGCAGTTCGGGTCCGACACGCACCGCATCGGCATTGAAGAGGGGCAGGGCATTCAGTGCCAGGGCCGCCCTGGCCGCCCGGCGTTCATTGTCGAGCGCGCGGACCAGCAGGTAACAGGCCAGGGACGCCAGCAAGGCCCAGAGGGGCGCCCACCAGCGCCAGACCCAATCCGGTGCGCCGCCGATCTCCCCCACCGCCGCGAGGATTGCCGTGCCGGGCGGACCGTCGAAATACGCCGGGGCGGGATGCCGGGCGCACATCGCGTAATAGGCCTCCGTGGGCGAGATTTCCTCGAAGGACACCCAGGCCGCCCGGAGGACGGTGAGCGCCAGAATGATCAGGACAAAGGTTTTGCCGTTCATGACGTGAACAAGCTGGGATGGCGGTCATGCAGGCGCGGCAGCCACTGCGCGCCCGCCGTCCGCCAGAGAAGTTCCAGAAGCGCGCAGACCAACAGCGCGATGCCCGTGCCGAGAAAGGCCGAAATCAGGACGTCCGACGGCCAGTGCGAACCGACGTACACCCGGCTCAACGCCACAAGAAGGGCCGGTCCATAAACCAGCCAGCCCCGGCGGAAAAACAGCGTCGCCACCAGGGCCAGGGCAAAGGTGTTTGAGGTATGGCCCGACGGAAACGACCGGCCGTTCGGCGCCAGGATGCGCGCCTCGGAATAACTCACGCGCAGCGGTCGGCCGAGGGCGAGGAAACGCGGCCGGACATGCGCGAGATCGACGGAACGCACCCCTTCGAGCACGTCGTTGGGACGCGGACGTCCCACCGCCTTCTTGAGCGAAGCCACCACGAGGCCGTCATTGATTCCCACGGCCAGTCCCACCGCCACCAGAAAGGCGCGAAAGCGAAATCCGCCCCGGATCGCGCCGATGACGGCGCCGACCAGAAGCAACGGCCACCAAAAGTCAAAACTCGACATCACCGCCATCAGCCAATCCAGCGCCGGATGGGCGGCGGAGTGGTTGATCAGGAAAAGAAGCTGTTGATCCATGCGTGGCGGCGGTAGCGTGCGGCATGATTTTCCGATCTCCGCGATTTCGCAAGCCGCTTACGCTCCTCGGACTGGTTCTTTTTGCCTCCGTCTGCCGGGCCGATCCCGATGCCGAAGCCATCCTCTCCGCCGCGCGGGTCAATCCCCTCGGATCCCAGATCGCCCTGAAGGCCCAGTTGCGCACCGGTTCGACCAGCACGCCGTTCCGCATCGTGGTCGACGGGGCCGTGCGGTATCAGTTCGAAAAGCCGGACCAGGAGCTCATTCTGGAACTTAACGAGGACGGCTCGGTGCTATCCGAACGCACGGGAGGCCGGACCGCCCCGGTCAAACCCGCCCGCTTCGACAGTTCCGTCCGCGGCACGGGCGTCACCTACGAGGACCTCGCCCTGCGTTTTCTGTATTGGAAACATCCCCGGATCCTCGCCGAGGAAACCGTCCGCGGACGCAAGGCGTGGAAGATCGAGGTGCAATCGGGCCGGGATTCCTCGCAATACGGCGTCGCCCGGCTCTGGGTCGACAAGGAAAGCGGCGCCCTCCTGCGCATCGAGGGCTACAACCGCGACGGCCGGCTGCTCCGCCGGTTCGAGGTCGTCTCCGCCCAGAAACTCGACGGCCAGTGGATGCTGAAACAGATGCGGGTGGAAATGCTCGATCCGGCAACCAAAAAGGTCATCAACCGCACCTATCTGGAGGTGCTGGGCAGGGAGGACGTCTGACGGACGCGTTCCCGGGAGGCCGCACCGCGCCGCCGCAGACCGGTCCGCCCGCAAACCGATTTCTCAATAAAACCTCTGCGGTGCCATGATATCCTGGCGGGTCGTGAGACGGTCCACAAACCGCTGCCAGCTTTCCTGCCCGGCCAGAATCTCAATTTCCACCCGCAGATAATAGAGGGGCACCTCGGGATCGAGGATGCGGGGGATGCGCACGGCGTCCTTTTCCGTCGTGATGATCGCGGGAATGTCCCGCTTGGCGCACCGGCGGATGAAGTTTTCGATTTCCCTCACCGAATACCGGTGGTGGTCGGTGTAGGTTTTGGAAAGGGCCACCTCCGCACCGAGACGACGGAGTCCGCTTTCAAAACTCTCCGGCGCCGCAATGCCGCAGATCGAGCCCACCTGGAGGCCCTGGAGAAATTCCAGCGGCTGGATTTCCCCGGTGACGAGGTTGCGCAAATGCAGCGGCCGGTGGGAACACTCGATGATGTCGGCCGTGCGGTTGTATTTCCGGATGCGCGCGATGAGGGCGCTGTTGTCCTCGCCGGCCGAGCATTTGGTGATGAAGAGGTGGGTGGCGCGGCGCAGGTTGGCCGGCGGTTCGCGCAGGGTGCCGCGCGGGAGCAGGTATTCGTTGCCGAAGGGGGCATGGCGGTCGATGAGCGCAATCTCGATCCCGTGTTTCATGCGCACGTATTGGTAGCCGTCGTCCAGGAGGATGGTGTCGGCGCCAAAATGCTCCACCGCGTAATGGCCCGCCATCACGCGGTCACGGTCCACGAGGACCACCACCCCGCGCAGGTTGTTGGCCAGCATGAACGGTTCGTCGCCGGCGATGCGGGAATCGAGCAGGAGGGCGTTTCCGTCGGACACAATACGGGGGGCAAAGACGGCCTTCTTTTTGAAGATGCGGTCCCAGAGCCGAAGGAGGAACGGACGGGGCACGCTCTTGTAGCCGCGGCTGAGGATGGCGACCTTGCGGCCGCCGGCCTGGAGCGCTTTGGCGAGCATTTCCACGACCGGCGTCTTGCCCGTACCGCCCACGGTGAGGTTGCCGACGCTGATGACCAGGCACCCCAGGGTGCGCGGACGAAAGATGCGATGGCGGTAGAGCGCGAGACGGGCCTGAACGATCAGACGGTAGATCTGCGACAGGCCGAACAGGATCCAGCGCAGGACATCCGCGCGGCGGCCGTACCGCCGCTCGAGGATGACGTCGATGGCAAACGTCTCAAGACCTTCCAGCCAACGCCGCATGATCAGTCGCGGACGATGCGCACGCCGTGGTTGTCCGCCTGGGTGACGACCACCCTCGCCCCGGGGTTCCCGCTCGCGGCGAGCATGGCCCTGGCGATCCTTTTGATTTTGCCCAGGGACACGCAGGCGATGGTCGATCCGGATCCGCTCAGCCAGCCGCCGAGGGCTCCGTTTTCTTCGGCCGCCACAATCACCCGGGAAAGGAAGGGAACAAGCGGCTCGCGGAACGGCTGGTGGATGCCGTCCACAAAACACCCGCGGAGTTTTTCGTAATCCCCGCTCGCAAACGCCCCCGCGATGGCGCAGGCGTTGGCGGCGGAATACACGGCATTGCGGAAGGGCAGTTCCGCCGGAAGCACCTTGCGCGCCTCCGGGGTAGACACCTCAAAGTCCGGAATGAGCAGGGCAAAGTGCAGCGATTTTTTGACCCGATAGCGCTGCAACGAACCCGGCCGGGCGATGGTGAACCCTCCGAAGGAGGCCGGGGCGGCGTTGTCGGGGTGACCTTCCAGTTCGGTACAGAGCTCAAAAAGCCGCTCCCGGCTGAGCACGCCGCCGGTCAGTTCGTTGAGCCCGTGCAGCAAACCCAGCCGCACGGTGACACTGCTTCCCATGCCCCGGGACCGCGGCACCTCGCCCTCCACCTTCCATTGAAACTCGAAGGGCTTTTTTCCGGAACGCTGGAAAAACAACTCCGCCGCCTGCGCGACAAACGGATCGTCGGGACCGCCCGGCTTTCTGGTCACGGTCACCACATTGTAAATCTGCAGGGCAATGCCCAGGCAATCAAACCCCGGACCGATGTTGGCCGTCGTGGCCGGAACCTTTACGCGAACGCTATCCATGGCGCCTATCTACTACCGGGAGCCGGCCACCGGGAAAAGGCCGTTGTTGACTCCTCGTTTCCGGCGGAGATGATTCCACGCCCGTGCATTTCATCCTTCGGCTGGTTTTTCTTCTGCTTGCGGCGCTTCTTCCGGCGGCCGCCCAAGACGTGCTGCGTGTGGGCCTTTTTCCCAACGTGACCCACGCCCAGGCCCTCGTCGCCGCCAACATGACCCGGGAGGGACGCGGATGGTTCGAACCGCGTGTGGGCGTTTCGAAAATCGAGTGGTTCGTTTACAACGCCGGCCCGTCGGCCATGGAGGGATTGTTCACCAAGGCGATCGACTTCACCTATGTGGGTCCGAGTCCGGCGGTGAACGCCTACGCCCGCGCCAATGGCAAGGTCGTGCGGGTGATTGCCGGCGCCATGTACGGCGGCAGCGCGCTGGTGGTGAGCGGCACGCAAATCCAGACGGCCGCCGACCTGCGCGGCAAGGTCATCGCCACGCCCCAGCTCGGCAACACCCAGGACGTGGAATGCCGCGCCTGGCTGATTGAACACGGCATCAAGGTCACCCTCGTCGGCGGCGACGCCCGGGTCATTCCCACCGCCAACCCCGACATCCTTTCCCTCTTCATCCAGAAAAAGCTGAACGCGGCCTGGACCGTCGAGCCCTGGGTCACCCGGCTCCTCACGGAAGGCGGCGGGCGCATTTTGTTTGAGGACAAAAATTCCCTCACCACCATCCTCACCGTCCGGCAGGACCTGCTCGAAAACCGCCGCGAACTGGTGGACAAATTCGCCGCCGCCCACCGCGAGCTCACCCGGTGGATGCTCGACCATCCGGAGGAGGCGCAACGGCGGATCCAAAACGAACTGACCGCCATCTCGCGGAAGGAAATTCCCCTTTCCCTCATCGGGGAAGCCTGGACCCGGCTCCGCCCCAGCGACGAAATCAGCGTGGCCCCCTTTGAAAAATTTCTCGACCAGGCGCGTCTGGTCGGCTTTCTCCGAGCGCAGGTCAATTTGTCCAAACTGGTCGTAACTCCACCCTGAGACCCGACCGGTCCGCCGCCCGCCGGCACAAATCCGGCCGCCAACCATCCCAATTGTCGAAACTCAACCATGAGCCTCGAGCAAGAACTCATCAACGTCGCCCCCGAGAGCATCGAGGTCACCTCGGTCAGCAAAAGCTTTGTCGGCGCGCGCGGCCGAACCCTGGCCCTCGACAACGTCAGCCTGAGCGTGGCCGAAGGGGAATTTGTCTGCCTGGTCGGTCCGAGCGGCTGCGGCAAATCGACCCTGCTCAACATCATTGCCGGACTGGAAAAACCCGACACCGGAACCGTCCTGGCCAGCGGCAAGCCCATCGTGGAACCCGGCCGCGACCGCATGGTGATGTTTCAGGAACACGCCCTGTTCCCATGGCTCGACGTGATCGGCAACGTGCTTTTCGGCCTCAAGCTGAAGCCCGGACTTTCCAACGCCGAACGCCTTGAGGTGGCCAAATATTACCTCGACCTCGTCGGACTCTCCAAATTCCAGCACGCCAACATCCACGAACTTTCCGGCGGCATGAAACAGCGCGTCGCCCTGGCCCGCGCATTGGCGCCCAATCCGCGCGTACTGCTCATGGACGAACCCTTCGCCGCGCTGGACGCCCTCACCCGCGAGCAGCTTTACGGCGACATCCAGCGCATCTGGGAGGCGCGCCGCAAGACGATCATCTTCGTGACGCACAACGTGCGCGAAGCGGCCTGCCTCGGCGACCGGGTCATTCTTTTTTCGCCCAATCCCGGCCGCATCCGCAATGAATTCAAGATCGAGCTCGACCGCCCCCGGGACATCAACAGCGTGAACCTCGCCAACTACTCGTCCCAGATCACCGCCGCACTGAAGGGATTCATCAACCGGGAGGCCGCGGAATGAAACACATCCTGACTTCGCTCGCCTTTTTCGTCCTCCTGATCGTCGCCTGGGATCTGTTCACACGTTTTGCCGACGTTTCCCCGGTGATGTTCCCCTCGCCGCTCAACGTGGGCCAGTATCTCTGGCAGTCGGTGCAGGACGGCTCCCTGTTTTCCACGACCTTCGTCACGATGAAGCGGCTGCTGATCGGATACGCCATCGGCCTGGCGTTCGGAGTGCCCCTCGGTCTCTTCAGCGCACGCTTTCCCGTCGTGCATGACACCGTCGGCCAGCTGGCCCTCGGACTGCAAACCCTGCCCAGCGTCTGCTGGGTTCCCCTCGCCCTTGGCTGGTTCGGGCAGACGGAACTCGCCATGTTGTTCGTGGTGGTCATGGGCACACTGTGGTCGGTGGTCATCGCCACGGAAAACGGCGTCAAAACCATGCCGCCCATCTATCTTCGTGCCGCGCGCACGATGGGATCCACCGGCTTGCACAGCTGGCTGAAGGTCATTCTGCCCGCCTCCCTGCCCTACCTGGTCGGCGGCATGAAACAGGGCTGGGCCTTTGCCTGGCGCTCGCTGATGGCCGCGGAAATCTTCGTGACAATCCTGACCGGCTTCGGGCTCGGCCAATTGCTCCATTATGGACGCGAACTGCTCGCCATGGACCAGGTGGTGGCCGTCATGCTGGTCATCATGGCCATCGGCCTGCTCGCCGACCGCATCCTCTTCTCTCCGTGGGAAAACTTCCTCCACCGCCGCTGGGGAACGGGGGCGTTGAGGTAGACGGTGTTTGGCAGTTCCCGGTGCAGACGGCAATCAGTGGCTTCCCTTGTCAGGGGATTACCGAATTCTCACCCCGATATTTCGTCGCAAGTCACTGATTATCAAGGTGGAGCCGAAGACGGGATTTGAACCCGTGACCTATCGATTACGAATCGATTGCACTACCGCTGTGCTACTTCGGCGCAGAAGGGGCGAATAAGAAATCCCAAAACGGGAAAAATCTCAATGAGATTTTTTCAGCGGCCGGCGGCGCCTTTCACCATCTTTTCGAACGCGTCGGTAGCCGCCTTCACAACCGGTTCGGGACCGGTCATCTTCACATAAACGTCCCCCTGCGGGCTCTCCAGGATGGCCCCCCGCAGGGCATAACCTTCCTTCGGTGTGGTCGGACCTCCCGGCATGCCGCTCAGGAAGGTTCCGGTGGCCTCGACGAAGGTCACATTGGTGGCGCCCACTTTTTCGGTCCGGGAATCGGCCACCGGATTCTGAAACTGGGCCACCCAGCGGTCGACGTTCTGTTTGACTCCCCCGCCCTGGCCGGGTCCGAAATGGAAAAAGTTCACCTCCCCGCCCTCTCCTCCGTCGGAAGCCGGCACGGCCAGTTGCGCCTTGCGCATCGGCGACGAGGGCACGACCCAGGTCCATCCCTCGGGACGTTCAAAGGTGAAGGCCCCCACGGAAAACTCCACGGGATCCGCACCATTAACCAGACCGGCCAGCAAAAGAAAAAACGAAAGGAACGTCGGGGAACGATGCATGGGGAAAACTGTGAACGGGGAATGGCGATCGTTCAAGCCTGCGAGGCAACGCCTCAACGCCTCAACGCCTCAATCCGAATTCCCAATGACCCCGACCCCAT
>CALCJD010000075.1 GCA_937960895.1 uncultured Spartobacteria bacterium | reverse complement strand
CAGGGTGGCGTTGCCATAGGCTGCGCCCACCTCGAGCAGGGGCCGCCTTGCGTCGCGCGCGTGGGCGACGAAGTCTTCCGCGGCGGGCGAGAGCTCGGAGGTCATGACGCCCATCGCATTGTCGGTCGGAATCAGTCCTCTTTCAACCTCCCTGGGCCAGTTCGCCGGTATCATGACCTTATCACAACGAACCGATCCCGAAAATCAAGCGGCGGAACACCGGCAAGCCGGAAAAAAATCCGGCGGTCTGCCGCTTTGCACGTGCTTCCAAAAGGGAGGCGCGGACAACGAATGCATGTTGCCAGAGCGGATCGATCCGAGCAGGATCTCATTTTCCATGGCGCATTCTCCATCCCGATCCTCGCACGACTCCGGTGTGGCTTCCTGGATGAAACGGACCGCCTCGAAGCTGTTTGGAAAAGCCGGGCGTGCTTCATCGGATCCCAAGTCCCATCCGGCCCGAAAATCCCCGCCGGTCGCCATGACCAAGGCGGAAACGGCCCTGCTCGAACCCTTCGACGGGCTCGCCCTTGAAACCATCATCGTGCCGAAATCGCAGGCCGAATGTGACGCGGCCGTGGCGGACATTCTCGCGGCCGGCATGGTCGGTTTTGACACGGAGGCGCGCCCCACGTTTCGGGCCGGGGAAAAAAGCTCCGGTCCCCACGTGGTGCAGTTTGCCCTGACCGACAGGGCGTTCATTTTTCAGCTCCACCGGCGCGTTTGCGAGACCGCGGTGGCGGAGTTGATTGCATCCGGACGGGTGGTGAAGGTGGGGTTTGGTCTGAAAAACGATCACGGCCAGATTCGCCGCCGTCTCGGCGTGACCCCGCAGGCCGTGGTGGACCTGGACCATGTGTTTCGCAACCAGGGATACAAGGGCCAGATCGGCGTGCGGGCAGCCATGGGGGCGGTATTGAACCGGAGTTTTCCCAAATCCAAATCCATCACCACAAGCAACTGGGCGGCCAAGGAACTGAGTCCAAAGCAACTGCGTTACGCGGCCAACGACGCCTTCGCCGCCCTGAAGATCGCGGAAGCCCTGAAACTTCAGCCGGAACAGTTTCTTTCCCGGACATCAAACTGATCCTCTCCGCCGGGCGTCGACAAACCCGCGGGCTTCGCCCCCTTACGAATCGCTCACCTTCCACCATCGGGGAAACAATTCCCGATAGCGCGCCTCGCGAAAGCGGCGGTCAATCAACACAGCGGCGCCATGATCCTGTTCGCTGCGAATCAAACGTCCGACGGCCTGCAGCACCCGCTGCATGCCGGGATACCGGTACGCATAATCGAATCCCCGACCGCGGGTGGCTTCGAAATGGGCCTGGAGGATGTCGCGCTCGAGGGAGAGGCGGGGCAACCCGACGCCGACCACGGCCACCCCGATGAGGCGGTTGCCGGGCAGGTCGATTCCCTCCGAAAAAATCCCGCCCAAAACGGCCAGGCCGACGACCTGCGAATTCTCCCGGAATCGTTCCACGAAAAGCAGGCGCTGGTTTTCCTCCATGAGGGAGGTCTGCGCGAAGAGGTCGACATCCGGCAGCAGGTCGCGCAGCAGGGGTTCGATTTCCGAAAGATATTGCAGCGAGGGAAAGAAGATCAGGTGGTTGCCGGGGTTCCGGCGGACATGTCCGGCCAGATCGTGCGCCACCTGGACGAGGGAACCCGCGCGCGCCTTGAAGGTGATGTCGCGCGGAAGAATCCGCAGGTTCATCTGATCGGAGGCGAAAGGCGAATCGAAGGCCACCGTCGCGGTGTCCGGCGCCCCGCCCAGCAGATCGCGAAAATAGGAGAGGGGGGAGAGCGTGGCCGAAAAGAACACCGCGGATCGCAGGCCCTTCAGCGATTCACGCAAACGCCCCGAGGGGTCCGCGCAGAAAATCTTCACGCCCTTCTCCGCCAGCGAGCAGATGAACCGGCAGTTGTCGTCGTAGGCATCCGCCGCCCGCAGAAAGGTGCCGAGGGCAAACCAGGGTTCCATCCACGCGGACACGTCCCGGCCGGGCGGCTGGGCGGCAAGAAATTCCTCCAGGCGGCGGGAGGCCTGACGGAGGGCCGTCAGCAGCTCCCGGGGCGGTTTGTCCAGAACCAGGGCGCCGTCATGATGGCTTTTGCTTTCGAGCAGGGAATCCGACGGATGCAAACCCTGCAGCGTCCGGTCGAGCGCGGCGGCGGCCTCTGCAAGAGCCCGGCGCGTCCGCGCGGCCCCTTTGGCCCGGCCGGCGGATCGGATTTCAAGGTCGGACACCGCGAGCGTGGCCGAATACATCTCGCGGCTGCGATCGACCAGGTTGTGCGCCTCGTCGACAAGCACGGCATGCCGGGCGGGTCCTTCGGCAAAATGGCGCTGCAGGCGGGCCGTGGGATCGAAGACGTGGTTGAAATCTCCCACCACCACATCCGTCCAGACCGAGGCATCCAGAGACAGTTCAAACGGACACACCCGGTGGGCGCGGGCGGTTTCCTCGACGGCCGCCCGGGTGATGTCCTCCTTCTGAAGCAGTTCGCGTACGGCGGGTTTGATCCGGTCGAAATACCCGATGGCAAACGGACACGTCCGTTCGTCGCATCCGGCGGGGGTTTCGCTGAAACAAATCTTGCGCTTGGCGGTGAGCATGACGCTGCGCAGCCGGGCTCCGGAGGCCCGCAGGCTGGAGAGGGCGTGGGCAGCGGAAATCCGGCCGGACGTCTTTGCCGTGACATAAAAGACCTGTCCGTCCGCCATTCTCGGCAGAGCCCGCACGGCCGGAAACAAGGTGGCCATGGTTTTGCCCAGGCCCGTGGGCGCCTCGACGAAGAGATGCTGTCCATCGCGGATGCTGCGATACACATGCCGGGCCAGGGCGCGCTGGCCGGCGCGGAAGGTGGTGAACGGGAAGGGGAGCGCTTCGAGAGAGGCATTGCGCAGGTTGAGCCACTCGACCCGCGGCCCCAGCCAGGAAAACCATTCGTGAAGCGTCTCATCAAGGAAGCCGGAGAGGGAATCCCTCGTCTCGACGTCCTGGATGACCGTCTGTTCGCCGGTTTCGAGATTCAGGTAAAGCAGCCGGTGATCGATCCTCTCCCAGCCGTTTGCCTCGGCGAGCAGTGCCGCGTAGGCGCGCAGTTGCGCGATGTGCACCGGATCGGGACGGCCCGACCACGAGGCGGTCACGGTTTTGATCTCCTCCACGATGGGCGGCGACGCCTGCCCGAAAACGCCGTCCACCCGGCCGGAAAGAACAAGCCGGTACCCCGGGCGTTCGTAGACGCGTCCGACGGGAACCTCCGCCTGGTAGTCGTCACCGCGCGACTCCTGAATGCGGCGGTGTCCGCGCGTTCCCTCGACGGCACGGTTGGAGGAGCGAAAGGAGGCCTCCCCGGCGAGATCCCCGGACCGATGCACGAATTCCACAAGCTCCCGCACGGTGGTATGAAACTCGTGAAGGACGGGAATGGCGTCAGTCATGCACAAATCGAGACACGTTCACAGGCCGGCAAAATCGATCCATTGGCATGAAGGCTAGCACACCCGCGAAAATGCAGGATGGATTTCTTGATGAACAGATGGAAACCCTGATCCGCCAGTTGCCTCCCGAGGAGCGGGCGAAAATCTCCGTCCAGTCGGGACGTTATTCCGGCCCGCCGGAACTCATTCAAAAACTTCAGAGGCTCGCCCAGGGTGACGACAACCCAGCTCCGGCCAGCGACTGAATGTTCCCGCCGATCCGACGTCCGGGGACCCGGGCCGGTGCGATTCCCTGCCATGCCCGCAAAATCAAAAAAACAGCAAATGGCCGCCGGGGCGGCACTCGCCGCCAAACGGGGGGAACAGAAGAAGTCCAGCTTGAAGGGCGCGTCCAAGAAGATGGCGGAATCCATGAGCAAGAAGCAGCTTGAAAAGCTCGCCGGCACCAAACGGAAAAAACTGCCCACCCGGAAGAAATCGTAACCCTTGGAGATTTCGACCTCCAGCGGTGACGTCGCCATTCGATGCCCGAGCCGGACGCAGGTGAAATCGTCCTCGACGCCGCTTCCGGATCAGCCCGGGAACCGGGGTTTCACGGAATAGGGCGAGGGAAGGGAGGGGCTCCAAGCGATTGCGGCGATCCACCTCGCGCTTCGTGTCACGGACAGGCTCCGTTTCTTGATCTCGGGTTTCGCTTTCATGGCGAAGAAGGCCGTTCTTCACCGAGGAAACGGGCATCCCGGATTGAGGGACAGGCCTGTCAGTTTAGATTTTGCAGCGAGGGGATGTTGTAGTCCTCCATGAGCTGTTTCTTGCTTCGCTCGGTTTCCTCGGCATCCAGGTAGATGAAGGTCGGGTCGCCTTCAAATTCGATCTTGTGGAAGCCGTCCACCGGTGCCGCGGCGGCACGGGCGAGGTCATCGAGGCTGTTGATTTCCACGCCGTTGACCTTGCGCACCACGAGGTGATCGAGATTCTGGTATCCGAGGTTGTTCGGAGCCGGCAGCACCTGGCTGAGAAAGACAACCTTGCCGTTGAACTTCTCCCCGTCGCCCTGGAAGGTGTCCAGGAACACCAGCCGCTGCGGCGCATCCTTCCGCCAGGAACCGCCCCATTCCTGCAGATAGGTGCGGGAGAGCTCCTGGAAGACCAATCCGCCCAGGATGAAATAACGCGGTTGACGGTCGAAAATATAGGGCTCGCTGACAATGCGGGACCTGTCGAGCGGGGTCAGCGTCACGGGAATGGTTTCCCGTTTGCCGTCGCGAAGCACCACAAACTCCACCGTGTCGCCGGAGTGGGCGGCGGTGCTGGTCAGATAGCTGAAGGAAATCTTTCCGTAATCCGGATTGTCGTAAAGACCGTCCTGATCGACGGGTTTTCCCGCGACCGACAGGATGATGTCGCCGCGACGGAGTCCGGCCTTTTCTCCCGGGCCGCCCGGAGCCACTTCGGTGACATACACGCCGCCGGACTCCCGGAGTCCGATGTAGCGGCGGAACTGCGGGTCGCGGGTGGAGGCAAAGGAAACACCCACGCGCGGAAAGCCGGGATATTTGTCCAGTTTGGCGTCCTTGAGGAAATGGGCGATGACCGGCGCCGGAATGACGTCGGCGGTCTGGCTGCGTCCGTCATAACGCATGAGCAGGCCCAGCAGGCGTCCGTCCCGGACCGCCGGAATGGTGAAACTGCCCTCGCGATTCTGGAGGGGTGCGCTGAGCCGGTAGGTCAGCAGGGACAGCCGGTCCATGGGATAGTTGGTGACGGTGATGGTGGTGATGGTGGCGGGCGTCTGCGCAATGAGACCGTTCGACTCGAGCTGCAAAATCAAGGCCCGATCGCCAACCCGCGCGCCCGAGTCCAGCTTCAGGGGGCGCGCCTTGGCCAGAAATTCCGGATTCATCGGCCGGAGCAGGGCCAGGTTGCATTCGTAGTCGACCACCACAACCTCGGCCTGGGTCTTTTCCGCCGAGTCGGCCTTTTCCAGCTCGATATAGGTGTGATTGGCCACCAGTTCGGCCGTCACCAGGATGTGCCTGTCGGCCAGAACCACGCCGAGTCCGCGGCGCATGTAGGGGGCCTTTTTCATCCAGGGCCGGAAGAAGTCGTAGGGCTGATTGGTGGAATTGACCCGCACCAGCGAGGAGTTGTCGACGGGAAGGGACTCGGAAGCAACCTCCGGAGCGGCGGGCAGGGCGACGGGGCACAGCAGGGCCAGGACGGCCCACAGAACGAACGGTTTCATTATTTCTCGAGATTCTCCTCCTTGCTCACACCGTAGCGGGCGATGATCCGATTGCGGGCCTCCTCCACGGCCTTGCGCTCCAGCACGAGGGGCCGGCCGTTGCCGGCCATTTCGATCACGTAATATTCCGCGGGTTCCTTGAAGGCGGCGGAAACATCGGCCAGCTTGCGAATGGGTTTGCCGTTGATCCTGTCGACGATGTCGTAGCGGAATTCCGAGGCGTAGGCATTGATCGGATCGGCCAGCACCGCGCTCAGAACCACGATCTCGTCGCGTTCCCGGTAGATGCCGTGCGTGATGAAATGGTCGAAGGTGTAGCGCAGCCGCAGATCGTCCGGATTGTGCTCGGCCATGAAATTGGCGTCCACGGGCTGGAAAACCAATCCGCCGAAAACCACAAAGCGCGGTTTTTCATCGTAGGCATTGGCCTGAAGCGAGAACGGCCAGGGATGCGTGAGGGCCAGGGTGACCTTCATCGGTTTGCCGTCGCGGAGGATTTCCAGATCGACCTTGTCGTTGCGATATTTGCGTTCCACGACCTCCGCCATCTCCACGGGGTCGCCGCCATCCATCACAACCGTCCCGTCACTCGCGATGGGCAGTCCGTCGATGCTCAGCAGGACGTCGCCGGGTTTGAGAATCCCGTCGGCCACACCGCCGCCGTAAACCTCGCCGACAAAAACCCCGGTGTTGTCATCCTTCAACCCAAGGGCCTTGCGCATGGCCGGATTGTGGAGCGGATGGTAGCTGATCGTCAGATCCACATACCGGTCGTATTTGCCGTCCTCGACATCCTTCAGAAAACGGGCGATCACCGGAGTCGGGATCATGTAGCCGACATTCTGCGCCACATCGCCGCTGTATCCCTGAAAGGCCACGCCCACGACCTTGCCGTTCTGCAGGACCGGGCCGCCGCTGTTTCCGGGATTGATGGCGGCGTCGATCTGGATGGTCAGGTGCGCATCCACGCCGGAATGGGAATATGGTTGAAAATCGATCCGGGACACCACGCCGCGGGTCACCGAAAGGCGGTCTCCGCCGATCGGATAGCCGTAAACGGAAACCGTCGACTCAATGGCCGGAATGCCGCCGAACTCCAACGGGGCGGTGTTTTTGAAAAACCCGGGGTCGTCGACGGTCAACAGCGCCAGATCGCAATCGTGGGCGATGTGCAGCACACGGGCCGGATAGGGTTTCGGGTCGCCCTCCTTCGACACGGTCAGGAAGCGGGCGTTGCTGACCACGTGGGCGTTGGTCATGATCCGGTTGCCGGAAACCACAAAACCCGCACCGACACCGCTGATCACCTGGCCGCCGCTCCACGGGGCGCGGTAGTTGGGTTCCTGGGAGGTCGCCTGAATCCGGACCAGACTGTCCGCCACTTTGGAGGCCTGCACCGGGACCGCCACCGCCGTCAGAAGAACCCAGGCGGAAATCCTCAAAAAACGAAGAAACATGAGGCGACAACCTAGGCGGCAGCCGTCGGTTGACAACAAGGAAAATCAGAAAGCCGTCGGGTTGCCGGATCCCGGAGGGGCTCGGAAAAATCCCGCCGGTTTTTCCGGACGAACCGAGAGGGAACCTGCAGGAAAATCGGCCCGAAAAAATAGAAAGGCGCCTAACCATCCGGGCCTGTTTCTGTGAATAACCGCTGGGACCGGTGGGCAACCGGCAGGGGTCCGGCGGTTATTCCGGAGTTATTCACAACACGTTAAATCCCTTTCTGACAGCCATATATTTAAAACATCATATAATATTTGTCATGTATAATAGCGATCACAGGAAGCCACGGCAGAATATCGGTCTGAAGAATCCGGACGGCACCCCGCACCTGCGGGTCGCGAAGGGTCACTGGAGCCTCAGGAGCTGCGGGAGAATTTCCAACAGGCCCTCCGCGAGGCTGTTTTGCGCGGTCTTGGCATTCTTGAGGAGTTTGTTGAATGCTCCCACGGCGGTCGGATTGGTGATGAGATGACGGAACAGTGCAAGCGAGTCCGGACGTCCGGTTTTGGGATCGAGCAAAACAGACGCCGGCACCGGCATGTCATCGTCGACGGAGTCGCTGATGCAGCGCACACTGAGCATGGACACCCCGTGTTCCGCACACACGGCCGCCAGATGCGCCGTTTCAAGATCGGCCACCAGAGCGCCGGTTTCCGCGCCCAGTTTGCGTTTTTGCTCACCCTTCTCCACAATGGCCTCCGCGGTAAACACGTTGCCGCGACGCCAGTTCGGTCCCGGCGTCACTTGGGACAACACGGCCGGATCCGAATAATTTTCCCCCAGGACAAGGTCTCCGACTTTGAGTCCGGGCTGAAGACCGCCGGCAAATCCCGCAGACACCACCAACCGGGGTTTGATCGTTTGAAGTTTTTTGGCCAGAACCTCCGCGGATCCCGCCCCCATGGCGCCGAGAAGCCACATGGCCACGCGCAGTTTCCGGTCCTGCTTGGCGGCAAAGGCGGCGCTCTCGAACTCCAACGCGAAGGTGATCGCAATCATGGGCTCTTCTGTTGAACGACAATTTCGAGAAGGATGCGAGCATCATTCTCACCTGCCGTCGGATATTCGAGCTCCTCAACCCCGGCCCGGCACGCCTCCACAAAAGCCGGCAGGCGTTTTTCCGGAACCGACACCCAAAGGCGCTGCGCCCCGCTTTCCTCCGTCACCGGAAAGGCTGTTCCGCCAACCGACCGGGCCAGTTTGATGACGCCCGCCACCCGCTCGGTCGGATTCGGGGTTTCCAGGCGAATCGCTTCGCGTTCCCCCGATTCCAAGGTTCCCGGCGCGAGGGTTTTTGCGGAAATTTCCTCCAGGGCCGCGGTCAGTTGCGGCACGTCCACGGGCGGCGTGTCTGCGGAAAACCGCAGGGTCGAAAGGAACCAGATTACCCCTGCGAGGGGCAATGCGAGGGCCAGCAGGCAGATTCCGATCATGATCAGGGCCTGCGGATTGAGCTGGAATTGTGGATGTTCCTCCTTTTGCACTGTTGACCGAGCCGGTTTGCTCTAGGATAGTCCCCAACCTTTCCCGATGTCCATCGAACGCACACGCAACTTCTGCATTATCGCCCACATCGACCACGGCAAGACGACCTTGTCCGACCGTCTGCTCGAAAAAACCGGCACCATCCAGAAGCGCGAGGCCCAGGATCAGCTCCTCGATGCCATGGATCTGGAGCGCGAGCGTGGCATCACGATCAAGGCGCACCCGATCGCCATGCAATACAAGGCGCAGGATGGTCAGACCTACCGGCTCAACCTGTCGGACACTCCCGGGCATGTGGACTTTTCCTACGAGGTCTCGCGTTCGCTGGCCGCCTGCGAAGGTGCCCTGCTGATCATCGACGCCGCCCAGGGCGTGGAGGCACAGACGGTGGCCAACGTGCATCTGGCGGAAAAGCAGGGCCTCAAGCTCATTCCGGTCATCAACAAGATCGACCTCCCCAACGCCAACATCGAGACCGCCAAGCGCCAACTGGAAGACATTCTGGCCATTCCCGCCGACGAAGCCATCCTGGCCAGCGCCAAGGCCGGCATCGGCATCGAGGAAATCCTGGAGGCCATCGTGCAGCGCATCCCGCCCCCCTCCGGCGATCCCAACGCCCGCCTGCGCGCCCTCACCTTTGACTCCACCTTTGACACCTACCGCGGCGTGGTCATTTACGCCCGCATCGTGGACGGTACCGTCAAGGCCGGCGATCCCGTGCGCCTCATGGCCACCAACCGTTCCTACGAGGTCAAGGAGGTCGGCATTTTCCGTCCGCAGCAACCGAAGTTTTTTGCGCAGGACAAACTCCAGGCCGGCGACATCGGCTATGTGATCGCCAACATCAAGTCCTCGGCCGAGGTCAAGGTCGGCGACACCCTCACCAGCGGCCGCACCCCCGCCGAAGCCCCCCTGCCCGGCTTCCAGGAGGTACAGCCCATGGTGTTCAGCGGCATCTATCCGATCAACACCGCCGATTTCGAAGCCCTCAAGGCCGCCATGGGCAAGCTGCAGCTCAACGACGCCGCCTTCCACTACATGCCCGAGTCCAGCGTGGCGCTGGGGTTCGGGTTCCGCTGCGGATTTCTCGGACTGCTCCACATGGAGATCATCCTCGAGCGCCTGCGGAGGGAGTTCAACATGGACATCATCGCCACCTACCCGTCCGTCATTTACGAGGTCCTCAAGACCAACGGCGAGATCATCAAGGTGGACAATCCCGAGCAGCTTCCCGACGGCAGCGTGATCGAAGAGATCCGGGAACCCATGGTGAAGAGCTACATCATGATTCCCAACGAATACATCTCGCCCATGATGCAACTCATCATGGACCGTCGCGGGGAAATCACCCACACCGAGTCCCTCGACACCAACCGGGTCATGCTCACCGCCGAGTTGCCGCTCAACGAAATCCTCGTCGATTTCGTGGACAAACTGAAATCCATCACCCGCGGTTATGGGTCCATGGACTACGAACATGGCGGATACCGGGCCGGAAACCTGGTGAAGCTGGACATGCTGGTCAATGGCGAACGGGTGGACGCCTTCTCCTCCATCGTGCACCGCGACAAGGCCGAAGCCCGGGGACGGGCCCTCGCCCTCAAGCTCAAGGAAGTCATTCCCGCCCAACTCTACCAAGTCGCCATCCAAGCGGCCATCGGAGGCAAAATCATTGCCAGAGAAAGCGTAAGTGCAATGCGTAAGAACGTGACAGCCAAGTGTTACGGTGGGGATATTACGCGAAAAAGGAAATTATTGGAGAAGCAGAAGGAAGGCAAAAAACGGATGAAAGCCATCGGTACGGTGAACATCCCGCAGGAGGCCTTCATTGAGGTTCTGAAGACAAGTTAGACTTGACGCCAAGTTGCGTTGTTCGCATTATCGCGAATAATGCGTTTGTGCGATTAAGCAGTCTTTCCACACAACTGAATATTGATTGGGCCGCAGGGGTCGCATCTCCGGCTGTTCCCGTCTTTCCGTTTCGATTTCCATCCCTCGGGGACATTCCCGCCCTGCCTTTCCGGAGTCTTTCCCGACGAATTCCGGCTTTTAGGGAATTTCGATCCGTTCTTTTCGGCTTTTCCTGAAGGCGGCCTGGTTCCCGACGCACTTTAAATCACATGCACATGGACCCGTGTTCCGATCATCAAAAACCCGCCGGACTTTCCCTGACTGAGGAGGATTCGGTTTCCGAAGGTCATTCGTCCGCCGCAGAGGTGGACGAACCGCCCGACTTCGAAACCGGCGGCCACAGCTCAAGGTCTTCCCGGACCGCCGAGTTCTCCTCCGACCCCGCGGACGGACGCCCGGTCCCCCACCCTTCCTTTGAAGAGGCTCTGGCCCTGCTCAATCAGGACCGGCTGCTGACGGAAAACGTCTTTAACACCGCCCGCCAGATGGGGATCAATCCGATGTCCATCATCGAAACGATCCTCGAAAGACGCGGATAAACCCGGCGAAGGCAACCGGATGGAATCCGGGCCCGGCAGGTCCGGGTCCGTCGGTTGAGGTTTCAGGTGGAGGCGGATTTGCTCTTTGCCGCGGGCTTTTTCCATGAAGCGGGGGGCGAATGTTTGTGTTGTCCCCGTCCGGCGCCTGCATGCCAAGGGAACGCTCCGGCAATGCGGGCGCGCCAATGCCCCGGCCCGGCGCGAAGGGCGAAAATGGCAGAGGATCCTCCCCTTGGTCGTGCCCCTTCCGGCCTCCCGCGCAGAGACTTCGGGACACCCGCCCCTCCGGGGTCCGAAGACCCGTTTGGGCAACCGGCCTGCTGCCGGAGCCGACGGGATACAACCCTTCTCTGAAGGCGCCCGGGCCGGAAACCTGGCAAAAGGGAACCCGGCGCTTAGGCCGCGACGGCCGGCTGGTCGGTTTTCTGCGGACGGCCTGTTTTGTGTCCGTTGCCGGCGCTCACCCCGTTGAAGGCCCGGACCTGGGCTCCCTCGGGACGCGGCTTCGGTTTGGGTCCGAAGTTGAATTTGATGTTCTTCCAGGTGTCCCCGGGCTGCGCACAGCGGCCGAGGGCGGCGGTGGGTTCATAACCGCAGTGCACCATGCAGTTTTCGCAACGTTTGTCGCGCGCCACGCCGTTGACGACGCCATAGCGGTCCCAGTCGGTCTTCTCCAGCAACTCACGATAGCTGGCATAATGGCCGTCGGTCATCAGATAGCAGGGGGCCTTCCATCCGCGGACATTGCGGGTCGGAATGGCCCAGGCGGAGCAGGTCAGATCCCGACGGCCCGCGAGGAACTCCATGTAAACCGGCGTGCCAAACAGCGTGTAGCGCCGGCTCCATTCGGTGATGTCCCTGAATTTTTCGCGGGTCGCCGCACGGGTGAGGAAAAAGTTTTCCGGCTGCAGATTGAGCCGCTTGCGCATGTCCTCCTTGGCGGAGTCGTAGTCGTAGCCCGGGGAAATGGTGTGTCCGTCGACACCGAGCCAGGACAGGAAATCGTACATCTGCTCGATTTCCCGCATGTCGGTTTCCTTGTAGATCGTGGTGTTGGTGGCGACCTGGTAACCGAGAATCTTGGCCATGCGCATGGCCGCGACGCATTCCTTGAAGACTCCCTCGCGCTCCACGATGAGGTCGTGGGTGCGTTCGAGTCCGTCGATGTGGACGTTCCAATACATCCAGAGACTGGGAGCGATCACCGGCTTTTCGACAAACGTCTCCGGCAGGGTGCGGATCTTCTCGGCCTCCTCCGGTTTGATGAGTCCCTCGGCAAGCAGGATGCGGAGTTTTTCATCCACCCAGTTCGGCCGGCCTCCCGGACGCGCCCATTCGTGGGCGAGGAACTCGCGCATCTTTTTGCGCATGAAAAGGCCGTTGGTGCAGATGTATACGATGCGGCCCTGTTCCAGCAGGCCCTCCACCAGCGCCTCGATGTGGGGATAGATGAGCGGTTCGCCGCCGCAGATGGACACCATGGGCGCCTCGCATTCCTGCGCGGCCCCGAGACAGTCCTCGAGGCTCATCACGTCCTTGAGCGACGTGGAATATTCCCGGATGCGACCGCAGCCCGTGCAGGTGAGATTGCAGGTGTGCAACGGCTCCAGCTGCAGGACGGTGGCAAACTTCTCCACGCCCCTGAGCTGTTTTCCGAGGATGTATCTGGCTATTTTCGCCGTCAGGGGCAGCGGAAATCTCATGGCCGGCGACTCTGAGGCAGCGGGACGGCAGTGTCAATGTTTCGGCGAAACGGATCCATGGCCGATCAGGAAATTTTCTCCAGAATTCTCCGGATGTTCACGTATTCGCCCACCAGGTTCTGAATGCGGTCGATCTTTTCCGTGTCCCCCGGCAGCGTTTTCACGGTCATGGAATGGATCCGGCTGGCGATCACGTAGCTGTCCTGCGACGACACGATGACCGGCAGGCTGGACTCGCGGATGCGGGCAAGCAGTCCGTCGCTCGGATCCAGATTGTCGGAGAGGACCAGGCCGCAGAACGGTCCGCCGTCCGGCTCCTGTGCCCGTTCGAGCACGGCCCGCACGGCCTCCCCGCGATCACCGGGGATGATGAGCAGGCTGTCGGGCTCGACATCCTTGAAGATGTTGCGGGAGCTGACCGCGCCAATGATGGCCTTCTCGATGCGTTTGCGGCCCTTCTCCGCGCCGTGGAGAAACCGGCCGCGGATTTTTTCGCAGATCTGGTCCAGGGTCGGCTGGGCCAGCATGCGTTCCCGCGGGATCATGCCGACCAGTTCGAGACCGATGCGCTCGAACCCCCGCCGGGCGATGTCGGCGATGGACTCCATGCGGTCGGCCAGCACCTTGTTCATGACCACCCCGATGACCTCGACGTTTTCCTTGTCAAAGAGGGCCTTGTTCACCGCGGCCTCGTCGATGGGGCGTCCGATGCCGGCCGGCGTGACCAGCAGCACCTTGGTTTGGAGGATGCTGGCGACACGGGCGTTGGAGAGGTCGAACACGCTGCCGACTCCGGCATGACCGGTGCCTTCGATGATGACAAAGTCCTTTTCCCACGCCGTCCGGTCGAAGGAATGCTGGATACGCCGCACGAGGGCCTCGTTGTTGGCGTGGTTGATGTAGCGGCGGGTGAACTGCGGTTCGACCGCAATCGGACTCATGTCCTCGATGGGCACCTCGGTGCCGAAGGTGTCGCGGATGAGGACGCTGTCCTCGTCGATCTGCTTGCCTTCGATCTCCACAAAGCGCTGCCCGACCGGCTTCATGAAACCGATGCGGCTGAAGTCCTTGCGGAGTGCGGCATAGAGTCCCAGCGAGGTGGTGGTTTTCCCCGTGTTTTGCTCCGTGGCCGCGATGAAAAGCCGGGGTGTGACCGTGTTCATCAAGCCTCCGGTTCGGGGGTGGGCGGGTAGAGCTTGCGGTATTCGATGGCCTGCAATCCGACGACGGCCGCCACGGAAACGATGTCCTCGACCGTGGCGCCGCGGGAGAGGTCGGCGGCGGGACGCGAGAAGCCCAGCAGGATCTGGCCGTAAATTTTGGCTCCGGCGAGATACTGGATGAGTTTGGCGGCGATGTTGCCGCTGTTGAGATCGGGGAAGATCAGCACGTTGGCCTTTCCGGCCACGAGACTCGGACCCATCTTGCGTTCCGCCAGTTCGGCCACGAGCGCGGTGTCGGCCTGCATTTCGCCGTCCACGGCGATTTCCGCCTGCAGGTCGGCGGCAAGTTGGCGGGCGATTTCCACCGCCCCGGCCACCTTCTCCGTGGACGCGGTCTTGGCGCTGCCCTTGGTGGAAAAGCTCAGCATGGCCACGCGGGGACGCGAACCGAAGACCTGGCGGGCCAGGAGTCCGGTCTGCACGGCGATGGCTCCGAGCTGCTGCATGTTGGGTTCGGGCACCACACCGCAGTCCGCGAGGAAAAGCACCCCGTCGTCGCCGAATTTTTTGTCGGGCAATTCCGCGATGACGCACCCGGAAATGAAAGGGGCGTGGGCGAGCGGTTTGACGATCTGAATGAGCGGACGCAGGAGCGAGCCGGAATAGCTGGTCACCCCGCCGACCAGGGCGTCGACCTGACCGTATTGCAGCATCATCGCAGCGAAATAGTTCGGGTTCACCATGATGGCCCGCGAATCCTTGATGCCCATCTTGCGGTAGCGGTCGAGTTTCTCGAGGTGTTCGCAGAAGGCGGGAAGCTCGGAGGACGTTTCGGGATTGATGATGGCAACGTGGTCGAGACTGACCTTCTCCGTGAGGGCGACGCGTTCGATCACGTCGCGTTTTCCGATGAGCACGGGAATGCCGGCCTCCTTTTCGTAGAAGGCATGGCAGGCGCGGACCACCCGGGGATCATCACCGTCGGGAAAGACGATGCGCTTGGGGTGGCGCTTCAGTTTTGCGAAAATCGATTCGATAAAGCTCATGGCTGTTGCAACGAGGGCCCAGCCTGAAAGAGAATGCGGGCCGAAACAAGATGGAACTGCTCGCCCGCTCCCGCCGCCTCGCCTTTCCCCGGCGTCCCCTCCTCATGGGCATCCTCAATATCAACGACGATTCGTTCTCCGGGGACGGGAAAATTGATCCCGACTGGGCGCTGCAGCGGGCGCGGGAACTCGTGGCCCTCGGCGCGGACATTGTGGATGTCGGCGGAGAGAGCGCCCGGACCAACCGCGCCGCCATCTCCCCCGACGAGGAGTTGGAGCGCATTGCGCCCTTCATCGGGCGTTTTGCGGAGGTCAGCGCCGGCGTCTCCCCCCGGGACGGGGAACAGGTTTTTCCTCCCCTGCTCTCCATCAACACCTGGCGTCCCGAGGTGGCCGGACCGGCCTTGGTCCTCGGCGGACACATCCTCAACGACATGAGCGCCCTGCCGGATGACCGCAACGCCCGCATTTGCGCGGAAACCGGCGCCGCCCTGTTGATCATGCATTCCGTGGGCACCCCCAAGGTGCCGCACACGCACGTGGAATATGCCAATGTGATGGAGGAACTTGCGCATTTTTTCGAGACCCGCATCGCCGACGCCGTCGCGGCCGGCGTCCCGCGCGAGTCCCTCATCCTCGATCCCGGCATCGATTTTGCCAAACAGGCGCCGGACAGTCTGCGCATTTACCGGGAACTGGAAATCCTGACGCGTTTTGACCGTCCCATCCTCCTGCCCGTTTCGCGCAAGACGGTGATCGGGCACGTTCTGGATCTTCCCGACCCGCGCGACCGGGATGCCGCCACCGCCGCCTGCATCGTGGCGGGAATGCGCCGCGGCGCCGCGATTTTCCGGGTGCACAATGTCGAGATGGCCTGGAGGGTCATCCGATCCATTCACCGGATGGAACCCGTCCCGGCCGCCGTCCCATGACCAGGATCCTGCTTGTTCTCCGTCTCCTTCTGGCGGCCGTCTTTTTGTATGCGGGCCTGATCAAGGCCCTCTCCAGCGCGGAGTTTGCCATGGCACTGCTGCCTTTCACCTTTGTGCCGGAAAACTGGATCGAGCCCTTGGCGCGCCTGTTGCCCCTCGCGGAAGTGGGGGCGGCCCTTCTTCTGGTGCTGCCCTGGACCTGGCGCGGCGGCGCCGTTCTCGTCCTCCTCCTCCTGGCCGCCTTTGTCAGCGCGCTCGGCTGGGCGCTGGCCAATGACATCGTGGTGGCCTGCTCGTGTTTTGGCGCGGACGAAGAACCCTCCCGCGCCGCAATGGTGACCGCCATTGTCCGGGACATCGGCCTCGCCGCCCTGGCGGTGATTCTTCTGGTGGCGCCGTCCGGGCGAAGGGCGACACAATAGCCACCCAATCGGCTCCGCGCCCTCAACGCAGGGCTTTGAGTTCAAATTGGCGGCCCTGAAGGGCCTCCTTCACAAAGACGCCCCAGAACGGCGTCGGGGTGTATTCCCAATCCTGAATGACCTGCGGACCGCAGTGTGGGTGGAAGCTGAAACCGGTCCAGTGCAGTTTGTATTTCTGGATCAGCCCCAGCATGTCTTCGGACCACCCTTCGAGCGGATAACGTTGGTCGGGGGGAATGAAGGAAAAATCCTCCCACCTCCGCGGACAGCCCACCTCGGTGAGAATGATGGGAAACCGGTCGGCGGCGACAAGCACCCGCTCCTGCCAGTCCTTCTTCCACGGATAGATGTGCGAAACATAAATAATGCCGTTCCCGCCGAGATCGTCGAGCGCATGACCGTTGACCACGCCCGAGAGGTCGTAGGCCCAGTCGAGTCCGCCGGCCACGATGATGTTCCGGGCGCCGGTTTCACGCACCGCTTTCACCAACGCCTGCATGCCCGGCGTCCAGTCCGTTTCCATTTTCAGGGTGTTTTCCACCGGATTGACATCCTGATGTTTCACCTCCTTGAGCGAGCCGCCATTCCGCCAGATTTCCCAGGTGATCCCATGTGGCTCATTGAAGAGTTCGAAAAGCACCGCGGGATGGTTTTTGTAACGGGTCGCCACCTCCTTCCAGAAGGCGATGTTTTCCTCGATGGGCGCCCCGAACCGATGCAAATCCAGCACCACCCAGGCTCCCCGTGTGGCCGCCAGATGGATGGCCTTGTCCACAGTCTCGCGATAAGCCGCCTCCCCGCCAGCCGGCTGCCCCCTGCCCTTCCCAAACCAGTAGGTGTCATGCACGGGAAGCCGAATGACATTCGCCTTCCATTCGTCGAGGGCCACCCGGACGGTCCACAACACGTTTTCACCGGGTCCCCACTGCATGCTGTCCACGCTGAGCCCCTGCAGCCAGACCGGTTTGCCGTCGACGGTCAGCACCTGATTCCCCTCCACCTTCAATTCCGGAGTGATGACCGGAAGGGCGAGGTCCTTTTCCAAAATGGCCGCGCGCTCGGCCGCCCGGGCCTTTTCCGCCGCCTTGCGCGCAATGAGGGCTTCGGCCGCGGCGTCATCCATGACCGTGACGCGCACCTCGGCCAGATCAAGGGTGCCGGCCTTGACGTGAAACAGACACGGCATGATCTGCAGGAAGGCGGTGTTTTCCGGAACCAAAATCTCCCTCCGCACATCCTTCCATTCGCCGGTGTTGGACGAAAACACCAACGGCGCCGGATCCGGGGCGAGTTGACGCCGGCCGGCATCCAGACAATGAAAAATCGTTCGCGCGTCGAACCAAGATTTCTCTCCGGCCTCAATGCCCTTGGTTCGGTAACGCATTTGCACCTCCACCCCCTTGGTCCCCTCGGGAACCGGCACCTCCCGAAACAGCGACACCATTTGGCCGGGAGCCGGGGACACCAGCCGCATAAACGGCTTCCCCTCCCCCTTCACCCAGGTCACCCCCTCATCCCCACGCCCCCAACCCTCAGGCCACCCCCCGCCCGTTTGGTCCTGCTGAAAGTCGCCATTGCTCACGAGCTCCTTCGGACCGGATCCCGCTCTCAGATCGGAGAGGAAAAAAGTGACAACAATGAGAACGAAAAGGACGGGCGTTTTCATGGGGACGCCTCATCCTTGGGGGAGACAATTCGCTATGTCAATACTATGTAAATCAATTTCCTAAATAATGGCAATATTTGAGAAAAGTGCTATACATTTAAAGTCTCCTGACTTTTCCATATGTGCAGCACGGCGTAACTTCGCCAAGGGCGCCACGCCTGGGTCCCATGACACTGCACGCACTTTTCCTTCCCAGTCCGGTCGGCCGATTGACTCTCGTCGCCCACGATCGCGGTCTCGTCGCAATTCTCTGGGAAAACGACCGTCCGAGCCGAGTTCCGCTCGGCCCCCTGACGGAGAACCCCGCTCATCCGATCTTGCAGGAAACCGTCCGCCAGCTGAATGAATATTTCGCCGGGAAGCGACGCACCTTTTCCCTGCCCTTGGATCCGACCGGCACGCCTTTTCAGAAAGCGGTCTGGAATGCGTTGTCCGCCATTCCCTACGGGGAAACCCGCAGCTACTCCCAGATCGCCGAACACGTCGGCCGACCGGCCGCCGTGCGGGCGGTGGGAGCAGCGAACGGACGCAATCCCCTTTCCATTGTGGTGCCCTGCCATCGCGTGGTGGGCGCCAACGCTCAGCTGACGGGCTTCGCCGGAGGACTCCCGGTCAAGGCGTATTTGCTTGCGCTGGAGAGCCGGGTGGTTTCCGGGGGGGGGATCCGGCTTAGGGACAAGTCGTCGGGTTCGCCGAGCCAAAATCTCAGCGAGCCGTCTTCACGGACGGCCGTTATTGTCCGATCATCTTCAAAACAATGAAGATCAGAATCGCTCCGCCGATTCCGCCGCCGAAAAGAAGATAAAGCATCGACCAACCTGCGGCCGCCACGATCAGAGTTGAAGCAAGTGTCATCATGCCGGGGAATCGTTTTAAACGGGGGTTGCGGGTGTTCCCTTAGGCAGCGTTCAGGGAAAAACCGATCAGCGGGATTTCCGGCCCGGCTCCCCTTTTTCCAGATCCCACAGCGTGGGCAGTTTCTGCTTTTTTTCCAGGACGGGAGCAAAGAGGTCGCCGTGTTTTTCGACCCGCTCGAGAACCTGCTCGGAAGTGAAACGCAGCGCCTTCTTTCGCTTCCACGCCTGCCCGACCTCCTCCCAGGTGACCGGTGTGGAAACCGTCGGCTCCTCCTTGGCACGGAGCGAATAGACCGTCACCGTGGTTTTTTTGGGGTCGTTCTGGCTCCAGTCGATGAACACCTTGCCCTTGCGCAGTTTGCGTTCCATGCGGGAAATCACAAGGTCCGGCCAGTGGTGTTCAAGGGCCACGGCGACAGCGCGGGCAAACGCTTTGGTGCGTTCGTAAGTGATCCGCGTGTTCAGGGGAACATAAACCTGGAGGCCTTTGGAGCCGGAGGTTTTGGCATAAGATTCCAGTCCGAGTCCGGCGAAGATTTTCCGCACCTCCAGCCCCACCCGACAGCATTCGACGATGTCGGCGGGCGCTCCCGGATCGAGGTCAAAGGCGAGAGCCGTCGGACGACTCAACGCGGGAGCCCGGTGGAGAAAGGTGTGCAATTCCAGATCGGCGAGATTGGCGGCCCAGATCAACGCCGCCAGATCGTTCATCGCACAGTAGCGGATTTTGCTTCCGTCCGACTTGTCGACCGCGATGGTTTTGATCCACCGGGGGTGATGGGCGGGGCAGTTCTTTTCGTAAAAAAAGAATCCCTCCACGCCGTCCGGATAGCGTTTCAGGCTGATCGGCCGGTTATTCAAATGCGGCAGCAGCACCGGGGAAATCCGGATGTAATAGTCGATGACCTCCCCCTTGGTGAAACCGGTCTTGGGATAAAAGACCTTGTGAAGGTTTGATACGGGGACTTCGCGGCCGCCGATTTCGAGCGTGGCGTTATTTGCCATGGATGCGTTCCCGCACAACCTCGCGGGCGTTTTTGTCCTCGCGGAGCCCGAGAAAAACCGGCTGGCGCAGGTGTCCGTCACGGGTCCATTCGCCGAATTTCACCTGACAGACCAGTTGGGGATCGAGCCAGTGGCAGGATGTCATTTCCGCCCGCGTGAGGGCCTTTCCCCACCGGCTGCCGCGGGGCATGGGCAGGTTGGCAAAGGGACAATCATCCTGTTCAAGCTTCCGAAAGCGGGCGTGCAGCGTTTTCAAAAGTTTGGCGTCGAATCCGGTGCCCACCTTGCCCGCAAAAAGCAAATCCTTCCCACGATAATAGCCGACAATGAGGGCTCCAAAATGGGCCCGGGAGCCTCCGGGCTCGCTGTATCCGCCGATGACAAACTCCTGTTCCCGCACCAGCTTGAGTTTCACCCATGCTCCGCTGCGGCGGCCGGCCTCGTAGGCCGATCCGCGGCGTTTGCCGATCAATCCCTCCAAACCGAGCCTGCGGGCCTGTTCGAGAAGCGGATCAGCCTCGGAACCCAGCACGGCGGAAAGCCGCAGCACGCCGGGCGGACGTTTCAGCAGGTGCTCCAGCAGGGCTTGGCGATCCTCGATGGGACAGTCCTTCACATCCCGGCCGTCCAGTTGCAACAGATCGAAGACGTAATAAAAGATCGGCGGCCGTTTTTTCCCGAGATCATAAGCCTGGAGGAGCTGGAAGGAGGAGCGTCCCTGTTCGTCCAGGGCGACAATTTCCCCGTCGAGCACAACGTCGCCGGCCTTGAGCAGGGCCAGGGATTCCATGATCTCCGGAAACTTCGCGCCGAAATCCTTTTCATTGCGCGAAAGCAGCCGGCATTGGCTGCCGCCCTTGAGTCCCAGGGCGCGCCAGCCGTCGAACTTGATTTCGTAAAGCCAGTCTCCGGACGGCGGCTTTGCCACAGGCCGGGCTTTCATCGGCTCGACGAAATCCGGGAGCGGAACGGGACGCTCCGGTTTCCGAGTGCGGCCCCGGGCGGATTGCCAGACACGATCCCCCCGGGCCAGTTGCTTCATGGTGCGGCGACTGAGCACGGAACGATCGTCCGCCCTTTTCGAGACAGGCTTCATCGATTCCCCGCCCTTGATGATCAACCATTGGTCGTCTTCGCCCCGCAATCTCACCAGATACCATTCGCCCCGCAGTTTGTCTCCGCGCAGCGTGAAGTGCAGCTTGCCGTTTTTGAGGTCTTTTGATGGCGTCGCCGTGAGGGGTTCATAAGTGCCGCGATCCCACAACATCACCGTGCCTCCCCCATACTGTCCCGGGGGAATGGTGCCCTCAAAATCCGCATACGCCACCGGATGATCCTCCACGTGGACGGCTAGATGACGTTCGCCTTTTTCGTACGGCAGTCCCTTTGGCAGCGCCCAGGACTTCAAAGTGCCGTTCAATTCCAGACGGAAATCATAATGCAAGCGGCTCGCGTCGTGTTTTTGCACGACAAAGCCATGCGGCCGTCCCGAACCCCGCCGGGCCGGCGGCTCGGCGGTCTTTTGGAAGTTGCGTTTTTTGCGATATTCCTTGAGGGACATGCCGTGTCAGGCCGCCTTTCGCTGGCGTCGGCGTTTGGACGCCGGTTTGCGGCTCCGGGTCGACCGGGCGCCCTTGGTTTCCTGGAGGCTCTTTTTCAAAACCTCCGCCAGATCGATGATGTTGGACTTGGCCGGACGTTTGCGTCGCGACGGCGCCTTCCGGTCCCCGTGTTCGATCTTCTCCTCGATGATTTTTTCCAGGGCATCCTTGTAATCATCGCTGTAGTCCTCCGGCTTCCACGGCGAACTCATGCTTTCAATCAACTGCTCCGCCATCCGCATCTCCGCCTTGCCGATCCGGGGTTCCTTCGGTTCCTTGAATTCCCGGACGTCGATCAGTTCCCCGGGGAAGTGCATAAGCTCAAGAATGAGTCCGTCCTTCTGCGGTTTCACGGCGGCGAGGTGCTGGCGGGCGCGAATAACCACTTTGGCAATGGCGATCTTTTTCGTTTTGAGCAGGGAATCCCGCAGCAGCACGTATGCCTTGTCGCCTCCCTTCCCCACCTCGAGATAATACGGTTTGTAAAACAGGAGCGGATCCACCTCGGCGAGGGATACGAAATTGATCAGGTCGACGGTTTGCGTGGCCTCCACATCCACGCGCGCAAAATCCTCGTCCTTGAGAACCACATAGCGGTCCTTTTCGTATTCATAACCCTTCACAATCTGATCCCACGGCACCTCCTTGCCGTCGGTTTCTGCGACCCGTTTGTAGTTGATCGGACTGAGATCCGACTTGCGCAGCATGCGGAACTTCAGTTCCTCGCGGTGGGTCGCCGGGTAGAGGGAGACCGGAATCGTGACAAGCCCGAAGCTGATGGCGCCTTTCCAAAGTGTTCTCATAAAAGGGGGGAAGATTTCGCGTGGGAGCGGGATGATTGGGGTCCGGTTGCAGGAACAAAAGCTGGGCCGGCTTCAGAGGGCGCGCAGCCTCTCCCCAAACCTTTTGCCAAAAAACCTAGTCATCCTTTTCGTCTTTTCGGATGGTGCCGTCGGGCAGAACGGTCAGTTCCTTTTGCCGGTCCGCGACGCGAATTTTCACCTCGTAATGCCGGACTCCGCCGTCCGCGTTGAGGTTTTTTTCCGCGGAGAGCAGGATGGCCCCGGGGTGGGCTTTTTCAATGGAGGCGCTCACCGCCGCCGGAAGTTCGGTCACAGCGATATCCACATCCCTGGCGAAAGCCGCCATGGTGAGCCCGATGACACAGAAAGCAGTCGGGAGGGGTTTCATACCTTTGAAATCGGGGGCTGGGGCTCCGTCGGATGGGTCAAATCCTTACATGCCCGTTTCGACCAGCGGGGACGACGCGTAGTGAAGGAGGAGATCCGCCGGATCCCGGAAAACGGCGACGCAGCCGGCCTTTTCCAGCTCCGTCTGTCCGAATCCCCCGCAGAGCAAGCCGATCGTGCGGATTCCCGCCCGGCGCCCGGCGATGGCATCCCAGGGGGAATCTCCCACAATGATCGCCTCGGAGGGCGGAATGTCCCCGAGTTTGCCCAGCGCGGCTTGGAAGATGTCCGGGCAGGGCTTGGAAGCTTCGACATCCTCCTTGGAGGTTTCGTCCTCAATCAGGTCCCCGATTGCCGTCTTTCGTTTGTAGGCGTCCAGTTCCACCCCCACCGCGGAAGAGGCCAGAACCACCTTTTTTCCGTCGGTGATCAGCCGCAGGAAAAGCTCCCGCACCATGGGGAAGGCCGTGACCCCGGGAAGGTAGCGCGTTTGAAAATGACGCAGGCGGGCCTTTTCGATGGCTTCGCCATCCCGGTGGATTTGCTGCGGGGTGAGAAATTCCTTCATCAGCTGATCACCACCCTTTCCGATCTGCTGCCGGACGGCGGCAAAATCGCACCCGTATCCGAACTCCGCGAGCGTTTCCACCCAGGCTTGGGCATGGCGGTCCACGGAATCCACCAGGGTGCCATCGACATCAAAAATCACCGCACGGAGCATACCGGCATATCGCAGGGAAGCGTCCATCCGGCCGTCCGTAGGAAATGACAAGACAGGGAATCCCCTTTGACGAACGCCTCGCCCGCGGGCCGTCTTCGGGTCACCGACAGAAATTTCCTACGATGACTTTTTCAGGCGACGGAGAATTTTTCCGGCGATCAGGCGGACGGCCTCCCGGACCTCGTCAACCTGCAGCACAAAACACGCCGCGACATAAACCAGCCCGGCCGCTCCGATGAGGACAAACAGGGCGACGGCTTTGATCCAGAGGCTTTCCGAAAACAACCACTTTGATCCAAAGGCCATTCCCGCCCAGCAGGTGGCGCCGAGCGCGGCGGCGGCGACTCCGCACCGGAGGAACGTGGCGAAAAGGCGTCCGGTGTCCAGGGTGCCCGCCGGGCGCAGCATGAGGACATACAGGACCGCAAAATTCAGCGTCGCGGAAATGGCGGTCGAGAGGGCCAGTCCGCGATGCCCGAGCCCGAAATGAAAGATGAACAGCCAGTTCAGGACGACGTTGAGCGCAATGGCCCCGAAACTCACAAACATGGGGGTCCATTTGTGGTCGATGGCATAAAACGCCGGCGACAGCACCTTGATGCACGAATAGGCCACGAGGCCCATCGCATAAAACTGCAGGGCGAGCGCGCTGTTCCAGGCGTCGGAGGCGTGGAAATTGCCGTGCTCGTAAATGAGGCTGATGATGGGATGCCCCAGGAAATAGAGCCCGACGGCGGAGGGGATGGTGAAAAACACCGCCAGGCGCAACGCCCGGCCGAGGGTGGGTCCGAAGGCCTGGCGGTCCCTGCTCACCGCAATGCGCGACACGACCGGGAGGGTGATGGTGGCCACGGCCACTCCGAAGATGCCCAGCGGAAGCTGCATGAGCCGGAAGGCGTTGTTCAGCCAGGCCGGCGCGGCCATGCCGACCTGCATGGCAAAGCTTGTATTGACCAGCACATTCACCTGGACCGCACTGGCGGCGATCACCGACGGCACCATGAGCTCGAGGATTTTTCTCACCCCGGAATCGCGCCAGCGGAAATCCGGCCGGAACGAAAAGCCCACCTTCCGCAGCGAGGGCAATTGGACGGCAAACTGGAGCAGTCCGCCGAGGAGCGTGCCCACGGCCAGTCCCATCAGGGCGCGCTGACCGAAGGGCAGGCCCGGCAAGGGGGCGTCACTGCCGCGCAGCCGGATGATGGTTTCGACAAAGTCGGGTTCCAGCCACCAGGCGAGCAACACGCCGCCGAGGATCGACCCGATGTTGAAAAAACTCGAAGCCATGGCCGGCACGCCGAAGACATTCCGGGCATTGAGCATGCCCATGACGAGCGCGGCCAGGGAAACAAGCAGGATGAAGGGAAACATCACCTGCGTGAGCCGGACCACGAGGCCCTTCCACGCAAGCACCGACGGCGGGGCGCCCCACGAAATCAGGTCGAAGAGCGGATCGGCCAGCAGGATGCCGAGCAGCGTCACGCCGCTCATGAAGATCACCGCCAGCGTGAACATCTTCGAAGCCAGCGCCCAGGCCGATTCGGCGCCCTCCGTTTCCAGCTTGCGGCTGAACACCGTGATGAAAGCGGTGGAAAGGGCGCCTTCGGCAAACAGATCGCGGAGCAGGTTCGGAATGCGGAACGCCACGATGAAGGCCCCCAGCCGCTCGCTGCCAAACAGCGCGCTGAACAACACCTCGCGGATCAGGCCAAGGACACGCGAGCACATCACCGCCAGGGCGACAATGCCGCTTGCCTTCGTATTCAGCTTGTTGCTCACGCGCGGGAGACTTGCGCAAAAGCCGCCCGCGCGACAATGGGAAAGGCGGGCCGGGGTCAGATTTTTCCCGGGCAGCCCGACCGCATCCTGTGCCCCGTCGGCACCAGTTTCATGAGAGACCCGTGAAAGACCCGTCCGTTCAGGCGTATCCGCGCTTCACCTCCTCGGCCAGAATGGCAATGCCCTCCCGGACGGCCTTTTCGTCCATGGCAAAACTCAGCCGGATGCATTCGTGGCCATGACGCCAGTCGTCGGGGGCGCCGACGCCGAAATAATGACCCGGCACGATCAGCACGCCGCGCTCCTTGAGACGGTCGTACAGCGTCTCGGCGGAAATTTTCATGCCGCGAAACCACAGCCAGAGGAACAGGGCGCCTTCGCTGACGTGAACGTGGTAGTCGAGGCTGTCATCGAAAAATTCCGCAATCCACTCCTGGGCCAGCCGGGATTTGCGTTCGTAATAGGGCCGCACCACCTCGCGCGAGAGGCGCAGGATTTCCCCGGATTCGACCAGCGGCAGGACCATGGTCTGTCCGATGGGACAGTTGGCAAGCCCGACGATGGCGGTCATGGACGCCACGGCGCGGATGATTTCCGGACGGGCCACCACGATGCCGGTGCGGGTGTTGGGCAGGCCGAATTTGGACAGGCTGAGCGTGAGGATGATGTTTTCGTTCCAGATCGGATCGGCGTCGCGGAACAGGATGCCGGGAAACGGCACCCCGTAGGCATTGTCGATGATGAGCGGCACGCCGGCGGCTCGGGCCAGGCCGTCGAGGCGGTGAATTTCCCCGTTGGTCAGCACGTTGCCCGAAGGGTTCGTCGGACGGGAAACACAAAGCGCCGCGATGTCATCTGTGACCTGCAGGCGGTCGAAATCGACGTGGTATTTGAACCGGTGGTTCGGCAGGATTTCGATGTGTGGTTCGACGGCACGCATCATGCCGGGGGCCAGTCCCTGGTTGGCGTATCCGATGTATTCCGGGACGAGCGGAAAGAGGATGCTCTTGCGGCGTCCGTCGGAAAACTCCCCGGCGAGCAGGTTGAAAAGGAGGAAAAAGGCGGTCTGCCCGCCGGCGGTGATGGCGAGGTTTTCCGGACCGATGTCCCACCCGAACTCCCGCCGCAGGAGGCCGGCCAGGGCGCGAAGGAAGGACGGATTGCCGATCGGCGGATCGTAATTCGTCATCATGTGATCGAAGAGCGGCGGGTCCGCAAGGATTTCCGTCATGCGCCTCCGCCACAACTCCAGCATCTCCGGGATGTGGGCGGGATTGCCGCCGCCGAGCATGCGCACCGGGCCATGGGCGCCCGCCATGGCGCGCCCCAGGTCGTCCATCAATTCCTCAATGCCACTGCCGCTGGCGATGCGTTCGCCAAAAAGGGATTTTTCCAACACAGGGTCAATCAAGCACAGCCCGGCAGGGCGGGCACGGAGAAAAATCGGCCGGAAAACGGCGCAAAAATTCGCAGTTTTCCTCTACCCCGCCACGCAATTTGTGGAATGATAGGAGGTTCATGGCTTTTTCATCCGACATCACCCCGGCGCTGCGGGACAAATCCCCGCTCCTGCGCGGATTTGAGCGTCTGCTCGATCCGCTGGACGACGCCGGACTGGCCCGACTGGCCCGCGAGTCGGCCACGCTGACCCGCCGGTATTTCGGGCGCACGATGCGGCTTTTTGCCCCGCTGTATCTTTCCAACGAATGCATCAACTCCTGCGCCTACTGCGGATTTTCCCGGGAGAACGCCATCCTGCGTGTCACGCTCGAGATCGAGGAGGTCGCCCGCGAGGCGGAATTCCTCGCCTCCCAGGGTTTCCGCAACATCCTGCTGGTTGCGGGAGAGCATCCCAAGTTTGTTTCCGGCGGCTACATGGAACTCTGCCTCCGCCGCCTGGCGCCCATCGTGCCCAGCCTGAATCTGGAAGTGGCTCCGATGGAAACCGACGAATACCGGCCCCTCGTCGCCGCCGGGGCGGAAGGGCTTGTCGTGTATCAGGAAACCTACCACGAGCCCACCTACGCGGCGATGCACCTTGCCGGACCCAAGAAGGATTACCACTGGCGGCTCGACTGTCCGGAACGCGCCTATGAGGCGGGGTTCCGCCGGATCGGGGTCGGCGCGCTTTTCGGCCTGTGGCACTGGCGGGAGGAGGCCCTGGCCCTGGCGGCCCACATCGAATATCTCCTGCGGGTCTGCTGGAAGGCCCAACTGACCGTCAGCCTGCCCCGGCTGCGTCCGGCCGCCGGCGAATTTCACCCCACCCATCCCCTGCCCGACCGCGAGTTCATCCAACTCCTCTGCGCCCTGCGGGTGACCTTCCCGCAGATCGGCATCGTCATGAGCACGCGTGAATCGCCCGAACTCCGCGACGCCCTGGCGCCGCTGGGGGTCACCATGATGAGCGCCGGCAGCCACACGGAACCGGGCGGGTACACCGGCCAAGGAAAACAGAACCTGCACCAGACCGTGCGCGGCCGCCAGATCGCCGCGGACGGCGAGGCCGCGGAGGGCCAGTTTGCCATTTCCGATGACCGCCCGCCGGCCGAAGTCGCCGAACGCCTCCGCGCCCTGGGACTGGATCCGGTGTGGAAGGATTGGGACGCCGCCATTCTCAATGCCGCCTGAGTCCATGACCATCCACGTCAACGGAGAACGCCGCGAAACCGGCGCGACCACCCTGCCGGAACTCGTCGCCGAACTCGGCCTGCCGCCGGAAATGCTTCTCATCGAGCACAACGGCGTCGCCCTCCACCGGTCGGAATGGCCGACGATCCGTCTGCAGCCGGACGATCGGCTCGAAATCCTGCGTGTGGCCGCCGGAGGATAGGCGGACGGCGGCGCCCCACCGGAGCCGCCTGGGATCGGTCCGGTCCGGCGCATCACAATGTATTGACAGCGGCTCGTCCGTCGCCCGATGACAAAGGAATTGGACGGTCCTTTACGGTTTCTGGGGCGATGGCTGCCCGTTTTGGGATGGGTGCTGATCATGATGGTGGTCACAACCGATCTCGGTTCCCTGCCCAATTCGCAGCGCCTGTTGAATCCGGTTTTTCGCTGGTTCAATCCGAAGATGACCCCCCGGCAGCTCTACATGGCCAATGTCTGGGTGCGCAAATCGTGTCATGTGGCGGAATTTGCCGTCCTGGCCATCCTCGTCTGGCGCGCACGCCGTCTGATGCGAAAGCCATGGTTTGGACACGGCACTTTGTCCTCCGTTTTCGTGGTCCTCACCACCTGCGGCCTGCTCGCCCTGTTCACCGAATTCGTCCAGTATGTCTCGGAAAGGCGGAGCGCCTCCCCCTGGGACGTCCTCATCAACCTGGGCGGGGCGGTCCTGGGCGTGGGGCTGGTGTTTCTTTTCCGGGCCATCCGATCCCGATTCCGCCGGTCCTCCCCCGGGGGGAACGAGGGACAATCCCCGCCGGGATCCCACCCGGAATCCGGTCCCTGACATTCGTGACAAAAATCCCCTTTGGGTCCACTTTTCCGTTCCCTGGGAGGCATTTCCCGGCTTAGCGTGGTGTATGGAATTTGTGAATCTGACTCGGAACGTCGAAATCGGCGCGAATTCCTATCTGCTCCGGACCAAGGGCCGGACGATTGTCTTGGACGCCGGGATGCATCCGAAGGAGGAAGGCCTGACCGCCATTCCCAATTACGATCTCGTTCCGGAAGGCGGTGTGGATGCGATCATTGTCACCCACGCCCATCAGGATCACATCGGCTCCCTTCCCTTTCTGACCCGCCGCGAACAGCAGGCGCGGGTGTTCATGACCCAGGCCACCGCGCGGGTGGCCGACGTGATGCTGCACAATTCGGTCAACGTGATGGTGCGGCAGCGCGAGGAGCATCAGATCGAGGCCTATCCGCTCTTCACCCATCGCGGCGTGGAGTTTTCCCGCACGGCCTGGCAGCCCTGCACCCTGCGGCGTCCCTTTGACCTCAACGGCGAGCGAAGCGGCGGGGACGGTGAACCGAGTTTCGAGTTTTACCCGGCCGGTCACATCCTGGGCGCCGCGGGTGTGATGATTCGCAGCGAGGGGAAAAAGGTCTTCTACACGGGCGATGTCAATTTCGAGAATCAGATCCTCATCCGCGGCGCGGAGTTTCCGGAGGAACAGGTCGACGTCCTGATCATGGAAACCACCCGCGGCGATTCCCCCACTCCGCCGGGATTCACCCGGGCCAAGGAGGAGGAGCGCCTGGCGCGGGCGGTGCGGGATGCCTTTGACCGCGGCGGCAGTGTGACCATTCCCGTGTTTGCCCTGGGCAAGACCCAGGAATTGCTGGCCATGCTCTGGCGCATGCGGCTGCGCGGGCTCCTGGCGGCCGTGCCGATCTACATCGGCGGCCTGAGCACCAAGCTGACCAATCTTTACGACACCCTTTCCGACGATCCCCAGCGCGCCCATCCCGAGCTCCAGCTTCTGCAGGAACTCGCCCCCTATGTGCTTTCCGGCAACGAGGTCTTCACCATCCCGCCGCGCAAGAAGTGCATCTTTGCCCTGTCGAGCGGCATGATGACCGAGAACACCCTCTCAAACCTCTTTGCCCGACGGGTCCTGGCCGACCCGAACCAAAGTCTGTTTTTTGTGGGCTATTCGGATCCCGAATCGCCGGCCGGCCGCATCCGCTCCGCCAATCCCGGCGACAACATCGTCCTGGATCCGAAGCAGCCGTCCGTCAAACTCAACTGCCACATCGACGAATTCAATTTCAGCGCCCACGCCAGCCGCGAAAGCCTCCTCAACTACGCCATTGCGCTGCGCCCGAAAAAGATCGTCCTCGTCCACGGCGACCGCCCGGCCATCGAGTGGTTCCAGCTCAAGCTCTACAAGGAACTGCCGGACACGGAGGTCATCATTCCGGAACCGGGACAAAAGATCACCTTTTGAGGCGGCTCAGGATTTTTTCCGGGGCGCCCCGACCGACCGGGGTTGCCTGTGCGGAGATCTACGCCGGCTTGCGCATCAGCCAGTAAATTTCGCCGGGCCAACCGGGAAAGAGTCCGCCCCAGAGAAGATTAAAACGCGCCCAAGCGGCGGAATTCTCCAGCGGACTTCCCTTGCTGCGCAGGAAAAACGCCCCCGCCATAAATTCGACGGTCAGCCCGCATTCCCGCGCCATACGGCGAACCCGGCCCGGGGAAAACACGCTGACATGCCCCATGGGCGCGGCCGTTTTGCGCACGCGCTTTTCGCGGATGCCGGCGAAGGGTCCGGGCACGACGGGAAAGCCGCCGATGAGCGCGCCGCCGGGCCGGATGCGCCGGGCCACCTTGCGCAGAGCCGCCTCCGGTTCGAACAGGTGCTCGAGAATGTGCAGGAGCACCGCCACGTCGTAGTCGCCCGGAAGATCAAACTTCGGATCCTCCAGATTGGCTTCAAAAAAGTCGTCGTAGCCGGCCTTGCGGAGCTTTTCCGTCAGCATCACCGCATCGACCGCGGTCCATCGGGCAAAGGTCGGCGCGGCGGGTGCGGAACGGAGGAATTCCAGCATCTGTCCGGTGTGCACCCCGATCTCCGCAACCTCGAGCGGCCGGCCGGCGCGAAGCGCCTCCTCGCGGAGCAGATGGTGGCCAAACCAATAACGCAGCAGGCGGATCGGATAACGAACCGCCTTGGCTTCGGCCGGGATGCCGAATCGTTTGGAGCGGACGGTGGGATTGTCCGCAAGGAAGTCGAGATCCCAGGAGAGTTGGGGTAAAATTTTGGCGCTCAAGGGCGCAAATCCTGCGCAGACCATGGCATCGGGTCAAGCTGCGAGGGGGAAATTCCTTGATCCCTCCTCCGCGCCGCGCACACTCCCGCATCCCGTCACCCACCGGTCATGATGCTTTCGGAAATCACGTTCTCGTCCCTCAAACTGGCCCCCTTCATCGGCGTCCTCCTGGGCCTCGTCCTGCTGCTGGCCGGACGGAGGCTTTTCTGGCTCTTCGTCGGGGCCGTCGGCTTCCTGGCGGGCGAAGAATGGGGGGCGTCGATTCTCGGCGAACAGCCGGCGATGGTGGCCCTGCTTTTTTCCCTCGTGATCGGACTGGCCGGAGCCCTGCTTGCCCTGGTGGCGCAGCGGGTCGCGGTGGCTCTGGCCGGCGGGGTCGTCGGCGGGCTTTTTGCCATGGCGCTGGCCGTCACGGCCGGCTTCGCCGGTCAGACCAACCTTCTGGTTGCCTTTTTGATCGGAGCCGTGGCGGCGGCGATTTTGGTTTCCTTCCTGTTGGACTGGGCCCTGATCATTCTTTCCTCCCTGGCCGGCGGCTCCCTGATCCTTCAGGCCCTGCCCTTCGCCAAGAAACTCGAGCTCATCCTCGTGCTCATGCTGTGCATCGTGGGCATTGTGTTTCAGTCGCGGGGGAAGGCGCCGCGCGACTGAACGCCCGGCCTCCGACGCGCGCAGACGGCCAAGGGCGGGGGGCACTAAATTCCCTGCGCAATGCGCAGGGCATTCCCCTCGGGAAGTCCCGCAGCGCGAATGCGGCGCTGGGTTTCCCCGATGTCGTAGGCGATGCGGCGGTGATGAATTTTCCGCTCCCCGGAGTCGAAGATCAGATAACACGCCTCGGGAAGACCGTCCCGGGGCTGTCCCACGCTTCCCACGTTGACCACATATTGGTTGCGGGAGGACAACTGCACGGGCTCGAGCGCCTGGGAATAACAGGTGATGCCCCGGGGGGATTTTTCCCAGAGCACCGGCACGTGGGAATGGCCCTGCATGCAGATCGGGTTTTTCTGGATGTCGAAATTTTTTTCCGCGTCCGTCCTGGTGAAGAGATATTCGAAGCGCTCGGGATCGTCGAGGCGGCCGTGTACCGCCGTGACCGAATCCAGGGCCACCACCAGCGGCATCTCGCTCAACCAGGTCATCTGCTCCGGGGAAAGCTGTTCATAGGCGAGCCGCAGCGGCAGCCGGACCCCGTCCGGCATGCCGTCGAGTCCCTCCAGTCCGGCATACAGCAGCATGGCTTCATGGTTGCCCATCAGGCTCACCCGGCAGCGCGACTGGACGAGGCGCACGCATTCGGCGGGATCCGGGCCGTAGCCAATGACGTCCCCCAGGCAGACAACCGTCTCGATCTGTTGACGATCAATGTCCTGCAGGACGGCTTGGAGCGCCGTCAGATTGCCGTGAATGTCACTGATGAAAGCAATGCGCATGCAACAAAAGTCCGCCCCCTGCGATCAGCAGGTCGGGTCCGGTGAGAGCCCTGCCGAAACGTTCTCGCTTCCCAAGTGAGACAGACGTTGAAGCGAACGCGGAGGTTCCCTCAGGCCCCGGAACGTTCAGTCCCTCCGCAAGGACGTGGCGGTTTCGGTCAGAGTGAAAAAGCGCTCAAACGGTGAATGATTCGCCCCGCGCCGGTGGAAATCGTCAAGTCTCATGGAGTACGAAAAGCCCAGCATACCGCCGTCCTTCGCGCCGGTAAATCGGGATTTTTTGGCTCCGGCCGGATTGGCCGCCGCTAGAGAAGCTCCCCCTGGGTGGGCGTCGTCCGGGCCTGCGCCTCCGCTTCGATTTCCTTGAGGAGGCTCTTGAATTCGCAGGCCTTGATGGCCTCGATGAGGGCCGGATAATCGGGACGGAGAGCCAGGGCCGTGAGCGGCTGCGGGAGGGCCAGGTCGTCATCGAGGGCCACCATGCGGCGGTTGGCCAGGATGAGATCGCGGGCGGCCAGAATCTTTTCGCGGACCTTTGCCGAGGGGATTTCCCCGGCGCGATTCAGCAGGTTTTCCACCGTGCCAAACTGCCGAATGAGCTGGGCGGCGGTTTTTTCTCCCACCCCGGGTACGCCGGGGATGTTGTCCGAAGTGTCCCCGGTCAGGGCCAGCACCTCGGCGATGCGGGCGGGATCCACCCCCCACTTCGCCCGCACCGCATCCTCCCCAAGCAACGCGAACCCCGCCGTTCCGGCATCGGCCTTGTTGGTGGAGTAAATGAGGATGGACGGGGACACGATTTGCAGGATGTCCTTGTCGTTCGTCGCCACCACAACGTCCACACCCTCCCGGACGGCCGCCCGGGCATAGGAGGCGATCAGATCGTCGGCCTCCGTGTTCGGAAGGCTCAGGCTCGCCGGTCCAAAAAGCGCGATATGCTCCTGCAGCCAGTGTTCCTGGCTGCGCATTTCATCCGGCATGGACGGGCGGTTTTGTTTGTATTCGGGCTGGAGCTGCGTCCGGCGCTCGGGCAGACCGCAGTCCCAGATCACCGCGCCGAGGTCGGGTTTGACGTCGGCGATCATCTTGCGGAGGGCTTTGACAAATCCGTAAATGGCGTTGGTCGGCTCGCCGCGCGAATTGGTCAGTCCGCGAATGGCGAAAAACGAACGGTAGAGAAAATAGTGACCGTCAACGAGCAGGAGCCTCATGCGGGCCACCCTACCGGGGCCCGGCCAAAAGCGCCAGCCGGATGCACACGCCGCGGCGGAATTCCGGCGGGAAGCCGTCCGGCCGCAGGATGCCGGTTTCGTTCCGCGGCGGCCGGTTCAAAGGGGGGACTATGCGGCTTGACGCCAGCCCCGATGTTTCCTAGGGTGCGCCGCCTGCATGTTTTTTCGAAATACCGCGCCTGTTCTGGTCCTTGCGCTCGCCTCCGTGTGGCCCCTGGCTGCCCAAAATCCGAGCCAGCAGGGCCGCGAGCGTCCGGGCGCGGCGCGTGCCAATTCCCTCGTCAGCCCGAGCGAGGCCGAGGCCTTTGCCCGGGCCAATGACCTCTATGAGGCCGGCCAGTATTCCTCCGCCCTGTCGGCCTACCGGGCGTTCCTGAAGGCGTATCCCGCCTCCTCCCTCGCCTCGAAGGCGCAATACCGCGTTGCCGAAATCCTCGATCTCACCGGCAATCCCAACAAGGCCTTCGACGCCTACCAGACCCTCATTTCGCGGTATCCGGACACGCCGGAGTTCGAACAGGCGGTGGCCCAGCAGGTCATCATCGCCAACCAATACCTGCAGGGCAAACGGCTGGTCTTTCTGGGGCTTCCCCTTCTGCCGGGCATCGAGCGCGCCCAGCAGATGTATGAGGCCATCCTGAAAAACGCCCCCTACAGCAAGCACGCCCCGGTCGCCCAGTTCAACCTGGGGCTTTCCTTCGAGCGGCAGAAGTCCCTCGCGGCCGCCCGGCAGGCCTACCAGACCGTCCTGGACAAATACCCGAACAGCGACGTCGCCGATGATGCGCTGTACCAGATCGGCTACATCTACATGCGCACCGGCATGTCGGGTCAGTCGCAGGACCTTTCCGCGCTGGTTCTGGCCAAGGAGACGTTCGAGGATTTCCTTCTCCAGTATCCCAACAGCGAAAAAGCCCCGCAGGCCCGCGACAACCTCAAAATGATCGGGGAAAAGGAATCCGGCGACCTGATGAGCATCGCGAAATACTACGACTGGTCGAAGGACTACAAGGCGGCCCTGATTTATTACAACGACATCATCCGGAAGCAGCCGAGGAGCGCGGATGCCGAAAAGGCCAAGACCCGCATCGAGGAACTGCGCGCCATGGTCGGCGATGACGCCCTGCGCGTCGGTTCCGAGCGCGCCGAATCCGGCGAGCAGCTTGCCCTGCGCCGCCGCCTCCAGGCCCAGGTGGAAACGTCCTCCCTCGCGGATTATTCCGGTCCGCCCAAACGCGACATCGTTCCCGACGAACTTCCGATCGTCCGTCAGCCGCGCCTGCGCACCAATGTTCGCGGCGACGTGCGCCCCCTGCCCGCCCCGGTCGAACCGCTCCTGCCCACCGAATGACGCGCCTCCTCACCTTCCTCCTCGCCGCCTTCCTGCTGTCCGGTTGCGGTTACAAGCTCGGCGAGATTCGTCCGACCCCGATGCGTTCCGTACGCACGCTGGCCGTCCCGACCTTCAAGAACAAAACCTACGAGCCCCGCGTCGAGGTGTTGATGGCCGACACACTCATCAAGCAGCTCCAGCAGGACGGCACCTACACCATCGTCTCGGAGGACAAGGCCGACGCCATCCTGAACTGCACGCTGACCAACGTCGAACGCCGTGCACTGCGTTCCGTGCAAAACAACGTGCTCGCCACGAGCGAGTTCGGACTGGTCATGGAGGTCACCTTCCAGGTCGTCGACCGCGTCACCGGCATCACCCTCATGGAGGGCCGCGTCCGTGGCGATGCATCATTCTTTGCGGACGAGGATCTTCAAACGACCGAGCGTCAGGCCATTCCCGTGGCGGCCAAGGACATGGCCCTCGAGCTCACCACCCGCCTCACCGAGGGCTGGTAAGTTGCTGACCGTCGTTCCGACGCCGATAGGAAACCTGCAGGACATCACCCTGCGCGCCCTTGAGGCCCTGCGCGCCGCCGACGTCGTGGCGGCCGAGGACACCCGGCATTCCGGCATCCTCCTGCACCATCACGGGATCAGCAAGCCGATGGTCAGTCTGCACGAACACAACGAAGCCTCCCGCACGGCCGAGCTCGTCGAACAGATCGCCCAGGGACGCCAGGTGGCCCTGATCACCGACGCCGGCATGCCGGGCATTTCCGATCCGGGATTCCGCCTCATCCGGGCCTGCCGCGAACGCCATCTGCCCGTGACCGTGCTGCCCGGGCCCAGCGCCGTGCCCACCGCCCTGGTCGGTTCCGGGTTTCCCACCGACGCCTTTTATTTCGGCGGCTTTCTGCCGGTCAAAAGCGGACGCCGCCAGGCCGAACTCGAGCGGGCCGCCGCCCGGGAGGAAACGTCGGTCTATTTCGAATCCCCGCACCGTCTGCTCAAATCCCTGGAGGTTTTGGCCGCGCTGGCGCCGGACCTTTCCGTGTGCGTGGCGCGTGAGCTGACAAAAAAATTCGAGGAATTCCGCCGCGGCAAACCCGCCGAGCTGGCGGAGCATTACCGGCAGCACCCGCCCAGGGGGGAAATCACCCTGGTGATTTCGTCCCGGGTGTCATGACCCGCCCCCTCACGCGCCCGGAGCGGTTGCTGCGCGCGGGCGTGGCGGGGGCGCTCGTTGCCCTGGCCGCGCTGTTCCTCCTTCTGCCCGGCATCAGTCCGTTTTCCTTCTGCGGCTTCCGCATGCTTTCCGGGCTCCCCTGCCCGTTTTGCGGCGGCACCCGCGCCACCCTTGCGCTGCTGCGGGGCGACCTGTCTCTGGCCGCCTACCTCAATCCCCTCGCCTTCGCCGCCGTGTTGGTATTGCTGGCGGGGATTGCGATCCTGCTGGGCGAAGCCACCACGGGCAGGGCGCTTGCCGACTGGCCCGCACTGTGGCGGCGCGGAAACCGCGTCCTGATCATCGGGGGCACCGCGGGAATCCTCCTCTGGTGGCCGCTGCATATCTGGATCTCCCTGCGGACACCGAAAAAGGAACTGGTGGATCTGCGGCATCCCGTGACCCTCACCCTGCAAAAATGGGTCGGGGCCCCCGGGGATCCGCCGGATGATTAATCCTCCGCCTTTTCCTTCTGCCGTCCCCGCTGACGGATCACGATGGGCAGGCCGGGATATTCCCATTTGTCGCGCAGGCGGGCGCAGAGGTAGTTGAGATAACTCTCCGGCAGCAGACGCGGATCGTTTACGAAGAGGAGGAATTCCGGCACCTGAAACGGCTTGGGTTCGGTGCGCAGAAGCTGGGTGGCATAAAGAAGCTTGAATCGCCGGTTGCCCTTCATCGGGGGCGGCTGCCGGTCCATGGCCTCGCGCAGATGACGGTTCAATTCCCCGGTTCCGATCCGCCGGGTGGCATGCTGGCGGATCTTTTCCACGGTCGTGAAGAGCCGGCGGATATTCACGCCGGTCTTGGCGGACAGCGCCACCACGGGCGCATAGGTCAGGAAAAACAGATTCTGGTGCACCTTCTTGGTGTGCTCCCGAAGCAACTCCGGATCGTGCCGTCCCTCCGCCACCAGATCCCACTTGTTCAACAGAACAAGCGCCGGCTTGTGCGCCTTTTGGATGAGTCCGGCGATTTTTTTGTCCTGCGCCGTCACTCCCATGGTGGCGTCGATGACAAGGACACAGAGATCGGCGCGCGCAATGGTGTCCTCGGAACGCATGACGCTGAAAACCTCCACCGAGGTGTTGTGTTTGGAGCGGTGGCGGATGCCGGCGGTGTCACACAGGATGAAGCGCTGACCGTCCCGTTCGTACAACGAATCCACCACGTCGCGGGTCGTGCCGGCAATGTCGCTCACGATGGCCCGGCGGTCTCCGAGGATGGCATTGACCAGCGACGACTTGCCGACGTTGGGCCGGCCGACAATCGCCAGGCGCGGGGCCGGCCGGTTTTCCTCCTCCACGGCGTCATCGGGCAGGAGCGCATTGATCTCCTCCAGAAGGGCGGGCACCCCCCGTCCATGGGCGGCGCTCACGGACACCGTCTGCGCAAATCCCAGGGCGGCAAAGTCTGCGGCAAACCCCTCGTGGTTCTCGGTGTCGACCTTGTTGACCACCAGAATCACCGGACGGCCCGAGCTGCGCAGTTCGCCGGCCAGTTCCCGGTCGAGCGGCGTGGCGCCCGTCTGACCGTCCACGACAAAAAGCAGCACGTCGGCGCTCTCGATGGCGATGGCCGCCTCCTGGCGCGTGGCCGCGGCGAAATCCGGATCGGCGTCCGCGCCGATGCCTCCGGTATCCACGATTTCAAACGGCACCCGCCCCCTCCGGCACACCGCGGTGATCCGATCCCGCGTCACTCCGGGCTGGTCGTGAACGATGGAAATCTTTCTTCCGGCCAGGCGGTTGAAAAGGGCGGACTTGCCGACATTCGGCCTCCCCACAATGGCTACGCTACGCATGCGGGTAGAGTGGAAGGCGAAACGAAAACTGAAAAGGGGAATCCGCGTCTTTTCAACCGGCCGACGGCGGAACGTCATGGTGTTTGAGCTGGCGGGCGCCTTCGACGACGTAGCCCAGTCCGCTCACCAGGGTGAAGAAGCCCGCCGCGTAAACGGAATAGAGGTGGTGCGGGAGCTGCAACATCACCCAGGCAATCGCCACCATCTGCAGCGCGGTCGAGGCCTTTCCGGTCCAGCTCGGCTTCACCTCGAGATGGCCGTTGAAGTGCTTCACCAGAGCGCAGCCGGTGAGCACCACGGCGTCCCGGGCAATGACCAGGACGGGGAACCAGAGGGGAAACGCATAGGTCCACCTGCTGAGGCTCAACGTGATGATGGCGGAAAGAAGCAGTCCCTTGTCCGCCAGAGGATCCAGAACGGCCCCCAGCCGGCTCTGGCCGTGCCAATGGCGCGCCACCCAGCCGTCCAGGCAATCCGTCACCGAGGCGACCAGGAAGACCGCAACCGCCACCCAGCGCTGCCACTCCTCCGGACGCCCCTCCTCCAGGCTGCGTCCGTAATAGACGGCAAACAACACGAAGACGGGAATCAGCAGGATGCGGGTGATCGTGATCTTGTTCGCCAGCGTCATGACCATTCCCAGTCTGATCGCAGGAAGAACTCGTTCCCAGCGCAAATTTCTGACGTACTTCGTCACGTGATGCCGGAACTGGTCTGGTTGGCAGCCCCCTTCACCGTCGCCCTGCTGGTGGCCGTGGCGGTCGGACCGGTGCGCCGCGCTTGTGTGCACGGCTGGCATTGTCTCCTCCGTCACGATGTTCTCTGGAAACTGCCCGCCGCCTTTGCCCTGGCCTACGGCCTCTTCCACGCGGGGGCCGAACTCTTCCTGCGCTGGAGGACCCGGGCGGAGTGGCCGGCCCTCGTGACCGAACCGCCTCCCGACCTGCCGGCGCTGGCGCTCGAAGAATTGCCCCGCGCGGTTCTTCCCTCCCTCGAAATGCTGGTGGCGGCGGATTTGAACTGCCTGGTGGCCACGTTCCCGATCTCCGTCCCCGCCGGGGCGCTGTTTCTTCTCAACTGGAGAGGCACCAGCTCGGAATTGCGGCGCGCCCTGTGCCGGCGCCGGGAACTCCGGGGATGGGCCCTTTTTGCCGCGCTGGTGGTCTGTGCGCTCTGCGCCCTGCTCAAGCCGGTGCCGATGGTGTTCCTGCCCGAACTCGCCCGATATTTTCCGCTGCGCGATGTCCTGCTGGGCGGGACGATCGTCAACGCGCTGGCCTTTGTTTTTGAATATCTTCTGGGTACGGCGGTGCAGGTTTATCTCACGCTGACCGCCTACGGCTGGGTGCGCGGCTTGCATTTTCCGCATCAACGCCTGATGCATTTTGCCGTGCGCCGGCTCGGATTCGTGTTCAAATGGGCGCTGGTTCCTGTCGTGGCCACTCTTGCCTTCATCCATCTTCCCCTGTTCGTCGAGGTTCTCCGCACCGGAACCCCGGCCACGCTGCGCCTGGAACCCTTTGCCCAACCCGTGCTGCTGTCGGTCATGCTTCTGGGCGTGAGCGTGCCGATTCGTCTGGCCCTGCACAACGATTCGCTTCGCGCCGCGTGGACGGCCAACCTGCGGTTCCTGCGGCGTCATGGACCGGTCACGGCCGCGTTTTTGATCGCCGCCCTGGGCCTGCTCACCACCCTTGAGACACTGGAGGCGGCGGGCCGGATCTGGCTGGATGGCACCATTGCCGGTCTGGCGTGGGGGGTGATGGCGCCGGTCGTCGGGGCGGCGGTTGGAGGATGGATTCTGGCCGCCTGGGTGTGCTTTTATACCGGCACCGACAACTCAACCAGGGAGGTGATTTTCTGATGGCCGCGGTTCCCGTTCTTCGTTGTGAGTCCCTCAGCTGCCGCCGCGATCTGTGGCTGGAACTGGCGCCATCGCGCGTGGAGGATGTTTCCGCCGCCTTTTGGGCCGGGGAATTCTGCGGATTCTGCGGACCGGACGGGTCCGGCAAGGGACTTCTCCTCAACATCCTCGGCTTGCTGGAACGCCCCGACTCCGGCACGATCACCGTCAACGGCATTCCGACACACACCCTGACTCCCGAAGAATTCCAGCAGATGCGCAACGAAACCTTCGGGTTTCTTTTCAATCACCCCTGCCTCCTGCCGTCCTTTTCCGTGGCCGAAAATGTCGCCATGCCGCTGTTTCGCATTTGCGGCGGGGACGCCCGCGAGGCCCGCGACCGCACACTCGAAGTGCTGGAATTCTGCGGCATCAGCTCGCTCGAGACGACGCTCGCCGGACGACTCGATGCCGCCCAGCGCACCCGCGTGGCCCTGGCCCGGGCCCTCGTGCACGGGCCCTCCATTCTGGTGGTCATTTCCCCGCGGGAAAGCGGGGAACTCATGGCTCTGGGACGCCGGATTGCGGAGAAGCTCGGACTCTGCGTCCTCTGGGCGGGATCCGAACCCGGCCTCCTCCGCCATGTCCATCGCCTGCTGCACCTTGACGGAGGCCGGATTGTCCGGGACGACAGGCCATGACCCCCCCGCCGCTCGAGCTCACCGCCTCCGGGGCGCGAAAATCCAACCTCGCCTTCGCCCTCGCCCGGCTGCCGCGGGAACGGCGGCGCCATGCGCTGACGTTCTACCATTTTTGCCGGGTCGTTGATGACATCGCCGACGACCTCTCCCGTCCCGCCGCCGAAAAACAGCGGCTTCTCGACCGCTGGAAATCCGCCCTCGAATCCGGCCGGGACCTTCCGGCGTCCCTGACCGAAGTGATCGAGACCTACCGGATCGACCGCCGGCTGCTTGTCGAAATCGTGCTCGGCGTCGAGCAGGACGTTCATCCGCGGGACTTCGCCACCTACGCGGAACTGCGCCAATACTGCTGGCGGGTGGCCTGTGCGGTGGGACTGGTCAGCATCGAAATTTTCGGCTGCCGGGAACCCTCGAGCAAAATTTACGCCGAACAACTCGGCCACGCCCTCCAGATCACCAACATCCTTCGCGATGTCGGCGAGGATGCCGGTCTGGGACGCGTCTACCTTCCGGTGGAGGATCTGGAGCGCTTCGGGCTCACCCCCGACGAAATCCGCCGGGGCCATCCGGGTCCGCGGTTTGCGGAATTGATGCAGTTCGAAGCCGCGCGGGCCCGGGAATATTTTCGCGCCGCCCAGGCCGCCCTCCCGCCCGCCGATGCCCGGGCACTGGCTCCGGCGGAAGCCATGCGCGCCATCTACGGCCGGATCCTCTCCCGGATGGAAGCCGACCATTTCCGGGTTTTCCAAAAACGCTACCGGCTGCCCCTCTGGCAGAAACTGTGGCTGCTCGCCCGGGCGGGGTGAAAAAAGACGTCCCTCCCGTGGCGGAAAATCCGTTCGTGACGCATGGCGGCGTCCTTCAGTCCCGCACCACCAGCAGGCGGGTCGGAATCACCTGAAACAGCCAGTTCAGGTGCTGCGGAAGCGCGCCGGACGCTTCCGCCTGGACAATGAGAAGGTCGGCCTCCAGCCCCTCGATGGCATCGCAAAGATTGTAGCCCGTGTTGGAACGCACCACGCGTTCATCCAGTTCGGTGTCACCACCGTCGAGTCCCTCGGCCAGTCCCTCCAGCCAGGCATCGAGATCGGTCGGCTCCTCGCCGCGCGAGGCGGCGATGGCGGCGGCAAACGGTGTCTGGGTGACCGCAATGGTGGCGCGTGCGGGACGGAGAACCCGGATCGTGCGCGCAAGCAGCCCCCGGGCTTCGTCTCCGGGCTCGAGGGCGAGCACCACATGGGACGGCGGCCGGGGATCCATGACCGGCCGCGGCACGAGCAAAAGGTCACAGGGAGCCGAACGCAGAAGATCGCGGGCCACGCTGCTTGTGTAGGGGCGCTCGGCGTCCTCGCGCTGGAGGGCGCCCGCAATGAGGAGTTCGTAATCCCCGGCGGCCGAAAGCAGCGCGGCGGACGGCGTTTCCTTTTCCACCCAACGGATCGGCACGTTCCGGCCGAGCACCTCCCGGAACCGGGATTCCTTCTCCTCCGACCACGCCGCGGCGTGCAGAACCTCCAGCGAGGCGTGACAGTGCCGGGCAAACGAATCCGCCTCCGCCAGCACGGCGGCAAAGGTGGGTGAGAAGGTCGAGGCTACGGCAACCCGGCGATACGATTTCACGGCAAAAACCCTCGCTTTTCCTTTTTCTCAGCGCCAGCGAAAATCAATCCTTTGCCAGCGCCAGGATGGCGCGGTATTCCGCGGCCGCCACCGGCATCACGCTGAGCCGCGACTGACGGATGAGCGGAAAATTTTCCAGCGCCGCACAGGTTTTGATTTCCTCGAGGGTCACCGGCCTCGGAAGCGGACGGAGCGGCTTCAGATCCACGCAAACCCAGTCGCCCTCCTTGGCCGTGGGATCCGGATAGGCCCCGCGTATGACTTCGGCCTCGCCCATGACGGCCTTGCCCACGACGCTGTGATAAAACAGGACACGGTCCCCGCGGCTCATGGAGCGGAGATTGTTCCGGGCCTGAAAATTGCGCACGCCGGTCCAGGCGGTTTGCCCGTCGCGGACAAAGTCGTCCCACGAATAGGCGGTCGGTTCCTGTTTCACGAGCCAGTATTTCATGTACAGAGATGCTTGAGGGGTTTGGATTCGAAATAATCGAGCATGGATTCGAGCGTCACCGCCCGCAGGCACCGGATCGCCTCCTCGCTGTTGAAGGCGACGTGGGGCGTGAGAATGACATCGGGGCGATGGAGAAGCCGGCTGTGGGAAACCAGGCGGGAAAACTCCGCCACGCGCGCCGGACTGGTTTCGCGGCCCCCCGGACCGGGCGCCGCGGCATGGACCCGTTCCGCAATCTTTTTTCCCAATAGCGGGGCGGCGCCGCCCTCGCGAAACACGCGTTCGTCCTCGAGCACATCGAGTCCCAGTCCGGCGAGTTGTCCGGAATCGAGCGCCTCCACGGCGGCGGCGGTGTCAATGAGGCCGCCGCGGGCGGTGTTGATCAAAATCGCCCCCGGCCGGCAAAGGGCAAAGGTTTCGCGGTTGAACATGTGCCGCGTCGAATCGTTGAGCGGCACGTGGAGACTGATCACGTGGGATTCGCGCAGCAACTCGCCAAACGAAACATACCGGAAGTCCAGCAACTCCGCGTAAAAGGCGTGCGGTTCCGCGTCATAGGCCACCACCTTCATGCCAAACCCGAGCGCAATGCGGATGACGTGCATTCCGACCCGACCGGCGCCCACAACCCCCATCGTGCGGCCGCGCAGGTCGAAACCCCGCAGGCCGTCCCGGCTGAAATGTCCGGTGCGCACCGCCTCCTCCGATTCGCGCAGCCGCCGGGTCAGCGCGAGGATCAGCGCAAATGCGTGTTCGGCCACGGTGTTTTCCCCATAATTGCTGACATTGGTCACCTTCACCCCCCGCGCCCGGCAGGCGTCGAGATCGATGTGGTCGCAGCCCGTCGAGCGTGTGCAGATCAGTTTGAGCGCGGAATGAACCTCCAGAAACGCGTCGTCGATGCGCTCGTTGATGAAAACCGACAGGACCTCGCAATCCTCCGGCACGTCGGCCAGTTCCCGGACGAAACGGACCTCGTGCCCCTCAAGGGCCTGGGCAAAAAACTCCCGTCCCTCGCTCTCGAGATCAACAAAACAAATTTTCCTGCTTTGCACGGGGCCTTCGCTCATCAAAATTGAGAATTTCCGTATGTCCGAGCCGAGTCAAACAGGTTTCTTCATCAGCTTCGAGGGGTCTGAAGGGTGTGGCAAGAGCACGCAGATCCGTCTGCTGATCGAATCCCTGACGGCTCTGGGCCTCGAACCGATTCTCGTCCGGGAGCCCGGCGGCACCCCCATCGGCGAAACCATCCGTCACCTCCTGCAGCATTCCGACGAGGGACGGGAGATGTCCCCGGAGGCGGAACTTCTGCTTTTTGCCGCCAGCCGCGCCCAGCTGGTGCGCCAGACCATCCTCCCCGCCCTCGCCGCGGGACGCGTGGTCATTTCGGACCGTTTCCTGGATTCGACCACCGTTTACCAGGGCATCGCCCGGAAAATTCCCGCGGAAACCGTCGCGCAGATCAACCGCTTTGCCGCAGGTCCCCGGCTGCCCGATGTGACCTTCGTCCTCGACATGGATCCCGCCGAAGCCATGCGCCGGCTCAGGGAACGCCGGAATGGCGCCACCGCGCCGCGCGACCGTATGGAGGAGGAACCCCCCGCCTTTTACGAAGCCGTCCGCAACGGCTATCTGGCCATCGCCCGGGCCGAACCGGAACGCCTGCGGGTGCTCGACGCCAGCCAGGCGCCCGAAACCATCGCCCGCGCCATCCGCGCCGAACTGCAACGCCATGCCATTTTCCAAGGAATCCGCGTTTGAACGGCTGCACGACGCCCACCGCGCCGGGCGCCTCGCCCATGCCTATCTGATTTCCGGTCCCTCCGGCAGCGGCAAAAACTGGCTGGCCACCCGGCTGGCCGCCCTCGTGCTGGGGTGCGAACCGGAGGCCGTGGCCGCCCATCCGGACGCCCATTTCGTCCAGCCGGAATCCAAGTCCCGCCGCATCATCATCGAGCAGATTCGCGAGCTGGAACAATCCATGCAGCGCAAACCGCTGCTCGGTTCCAGCAAGGTGGCCGTGATCCGGGAGGCCGATCGCCTGCAGCCCCAGGCCGCCAACGCATTTTTGAAAACCCTGGAGGAACCACCGCCCGGCTCGCTCATCCTGCTGCTCAGTTCGCTGCCCGAGGCGATGCTGGAAACCATTCTTTCCCGCTGCGTCGAAACCTCCCTGCTCGATCTGCGTCCGCGGGAACCCGGACCGGAGGAGGCCGCCGTTTTGCGCGCCCTCGAGGAATGCCTCGTGCAGCCCGCCCGGCCCGGGGTCGGCGAAGCCTTTCGGTTCACCCGCGCCGTGCAGGCGGTCCTTGCGGAACTCCGCGAAAAAATCACCGCGGAAAACGAGGAGGAACTGAAACGCCAGGCCGCCCATTACAAGCAAACCTCGGACAGCGCCTCCTGGCTCAACGAACGGGCCGAGCAGATGAAGGCCCTCATCGAGGCCACGGTGTTGCGGGAGCGTGACCGGGTCCTGCAGATCATCTTCGATGCGCTCGGGCAGGCGCTTCGGCTCCAGGTTTCCCCCGTCCCCGCCCCCCCCGTGGTCGAAGCGCTCGCGAAAAAATATTCCTCCGCCAACCTGCTCCGCCGCATCGAGGCCCTGGAAACCCTGCGTCGCCGCCTGGCCATGGGCGTTCAGGAGGCCCTGGCCCTCGAAAGCGGATTTCTGGAAATGGTCCGCCAGGAGTGATCCCCCCGGCGTCCCCGTTGGTCAATCCCGCCGGACCGTCCTGCGCCGCGCAAAGGCCAGCGTCCCGAGGCTCAAAAGCACCAGCGCCGACGTCCCCGGTTCGGGAACCGAAGTGAGGATGGTGTATCCGCCGAGGTTTCCATAACCCGTGGCGGCAAACGCCTCCGCCTCGGTGGCATAATAAACGGCGCTGAAAAGCGGGCTGCCCGTCGCGGTCACCCATGCCGCTCCATCCCAGACCTGAATGAAATCATTCGCCAGCAGCACGTCTTCCACATAGGCCGTCTGGTCGCCAAACAGCGCGACGTAGCCGGAATCGAGCCGCAGCAGATTGTCGCTGCCTCCCCCGGCGGAAAAGACGATCGTTTCGCCCGGCGCGTCGCCAATCCTGACCAGCGCGCCCTGCCGGACCACAAGTTGGTTGTGCGAGCCCAGGTCTCCCACCGTGAGGGTGTCGGCAATGATGAATTGCGAACCGTCCTCGGTCACGGTCACCACACTGCCGTCGGTGCCGAAACCGGAACCGATCACCGCCGATTCACTCCAGACCTGTCCGCCGGATGCGACCGTGAGTGTGCCCGCGCCGGCATGGCCCACGACAAGTTGGGCGGACTCCCAGAGACCTCCGGTGATCTGGGCCTCGCCGCCGCCCCCGCTGTGGCCGATCCGACCGATGGCGCTTTGCACCCCGCCTCCGCTGATGGTCAGCCGGCCGTTGCCCACATCGAGAAGGGTCTCATTGTGCCAGGTGCCGCCGGATACGGATGCCGTCCCGCCATCCCCCAGCCGCGCAGTGTCGTTGGAAACCCGGCCGCCCTGCACCACCAGGGCGCCCGTGCCAATGCCCGTGTCCGCAATGTCGAGATCCGTGGCGCTGACAAGCGTTCCGCTGGTCACCGTAACG
>CALCJD010000074.1 GCA_937960895.1 uncultured Spartobacteria bacterium | reverse complement strand
CGTGCCGTGTTCCCCGAGCGCGACCTGTCCGTTCCGGAGCGTCGAAAGGGCGATGTGGTCGTTGTATACCTCCAGGTAAGCCACACGGTCATCCTCCTGAATGGATCGGGAGAAACCGAGCAGCTTGCATTCCACCGACGCCCAGGTGTTGGTGTTTCGAATGGCGGTCAGGGGTTCCAGAATGTCCTTGGGCTGACACGGATCCCATGGGGCCACTCCGTGCATGGAAAAAATCAACGCCGGCCCCGGAAGCACCAATCCCTCCACCCCGATGCCGAGAAAATCGATTGGACGGTTGAATTCCCGGGCCGCCGTGCGGGCGGTGGCCACCAGACGGCTGAGGGTGCCGAGAATGTCCTCCTGGGTGGGCCGCGCGATCTCCAGCTCCGACCGGTAAAACGGCTTGAGATCCAGTCCGATCAACTCCCCGCTGACCTGCCGGCTGTTCAAAAGAACCGCCAGTCCGGTGGCCGCCGCGGGCCGCAGGGCGAGTTCGTCCATGGGACGTTTGGCATGGCTCACCCGGACCGGCGTGCTTTCGAGGATGCCGTGGTCCAGGAGCATGCGCACGTGTTTGGTGACCGCGCCCGGTGAACGATCCAGGATGCTCCCGACCGCCGAACGATGCAGTTTGCCCTGCAGCAAAAATCTGCCGAAGAGACGGTCATAGGTTGCCGGGGAAATCTCCCCGCTCCTGGCACGGGCGGGAGTCGAAGAGGCCTTTTGGGAAACGGATGTACGGTGCGGCAAAATAATTTAGATGCCAAAATTTTATCTCGCTTTCCCGGTTCTGGCAAGTGCGGATGACGTCAGGGAAGTGCGGATCTTCCCGCCGGCTGCCCAGGGTTTTCGGAAAACGCGGCGATCCGGACATTTCGCGTGTCGGATGGCCTGTTTTTCCGTGACTGCCCGGGGGGGCTTGTCACGAATCAGCGGGATGGATTCCCTCGGCGAATTCCTCGATCATTTTGCGATTGAAGGCGGGGAGATCGTCGGGTTGGCGGCTGGTCACAATTCCGTTGTCCACGACCACCTCCTCATCCACCCATTCGCCGCCGGCGTTGATGACATCGGTACGGATGGCGGGTCAGGAGGTCATCCGCCGTCCTTCCGCCACGCCGGCTTCGATGAGCACCCAGGGGCCATGACAGATGGCGGCGATGGGTTTGCCGGCCTTCGCAAATTTTCGGGTGAACTCGACGGCCGCCGGGGTCGAACGCAGTGTGTCCGGATTGTACAATCCTCCGGGAATCATCAGTCCTTCGAACTCCTCGTCCTCCGCCTCCTCGAGGGTGAGGTCGACTTTCACCGGCGCGCCCTTTTCCGTGTGGTTCATGCCGACGATTTTTCCCGGTTTCAGCGAAACAACCTTCACCTCCGCGGAGGCGGTTTTCAGCGCTTCCATGGGACCCTCCAGTTCAACCTGCTCAAAACCGTCGGCGGCGAGAATGGCGATCCTTTTGTTTCGGAGTGTGGTGTTCATAACAGGACGGTTCGCGGTCTGAACCCCGTGTGGACGTATCCGTGTCG
>CALCJD010000073.1 GCA_937960895.1 uncultured Spartobacteria bacterium | reverse complement strand
TTTTTCCGGGCACGCCGCCGAGCCCCTGAACATGAGGGACATCGCCCGGAAACACGGCGTGGCGTATTCCCATTTTCGCCGCATTTTTTTCCGCGAAACCGGCCTCACCCCCTGGAAATACGTCATGCAGCTGCGTCTCCGGCGCGCGCGCCGGCTGCTCGCCTCCACGGACGCCACCCTGGAGGAAATCGCCTCGCTTGTCGGCTTCAGTTCAAGCTTCCACCTCTCCCACGCCTTCAAAAAATTCCACGGTCAGTCTCCCTCCGATTGGCGCAGGGAAAGTCAGTCGGGCCGGTTTTCGTAGCCAGAAACGAAGCTCCTCCGCGGTCGGATCGCGTCCGGCGTCCCGGCCCCTTTCCCGGCAAAATCCGAACACGTTTTCCCGTCCTCCCCGCGTTCCCTTCCCCATACGCGGACCGGGGATTTCCCTGAGGGATAACTTTCCATTTTGCACGTATTTAGAGGGTGTATGGCAACAGCGACCAGGGCGGCGGGAAACATTTTGATTGTGGAGGACAACCGGGACACGGCCCAGGTTTTGAAATTCATGCTGGCCTCCACTCCCTACCGGGTGGATGCGGCCTACACGATTGCGGAGGCCCTCGAAAAGGCGCTGCACACCAACTATTCCCTCATCATCAGTGACATCAGTCTGCCGGACGGACACGGGATCAGTCTCATGACCGCCATGCGGCAGTTTTCGCAGACCCCGGCCATTGCGCTGACCGGATTTGGATCCGAGGATGACATCGAGCGGTGCCTGAAGGCGGGATTTGATCGTCATCTCACCAAACCGGTCACCCAGGAGACCCTGCAAGCCGCCGTTTCCGATTTGCTGCAACCCGTCCCGTAAGGCCCGTTGATTTTTTGCCTCCAACATGCCGGCGTCCGGGAGTGCCGGAGGGGTCCGGCTGTTGAACCAGCCGCTTTCCTTCCATGACGTTCCGCACGGATTTCTCCCTTTTCAAGACCACTTTTCCCACGCTTCTCGGTCTGGTCGCCGTGCTGACCTTTTTTGTGGTCAGCGGATTTTCCTCCTACCAAAAGACCCAGTTTTTGCTGAACGACGCGGAAAAGGTGGCGCACACGCACGAGGTCATCACCGCGTTCGACGCCATCCTCGCCATGGTGAAGGAGGCGGAAAGCGCGCAGCGCGGTTTTCTGGTGACGTACAATGAAAATTACCTCGAGCCCGTCCACACCGCGAACACCGAGATCGACCGCCTGTTCCAGCGGGTTCAGGAACTGACGCGGGACAACCCCGCCCAGCAGGAACGTCTGGCCGACCTGCGGGCCAGGGTGATCGCCCGCATGGAGGAGATGAACCGGGTCATAACCATCCGGCGCAACGAGGGGTTCGAAGCCGCCCGGGCCATCGTGCAAACCAACCGGGGACGCGACGTCATGGAACAGATCCGGAACCGGGTTCGCGAAATGCGCGACTTCGAAACCGATCTGCGGCGGCAGCGGGTCGCCGCCATGCAGGAAGCCTATCGCGTGGCCGTGGTGGGAGTCCTGCTGACCACGGCGCTGGGCACCCTGCTTTCGATCCTCGTGGCCACACTCCTCGTCCGCTCGGCCGCCTCGCGTCGCCGGCAGGACTGGCTCCAGCACGGCAAACTCGGACTCAGCGCCAACATGCTTGGCGACCAGAAGATCGAGGAACTCGGCGCCAATGTTCTCTCCTTCCTCACCCGTTATCTGGATGCCCATGCGGGGGCGTTTTTTGTGCGCAAGGGCACCGACTTCCACCGGGTGGCGACCCACGGGGTGCCCGCGGAGAGCGTCATTCCGCGTCGTTTCACCCTGGGGGACGGTTTGCTGGGCCAGAGCGCCATGGAAAATTCGACGGTGGTGATCCGTGATGTGCCGGAGGGCTATCTCACGGCGGGTTCGGGATTGGGAAACACTTCCCCGCGCTCCCTTGTCATTTCCGCCGCATCCACGGAATCGGCGGTCAATGCGGTGTTTGAGCTCGGCTTCCTCCATCCCCTCAACCCCGACGCGCTGGAATTGCTCCGCGAAGTCGCCGAGCCGATTGCCGTGGCGGTGCGCTCGGCCAACTATCGCGACAACCTGCAGGAGCTGGTCGAAGAAACCCAGCGTCAATCCGAGGAGTTGCAGACCCAGAGCGAGGAACTCCGGGTTTCCAACGAGGAACTCGAGGAACAAAGCCGCGCCCTCAAGGAGTCCCAGTCCCGGCTGGAACAACAACAGGCCGAGCTCGAACAGACCAACACCCAACTCGAGGAACAGGCCAGCATTCTGGAAGCCCAGCGGGACGATCTGGAACGGGCCCGCGCCGCCATCCAGGCCAAAGCCGACGAACTCGCCCGGGCGAGCCAATACAAGTCCGATTTCCTCGCCAACATGTCCCACGAGCTGCGCACCCCGCTCAACTCCTCGCTCATTCTTTCCAAGCTGCTCGCCGACAATCCCACCGACAACCTCACCGAGGAACAGGTCGAATACGCCCAGACCATTCACTCCTCCGGCAACGACCTGCTCAACCTCATCAACGACATTCTCGACCTTTCCAAGATCGAGGCGGGACGCATGGAGGAGCATGCGGAGTCGGTGGACCTTTCGCGGCTCGTTTCCGATCTCTCCCGCTCCTTCTCCCCCATCGCCAAGCAGAAGGGGCTCGCCTTTTTCACCGGAATCGAACCCGGTTCCCCTCCGGCCATCGAAACGGACCGTCAGCGCCTTGAGCAGATCCTCCGCAATCTGCTCTCCAACGCCATCAAGTTCACCGAAAAGGGAACCGTCGAACTCACCATCGGCCGCACCCGGGAGGGCTCCGTGGCCTTCGTGGTGCGCGACACCGGCATCGGCATTTCCGCGGAAAATCAAAAGACGGTCTTCGACGCCTTCCATCAGGCGGACACCACCATCAGCCGCCGCTACGGCGGCACCGGGCTCGGACTCTCCATTTCCCGGGAACTGGCCCATTTGCTGGGCGGGATCATCACGCTGGAAAGCGAACCCGGACGCGGCAGTACATTTACGCTCAATCTTCCCGACGCCTTCGACAAGGCGCTGCAGCCGGCTCCCCTGCCCCGGCAGGAAGACACCCCGCCGGCCGCCCCGGCCGAGGCCCCGGCTCCGTCGGAATCCGTCATCCCGGACGACCGGGACCACCTGGTCGCCGAAACCCGCACCATTCTTGTGGTGGAGGACGACATCGCCTTCGCAAAAATCCTGCGCGACCTGGTCCACGAGCAGGATTTCCAGTGCCTGGTCGCCACCACCGCGGAGGACGCCCTCACCCTCGCGCGCCAGTACCTGCCCAGCGCCGTGCTGCTGGATGTCGGGCTGCCGGACCATTCGGGGCTCTCCGTCCTCGACCGTCTCAAACAAAACTCCCGCACACGCCACATTCCGGTGCATGTGGTCTCCGCCGCGGATTATGCACAGACCGCCCTCTCGCTCGGTGCGGTGGGATACATGCTGAAACCCGTCAAGCGCGAGGATCTCATGCAGGCGCTCCGGCAGCTCAAAGCCCGCTTTTCCGCCGAAAAACAACGCGTGCTCATCGTCGAGGACGACGCCGTCCAACGGAACAGCCTGGCCAGACTCCTGCAGTCGGATTCCGTGGAAACCCTCGAGGTCGGCACCGCGGCCGAATGCCTGACCCTGCTCGGCGAAACGACCTTCGACTGCATGGTGCTGGACCTCTCCCTGCCCGACGCCTCGGGGTATTCCCTCCTGGAGACCCTGAGCAAGGAGGAGTCGTATTCCTTCCCGCCGGTGATCGTTTACACCGGGCGCGACATCTCGCACGACGAGGAGCAGAAGCTCCGCCGGTATTCCAAATCCATCATCATCAAGGGGGCCAAATCCCCCGAGCGCCTGCTCGACGAAGTCACCCTGTTCCTCCACCGCGTGGTCGCCGACCTCCCACCCGAGCAGCAGCGCATGCTGCAGCGCGCGCACCATCGCGACGCGGTTCTTGAGGACCGCCGCATCCTTGTCGTCGAGGACGACGTGAGAAACGTCTATTCCCTCACCAACATTCTCGAACCCCGCGGCGCCAGCATTCAGATCGCCCGCAACGGCCGGGAAGCCCTCGAGGCCCTGGAAAAATCCACGTCCTCCCCCCGCGACGCCATCGATCTGGTCCTGATGGATGTCATGATGCCCGAAATGGACGGCCTGACGGCGACCCGCGAAATCCGCCGGCGTCCGGAATGGGCCCGGCTTCCCATCATCATGCTCACCGCCAAGGCCATGAAAAACGACCAGGAGCGCTGTCTCGAGGCCGGCGCCAACGATTACATGGCCAAGCCGCTGGATGTGGAGAAACTGCTCTCCCTGGTCCGCGTCTGGATGCCGCGTCCCTGACATGCCCCCCAAGACCGAAGACATCGAAATCCGCCTGCTGCTTGAGGCGATCTTCCTCAGGTATCATTACGATTTCCGCGGATATGCCATGACGTCGGTCAAACGGCGCATCCGCCGCGCGCAGGAACGCTTCGGCTGCGAAAGCATCTCGCACCTGCAGGAAAAAGTCCTCCATCATCCGGAAATCCTCCCCGACCTGCTCGGCGTGCTCACCGTGCAGGCGAGCGAGTTTTTCCGCGATCCGGCCTATTTTCGCGCCATCCGCGAAAGGGTGCTTCCCCACCTGCGCACCTATCCCTCCCTCAAGGTCTGGATCGCCGGCTGCAGCACCGGCGAGGAGCTGTATTCCCTTGCCATTCTCTTTCGCGAGGAAGGACTCGAGGACCGCACGATTTTTTACGCGACGGACATCAATCCGGACGCCCTCCGTCAGGCCCGCGCCGGCGTGTACCCGCTGAACCGCATGCAGCTTTTCACGAAGAATCACCAGAAGTCCGGCGGACGGACCTCGCTGTCCGAATATTACACCGCCGCCTACAGCCATGCGCGCATCGACCCCACGCTGCGCGCCCGCGCCGTGTTTTCCGATCACAGCCTGGTCACGGACCAGGTCTTTGCCGAGGTGCACTTCATCTCCTGCCGCAATGTGATGATCTACTTCGACCGTGACCTGCAGGACCGCGTGCTGGGTCTTTTCCGGGACGCGTTGATCCGGAGGGGATTTCTGGGACTCGGCGCCAAGGAAAGTGTGCAGTTTTCCCGTCATGCCGGGGCGTTTGAGGTATTTGACCGCGAAGAAAAACTCTACCAGAAAGCCGACTGATGGACCGCCCCACCGTTTTTGTCGTCGGCGGATCCGCCGGATCCATCGAGGCGCTGTTGAAGATCCTGCCGGTCCTTCCGGCCGACCTCCCCGTCCCCATCCTCGTGGTCGTCCACATTCCGCCCGACAGGGACAGCGGCCTGGCCGGCCTGTTTCAGGAAAAGTGCGCGCTGTCCGTGCGCGAGGCGCGGGACAAGGAACCGCTCGGCGCGGGCACGGTGTTTTTCGCCCCGCCGGACTATCACCTCCAGGTGGAGGAGGA
>CALCJD010000072.1 GCA_937960895.1 uncultured Spartobacteria bacterium | reverse complement strand
TGTCCGTTCGGGACAACAAACTTTCCATCGAAATTTCCGACGACGGCCACGAGTTTAATCCGTTCGATCAGCCCGAACCGGACACCCCCCTCCCCGCCGAGGAACGTCCCATCGGAGGACTTGGCATTCATTTCGTCCGCAATTTGCTCGATGGATATGCCTATCACCGCACCGAAGGACGGAACATCGTGACCCTCAGCAAAAACCTCTCGTGAAAATCCTCCGCTACCAGGACAACAACCAGGCCGTCCATTTCGGCGCCGAGCAGCCCGACGGAACCATCCACGCCCTGACCGGCCACCTCTTCGAAGGCCTCCAGGAAACCGGCCGCCTTGCCGAGGTTTCCAAAATCCTCGCCCCGCTCCAGCCCACCCAAATCCTCGCCATCGGCCTGAACTACCGGCGTCATGCCGAGGAAACCAAGGCCCGGTTGCCGGAGTTTCCCGTGCTTTTCATCAAAAGCCCGGCCTCCCTGCAAAATCCCGGCGATCCGATTTTCCTGCCCCGCAAACTCGCCAGCCACGAGGTCGACTACGAATGCGAACTCGCCGTGGTGATCGGCAAAACCTGCCGGAATGTCTCACGCGCGGACGCCCTCAAATATGTCCTGGGCTACACCTGCGCGAACGACGTGAGCGCCCGCGACTGGCAAAAACGCTGGGGAGGCAGCCAATGGTGCCGCGGAAAATCCTTCGACACCTTCTGTCCGCTCGGACCCGTTCTCGTCACCCCCGACGAAATTCCCGATCCGAACACGCTAGCCATCCGCACCATTCTCAACGGCGACGTCGTCCAGGAATCCAACACCGGGGATATGATTTTCGACGTGCCGACCCTCATCGAATTCCTAAGCGGCAGCACCACGCTGCCCGCCGGAACGGTCATTCTCACCGGCACGCCCCATGGCGTCGGCATGGCCGCCAATCCGCCCCGCTGGCTGAAACCCGGCGACGAAGTGACGATCGAAATCGACAAGATTGGAAAACTCACAAATCCGGTCGCGGAAGAGACTTTTTTATAGGCCCAAGAGGTGGGCGGCGTTGCCAACGCCGCCGTCGCAGCGCTCCCCATCGAAAAGCGGCCCAAATTCGGCTCGCAACCAAAGTTTTTTTCTTCTCGACCCATCCTCCCGGGGCTGGCTTCCGTAGTGGAAGAGAATGAAAACGCATTTGCTCTTTGGCCTGCTGACCGTGCTCCTGCTGAGCATTGTCATCAGCAGCCGCCAGCGCGAGGCGTTTACCTTCGAGGATGTCGTGATGATGGCGGAGCGCATGGCCCGGGAAAACTATCTCTCCGCCGTTCCCACCCTGCCCAAGGAACTCCGGACCCTGAGCTACGACCAACTTCGCGAAATCCGCTGGAAAAACGAACGCACGCTTTGGCGCCGCGAAGGCCTGCCGTTTCAGGTGCGCTTTTACCATCTCGGGGCCAACCACAACCGCCCCGTCCAAATCTTCGCCCTGCCCGACAACGCCACCGAACCCATGCGTTATTCGCAGGATTTTTTCACCTTCGGCCGCAACCACTTCACGGAACGCTTCCCGGAAACCCTCAGTTACGCCGGCTTCCGCGTTCATTATCCGCTCAACAAACCGGACGTCCTCGACGAACTGGTCTCCTTCCTCGGCTCGTCGTATTTCCGTGCCCTCCCCAAGGACGCCCATTGGGGAATCAGCGCACGCGGATTGGCCATCGACACCGGAATCGACAAGCGCCCCGAGGAATTTCCCACCTTTACCAAATTCTGGCTGAAGCGCCCGGACCGCTTTGCGAATCACATGACCGTCTACGCCCTGCTCGAAAGCAGGAGCGTGACCGGCGCCTACCAAATCGACATCCATCCGGGTGCCGAAACCCGCATGCCGGTCAAAGCCGTTCTCTTCTTCCGGAAAAAAACCGAAAACGTCGGTTATGCGCCGCTCACGAGCATGTTCTGGTTTGGCGAGAACACCAGCAACACCTTCGGCGACCTCCGGCCCGAAGTTCACGATTCCGACGGCCTCCTCATCGAACGCAGCACCGGTGAATGGATCTGGCACCCCCTGGCTTGGGCAAAACAAACACAATACAATGTATTTACCGACGACCAACCCAAGGGGTTCGGTCTCTTCCAGCGCGACCGCGATTTCAACCATTATCAGGACCTCGAAGCCCTCTACAACAAACGCCCGAGCCTCTGGGTCCAGCCCGTCCGCGGATTTGACAAGGGCGCGGTGAAACTCATCCAACTGGCGACCAACAACGAGTACATGGATAATGTCGTCGCCTTCTGGACGCCTTCCGAAGCGCCGCCCGTGCGCCAGCCGGTCCGTCTGGAATATGTGCTCCGCTGGATTAACGAAGCCGATGACCTCCCGCCGGTCGGACGCTGTGTTTCAACCCGCGTGGACTATCAGGACAAGGAATATTTCCGGCAGGTTTTCCTGGAATTTGCCGCCCCGCCCCAAGCCCCCTGGAAGCCCGACGAAGTCCCCGCCGTGGACTGTTCGTCCTCCACCGGCGCGGCAATATCCGACGTCCGGGTCGAATGGAATGATTTCAACAAAACCTGGCGGGTGAGTTTCCTCACCAGCACGCCGGAGAACAACAAACCGCACGAACTGCTCTGCCGCCTGGTCCGGGATGGCAGGCCGCTCACGGAAACCTGGACCTACACATGGGTGCCATGAGCGAACAATCCATTTGGGATGAAGCCACCCGGCGGGTGATGGCCTATTATGCGGCTCTGGGGTTGGGTGGCGTGGAGGCCCGCACGCGGGAGACGCTTCGGGTCATTGAAGCTGCCCGGGCCCGTTGTGCAGCCGATCCGGCGCTGCCGCCGCTGGAGGCGGCCATGACGGAAGCCCTCGACAGCCTTGCCCGCTGGGTCCACACGATCGCGCCGGGTCACGACGTCGAATCCGGCCTTGTCGCTCTCCGGGCCGGCGGAGGCCTGACGCGCTGGCCGCAAACCGACGACCGTCTCCGCGAGGCCGTGAAACAGGTGGCGGCCGCACCCGAAATCGATATTTCCAGCATGGCCGCGCGCGATATGAATTTTGGCGCCATCCAGACCATCGCGCACGAAACCTGGCAGAAGTTCGACTGGGGCCCCGTCCTGCGCGCCGCCGCGATCTGGACGGCCATCTTCTTTCTGTCGTTGTACACCTACGACCGCTTCTTTGCGCCATGAAGAACCGCTTCGAACTGGCCAGACTGACAAAAGACTTCGAGCGCAGATGGGGTCAGTCAACAATTCTTGACAATTTACCCCGCTCCTCTTCAC